>JABCZK010000003.1 GCA_013289695.1 Acidobacteriota bacterium
CAATGCCTGGCTGGGAAACTTCCGACGCTTGGTCGTGCGCTACGACCGTTCGCTCACGATCTATGGTGCTTTTTTTCATATCGCCTGCTTCATGATCGTCTTGCGGAGGGTTGTGCAATAGCTTCTAAGGGGAACTGAGGTAACTGGCCATGGGTAAAGCAATCGAGATGAGTGTTCGACTAGACCGTGTGCTGGTGGACCAGATCGCCGGGCGCTGGCATCTTCTAATCCTCTGCGCACTTTGCGATCACCAAGGGAAGGCGCGATTCAATGCTTTGAAGCGCTTCGTTCCCGGCATCTCCCAGAAGACTCTTACCCAGTGTCTGCGCCAGCTTGAGCGCAGCGGCCTTGTCGCACGGCGGGTCCTTACCGATTCTCCTCTCGGCGTCGAATATTCCTTTACACCACTAGGGGACACGCTTGAAACTCCGGTCACGGCCTTGTTCAACTGGACGCGCCAATACTCTGCTGCCGTGCGAAGAGCGCAAGAGGCCTACGACGTTGATCGACGTCGTAGACAAAGCAGAGGAGCTAAGAGACTGCTACAAGATCGCTGACCCACGGTGGCTAGGAACGTATTCCGCCTGGTTGCGAGAAGCATTTCCATTTGGATCCGCTCCGAGGTTCGTCATCTTTGATGGTGATGCCAAGTATGGACTGGAAGTTCCCGCAGCGCTTCGATCCCTTAAGGTGAATCCCGTCCGCACCTCGTTCGAAAGTCCTTGGCAGTATGGAGTTGCCGGCGAGATTTCCTAGATCACTTCATTGCAGTTGACGAACGCCACCTGAAACGTTTGCTCTCTGAATACGCCCGCTACTACCATGAAGACCGCACGCATCTCGGACTCGGGAAGGGAACGCCAGACGGCAGAACTCGCGCCATAGCCTCAGGGCGCGTCCTTCCTCATGTGCGACGGGGAGGGCTGCACCACCGGTACTACCGAGCTGCCTAATCCGAACCAGCCTAGCGTCGCGAAAACGTCGGGATTCCTCCATCCTTATATACAGGTCCGCGCGGGGGTTCTGCCGGGAGGCTGTCTTGGCGCTCAGGGATGAAGGGATAACCTAGATGGGACAGCCGTTGCGGCAGGGAATACTATTTTCGATGCGCAGAATTTTGGCGAAGGACAGGTCCTAATGCCTGATTTTAAGCGCTCCGGGGGCCCCTTGTCGCGCATCGGCTAACTCTCGCTCCCCAGAGCCGGTGAAATGAAGATTCGCCCCGCAACAGCCTCGCGGATGGCAGGCTCCAGATCGCTTCCAAGCCGAGCTTTTACGACATACCCCAGCGCCCCGGCGGCCAGGCAGGTGGAAATGAAGTCGCGATCCAAAATAACAGTCAAGAATACGATCTTCGAAGTGCTTCCTGCTTCCCGCAATCGCTTGGCAGCCTGGATGCCGTTGAGAATTGGCATGCTGATATCTGTCACGATTACGTCAGGCTTTAGTTTGAGAGCGGCCTCCACAAGAGCCTGGCCATTTTGAGCTTCGCCGACAATCTCAAACCCAGGCTCCAGCAGCTTAACCACGCTTTCCAGCAGGGGGCGATAATCGTCTGCCAGCAGTAATCGTATTTTGCTCAATAGGCCCTCGCGTTGGACGCGGGGCGGTCAAATGAGCGCTCGAATTGAACGTCGAGAACTTCGGATGAATTCTGACGAATGTGTGTCAGGTCTTTAGCTGCCGTAGGGTCTCCCACCATGCCAAGGTATAGGGCGAAGACCTGTCGACTTGGCGATCGACCGGCCTGTTGCGTGAGTCGTATGACGCTCGCGTCAGTCAACTGTCGTGGTTCGGCTTGTCTCAGTGCGCTCACGGTTTTGCGTCCCAGATCTTTGCCCGTTCGGCCCGCAATGCTGCCGGTCAAAATGAATAATTCGGTACAAACGATCTCCGTGCTCTGAAGCCGCGGGAGCTTACTTGGCCGGCGGCGCTTGAATTCCACCGCCGACCAGTTGATGTTTTACATAGCCTCAAGGTTAGTTTCCGGCCATGGTGGTGTCCTGCTTGTCATTCGCGAGTTCCTTCTGCAGCTGTTTCGGGTATAGAAATTCGTGGCCCGTCGTGTCACCCGGATAGAACCACGTCACGATCGCCTGAGGCTGCGCGGACGCGAGGTGCGCGAGGATGAACGTTGTGTGCCCAGTTGGCTGCAGACGCGCGGCATTAATCGTGAAGAGAGTCGCATACAGTGTTGTTCGATCAGAGTTGAAGATTCGGACCAAGTAATGTTGGGTCACGTCCTGAGGCAGGATGAACCAGTAGGTTCCCGCAGGCAGTACGCGTCCGGGAATCTGAACCGGCTGGTCAAACGTGACTTTGGTGGCCTGATTTGCCTCATCTGCTCGTGCAGCAGGCAACGCGATCAAGAATGCAAGTAACAACGTAATGGTGGCAAAACTCTTTACGACACCGACTTTATTCATAACAGCTCCTTTTTCATGACGATGTTTTTGCTTCGTCGCTTCCATGAGATTGTCGAATGGGAGGAAGGTTACACAGTTTGCGCGGCTGAGCAGTTCAACGTCGAAATGGTTTGTGGAATTGTAACTTTTTGAATGTTGGAGAATCTCATGGGTTGGGCGCTTCCCTGCCCGCCATAAGTGAACACAGGTTCGAGGTCGGTCGTGCGGAGCGATCTTGAGAGAAAATAAACCGGTATTGTTGCAAATCTCACCGAGAAAAGGAGCACGGAATGGCAGACGTAAAACTTATTGTGATGTATCCACGTCCCAAAGACATTGATGCCTTCGAGAAGATCTATCAAAACGAGCACGTACCTCTGGCTGTGGCAAAACTGGAGGGCAAGACCAAAATGGTCGCGACCAAGGTACTGGCTTCGCCGCAAGGTACTCCTTCTTTCTATCGCATCGCAGAGATTTATTTCCGGTCGATGGCGGATCTGGAAGCATGCGCCGCGTCAGATGGTGGGAAGCAGGCGCTTGCCCATGCCGTGACGATTTCTTCTGGTGGGCCGCCGATTTTCTTAGTAGCTGAGGAAGAAACCTTTACGTTCGCTCACGTGGCAGGTGCTTCGGTCTGAGATCCACGCGGTCCGATACTCAGTAGTGCATCCCTTTTAATGACCGGCTGGGGGCCGAGCAGGTCAAGAGTCCAGCAGTCAGGTTTCGGAGTTACGGCGTTGGTCAAGATCTGCTGGCTTCGAGCTACCGAGTCGAGGTTGAAGACTTCTGATTTGGTCGATCCTAAGATCAACTGCCACGCTAGCAGCTGCACGGCCCCCGCAGTGATGTTGGACGAAGACGCAGGGATGCGCCACACATATGAAAATCTATTTTGGGTTCACCGTAGCGGGGGACCGCTCCTCCGTGGTGGCAGCCACAAAGATCGTTGAGCTGTTGGAGGAACTGGGCCACGACGTGCTCACCCGTCATTTGATCCGCGAGGATGCCTGGCAGGCGGACCGGTCTATTTCGCCTCAGGAAGTTTACCGGCGGGACATGGCGTGGCTTCAGCAGTGTGATCTGTTTGTGGCTGAAGTTTCGGGCTCCTCATTCGGCTTGGGTCTTGAGACTGGCTACCTTCTGGGAGCCACAGACAAGAAAGTGGTTTTATTCTATCGGCGGGCCGTAGAGACGAAGATATCGCTGTTGATCACTGGCATCACGCACCCGAATTGCAAGTTGGTAGCCTATTCGCATCTTGAGGAACTAGAGGACTGGATCAGATACACGCTGTTCTGAAAAAGCCTGTACAACCTAGTGGGCCCAGTCTTGTTTGACCAGTCCGTGGGAGGTTCCGTCAAACAAGGTGCCAATAGCAATTGCGTTCAAAGGGCATTTCATTCAGCGCCTTGTCCAATCGAACGCAGCTGAACGGGTCGTCCTCATCCGAATAGGGCATTTGAAGCGTACTACTGACGAGAGGTTTCGGGCTAAATACGGGAACTCTGTAACTAGTCCCGGATCACGACTCTAAGGTTGTGAAGGACCGCAGCATGTTGCTGTATCTTTCCGACTTTGTGTGCAGCCGGCTGCGGTTGCGCTCGCGAGCGAATAAAGTCGAATCGCTGGAGGTCCATATGTTTTCATTGAATCGAAAAGAGGATGAGCTTCCAAGGGCAATGGGTCGTCGCTCATTCTTGATCGGTGCTGGTGCGGTGGCCGCCGCGCTTGCCTTCGGGTACGTTCGGAGCAGTGAGCCAGCACGTGCCTCGGCAGCGGCCGCAGATCTTCCGAGGAAGGTCTCGATCGTAGAGTTTTCAGATTCAGGCCAGCGCAAAACGGTGGAGTCCCTTGGCACTATCATAAAAACTGAAGCCGAGTGGAGGAAGCAGCTCTCCGAGGATTCGTTTGAAGTCACGCGACATGCAGCTACCGAGCGCCCCTACACGAATGAAAATCCGAACGAACACGCGAAAGGCGTTTTTCGCTGCATTTGCTGCGACACGGCCTTGTTCGATTCCAGCACCAAGTTCGAGTCTGGCACGGGCTGGCCAAGCTTTTGGGAGCCGATTGCGAAGGAGAATATTCTGGAAACCACTGACAAGAGTTTCGGTATTGTGCGAACGGCAGTTTCCTGTCGGCGCTGTGACGCGCATCTAGGGCATGTATTCGACGATGGGCCTCCCCCGACGGGTTTGCGCTACTGCATGAATTCTGTGGCGATGAGATTCGCGGCAGCTTCGTAGCAGATTCATAGTGTGTCCTGCTCCCGCGACCGAGCGAAAGAGAGACAGAACTATGAGCGGCGAGGCCCTCAAGATTGGATCGATGCAGTCAGCCAGTCTCATGGATTCTCGACGCCAGGTCGCCGGACAGTTCGCCAACGAAAAGGCTTTCCCGGTGCTTGCGGCCGGATTTTCCACGGAAGAGGGTGAGGTTACCGCCATCAAGAAGAAGTTCCCTCAGCGAACCAGCCATTTTCCTCGAGTGAAGTCCATCCACGCGGTATGGAAGCTTCTCCGTTGTGTTGGCATCTACAGTGGTTTCTGCTACAAAATCTTCTCTGCGAATTAGAGGGAGTGATCCATGTCCGTTCCGTATCTGCGAGAGGCCGCCGCCGAGGACGATCTCGGAAAGCTGGTGCGATTCGTTCGTTTGCACCTCGGCGACGGCAACGAAGCCGTGGGCAAGGAAGAGATCGACCGGTCGTGGGCCGAAGCCGTAAAAATCCTGCTTCGCGACGCAGAGGTGGACCGCGAATTCATCGCCCGGGTTCTGGAGGCGAACGAATCAACTCTGGCCCTCCTTTTCTTTCATCTGCATTTTTATTTCATCCGCAGGTCCGGGAGGTGGATTCATGACGGCAGCCGATAAGAACACTTTGTCCGCAGCCGACCCGCGCGAGGCTGGGACACAGCTGCGGCCGGGCCTCTGGCAGACCATCAACGAGCGCTACCCCGGCTCCATGATTCGCAAAGAGAGCTTCGTGCCTCAGGCGCGATTGGGAAAGCCGCTGGCAGCATGCCGGCTGACGCTGGTGAGTTCCTGCGGCGTGCATCTGAAGACCGAACAGCCTCTGGATGTCTGCCATCCCTTCGGCGACTTCCGTTTCATGCGCGTGCCTTCCGGCGCGAAGCACGATGAGCTGATCATTCATCAGTTGAAATACCCTCACGACGATGCAGACCTCGACATTAACGTGATCTTTCCGATCGAACGTCTTCAGGAACTCTGCGAGGAAGGGCGCCTGCGCAGGTTGGCTCCGAATTTCTTCAGTTTTATCGGCTACAACATGGACCCCGAGAAATTCGAGCGAACTGTTGCTGCGAGTATTGCGGAAGCGGTCGTGCAAGAGGAGCGCGCCGATTGCGCGTTACTGGCGCCCGCTTGACCGATCTGTCATCAGTCCGTCGGACTGATCCAGAGAGCCATTGAAGCGCGCGGTGTGCCCACGGTATCCATCACGGTAGCGCGCGACGTTACAGAGGCAATCAAAGTTCCGCGTGCATTGTTTCTTCCCTGGCCGATGGGTCATCACTTTGGCGCGCCCTTTCATCGCGAGCTGCAGCGCCGCGTTGTGCTGGCCGCGTTGGGTATGCTGGAGTCCAGCGAAGAACCCGGTACGATACGGGATCTCCCGATCAAGTGGGCAGACGTTCGCCGTGAGGCCAAAACACTCACCGAGCAAGGGCGGAAGCTCTAGCGTCGCGTGCCGCGCCATTCCGGATCGCTCACGAACGGCGAGGGATTCTATCGTCGGCGTGACTGATTTTTTTGCACGGTGCCTGAACAAGTACTTCGCCGAAAAGCGCCGATGGGAGGAACGGCTCTCGAAATTCGTTAGCGCAATACTTCAAGCGCCCGCCTGGCTATCTGTTCTCCGCACTCCTGCACGAAGTGCCCTCCTTCGGCCAATTCCATCGGCGGTGGGCAATTGCGAATCTGCTCGCGCAAGTATTTCATTGCGGGAGCTCCCAATACGGGGTCTTTCATGCCCACGGCCATGAACGCCGGTCCATCCCACTGCGTGTTCCACCAACGCCGCGCGCGCCGCGACAGCTCGGCTCCCTCCGCAGAGGGGTTGTCCGGCACGATCATGGGAAAGCGGCGCACTCCTGCTTTGTGCCGTGTATCCGGAAACGGCGCGGCATATGCGGCGCATTCCTCGGGCGACAATGTCTCGCACGCCCGCGCCAGCAACTTGGCGACATCGAGGTCCGGATTGTTCGCCACAAACTTCCGCCATGCAAGGAATCCCGCTCCCAGCGGAAGGTCCCCAGTAGCCAGCGCGGTGTTCATGACTAACAGCCGTGCGAATCGTCCGGGCATGTCCATCGGCAACGTCAAACCCAGCAACCCGCCCCAGTCCTGGCAAACCAGCGTAATATTCCGCAAGTCCAACTGCTCGACGAACCGCCGCAGCATCTCGCGGTGAAATGTAAACGTGTAAACTGCCTCGTCTATCGGCTTTTCCGACTTCCCAAAGCCGATGAAATCCGGCGCCACGGAGCGGTGCCCCGCCGCCGTAAACACCGGAATCATTTTCCGATAGAGATAGCTCCACGTTGGTTCGCCGTGCAGGCAAAGAAATACCTGCTTGGATTGCGGCGGGCCTTCATCCAGATAATGAATACGGATACCTTCGTATCCGGGCAAATTCTCAAGATAGCGGGGGGCAAAGGCAAAACCCGGCAAATTCGCAAAGCGTTCTTCCGGCGTCCTCAGAATTTCCATCTCGTCCCCTGCAATCGGATTTTTCCCTCCGGCGGCCAGCAGGTGATCGTCCGCAGGCGCTTCTTGCTTGCGGTTTGAGGCAGCGAGATCCTTGCGGCAGAAAGGTTAGCTGTGATTCGTTCTTGCCCTAAGATTGGGTTAGCCGACCGACAATCTCAAGCAGCGCAGCATCCGCCCGATCCTCAATTTCCTGCTTGGTTTGATCTTGTATGGGATGCGGCACGTACACCGCATCAAAATCCGGACGATTCAGCGCCGCCGCCTGGGCACGCGCGGCCGTCTGGAACTCGCCCGTGGCGACGGGTACCGCGGGAACTCCCCAATCCTCCAAATTGATCGTGTCGTGCAAACTGCACGTTGTGCACGACCCTCAATCGGCCAAGGCTTCGACAACCGCGTCAACGGTCCGAAGCTGTTCTATGATTCCGGGTGGGGCCGGCTTCGCAAACGTCGGCTTCGCCGTGCGCACGACGTTGGCTACGTGAAATCGCTCGCGGAGCAGCTGCTCCAGTCGATCGAGGAAGAGATTGCCGCCGGTCTTGCTGATATCCAGCAAACCGACGGTCTTGCCCTGTAAACTTCGTAGCCGTGCGGGCGGCAACGAGACCCTTAGCGGCGCTTCGTTCATTGGATTGATCAGTTTGGTCGGCATTTGCACTCCTGTCTCTAGAGTTGTCTTCGCCTTGGAGCAGGCCTTTTAGTTGAAACAGCTTTCACGTTGCGCATCCCAGATCTTCCGCCTGCAAGAGCTCAAATGGGATAGGTAACCATTTCGCTGCCTCGCGGTCCGGCGGCCCAGCTCCCGATCACCGCAGAAAATTTTCCCGCAGTCCCGCCCGCCACCACGATGCGAATCGAGTCTGGGGTGCGGAACTTCTGGTAGCAACGTTCTCCGTCGATCAGGATCTCTTTATACTTCGAAACCAGCTGGCTGCCTTCCGCGTCGGGAGCGTTGTCATAGGCGCGAACCGGCACGCCCGTATTTTCGAACAGGAACTCTCTCGCCCGCAGCTTTGTCCAGCCAGCTCGATCGATGGTTCGCGCATGCTCCGGGCTAAGAACGACAACCGCCTCCGAGCCAAGGCAGGCCCGATACGTCCAGACCGTTGCAAGCGCGTAGGAAATGGATTTCAAGACCTGTTCGGGCGCTCGCGCGGTGTGCTCGCTGACGCCATGCGGCGCTTCCGCGGCGAACAGCGTCAAGGCGCTCTGCTGGCGTTGAAACCCACGCTCGACGTGGAACGGCTCCCACGGATTCGCTTCCTCATGCTCGGCGATGCAGTAGCAAAACTTGCCCGGATTTCCCAAGGTGGACATATCAATTGCATCGGGCCGCGCGCCGCCGATGTTCAGCAATATCAGCTGCAGCGCGCGCCCGAGCGTGCTGTTAGCTCGAGCCACGTTGCTGAAGGCATTTTGACGGTAAGCGAACCCCAGCTCATTCCGAATGGGACCGTTGATGATGACCAGCGGCGCCGCAAAGTGCGTCGTCGCTTGTACACCGTGGATGTTGAGCCGTTCATCGCAAACCGCCCGAACCAACGGCAGCAAGACTCGCATCATGTTTGGAAGGCACCCCGCCATTACGGCGTTTGCAGCGATCTTCTCGACGGTGGCTTCACCATAGCAGGGCGGCACTCGTGCAATAACTTCGTTCGGGTTCACCGCGGCACCGCTCAACATGCGTGCGATACGCTCCGGCGTAGGGGGGATCACCGGCAGTGCGTCGCCAAAAGTCTGGAAGCAATACTCGAATAGATCTTCCCCGTCCGGAACTTCGATTACCGAAGCCGGAACGCCGCGGCTGAAGCTAACGGGAGGCGCTGGCCCGAATTCTTCTTCGACCTTCGGTTCGAGATGTCGTGACATGCAACCGGGCTTGCTCTGCGGAGCGCCGTCGAAATCCTCGGCGACCGGCGGGCATCGCATCTGGGTTGCAATCTCATTGAGCACGGCCTTGTCGAACCCGAAATGTGACCGCAGGACGCGACCGTTGTGATCGATCAGAAACAGCGAGGGCACGAACGTCAGATCGAAGCGACGGGACAGTGCCAAGCCGGAATCTCGTTGCACCGGGAAGGCCGTCGCTAGTTGTTGCGTGAACTGGTTCGTCGCTGCCTGGTCATCCTGGGAAATGCCGATCACTCGCGCTCCACGAGCCAGTTTGTTCAGGTAGGGAACGGCCAGTCGGCACGTCGGGCAGTCCGTTTCGAAGAACACGATGAGCGCGGCGTCGCTCCCCAGATCGAGTCCAGGTATCGCGGGCGCGGTTTGGCCGATGTCGAGCACGGTACTAGGGTATCGCAAACTTGCCTACGCACGCTGCCTGCCAACCCAACGCGGGCGCCCGACAAGGCGGCGGCCGGAAGCATGCGAATACGCATGTCGCAAAACTTGCCGATGGAGATCCTTCGGGTTTTCAGTCCTTCTGCCTAAAATTGTCGAGAAATTCCTCCACAGCCAGCCAGTTTTCCGATTCGCCGGCGCGATTTTTGTCCTCGCGCAACGTCGAAGATCCGTGCACACCGGCAATGTGCGGAACAAACTGAGTCTTTTGTCGCGCGGGCGCAACGGCGAGGATGGACTTGGCGGCCGCGATCTCGGTCCGGTCTTTTGCCGAAGTCACAAAGATGGGAACAGAGACTTTGGCGGCGGCATCATGCACGGCATCGGAAGCGTCGAGGTACTCGCCTGGAGAAAAAGCGAGCACGCCGGCGACCTCTTGCTGGTGTTCGGCGGCAAGAAGAAAAACCAGAGCTGCCGAATAGCTGCTGCCCCACACCAGGACTTTGCCGTTGTTTCCGGAGGACCTTGCCCACGCCAGACTGGCTTCCAGGTCCTTAAGGGCGTCCGAGTAGTTTCCGTTATGGCCGACGTGGCCCACGGTTTCGTTCTCTTGGCCCCACAGGCCACCGCCGGAGCGTTGATCGATGGCGAGGCAGTTGAAGCCCAGTTTGACCAATCGCGGGGCGATGGGCGCGTACTCAGCGCGATTCGAGCCAGCTTGGTGGAACAACAGAATGTAAGGCTGCGAATTGCCGCCGGCAGGGTAGAAGTCGGCATACACTTTGACACCATCGGAGGCCGTGATCGTCACCTGCTTCTGGGCATACACCGGCAGCGCCAAACCGATGATTACGAAGAGAAGCGGACACAAGACTGCAGGCAGCCATTTTCTCGAGAAGCAGCTCGTTTTTGGATGATTCCTCAAAGGCTGAATTCTTCCTTTCCGGTGTCGCACCCTGTTCCAAGCAGCTTGCAAAGCGCTGCCCGCAATCTTCGATGATCGGCCTGGAGAATTGTTTCAGCGAAACACATATGGGGCCGAAACGGGCGCAAACCCGCTAGCCGATTTGAAGTCAAAGAATCACTGTAACTTTATTCCCCATTCCTAATCCAACGACTGGGGCGCAGAGCTTCATCCAGGGACATTATCAAAAAGGAGAGCCACATGCTACGTGTCAGATTTGTGTTTGCGGGAATAGCCGCGATGCTGCTTCTAGGCATATTCCTGCTGCCCCGAGTGCAAGCCACGGGTGGAACCGGACGCCCGGCGAATGACAGTGCCCAACGCACTCCGGTACTTGTGGAACTGTTTACCTCGGAGGGATGTTCGGATTGCCCGCCCGCTGATGCGCTGCTGGAAAGATTAGACCGATCGCAACCTGTGAGCGGCGCCGAGCTGATCGTCCTTAGCGAACACGTGGACTACTGGAACGACATCGGATGGAAGGATCCCTTCTCTAGTCACGAATACAGCGAAAGGCAAGGCAGTTACGCGGGGCAGTTTGGCCTGGGGAGCGTCTATACGCCGCAGATGGTCGTGGACGGGCGCATCCAGCTCATAGGCAGCGACGAGAGAGGGGCGATCCAGGCGATCGAAAACGCAACCAAGGCCGAAAAGATACCAGTGAATCTTTCTTCGATCCATTTCGACGGCCAGAAGATTCTCTTGCACATTGAGACTGGCACGTTGCCTTCCTCAATCTCAGAGAGGTTCGCGAACGTCTTGCTCGCGATAGCCGACGAGAGCGATCAATCGAACGTGAGCCGCGGAGAGAACGCCGGAAGGACCCTCAAGCACGTCGCGGTCCTGCGAGACCTTGTCCGAGTTGGAGCGCTGGATCGGTCCGGCAAATTTTCTCAGGATGTCGCCATCAATTCCAATCACGGCAACAAGGGGAATTTGAGGATCGTCGCGATCGTTCAGGAACCGACAGCGGGAAGAGTATTAGGAGTGGGCTCGGCTCGGCTTTCGAACTAGCCTCGACGGTGCTCCGCATCGTTATTGGCTAAGTTGTTACGACGGTACTTCTCATTTCGAATTGCGAGGGAGAATGCGATTAGGCGTGGCAGTTTTATTGATTTTTGGTTTCCTCGGCTTCGGAAAGAAGCAAGACGATCCATCGAGCAAGCAGACCGTTTCGCCCGCTATCGGACTGCAGGTTGGGCAACACGCGCCGACCTTCACAGCGCACGATCAGTTTGGCCATGCCGCATCAAATGAAACGTTGCGCGGAACCAACGGAACGATACTTCTTTTCTTCCGATCCGCGGACTGGTGACCCTTCTGCAAAGCGCAGCTGGTCCAGCTGCAAAACGCGAAACAAAGATTTGAGCAGCATGGGATCCAGCTGGCTGCGATCAGCTACGACAGCCCGGCCATACTGCAGGACTTCGCCGAGCGCCACAAGATCGAGTTTCCACTGTTGGCCGACCCCGATTCCGAGATCATTCGGAGGTTCAACGTCTTAAATACACAGGCGTCCGGAATGAATAAGGGAATGGCGCACCCTGGGTTCTTCTATATAGACTCGAGCGGCGTGGTTCGTGAGAAATACTTTGAAACGAAGTATACCGATCGATTTACACCCAACAACGTAATCGACAAGCTGTTTCCCGAACTAAGCGAGGAAGTCAGCCGGGACGTCGACGCGCCACATCTTCGGCTCACGCTGGAGCAATCGGACAAGGACGTGATCTCGGGTAGCCGGGTGAGCTTCGTTGCACAAATCGAGCTTCCACCCAAAGTCCATGTCTATTCTCCGGGAGTGCAAGGCTATAAGCCGATTCAGCTAACGTTGAATCCAGTCGCCGGAATTGAATTCGCACCCGTCGCTTATCCAAGCTCTAAGACTCTGTACCTGGAAGCCATTCAGGAACATGTCCCAGTGTTCGAGGGAAAATTTCGGATCACGCAAGATGCGACGGTAACCGTTTCAAAGGTGCAAGATATCGCCCGCGCGCTGGTTTCTGCCGGGAAGACGATTTCGATCAGCGGGGAACTAAAGTATCAGGCATGTGACGACAGGGTTTGCTATCCACCGACATCTGTGCCGGTAATGTGGAGCTTGCAGGTTCTCCCGCTCGATCTCAAACGATCGCCTGAGGAGATTCGGCACAAGTAAAATTGGATCAGGTCTTGCACTCGAATGGCAATCGATACCAGAAACCGAAACTCGATAGTCCTCGCGGCGCTTCGAATCTCCGTCGGAGCGCTCTTTCTGATTTTTGGCGAGTACAAGGTCCTTGGCACTCACTTCACCTTGGGTGGCGGCTTCCAATTCTGGATCAACCAGTTCCTGGTGGAAGGCGCTTACCCATTTATGGTTCCCGTGCTTCAGAAATTCGTATTGCCTCACGCCACCGCCATAGCATTTCTCGTCGCTTATGGAGAGTTGGCGATTGGTCTCGCGCTCATTTGCGGCATTCTCGTCCGTCCGGCCAGCATTTGCGGGCTCGTCTATATGGTGAGCTTGCTGTTTTCTTCAAACTACCCTGGACCAGGAGCTGCCTTCTGGCAATATTTCGGGGCCTCTCTTGACCATTCTGTGCTCGCTCTTTGCTTTGCTGTATTCATTTTCGGAGAAGCAGATCGAGTCCTATCGATTCGCTCTTACTTGCCAATGATCGTCAGAGAGCGAAAAACTTCAGCCACCGACTCTTGCCTGGAGAGTTCCCGGAAGGGAGAGACGAAGTAGCTGACCCTTAAAGGAGGAGAGCATGAGCGATGTCGTGTACATCTCAAAGTCGCGTATCGAACGGAAGCAGGGACCCGTCCGCATTGCATATTTGCCGGGTGAGTCTCAGCCAGTGATTTTCAGTGTCCACGGAGCCATCGCCGAACACTACAAAGTGAACCCTGCGACGCTGAAGGAGTCGCACTCGTCAACGATCGACTACGTCATCTCCGCAACCGCAGGTTGAATGATGGGTACCTTCGGAGGCGCGCTGGAAGCGCGCCAAATCGACGCCAGCAATGGACGCTTGACCGCGGACGTCAAGGGGGAAGTGGAATCGGAGGATGGCGTACTGGTCATCCGGCGAATCCATGTGGCCATGCGCTTAGTCGCGGGGGAAGAGGCCAGAGCGACGGTAGAGCGCGTGCATGGGATTTATGCGATGCATTGCCCTCTCTACCGCACTCTGCACAATGCAATCCAACTTACATCTTCATTCGACCTTGTGGGCGGCTAGTCGCGCCGCGAGAGCCCTCACGCTGAGGGCCAGCCGGGCAAGCCGAGTCGTTTTTTTTGGCCTTTGGTGAAACCTTTCAACGACACGGGAATCACACTGCTGGCGATTGAAGTCTAGATTCGTTCTCGCGACTGATCCCCAGGTGGTCCCGAGAGCGAATGACTTTCGATCTTGAAGTCGGTAACTCGTTACGGACATTCGGGCGACCCTCCCGGTTGAACGTTAGCCTCGGGGACTTGTAACAGGTCACAAATTCGAACAGGAGCTGACTAAGGACAATGACAAAGAATAAAAAGGCTTTAGTGGCAGGGGCTGCGCTCGCGGGTTTGCTCGCGGGCACTAGCGCAACGATCCAGGCATCCAACCTCCTCCCTGGGCTGCACTCTTCAATCGCAGCGCAGGACCAATCTCAGGACCAGGACAAGGTGAAGGAAAAGCACGCTTGCAAGGGTCAAAACTCTTGCAAGGGCAAAGGTGGATGTAAGGCGAGCGACAACGGCTGCAAAGGCAAGAACTCTTGCAAGGGCAAGGGCGGCTGCGCGACCGACGGGTCCAAACCTCCACAGAGCAATTCCTCTCAAGCGTAATTTGTAACGGATGTTGTTCTCCCATGGGAGTTGGGTGGGCCGGTGAGTTTCGCCGGCCCTTCTTTATTCGAGTGGACGGAGATTTGATGCCCGCCAACGCTTTTAACAATTTTACCGAGTACGGCATCGGGATCGGATTGCGCTCCCCGCACTACCACCACATTCTTACGCGCAAGCCCGTGGTGGATTGGTTCGAAATCATATCCGAGAATTTCATGATCGATGGCGGACGCCCTCTGCGAATCCTCGATCAGATCCTGGAACAGTACAAAGTCGTACAGCACGGCGTGTCGATGTACTTCGGGTCAGCCGAATCCGCGAACCGCGAACACCTCCGTCGCTTGAAAGAACTGGTAAGACGAACCAAGACCCCGTGGCTCACGGATCATCTCTGTTGGGGCAGTGTAGACGGGCGGTACACGCATGACCTGCTTCCAATGCCCTACACGTTTGAAGCTGCGAAAATCACGGCGCAGAAGATCCGGGAAGTCCGCGACTTCCTCGAAGTACCTATCGCCGTTGAAAACGTAAGCAGTTACGCCGAATTTCACGTCTCCGAGATGACCGAATGGGAATTCTTGACGGAAGTTGTCGAGCGCGCGAATTGCGGAATTCTACTAGACGTGAATAACATCTACGTTTCGTCCCAGAACCACAACTTCAATCCGAGCACTTATATTTCGGAGATCCCCGCGAGCCGCGTCGCTCAGATCCACATTGCAGGCCATTCGAAATATAGAAAATACATTCTCGACACGCACGACCATCCGGTCATCGATCCGGTTTGGGAGCTATACGCCCAGGCGATCCAGCGTGCCGGTCACACTGCGACCCTCCTGGAATGGGACGACAGCATTCCTTCGTTTCAGGAAGTCCACGACGAAGCCTTAAAGGCAAACAAGTTTCTCGCGACCGAGTCGCTGGCTGCTGCCGTATGAACCTTATGAGTTTGCAACGCCAAATGACTCGCGCCGTTATGATGCCTCTCACTCCGCGCGAGGGTATGCGCCGGGTCAGTTCGAATGGGCGATCCATGCGCGCCATAGCCGCTGCATTCATTAAGCCGAACGATCGGCTGACTTCCTTTGACCGCTTGGAGATTTACAATAGGCAATACTGGTTCCGGATTTTGTCTAGCTTAGCAGAGGATTTTCCCGGACTGCGGGCCGTGCTCGGCGACAGCCGCTTCGATTTATTGGCCCAAGCCTATTTGTCCGCGCGCCCATCCCGTTCCTTTACACTGCGCAATCTCGGTTCGCGATTGGAAGGATGGCTTCGAAAGTACCCCACTTGCGCGGGATCGCGCCTGAAGTTAGCACTGGACATGGTCCGGCTCGAGTGGGCCCATATCGAAGCATTCGACGGCAAAGCAGAATTGCCGCTCACCGCGGAAGATCTCGTAGGAGCCGACCCGTCGAAGCTGCGGTTGCGGCTTCAGCCATATATCCAATTGCTGGACTTGCGGCATCCCGTGGACGACTTGCTACTCGAGTTCAGAAATGACCGTAACACTACTTTCGCTAGTAACGCATTCGAAGAGCTCCGGAAGCGGAAACGCCTCCGCGCGATCGCGCGACTGAAACCCACTGCGATCTTCCTCGCAGTGCATCGCTTGGACTTTTCCCTATATTTCCGCCGCCTGCTTCGCGAGGAATTCATCATCCTAACCCAACTGCGCGCTGGCGAAACCCTCAGGCGAGCAGTCGAGTCTGCCTTTCGTGAGAGCTCAATCGCCGTAGCGGAGCGCCCTTCTTGTGTTCAGCATTGGTTTCAGACTTGGGCAACGCTCGGGTGGTTCTGTCAGGCCGACAAAAACGAAATTCCGTCCCAAATCCGAATCCGAGAGGACAACGAAATATGAATCACATATTGGGTCTAATCCGGAAGCTCCATAGCTTGTTCGTTACAATTGCTTGCCGCTTGCAGTCACCGTTTCTTGCGATCGTCCGCCTCTACTGGGGCTGGCAAATCGCGCAGAACGGCTGGGGAAAACTTCACAATCTAGCGCACGTGACCGAATTCTTCGCGAGTTTAAACTTGCCTGCACCCGGACCGACCGCTACGTTCGTCGCCACCTTTGAATTTCTAGGTGGAATCCTTCTTGCCATCGGATTGCTCTCGCGCATCGCCGCATTAGGCCTTGTGATTGACATGACGACCGCATACATCACAGCCGACCGTGAAGCGTTCTTATCGTTTTTCGCAGACCCGGGCAAATTCTATAACGCCGATCCCTTTATCTTTCTCTTCATCGGATTGTTGATACTGATTTTTGGGCCTGGCAAGCTTTCTGCGGACGCTTTGGCACGACGTTTCGTAGCCGGGCCGACAGCTCGGGTAGCGAGCATGTCTGCAATCTGAAACGCTCGGAGATCTTCCACACGACTCATCGAGACAACGCCGCAAACTGCGCCTGCCACGGTAGAGTTCTGGCTGCAGCCTCGCGACAAGTGGCGCTTGATAGCCGGCTCCTCTCTAGTCGCAGCGTCGCCTAATTGCGCCGGACGGACAGAGCGGCATCAGCGAACGCGGGCCGGCAAACGCGACCATGAATACATGAACGCCTATCTTCGAAGAAGCTCGCTTGGGTGCCTGGCAGGAGCAGTGTCGAGCGTGGCCTTAGGGACAACTCTGGGCCATCCGCTGTTAGGCGTTCTCTGGGGCGTAGTTGTAGGCGCGATTTATTCTGCGAGCTTGAAACCTACGCGTCACGCCTATGTGGATAATCTTATGACCGGTGCCGCACTTGGGATTCCACTATGGGGCCTGATCAGCGTAATCGCAATTCCGCTCCTTTCCGGACAGACGCCGGAGTGGAGCGCCGAACAGATGCGCGCGCATTTTCCCGCGCTCGTGAGCTGGGTGTTGTATGGCGCTTCGCTGGGTTTGATCATCCAGGGATTGACCGAAAGCGCTGAGAGAATCCTGGGTCCAGAGGTGGAGGTGGAATCGCCCGCGCAGCAAGAAAAGAAACGGATCGTGATACTCGGTGGCGGTTTCGCTGGAATGCGTACCGCGGAGTGCCTGGAGAAGCAATTCGAGGGTGACAGCGCCGTCTCGATCATTTTGGTGAGCGACACGAATGCGCTTCTTTTTACTCCCATGCTCGCCGAAGTCGCCGGAAGCAGCCTCGAACCCAGCCATATCAGCACACCTTTGCGCAGCAGCCTACATAGGACGGAATTCATTCGCGGCCGCGTGAGCAAGATTGATCTGGAAACCCGCCGCGTAATCTTGGACCCTGATCACGCATCCAGAGAGAGCGCCGCGCCGCGCGAAGTCCCTTACGACCAATTGGTCCTGGCTCTGGGCTCCGTTTCAAATTACTTGGGCATGGTGAACATTGAGAGGCTCGCATTTAACTTCAAGAGTCTCCTGGATGCCATCCGGATCCGCAATCACGTCATCGAGATGTTCGAACGCGCTGACCGCGAGCCTGATTCCGCGCTTCGACGCACACTTCTAACCTTCGTAATCGCGGGCGGAGGTTTCGCGGGCGTCGAGCTCGCGGGGGCCCTGAACGACTTTGCGCATGGGATTCTGGCCGATTATCCCAACTTGGCTCCAGGGGACTTGAGCGTCGTATTGGTTCATTCGCGCGACCGCATTCTGCCAGAACTGAGCGAGTCGTTGGCGCGTTATGCACAGGAGAGAATGGAAGCGCGCGGAGTCACTTTCCGCCTGAATACACGGCTGACCGATGCGCATCCCGGCGTCGTGGTGTTAAGCGACGGTGAGATCTGTGCTCAGACTCTTGTCTGGACGGCCGGAACCGGTCCGAATCCACTGCTGAAGTCACTTCCAGTTGAAAAAGATAAGCGCGGCGCTCTCGTAGTGGAAAACAGCCTGGGACTGCGCGGTAACCCGGGCGTGTGGGCCTTGGGTGACTGTGCCGCGTTGGTCGATGCGAAGTCGGGGAAGCCCTGCCCGCCCACTGCTCAATTTGCGCTGCGGGAGGCGGAAGTCCTCGCGAAGAATATTCGGGCCGAACTGCAGGGGCGACCGAAGCGAAGCTTTCATTTCAATTCGTTGGGAGCTCTTTGCGTCGTGGGGCACCAGACTGCTTGCGCTGAATTGGCGATTCCGTTTATGAGGAACAAGTCTGTACGTTTTTCTGGGCTTTTCGCGTGGGTAATGTGGAGAGGAATCTACCTTGCGAAGTTGCCAGGCCTCGAAAGGAAGATTCGCGTACTTGTGGACTGGACGATCGAACTCTTCTTCCCGCGCGATATCGTTCAAACAATTGATCTGCAGTGAGGAGAATTCGTGTCTTCAGGCTTAAAAGTGACAGCGCAAGTGAATGAGCCTGCCAGGTCCTTCAACTGGATCGACGCACTCCTCGGTCTTGCTGTCGGTGCTGCGGGCGGCGCACTCGGAAGCGTTCTTCTAACTTCATCGCTCGTTAGCGGCACTGTGCTGGGCTGCTTATTCGGGCTCGCCTTTGGCCTTTTCTTCGCGCACCGAGCTACGAGCTCGGGTGCGGGATTGATTTGGGGACTGGGCGCTGCCTTTCTCCTGTGGTTGGTTCTTCCGGCGGGAATCTTGCCTTTGCTGATTGGCTCTGGCCACTCCATGGCCAAACTCGCGGATGCCCGCGATCAATTTCCTGAACTGGTTGCCTATCTGATCTGTTTGGGAATGCCTGTGGGTGTGGCGCTCGGAGTGCGCGGTAGCTTCAGAGGCAAGCTCAAGAACCAGCCATTCCACTGGTGGCGCGCGATCATGGTTGGCGGATTTTCAGGTGTACTTGGTGGAATGATTTTTGCACGCTGGTCCGTTGCAGGCGACTTCTTCCCTTTGATCGGCGGGCTCGCCGAGCCTCACTCTCGCATCGCGACAGCGGCCGTTGAGTTCGGCGTAGCCATGTTCATCGGTTCCAGCTTTGGGCTGCTGTTTCAGCGTGACGTGCGCGGCTACGGTTCGTCCATGGGCTGGGGACTGGGGTTCGCAATTTTCTGGTGGTTCATGGGGCCGCTCACTCTTTTTCCACTCGCCTCCCGAGCGCCATTGGACTGGTCGGCGGATCAGGGAAGCGACCTTTTCGGCTCACTGGTGGGACACATCCTGTACGGATTGATACTGGGAATCGCGTACGCCACGATTGATCGCTTCTGGGTAAAGTTGTTCATTGAGTCTGATCCCCTGAATCGCGAACCCGAAGGTCCTGGCCTTCTCGTACTGCGTTCACTGAGTTGGGGAGCACTCGCTGGTCTCGCGGGCGGAGCCGTGTCGAGTCCGGTAATGGTCGCCACGGGCGTATTGCCCAAGATCGCTGGTCTCGATTCTCCCTTCTCCGTTTTTCGCGCGCTGCTTCTCCATCTCTTGGTGAGCGCATTCATCGGCATGACCTTTGGCCTGCTGTTTCGGCACGAATCTTCGAGTATCGGACTCGGTGTCATGTGGGGTTGGCTATTTGGCGTGATTTGGTGGTACCTGGGACCGATGACCTTCCTGCCGTTGCTGCTGACCGGCGAGATCGACTGGCGCGCGAGCGCAGCCTCTGCACTCCTTCCGTCCCTCATGGCCCACTTGATTTACGGCGCCACGACAGCACTTGCATTCCTTTTGCTAGAGAACCGTTATACCCGTCGGCTGCTCCTCGACCCGCGAACCGCAGCCCGCGAACTGCGCCGTGTCCGCCCAGTGGGAACGCCCGCTCCGGCCCTATGGCTCTTCGCGCTAGGTATGGGCGTGCTTCTGCCAATCCTCCTAGGTTAGTCAACTAGCCCCCATCAGCGCCAACTACTGCGCCAAAGCAAGCCTCGTAGGTCTCAGAATTCGGCGCAACTCCAGCCAAGAAACCGCCGTCGGATTCAGCTTTTATGTGCAATCGCAGAACAGCAAAGATCACGGCGACCGTGGAACTTTAGACCTCTTCCGGAATCTCACTTGCATGTCCGCTCTTAGGTCTCGAGCAAGAGAGCCCAGGAGCCGAGGGATGGCTTGGAGATCACAACGAAGATCCACGCCGAAAGGTCGCGAGAGATGGGTTTCAAGGACAACTTTGAGTCGCTGGCCGCTGCGCCCGTCTGTATTGGTCCGACACTTCACGTGAGTCTGGCGATGCGAAGCGAAATCGATGCGATCTCACCTCTAGTGGACGGGCTGATGCCGCTCATCAAGATCTCCCGTTGTGTCTCCGGCGACGAACGCAATGTCGAGATCGCGCTTCGCGAAGCGCTAACTAACGCGGTGCTGCACGGAAACAAGCATGATATTCAAAAGAAAGTCCATATTTCGTGTTGCATTCACCCCGGAAGAGAACTGTCCATTGTCGTCAAAGATGAGGGGAGCGGCTTTGACCCGAGTGAAGTTCCGAACCCAACGGCGATCGAGAACATACATTGCGAAACTGGACGAGGCATATTCCTGATGAACGCCTTTATGGACGATGTCCATTTCGAACGCGGCGGCACAGAGGTCCATTTGCGCAAAGGTTTCAAACCAGGGCTTGGTTAGTGGCCCGTGATGCTCACGGATGTATCGATGATGACGATAGCAGTCTTGGGCGTTGTTTGTGTTTCCTGCTCATGGATTCATATTTTCAACAATCGCCGCCGCTGAACTCATTTGAGTCTACGGGGGAATTGGCTTCGCATCAAAAGCAGGCCACATGAAAGTAGTAACAAGGATCAGAGGTGGACAACTGCCTGCCTCGCACACAGAGGTAAATCAATCAGAATTTGCCAATCCATCTGCTAGCCACTCACCGACATTCGAGGAAATTCAATTTCGCCTTGACGATTGGCTGCGAGCACGGCGAGAGCTGCAAGAGGAGCACGGCTTGGGCACGAAGACCATAGAAAAAGTTGATTTACCGCGAATCTTGCGTCTCCCGCATGGCCGCGGGGGTCGCCGTGCAAGGCAAATCAAAAGATTGATGTGCGAACATGAGGTCAAAAAACAAAGCGGCGTTCGAGGTTGGCAGTCGGAGAGCGAAGGCAGAGATCCATTCAAAGCTTGAGTCGATCGTGCGTCCGCCGGTAGGCGAAGAAATTCGACAACGAGCACTCCATCAGGTGGGATTAATCGATCGAATTCATTCAATTCTTTCTGTGGAGACGATGCGGGCTGCAGCCATCATCCTCAACGAATTGCTCATTCTGGGCGGCTGGGCTTTAAGCCACTAAAGCATTGCCGCCGGTAGTCTACCCCTAGGTTCTTGTCAAATTGGAGACGTCGCGCAATGGAGGCTCGGATGACCTGCAAGGCCGTCGTTAGAGTGCTTCTGGTGGGTGAAGAGCCCCGTGAGTTTTTCCTCTCTCGCCAACTTTTCGAGCGAAGTGACTGCCAATGCCACTTTGCCAAATCCGAGCGGGAAATCGCAGAGATGTTAATCGCCACAGAATTCGATATTGTGCTCAGCACCCACAGAATCTCGGGTGGGAGCATCCATCAGCTCGTCGCCTTGTTGTCAGGTTCACGCGCCAGCATGTTTTACTCGTTGCGTGTTGAAGAGGGTTACTGGTGGTTGCCCGTTCTCAGGCTTGGAAAGGAGTGCCTGGGAACGCCTGCCTTGCGAGGCGGCGAATTCGTCCATGTCCTTGATCAACTATTGATGCGGATTAAAAGCACCATCGCCGCGCCACTGCCCTGAGCCAGAGTTTGTAACAGTTCTCAATCGAACCTTACAACCGTGCTTCTGTCATGGTTCGCCGGGCGCTCTCACATCAAATCAAGCGCGCAACTTTACCGCTCTCCCGTCATCTCACTTTTAGGCGCTCTTACTTTCGAGTAATCGAGCCAAGGAGCAAAGGGATGGTTTGCAGCATGACAGGGAAAATCACTGCCGCGAGAACGCCGGAAAACATTTCAAGAAGGACGGCCTTGAATTGAAGGATAAGGGAGCACCCACATGGACGCGCATGCATTACAACTCGACCCGACCAGCGCAGCATGGAGTCGCGAGATTTCGAGGCGGGGCTGCGGCGGAAGATTATAGGTCAGGACGAAGCAGTACAGGCCGTCGTAGATCTGTACCAGGTGTTTCGTGCCAGCCCGAATTCGCCGGCACGGCCGGTGGGAAACTTGCTGTTCCTCGGGCCGGCCGGCGCTTCTCAGATCAGTCAATCTTGCGAAACTTTTGCTCTCCTACCAAATCTCACCTAACGAATGCACTTTCACCAATCCAAGGAGGGGTAATGGGGACGACTATAAGTCAGATCATTTCTACCTCGTATCGATCCGCGCGCGCACGGTTGAAGCTGGAAGCATGGGGTGTCTCAATTTCGAGGTTCGGATTGGTTGTAGTCTTTCTGCTAATCGGGTTCTTGAAGTTCACTACATCGGAAGCGGCTGGCATACAGCCGCTCGTTGCCCACAGCCCGTTCCTGTCCTGGCTATATTCTGTCCTGAGCGTGCAAGGCGTGTCGAATCTGATCGGCGCGATTGAGATCGCGATTGCTGTCCTGCTGGCGCTCCGGCCGGTTTCTGCGAAAGCATCGTTGATCGGCAGCCTGGGGAGCATCGTGACGTTTCTGCTGACCACTAGCTTCTTGTTCTCGACGCCAGGCGCCGTGCAATTGAATCATGGTTTGCCGGTACTGGGCGACGCAGGGCAGTTCTTGATTAAGGATATCGTGCTGCTCGGGGCCTCGTTCTGGACCGCGTCAGAGGCATTAGGGGCTGCTTAGAAATCTACAGGCACATGCATTGTGTCATTCCAGAAAAACAGCGGTCTCACTGAGAGGTTTTTTGGAGATGTCGGGAACCTCAGCATCGTCGGCGGGAAATCCGACGGGAAGCAGGAGGTACGGTTTCTCATTTGCGGGCCGCTGGAGCACTTGGCTCAGAAAACCCATAGGGCTAGGTGTATGAGTTAATGCGGCCAATCCCATCCAATGTAAAGCGGCGATCATAAACCCACAAGCGATTCCGACGGATTCTTGGACATAGTAATGCTTAATCTTTCTTTGCTTCTCCTCGCGCTCCGGGGCAATGCCGTAGTCGAGGCGGAAGACTGCGATGAGACAGGGCGCAATCTCGAGAAAGTCTTTGTGCCAATCGGTCCCTAGAGCGGCCAGTGCATCCAGCCACTCGTGCGGAAATCGCCTTTCGTAATTGTCCCTCTCCTCAGCTTCCGCGGCGATGCGGATCTTCCGCTTGATCTCAGGGTCCAAAACCACCACAAATCGCCAGGGCTGCTGGTTGGCTCCCGAAGGCGCGCGTGAAGCAATCCTTAGGGCCGTCTCGATGAGTTCGCGAGGGACCCGTCTAGGTGAAAAGTGTCGCACGGTGCGACGCGTGCGCATGCGCAATTCAAATTCGTGCGCCCGCGAGAGTTGTTCTTCGGTCGAAAGCCGTTCAAATTCAAGAGGAGTGAAAGGATGACCTCTTCGTTCTGACATTTTGACCTCCGACCCTTGCACTGTCCAAACCTCTGCAAGCGGAACAATCTCTCTAATGACCGTACTGCCCCTTCGGCTTGGCGGGGATGAGTCGCAGATCAAACAGATCAGGCCGAGCGTAATGTCCGGTGACATCCAGCGTCAGACTTTCTTTTGTGATTGTTGCGAAGTCGATTTCAGCGATCAGTATTGTCTCTTCGTCGAAAATTGGTCCGGCTAGCACCATCCCATCGGGCCCGATGATCGCGCTGCCACCTCTAAGTATCAAGGCATCCGGCTGCGATCGTAGAACCTCCAAAGGCTCCAACTCCAGGGGTAGATCTCTTGCCCGTAGAATTCCACCACAGGCCATCACGAAGCAGCGACCTTCAAAAGCATAGTGGCGGCTCGCGAGGAGGTTCATCTCTTTCACCCAAGGCCACAGAGCGACGTGCACGTCTTCCCGCGAGGCGTGAAGAACTTGCCGGGTCAACGGCATCCAATGCTCCCAACAGATGAGTGCACCTACACGACCCGCTGAGGTGTTTGCCGTGCGCAGGCTTATGCCATCGCCCATTCCCCAGATCATGCGCTCGGAGAACGTTGGCATGATCTTTCGGTGGCAATTAACCAGCACTCCATCGCTGTTGAAGAGCAGATTTGAATTGTAAAGAGTTCCATGCCCCGGCCCCTCCTTGACGCGCTCGTTGACCCCGATGCTGAGCACGATTTCGAATTCCCGGGCCAAGGAAGCAAGCGCTTCGGTGTGTGAACTGGGAACCACGACGCTGTTTTCTACCAGCCGCGCAAATAGGTTCTTCGTTGGTTCGTGATCCCAGAGCGCGGCGTCGCGGCAGGAATCCAACCAAGCGGGATAGCCCGGAAGCCAAGCTTCAGGAAAAGCAGCGACCTCCGCGCCCCGCGAAGCAGCATCCCGTATCAAACCGCGAGCTTTTGCCATGCTTCCATCAAGGTTCATGAATACAGGTGCGGCTTGGATTACCGCAACACGCGTCTTCGTTTTCATTCGCGTAGCCCCGCGAATAGCCTGCGGTTTCTCGCACTCCACTCCAGCTACCAACCATCAGTGCTTCGAGCCGTGGTACGACCGCCGCACCGACGGGCGCCAACCGTACCCTAAGCGTTAGCTCTTCGATTCATATTGGATTCCTTCCGGGGTCCCAGGTTTCTTTTGAATCCGAAATTGATTTCGTTCGTAAGGCTTCGGTTGGCTGGCGTCTTGAAATTCAGCATGTCCAGCAAGCCCTGTAACTTTTTCCAAACTGGCGAATCTAGCTAAAGACGTCCCAAAAGGAAGGCGCATGAAGCCGTCTCTGGCTCTGATTGTGGCGGTAGTCCTTGGCCCTTACCGGCAGTGCAGCAAGGGCAAGTGAAGTCGGGCTCGTTCTCCTGCAGCCGTGGCTCTATATCAGGCTTTGCTGTGCGCCCACTGCAGGAGACGGAAATGTTCCCTCGCATCGCGGTCTGAACCTCACTGCAAGACGCGCGTTGGCGGCACCAGTGCCATCATCGCCTCACCTTGTGAGAATCGAGCGTCAATCCACGCGGGAATCAAAGTCCGGACACACCTCAAGGATGCTCAGGTTGTTGTGGTGGGAAGAGAGAGATAACAAGCATGGAGAGCAGGATGTTGACCCCCAAAAGCCGAAAACTAAATTATTCAGATGTCACGCCCAGGCGACTCTACCTGGGGCGGCGTAATTTTCTTCTTGGATTGTTCGCAGCAACCGCCTCCGCGGGTTGCGGGGGAAAATCCCAAGACCTGCCTTCCGAACCCGGCGGGAGTCCCGTTGCATCGAAATTGAGTGGCGTCATCAAAGGGCCCTATGGCACCAGTGAAGCGCAGACCCCCTATAACTACGTCACGCACTACAACAACTTCTACGAATTCGGAACCGACAAGAGCGATCCTGCAAATAGCGCCAAGAACTTCGTAACCTCGCCGTGGTCCGTCTCGGTTGAAGGGGAAGTGAAAAATCCACGCAAATTCACGATGGACGAAATCCTGATGCTCGCTCCACTCGAAGAGCGCATTTACCGGCACCGCTGCGTGGAAGCGTGGTCCATTGTGGTCCCGTGGATCGGCTATTCATTCAGCGTGTTGGCCAAGCTGGTTGAGCCGACTTCCAACGCAAGGTACGTCGCGTTCCAAAGCTATTACGACTTGAAGCAAATGCCGGAGGGACCGTCCGCTGGCATTGAGTTGCCCTATGTGGAGGGATTGCGGATAGACGAAGCGATGCACCCGCTGACGCTGCTGACGGTCGGAATGTACGGCGACACTCTTCCGAACCAGGATGGCGCGCCCGTGCGCATGGTGGTCCCGTGGAAATACGGCTTCAAGAGCATCAAGTCGCTGGTCAAGATTCGCTTCGTCCAGGAGCAGCCGCCGACTACATGGAATCTCGCGAATGCGAGCGAGTATGGCTTCTATTCCAATGTGAATCCCAGCGTTGACCACCCTCGCTGGAGTCAGGCGACTGAGCGCCGCCTTGGCGAACTCCACCGAAAGCCCACACTCGCGTTCAACGGCTATGCGGACCAGGTAGCGAGCCTGTATACGGGTATGGACCTTCGAAAGTATTATTAATGTGGAATGGTATTCTGGCTGCGCATATAGACCGGGTCCCCGAAGCGCACAATTTCGAATCATTAAATTCGGCTCAGGGAAGGTAACGAGCGTTCCATTGCGCCCGGCCACCCGAAAACAGGGTCTGGCTTCAGGCGGAAATCAGAAGGGGCGCCTATGCCTAAGCGCCCCTTCTGGGTTGATTTTCCTAGCCTCGTGAGAGTTCCGGACCGCAACCCCCGAAGTGGGGCATGAAAGCAAGGGACGGAAGCCAGGCGGACTTCTCCTGTCACAATTGCTGAACGCTTTTGGACCTACTTTTGACTTCCAATGGTGTTTTCATCGGTCGCCGCCGAGTCCTGCCCGATCGCTAGCTGGTATTTCTTGCCGGAGAAATCGATGCTGGTCAGTAATGTGCTTCCGTCTTCTTCTTTTCGTGTCTCATAGCCGTCAGCCCTTCCCGGACGCGCCAAATCAACCAACCGCGCCGGCACTGTCGCCACGATTTTGTGAGATTGGATGATATTCAAAGCGACGTCGGGGCCTGTTCCCTCCCACTTGAGCTGATAGTTGCCCATCGCCAGTCGTGTGCCATTAACCGTCACGGGTTCTTGGATGTTCAGTGAGCCTTTATTTTGCGAACTATTGGTTGCCGCCGATCCACTTGTTGCCACCAGCAGCGTTAGTCCCAGCACCAGACCGCTGGAAATCCTTGAAACGTTCATGCGAATTACCGTCCTTTTTTTCATTTTCGTCATTGCGGTTTCGCAACAAGTTGCGCTCCCGCGTTGATAGACGATTGAGAATTGGTTCCTTCAGTCCGATGCGCACCAATCGGGAATGTTACATCGTTCCGAACGTCTTGCCCGCAGTCGAGCTGCTGAAGTCTCGTGCCAGAAATCCTTGAACGATCGCATCGCGGTTTGTAACTTTCTCTGGAATGCGGCATCACACGATAGACACGCGATTCGGCAGCATCCTTGGAGGAACGTTGTGAACCAGCCGGGTCTAGCGCGTTAGAGACCCCCGGGAAAGGACGCAGCATCCCGAAGCCGCGCGAACCTTATTCATGTATGAATGGATCTGATAGATTACCGATCGGGTGGCCGAACCCTCTGCTTTCCGGGAAGGGCGAAGTCCGGCGCGATTCCTGTTGGAGACTGCTCCCGGTGCGGACCCTCGCTCGCTTCTGCTGTTGCCGAGGATAAGCATGCCAGGCGAACCACAGCCGCAAATGGATTCCAACGAGGCAGATCTCATCCGGCGCGTTTGCAAGGGAGCGCCTGAGGCGTTCGAAGAATTGGTTCGTCCTTATGAACGGGTCGTCTACATGACGGCGATCTCCGTTTTGAAGAACCCAGCCGACGCCGAGGAGGTCGCACAAGAAGCCGTTTTGAAAGCGTTTTCAAACCTTCCAAACTTCCGGGGAGAGTGTAAATTCAGCACTTGGCTCGTGCAAATTACCTATAACGAGGCCAGGATGAAGTTGCGAAAAGACCGTCGGCACCTTTACGATTCCGTCGACGATCCGCAACAAGGCGAGGAAGGCGACTATTCGCCCAGGGATTTCGCAGATTGGCGACTCATCCCCTCCGAATTGCTCGAAAGCGACGAAATACGCCAAGCGTTACAGAATGCCATCAATTCACTCAGTTCGATGTATCGCGAGATCGTGAACCTGAGAGACATTCAGGATCTAAGTATAAAGGAGACAGCGACCGTGCTCGGCATTCCGGAGGCAAGCGTAAAAACCCGGCTTCATCGCGCACGGCTGCTATTGAGAGACGCCCTAGCTCCTGGACTCGACGGTTGTTGGAGGGCGAAACAGGAATATCGGAAAGTCAGACCATGGTGAACAAAGAAGGGTACGATGGCCGTAATTGAGATCAGCTGTGCCGAAATCTGGCGGGAAATCTCCAACTATCTTCAAGGAGAGATCTCTGTTGAACTTCGCGACAGGATGCAAGCACACTTTGAAGTCTGCAAACACTGCTCCGCCGTGCTCGACGGCACACGGAATGTCGTCGAGCTGGTGGGTGACGGAAGAGTGTTTCCCATGCCCGAAGGGTTCAGCAGACGCCTGTATAGGAAGATTAGGCGGCGGTAGCGTCGCGCTGCATCGGTAGAGTTGCTTCCGGCTGGAAGGGATCTGCAACATCCAGGTTGTCGATGTACATCCACAGCTTCCATTCACCTTCCTTATTTCTCCGCCAGATATCCACGTAGCGATTCCTACGACGCACCGGCTCACCGCCCTGTTTGGGCGTCAGCGTTAACTCGTGGCAACCGTAGTCATAAGCCACATCCCCTTGGAGGCGGATCTCGTTAACAATCACCGCCAGCCTTGCTGTAAAATGCTGGAACAGATTTTCGAGGCGGGTTTTCAAGCTCTCCAGTCCGCTCTCGCCAAATTCACTGGGTTGGCCGTCGGAGAAACTAACGAGCTCGGGATCTGCAATCGCCAGAAACCGCGACGGGTCGGAAAAGTTAAAGCTATCCCGGAATTCGGACTTGGCCGCATTGATTGCGTACAGTTCGTCCATCTTCTTATCTCCGTCGTTCAATCGAGAAGAATGCATTATCCGTCCGCGAATCAATATTTTCAAAGTAGTTCTTGGAGAAAAGCCATGAGTCGGGGAAGAGAGGCCCACCCATTGCTTCAGACCCTCCGCTGGTGAGCTGTCGCCGCTAACCACGCACGCGCAATTCGGCGCGGGGATAGATATTCGACCACGATCGGTGCTCCACGCGACTTCGAGAAAGTCCATACCTTGTCTACGCCTGGTGCACAGGTGCCAGATGTCAGCAAACGAAGAAAGATTCTTCGTCGATGCGGGCAAGGTCTAAGCGCAGAAGGCCCAATAGGAACCTGCCCGACCTAGGCTTGGGTGAAACTAATTGGGAGTTCGCGAATCGCACACATGGGCTCTTTTTGCCGGAGACGGCTATTTGACAGTCGGAGCCGCTCGATAGGCGATGCTCGCAAGGGCCACTGGAGTCAGGCTCAAACGGCGGTCGGGCAGGAGAACTTCGTCACGGTGGGAGTTCCCGAAGCCGGTTTACTCAGAATTTCACCACGATTCCACGAGTTGGGGACATGGAACAAGCACCTAAACCGATTCGACGCGTCCGCTTTGGAGAATTCGAAGTCGATTTTCATGAGCGGTCTCTTTATCGGCAGGGCCTGAAAATAAAGATCAACGAAAGACCGCTGCAGGTTCTATCGGTCTTAGTGGCCCGCCGCGGAGAAATCGTGCGCCGAGAAGAGTTTCAGCAAGCGATTTGGCCCTCGAATGCGAATGTAAACTTCGATCCCAATCTCAATACTGCATTAACGACTCTGCGCCACGCGCTCGACGATTCGCCCCGGAACCCCGTTTTCATCAAGACGGTCCCGAGGCGGGGATATCGATTCATCGCCCCTGTCATACCGATCGACGTTGACTGTGCGTCCATTCGATTTGTCCCACCATTGCCTATGACGAGCCCAAAGGAAGCGAAAGAGGATGCTGCTGCAAGCCCTAAACATCCAACATTGATGCAGAGATTTATTCTGATCTTTCGACTGTTGCTCCTGATTTGAAGGATAGCGGGTTAGCAAAGATGTGTTGGCCGCCCCGGGCCATCGACCAAGACAACGACTCCTGCTCACAAAATCGCGATTCTTATCAGGCTCTTTGATCCTTCAACTGCGGATTCGGACCAGGACGAAACCGATCAGTGCCGGGGAGATGACATTCACATCAGGGGCCAACCGCACGAAGCCAGCGAGTCATCCACTCTCCGGGCGCACGCCTAATATCTTGACGCCCAGGACCCTGGTTACGGCACCGATTGGCATCACCAGCCGGATAACGTACCTCCGGCCACGCTCCCGACGTGAATCCGCGTTCGTTGGCTCCGTGTGGTCCAGTAAAATCGTGCAATACTTCGATTTTTGCACGTGAAGCAAGTCACTCTCCCATGTTTCTGTGTCACGCGATTCCGCCGCTCACACCATTCCGAAATTCTTCGATCCGGACGTCAGCGTTCATCTCTCTTCCTTCTTCACGGTTTGGTAGAAAAGTTCCAGATTCCATAGCCATCGTCAAACTTCATCCCCGACGGTTTCTAAATTCAGTTCAGTTCAGTTTTTGATTTTGCATTATCGCCAGGAATCCGCCTGCAGCCCGGCCATAAACTCCAGCCTGTCAAAGAAAGGGTGGACCACTTCCGTTTCATAAGTATTTAGAACGGATTGAGTGATTTTTCGGTTTCCTTTCCCGGTCTCGGCACTCCAACCGCTATCAACGCAGAGGAAATCGTCAAGCGGTTTCCTAATCCAAAGTTTTAGTCAAAGACGGGAGGTTGTGAAAATGCGGTTTATCCGAGCTATCCGACTGGCAGCATTGCTGGCAGGTATCACACTGTTGTTGCCAGGCTTATTGAAAGCACAGAGCGTTGTTACCGGTGGTACTACCGGCACCGTCACTGATCCTTCGGGCGCAGTCATTGTGGGAGCTCAAGTGACATTGAAGAGCGTTGCGACTGGCGAGGCCCAGACAATGACCACGAATTCGACGGGCAACTTTCAGTTCTCCCTGCTGAAACCTGGTGATTACGCCTTGACGGTAGCGCGCGAGGGTTTCATGACCGGAACAGTGGAAGTCCACGTTCTCCTCGGCCAGATCAGTCCATCGAACGTAACGCTGCAAGTGGGCAGTGGCACCACGACCGTGGAAGTAAAGGGACAGGGTACCCTGTTACAGACCGAGGACGCGAACATTACCTCAAACTTTGACACGCAACAGATTCAGAACGTCCCGAACCCTGGCGGCGACCTGAGTTACATCGCGCAGACTGCCCCGGGCGTGACGATCAATTCGACGGGCGCAGGCTTCGGCAACTTCAGCGCTTTTGGACTTCCGGGTACAGCCAATCTATTCACCATTAACGGCAACGATGACAACGATGCTTTTCTGAACCTGAATAATTCGGGCGCAAGCAACCTCCTGCTTGGTTCCAACGAATTGCAGGAAGTCGCGGTTGTCAGCAACGCCTACACTGGCCAGTACGGCCGACAGGCAGGCGCACAAGTTGACTACAGCACGCTTTCGGGCGGGAACGCCTTCCATGGCGACGCGGTATACAATTGGAATGGCCGCGCGCTGAACGCAGAGGACTATTTCCTGAAAGCCGGCGGGGCACCCCGGCCGTTCGTGAATAACAATCAGTGGGCGGCGGCCATCGGTGGCCCGATCAAGAAGGGCAAAGCTTTTTTCTTTGTCAACACGGAAGGCATTCGCTACATCCTGGCGACGTCCAACGATGTGTTCGTGCCCACACCGGATTTTCAGGCGTTCGTCCTGTCACAGCCTCAGATTTCGGGGTCTCCCGCGGCAACCACTTTCTACAACAATACTTTCAATTTATATAATGGGGCAAATGGCCTCAGTCGCGCCGTTCCCGTCCCGAATAGCTGCGGAGAAATCACGGTGCAAGTGAACACGAATCAGTCCTGCCTGGAGAATTTCCGTAATTCCGAGTCGAATCAAAATACCGAGTGGCTCGTTAGCGGCCGGATCGATTATTCTTTCAGCGACTCGGACAAGTTGTTCGGACGAGTGAGATTTGACCGGGGCCGACAGCCTACCTACACGGACCCGATCAACCCGATTTTCAATATCGCAAGTATTCAACCGGAGGAGGACGGCCAGCTGAACTACACACACGTGTTCAGCTCGAACGTAGTCAACAACTTCATTTTCTCGAATCTTTATTATTCGGCGATCTTCGCCAGCCAGAACCTTACGGGCGCTTTGGGAACGTTCCCGGCGATCCTAACTTCCACGGATACGTCCCTGACGCCCTTGGGGTCGGGTTCGGGGAGTGACCCCTTCTTCGCGATCTTCCCGCAAGGACGAAACGTGGAGCAATGGCAGATCATTGACGATCTCTCAATTTCGCGACGCAATCACAACTTTAAATTGGGCGTGAACTTCCGGCGCGACGATGTCAGCGATCACACGGCAAGCGAGGGAAGCTACCCAACCATCACCACGAGCTTGCTCGATTTTTCCCAGAATATCGCGGACAACACAGCTCAGCAATTTGCACTGCAAGGCGAGCAGCCCATCGCGTTTTACAGCCTCGGCCTTTACTTCCAAGATGAATACCACGTCAGTTCGAAGCTCAAGCTGACCTTGGCGCTGCGGGCCGATCGAAATTCCGGAGGCGTCTGTCAGTCAGGCTGCGCCTCGTTGCCGGTTGACCCATTCAACTTGGTAAGCCACGATTCCACGATTCCTTACGACCAATTCGTGAACGCGGGCCGGTCGCAGATCCTGCCTAATGTTGAAAAAGTTGTGTTTCAACCGCGTTTCGGTTTGGCCTGGAGTCCCGTGGGGCAGAACACCGTGATTCGCGCCGGCGTAGGCTTGTTCTCCGATTTGTATCCCGGCACAATTCTCGACCGTTTCACGACAAACTTTCCCCAAGTCACGGATTTCACGCTCACGACCGGCAACGTCGCCTTCGGGCAACCGAATAGCGCAGCAACGATCATCGGGCAGTGTAATGCTGCCTTCCAATCGAACTTTAACTCCGGTGGCAATTTGCAGGGATTCGTTAACTCTGCTCCGCCCTCGTGCAGCGCCAACGGACCGCAGGTACCGAACCTGAATGACGTCGTCGGCACTCTGCAAAATCCGAAGTATCTCGAGTGGAATGCCGAAATTCAGCACACCTTCGGCACAAAAACGGTCGTTTCAGCCAACTATGTGGGAAATCGGGGCTACGACGAGCTTCTCATCAACCCGTATCTGAACGCATTCGGCGGTTTTGGCGGTCTGCCCGCTACGGCGCCGGACGCACGCGTCGCTTTTGTTAATCAATTGACGAACGCGGGAACTTCAAACTACAACGGCATCACTTTCTCTGTTCAGCAGAATGTTTGGAAAGGGTTGTCTGGCAGGGTCAACTACAGCTACAGCCACTCATTGGACGACGTATCCAATGGAGGGATCCTTGCTTATAATCTGTTCAATGGAAGTCTTGGAGACCAGATAAGTCCGTTCAACACCAAGCTCAACTACGGGCCAGCGGACTATGATCTGCGGCATAACGTGACGGCTACCTATGTATGGGAACTACCATTTAAGAATAGGAGGCAACTCGTAGAGCGCGCCATCGCGGGCTGGACGGTTTCCGGCACGTTCTTTTATCACTCGGGCTTTCCATTCAGTATCGTCGACGGTACAGCGACCAATGGACTTTTTGCCGACAACGTGCCTCCGTCGGCCGGCGCTGCGGTTCTTGCGCAACCGATCAGCTCGATTCCGACCACCTGTACGGCCAAGCTGTCACCATGCTTTTCGGCCTCGCAGTTTGCAACCGCCACCAGCTTTGGGACGATCGCCCGTAACGCTTTCCGCGGGCCGGGATACTTCAACAGCGACTTCAGCTTGCGCAAAAGCTTCCATTTGACAGAACGCCTCGGATTCCAGATTGGCGCGAACGCGTACAATATCTTCAACCACGCGAACTTTGCTAATCCTGGCTTCAATACGCTCAGCAGCACATTCGGCTTGGTGACGAGCACGGTCAGCCCGCCCACCACGCCGTACGGTGCATTCGCGGGTTCGGTTGCAAATGCCAGAATTGTTCAGATCATCGCCAAAGTCACGTTCTGAGGCCAACCGCGACGCTCCGTACAACAAAACGAAAGGGCGGCCTTCAAAGGCCGCCCTCATCTTCGCGACTACACTATAGGTAAGTGAAGTCGCCCCAGAGCTTCTGTCCCGCGTGCAGGATATAGCGCCTTCCCGTAGTCAGGAATCAAAGACCCATCCCCGAAATCGATTCGACGCGGCGACACTAGGCCGTAAGTCAATGAAAGTATATCATCGGCAACGCTATTGTGTATCGCGAGGGCTTCTGTTAGCCGTAGAGCTCTTGCGCAGGTCCCCAACTCGTTGGAAATGGCTCGAGTGTAGTGAAGACTAGGACATGTCCGCATTGAAAACACAGGTATTTATTCTTCAAACTGCGGAACTTGGGTTAGCTGAGCACACGGCCGCGGGTGGTTCCTGCACAACGAGCTGTTACTCGCAGGATGGATTAGGCTCGGTCACCTCGCTCACCACTTCGGGGGGAGCGCTGGACAGATGAAGCGAAAACTCGTCACCAATTCGTCACCAAAACTCGGTCATTTAAGAAACAAGGGGATGACCCCAAGGGAATTGGTTCAGTCCTCATTGATTTTGACCATCAGTTCATATTCCTGCTTATGCCACAGGCCAACGTGAGCGCCTTCGCGCCGCACCGGATATTCCTAGGGAAATCCCTAGTTGTGCTCACATCGAGTCAAACCTATTCTTGCGTGGCGAGAGACTCAGCAGGAACGTGAACAGCAGCAGCTTTAGCTCGTCCCCAGGAAAGGGTTGACAGCAAGGAAGTTCCTACAAGCGTGCTGGAGCGCTGCGAGCCAAAGGCTCTACTTCGGAGCGAACACGGAGTGGATACGCAGGCATTTTCTCAATTACTGGCAACAACGTCCTTGTGCTTGATGTTAGCGGTATCGACGTCAGCGCAAAAGGTCGAATTTTCAGCCGACATGCGGGTGTCGGATGGCGCAGGGAGAACGCAAACTCTGAAAGTCTTTGTCGGGAATATGCGGGCGCGATTCGATCTTCCGAAACAAGGGAATGATACCAGCGGAATTGGGTCAATCCTCATCGACTTCGATCATCAGTTCATATTCCTGCTTATTCGACAAGCAAACCTGTATTTGCAAATTGAGGGTTCGGCAGGAACGCCTTTCTATACTGGAGCATGGATGTTCAGACCTTACTCTCCGGAATATCCCTGCAATGACTGGGTGTCAGAGGCGGACCGACGCGGAATAACACTAAGATGTAAAAGTGGGGGACAAGTCATCCTCGATGGTCGACCGACGCAGCGGTGGGACGCTTCGACACTCGAGGGAGGGCACGGTTCTCTCTGGTATGACCCAAAGCTGAATTTCATCGTAAAGGTTTTGCGGGTCTCGAAGTCGGGTGTCCAGTCTGGGTATGAATTGCAAAACGCGAAGCAAGAGTCCCAACCACCGGCCCTTTTTGAAGTTCCCAATGGCGTTCGCAAATTCACTCTCACCAGGTTTGCCGATCTACTTGCCGGGCTTGGGCAATGGTGACATGTCCGCTGACGGCGTTCATCGGGAGTAGGCCCGATTCCGATCAATTGACAATGGGAAATCGAAGATCCAGACGACCCGCCATGCGATTAGCTCTTCTCTGCGTCATAACGGCCGCCGTTTTTCCGTCAGTCAACCAAGCGCAGGGAGTTCCTGTTTTCGAGATTACGCCGAAGGAGAGTTGGATTAAGTTCGACGTGGAGGCGTCGGTTGATATCGCCGGCAATTTCGACAAGTGGGAGGCCAGCTTGACATTTACGTCTCCTGACGAAACGACGGGCGTTTTAGAGATAAAAATTCAGGCCGACAGCGTGGACACCGGAAGCGGCATGAAGAACGGCAAACTGAAAGGCAAAGACTTCTTTGACGTTGAGCACAATCCGGTGATCACCTTTAGGTCCACAAAGATTGTACAGACCGGCCACGACACCTATGAGGTGGATGGCGACTTCACGATACGTGGCGTGTCAAATCCCGAAAAGCTGACGCTAGTGGTAGACGGCAAGGGGACAGGCGCCGGCGAAATAAAAGGGAAAATGGTCTTCAATCGTAAAGACTACGGTATGAAAAAAGGGATTCCGTTCATCAAGATCGCCGACCACGTTGAGGTAGATTTCCACCTCATGGGAAAGCGAGTCAGCGGGCCTCCACTGCTCGATAAATAACCCCCAGCGCAGTCGAAATGCGAATCGGTAAATATTGTCGCTCGCCTAGGCTATTGATGCACCACTCGCTTACTCCCCTTCTAGTTCGCCAGCCGCTCCCGCGCGATACTCGAATCGATATGAGAACCTGCCATAAGGCCCCATGGCGGCCGCTTCCCTGGTAGTAATGACGATAGGCTGCAGTCAAGGCCGGCGCCCTTGTGACCTCAATCAGGAGTTGGGTGCGTCAGTTTGTGGCAAGTTTCCCCAGCACAAATCACGAAGCCTTAGGACTGCTTCCTTTTCAAGGCGCGCAAGGTGGACAACGCGTCGTTCATTGCTCTTTGCTCGTCGCGGGAAACTCGGGCGTCAGACGAGGCACGCGCATTAATAGCATCCTCAGCCGCTTGCACGCGAAGCTGAAGTTGCTCCGGGTCAAGCTCAATAATCGCAGCTTTGAATAACTCCCGCCACTGACTTTCGACCATCCTGGACTCCTGGAGGAAAGAGGTTGCCCTCCATTTGTTTGGGGTTCTAGACCAATTCGACAGACGGGTGGTACTGAACTCACTGCGGCAGTTGGATCATCACATGCGGAAATGACTAGGTCGTTGCCTCAGAGCAATCTTGAATTTGCCCAAGCGCAATTACGGCATGCGACGCCTGAAGGAAAAGAACGAGGTAAATTGAACTGCGGTCATATCATTCGCAAGTAAGCCGTTCTGGTGAGACAAGCAGGACGTTACCGCGACGCTTTACCAAGGCGCGGTTGCGGTGCCACTTGCTAATCATGCGGCTTGCGGTGAAAGGCGTGACATTCGCCGCGTTCGCCAACTCCTCGTTGGTGATATGCAGCGCGATACCGCCCGGAACTTTTTTCCCAATCGTGCGGGCAAGAGTAACGAGTACTTGAGCAACCCGCCGTCGAGCCGTATGGCAAACCAGACCAATATGAGACGTAAGATGCCAAGCCACATAGTCTGACGCAGTTAACAACCCGTTTTCCAGCAACCTGGGATATCGTCCGATCAGATCTCGGATTGTGGGGCGGTCCCACACAAATACGGAGGTGTCCGTTACCGTTTCTGTGCTGAGGAGATAAGCACAATGGATCGACAAAACGGTCCGAGTGCCGAACAGATCTCCTGGTCCAAGCCACTGAAAGAGAAGCTTCCTGCCCTCTTCGGTGATGATGAAACACCTGGCGAGGCCCGTCGTTAGCAGGAAAAGATGGTCGGCAGGGTGGCCCTCATTTGTGGCCACAGAGTTAGCGCAGAAGCGGCGCTTGGTTGCAGCTCCAAGGACGGTCTTGCGTTGGAGCGGTGCCAATCCATCGAGAAATTGGGGCTGCAGGTCCGAGCCTTCGATAACAACCCTGGAACGAGACATAGGTGCTTCTCCGGGAAGCGGAAATCTGCCGAGTTCCAACCGGGAGCTCCGATTTGCGCTTCCAGCTGGTCCGGATCCGGGTGAAGTCGTCCGCTATGAGAATTCTCTTGAGCATCAGCAAGGGTTCGCGCCGGCGCGTCCATTCATTGCCTATATCCGCCACCTCGGGCCGACCGGTGACACCTGTGAAATATTCTCTCCAGCTACTGATCCTTAGGGTAATTCCGAAGCAGGCCCACCAGCGACCGGAGTTGGACTATGTCCTCTCGGGTTAGCCGCTTCCCATGCCCGAACTTTTCTCCGCGCTTCATCAAAAAGCCGTTGGTAATTTCCTTTCCTAACATCCTCGCTTGCCTGGGGAGAGAGTGCATTCCACAGTGGCTCGTATTGGTAGTAGACCCGAAGATACTTTTCCTGATTTGGCGGAGCAACTTCGTCTGTTCCAAAGAGAAAGCGTTCCGGATAGCGATTGATGAGATCTGCCGTGATTCGGACAGACTCGGGACTGGCAACGATGTATTTCGCGACTTCATCCCAGGAGATATCAAAGTACACATTACGCATCCCCGGATCGCCGAGAATGGATGCCAGCATCGCCGTGTGTTGGTTGACCGGACGAACGACACGACCTACCCCGCAGTGCGCCCAGATAATCGGGACGTTCGGATGTCGTTTAAGGAGTGATTTCATTTGGGCGAGATAGAGTGGCTCGGCGCCTTCCTTGGGGAACGGCGCGTCGACGTCATTGTGAATCAGGACAATGAGGCCAACTTCACCAGCGAAATCAAGAATTCGATCGAGGGCCGGGTTGGTTAGGCTGGCAGTTTCGCCAGAGACTTTGGAAGAGACGAACTCTTTATGAATCGTAAATTCGCCGATGCCGGTGAAAACGCCGGGGAATGTCTGCAACACACGGCGGATATGATCGGCGGCATACATATCGGCGGGATTGAATCCTGTAATCATCGGATCAATACGAGCCTGCTGTTCGGGCGAGAGAGAACGATAAGCCATCGCGATATAAGCATCGGTGAAGGAGTAGTAGTAAAGAGGGGCGTCTGTTTGTAAGTAATAGGTCGGAGCGAAGTCACCGGAATTCTGGTAGGACCATTGCTGTTGGAGTGGAATGCCGAACAGAGCTACTCGGCCGACCTTCGTGCCCATAATGGCCAGGAAGTCGCGAATATCTGTCCCCTGTTGAATGTAATTGGTCAGATGGAAGTGAGCGTCGTTCAGTTCGGCCCGATCTGATGTAGATTGTGCCGCCGTTGAATAACAGCACGCGAGTAAGAGAGATGCCAAAAAGATGGAAAACTTGCCTGTGCCGTACCGCCAGGTATGTGGGGTGCCGAGCACGAAAGCCTCACTTTGTAAGGGAGTTGTCATCATTCATGGGTTCAAAAGGCGAGCTCGACATTGGTACTGAAAACCGGTCCCGTACCTCCGAGTGCGAACGGAACGGCGGTGTAGCCGACCGGAGATTTGTAAAGGTAAAGGAATTCCGTGTTCCAGCGCAGGACTCTGTTGTGCCAGGGGAACCAGTTTATGCCGGCGCGAAAGTCAAACGGATTGCCATACTTGCCATACAACGTTGATCCGCCGAGATAAACCTGAAAAGTCTTAGGCAGGACCATCGCGGAAGCTTGCAGCTGGAAACCGTTGGAGAAAATCGGAGTTAGGCCCGACGTACCTGGCCCGTGGAAATTGTCGAGCCATCGCAAGAAATATTCCGCGTCCAGGGAGTAACCGTGGTACTTGATGCCGGCGTCAAAGTCGGCCATCTTGTAGATCAAATCGGTGATCGTGATGCCAGGGCCGAGTAGATTAGGCGTAAAGATGACGCTCCCGTCTTCCAGCCGAATCTGAGTGTTCTCGAACTGGTTGCTATTGGGTTGCTCTTGGGTGTCCTCATTACTGCGGGTAAAATGTCCCGCAAAGCGGGTGGCCAAGTTCTGATGATCTTCAAAGTCGCCAAAGCCCGTGCCGAATTCGCCGGTGGCAGGCATCCAGATCACAGCCGTGGAAAGAGTATCGAATTTGTTGTTCAGTTGTGCCGCACTAACTCCGAGAGTGCTGAGGTTGTTGCCTAGCATGACCTGATAAAGGAGGCGATCGGTAATCTGGCCCGTGGCCCAGATACCCGAGGTGTAGGAAGGACGGAAGAACTCGTCGGCAATCAGACGGGTATCCACGCCCAGCCAAAACGGGAAGTTGCCTTCGACACTCCGCGTCCCCGGCAGAGACCTAATCCCACCAGACAGGGTGAAGTGTTTGTTGAACGTGTAGTTCAAATTCCCAGCGACTACGACCTGAGCGCCCAGTCCTTGTGAAGCATTGGAAGTCCACGTGTAGAGGAAATAGCGAAAATTCTGATTGAAAAGCCAGCCTAGAAATTTTATCTGTACCTTATTAAGCTGGACGTCCTGCCGCCTCTGAACCGGCATGATGTTCCCAAAATAGTTCGTGTAGGAGGAATTGAGGCCCAACTGGTTCAAATAGCGAACGTAAGTATAAATGCTGATATTCATGTCGCCGTATTCGGTATTGGCGACTTTGAATCCCAAGTTCGGAGTGTACTTCCCCCACTGCGATGGTTGTTCCTGTCGGCTGGAGGAATCCGTATTGGCAACGGAGCCAGTAGAGGATTCGCCGGCGTTCGCGTCTCCCGCTAGCTGATTGGCTCCGCGAATTGGCTCTTCTGTTGGACGGTTTACCTCATTGGCGGGAGGCGAACTTTCTGAAGACATCGAGACCATCTTAAGCTTGTCTGTGGGCAGCCCGCCTGATTTGGCAAGAAATTGGCGCAACGAATTGATTTGATCCATCAGCTCATGATTCTGCTTTTCGAGCTGCTCGTTTTGTTGCACTAGCTGATCTATTTTCTTGAGGACATCGGTGGATACCTGCGACTGGGGACTGCCCGCGGTCCCTTCTGTTGTCGGGGTTTGCGCGAAGAGAGGGCAGCGACTGCCGGTCGATACCAATAACACCAAAAGCAAGCCAGATCTTATTCGGGCGAATCGTCGTTGCATTCCGACCTCATCGAAAAGCGCTTGTGCGTCGAGTAGAGCGAACCGGTCGCGCTCTTGCCCGCGCCTGCTACGCCTCCGGAAGACTCCCGTGGGGCAACCTATCGCCCGTAAATCAGGTCTGTGACGTCAACCGACCGGACTACTTCTTCAAGCCGACGGATTGTGGCGAAAACAGGTTGTAGTCAAGCTTGTCGCCAACGAACTCGATCACCTTTTGTGCCTTCACACTGTTTCCTGCATCATCGAGGCGTGGAGCGAACACGGCGATGGCACCTTTGCCCGGAACAATGGCGACGATTCCGCCACCGACGCCGCTCTTGGCGGGAAGTCCTACATGCCAAGCCCAAGAACCAGAGCTGTCGTAAAGACCGGCCATAGCCATAGTGGAGAGGATGTAAGGCACGTCTTCAGCCCTGATGACTTGCTCGCCTGTCGCCGGATTCTTGCCATTATTGGCGAGCACCGCGCCCATGCGGGCGAGTTGCGTCGCATTTACACCGACGGAACACTGTTTTGTATAGATATCCACGGATTCGAATGGGTCGGCGTAGATGCGGTCGTATTTGGCGAGCAACATCGCCAGGGCCTTGTTGCCTGCATTGGTGGCGGCTTCCGATTTGTACACCTCATCAATCAGGACCAATTTCTCGCCGGCCACCTTGCTGTAGAAATCGAGAATCTTGCTCCACTTCTCGTCTTCGTTTTTTCCGGCGATCAAGCTCGTCGTGGCAATGGCGCCAGCGTTCACAAGTGGGTTGCCGGTATGCGTCGGGATATCCACCACAGCAAGCACGGAGTTGAAGGCCCGACCGGTCGGCTCGGAACCAATCCGTTGAAACACTTTGTCAAAGCCGAGTTCTTCCATCGCCAACGCCAGCGTATAGACTTTCGAAATCGATTGGATGGAGAACGAGTACTTGACGTCGCCAAGCTCATAGACCTGATTGTCCGTGGTTACCACGGCGACGCCGAACAGCTTCGAATCCACCTGCGCGAGGTAGGGAATGTAATCTGCATTCTTGCCGTTCGTGTCGCTGCGATACTTGTCATATGCTTCTCGCACGGCGGCTTCAACTCGCTCGCGGTTAGGAGCGACCGGGCTTTTGTTGGTTTGGCCGTGAACTGGAACGGTGCAAGTACCAGCAACGACCAAAAATGCACCCAAGAAAAACGTCCCAAACCGAGAACTAATTCTGAACATTTGCTACCTCCAGAACTGGGACGAGTTGACTGCGTCCATCCATGAACTCAGCAATGCGAATTTCATATCTAAACCAGCACAGCGGTTAGAACTCAAAACCCTTACTCCAGTCGTAGCGGAAGGAGAATTGCAGCTTGTAGTCGTTAACGCTGAAGCCATCGGTGAAATTCACGCGCCTCCCAAACTGAAATTCGCCGCCCGTCGTTACTTGTTTTAAAGGATGGTAGAGAAGATTGACCAAGGCATAGTCGCCCTGATGGAACGAGGCGGCCGTCATTGCATTCGAATTTGAGATGTTCAAGAAGGAATAGCCGATCGAGCTGCTGAACCGGTCGCTCCAGGTGTGATCGACAAAGGCAACAACTCCAAGAACGGGCAACGCCACGCCTTTAATTGGAGTCACGGGGTTCGAGAAATTGTTTTGGACACCGATGTCAACAGGGGCGTCATTCATGTAATTTTCGATGCCTTTTCCGTAGACGACCGCAAAGCGGCCGACGTCTTTCTTGGAGAAATTGATATTCGAGGTTATGTTGACACCCCAGCCGACGGCACTTCCGCTGAGATTGGGAAGAGCGCCATTTGTGTCGACCCAAGCGATTTTTCTCACAATGCCGGCCGCCTGGACGTAACCCCAGCTTCTAGCAAGACGTGCATGGCCGGTCAGATCAGGCCACTTGAACTGGGGAGAAACGTTCTGGAGGTCGATGCGATCGGCGTAAATCCCGCCGTCCGCACTGGCGCCGGGACGTTCAAGGGCGATTACGACATTGCTAGCACCCTGAATTGGCGTCCAGCGCACTTGCACGTTTCTGAAGAACACCATGCCGTTCGGTCCCCAGTACTCGAGCGAGTTTGGAAAGACATCGATGTCCATGAACGCGCTCCAGGTCTGTCCGGCGCCGAAGTGGCCGAGTTCGCCATAAGCATGACGCAACCGGAAGGTGGTCTGTCCGGCGTCGGCACCCGTGCCGAACAGTTCGAACTCGAAGATGGTCTTGAGATCTCCCAGAGGTGTCGGAGTAGAGGTCTTCACGCCAAAGCGGGTCTGTCGAACTCCGAAAAATGCGTTGCCGTTTGGACCGAACTCCCCCTGCAAGGCCGGTAGTTGTGTGGGGCGCTCGACGTCAAACCAATTTGGGTTGATGGAACCGAAGTTATAACCAGTGTCCGTCATCGCATAGCCGTAAAAATTGATCGAACTTGACGGTTTCGGTTCCTCCGAGTGTTCTTCGCCTTGGCGAGTGTCGGTAGTGTCCGGAACGCTTGGTCCGGGCACGGCTTGCTGCGCTATCCCCGAGCCGGCATTCAACTGCTGCTTTAGTTCCAGAAGTTCTTTTTCAAGCTGCTGCAACTTCTTCTGCATCTCTTGCATATCGGGTGTCTGCGAAGATTGCTGTTGCGCCCGGGCGGGTCGTTCTCCAAGCGCTGCGAGAAACAAGGCCGTGATCAACGGGATCACGATTCGTTGAGAGACTCGGGAGTCGTTAAAGATCATGGGCGGCTCCTCCACGGTTAGTCAGCGTCAAGCACATAACCGCCACGTGCGATTGCCAACAGCTTCCCGCAACGCCAACGAATCTCGCGTACAGCACTTACGGTATTGATATCTGCATCGCTTTTAGAGGAAGCTGCGGGGACCCACAACTAGGGAAATCCCTAAGATGTGGGCGCGGTAAAGGATTTGTCGATGAAACAATTGTCAGGTTCAGCTGTCGGAACGATGCGGCAAGGGGAATGATTCTTTGAACGTATGAAGTAACCAACTTATTATCTATTGCTTTTGCGGCCGCGAAGGAGTATAAAGCCTCTAATCGGTTATCGAATAATGCCCAGTCGACCGATATTCGTCAGGACGTTCGGTATTGCCTTAGCCAGCCTGCTGTTGTGTGCGGTTTTTGCCTCAGAGTTGCCTGAGCTTCTTTCTCTGACCGATAACACTGCAAACGACTTTACGATGTGCAGCGTAAACTGGTTGGTCCCGCCCGTCCTCTTCAGCGCCATGAATGTCCGGAAATCCGCTGTAAAGTTCAACATTTCCACGCCGGACTCGCATTTCGGCCGCCTCGGCTTACCGGAAAGGACAGAAATGGCTGACTCACAGCTTTCTGTCCTTTACTCCGTCCTACGCACATAGCGCTCCTGTTACTACTTCCGACGATTCCAGCGAAGCGAGCTTTTCGAGTATGGCTGGAAAATAGCCCATTCAAGGAGTTGGATTTGGACATTGGCATCCGCAAGGGAGATTCGTTGAGGCGGAGGACGCTGGGGGCCTCCAGCCATGAAGGCGTTACAAGGCAGCATTTTCGGATTGCAATCGCAAGGACAAGCGACCGATTTTGTTCTGCTGCTGATGAATGCGCGCGCAACTTCGAGCATTCTATCAAGCAGGTTCAAGTTAGGAAGCGATGCCTCCGACGTAGCCGAACCCGTGGCACGGACTGGCTCCGGCCGAAACCGACGCCGGGATGCGAGTCGAGTGCTGTCTTGTTCGCGTGCCAGAGGAAGGTTTGCCGGTGGTTACGGCGAGACGAATCTCGAAAACGGTTGGCAGTTAGGTCTGGCAAGACATCTTTCGGGGAAATGCCTGCGCCTGATTTCGATGCTGTCGGCCCTCCTCGCTGTCGCTATCGCATTAGCGAGCGGGTCTAGCACCTCAGCACAAGTGCCGCTGAAGAAAGACGTCCTGATTCTCAATGAGGTGGGCCTCTCGCATGCCCTGACCGACCTAATGACCCACCAGATTGTCGACGGGGTACGAAGCCCGGCGGGCCATGACGTTGAATTCTTCACAGAAAGCTTGGACTTACTCTATGTGGCTGACAGAGGGTCGTTTTCCGAAAGGGAGAACTGGCTTGTCGAGCAGTATGGCGGTCACAAGTTCGAAGCAGTCGTAGCCGTAGGGCCGGACTCAATTAGATTTTTAGCAAGCTATGCCCATACCTTGTTCTCTGGCGTTCCCATCGTTATTTGTGGGAGTTCCTTAGAACAAGCGGGAACTTTGAATTTGGATTCCCGATTCACAGGAACATGGCAGAAACTCGATCCCGTGGGAACACTTGAAGCAGCCCTGCGCCTCTTTCCGAATACCCGCCACGTGTTCTTAGTTGGAGGGACTTCGGCTTATGATCGGGTGAAGATTGCAGCCACAAAAGAACTGCTCAGCTCTTTCCAGCCAAAAACGGAATTCTCCTATCTAGTTGACATGGAGATGGGAAAATTGCTCGAACAGCTCAGGAATCTACCCGAGAACTCCATCGTGTTCTATATCTCTTTCTTCCAGGATGCCAGTGGAAACAGATTCCTCAATGCGACTAAGGCACTTCCTATGATCTCATCAGCTGCCAACGCCCCGGTATTTGGGATGTCGGACACGTATTTGGGACATGGCATCGTCGGCGGGGACCTGATGAATTTTCGAGAACAGGGAAGAGTCACAGCCCAGATCGTTTCGGAACTCCTCGATGGGGAAAAACCCGAAGATATTCCCATCAAGACTCTTGCGAGTACGTTCATGTTCGACTCGGGTGAACTGAAGCGTTGGCACGTTCCAGAAAGCCGGCTTCCTTACGGAAGTGTTGTACTCTTTCGCGAACCAAGTCTGTGGGAACGCACCAAGTGGCTTTGGGTCACTGCTCTCCTGATCGCCTTGGTTCTTTCCGCCTTGGCCGCCTACCTGCAATATGGCCGAAGACAGTTGGCGTTAGCAAAACAGAGGGAAAGACATTTAAGCAGTGAGCTGATCAATGCCGAGGAACAGGAGCGGCGCCGAATAGCTTCGGAACTTCACGATGACTTTAGCCAGAGACTGGCCGTCCTGTCGCTGGGTCTGGAGAACGTGGACGAAGCAACGCCCGCATCACTCGCCGATGTGCATGAGCGACTGCGCGAACTTGTGAGATCCACGAGTGAACTCAGCACTGATCTCCACACCCTATCTCACCAGCTCCATTCATCCACGCTCGAGAGCCTCGGACTTGTCCCTGCCGTCGCCGCCTTATGCAAGGAATTCACTGCCAATCAAGGCATCAGAGTCGACTTTACGTCGACCGAAATTCCCCGGTCAGTACATCCCGACACAGCGCTTTGTGTTTTTCGCATCATTCAAGAAGGGCTGCGAAACTTCAAAAAGCATAGCGGCGCGGAGGAGGCGAAGGTGAACCTCAAAATGACCGCCGAGCGACTGGAAATCACTGTGCGAGATGAAGGTCACGGATTCGACTTGCAAGGCCTGGACAAGAATGAGGGACTGGGCATTCGAAGCATGGAAGAACGCGCACGGTCGCTGGGTGGAAAATTCGAAATTCATTCGGAATCTGGAAAAGGGACAACCCTGAAGGCGAGCGTAGCGGTCACACCTGACCCAGGAGTTGTCAAAAAAACACTCAAGGGTCGTAGTGCGGGAGCGGTATGAGCTAGAATCGCCGAGCACCACGTCGTCCCTGCCCAAGGTTTGAGGGCGTTTCGGGGTTGGGAACACCGGGCGCCCCATTGTTAGTTTTGACAATTGTCGGCTGTTTTGCCTTTGGCTACTTTGCGCTGCACTCAGGCCAGGCATCAACGCTGAGTGGCAGCTAGCCGAGCACAAGCTATAGAGTCCCAGGGCAGCTGCGATGCCCCACAAGGGGTTTTAGGACCATGGAAACTGTGTCAAAGGACAGGGCCCGCCCGCGCTTCTTAATCGCGGATGACCACGCAATCTTTGCTGAGGCTTTAAGAGCCTTCTTGGAACGGACTTACCCAGTTGTTGGCGTGGTAGCCGACGGTCGCGCGCTGATTGAGGCAGCCCTCCGGCTTAAGCCCGAAGTCATTGTTGTTGATGTGGGGATGCCCGTCCTGAATGGGCTGGACGCCGCCCGCAGGATTAAGGAAGATGCTCCCAACGTTAAGTTCATCTTCCTGACGATGCAAGCGGATCCTAATCTGGCTGCCGCGGCCCTGGAACTTGGGTTGATCGGGTTCGTCCTCAAACACGCGGCCGGGGCCGAATTGCTGAAGTCGATTGATCACGTGCTGCATGGCAAGGCCTATTTGAGTCCCCAAGTGAGGGCAAATGATTGGGTTGCCACAAAAACACGGGCACGCCAGTTTACGAAGGAATTGACCCAACGACAGCGGGAGATTGTTCAGCTGTATGCCGAAGGACGGCCGCTGAAGGAAATAGCGTCGCTGCTCAATTTAAGTGAAAAGACTGTTGAATTCCACAAGCATCACATAATGGAAGCTTTTCACCTGAAAAGTAATGCAGGACTGATACTTTATGCTTTGAAACGCGGGCTAGTATTTGCAGATCCCGAACCGTCCCACGGGTGTTAGAGCCGCACACCACAAATCCCAGACCCTCCGCAAACCAGCAGATTAGTGCGCTAGGGATTTCCCCAGTAGCGAATTGCGTTCACGCCATCTAGCATCCCCTTGAATTTTAGTTTTGCACCATGGCTGCCCGCGTAACCGTGGCGAGTTCACGTGTGCGTTTCGGACGGAGGCGAACTTGATTCGCCCGCGCATATTTTTGGCCGATGACCACAACGAATTCTTGGAAGCCGAAATCGCCCTGCTGCTGCCTCACTTTGAAATCGTGGGCATAGCAACCGACGGTGTATTCCTTGTATCTGAGGTTCAGCGCCTCAACCCGGACGTTGTTGTAGTTGACATCACGATGCCACGAATGAACGGCATTGATGCAGTCCACATGCTGATGAAGGCCGGTTCCACTGCCAAGTTTGTATTCCTGACGATTAGTACTGGCGAAGAATTTGTCAGCGCTTGCCAGGAGGTGGGCGCTAGGGGCTACGTGTGGAAATCTCGAATGAAATCTCACCTGATCGCGGCAATTTATTCTGTTCTAGAGAACAAAATTTATGTTTCTCCATTAACTTCGACGTGATTGGAGTAAATACCAAAAATGGGGACCTTCTAGCTAGGGATTTCCCTAGTTGCCGCCGCGCTCGAAACGATCTAAATCGGTAGGGAGACTGACGGGGCCCCCCGAGCCCTTGTGAGTCCCAGCGTTGTTCGGAGCTAAACATGTCAGCCCAGATGTCGGACCTCAACCACTCACAAGAGGAGGAGCCCAAGCGTTTCGGGCTCCTCCTCACCTCGGTGCCGACGAGCAGAGGGAAATCTTAGAAGGGTGAGCGGAAGTTCAATCATGACAAAAAAACTGGTGGGTCAGAAATGTTCCTGAAACTACCGCAGAAGTGTATGGCTATTCTCTGTTCTGCGCTGCTCGCGCCGGGATTTGTAGTGCAAGCGAATCAGTCTCAGGCACCGGCAGCCGGAACGGCCCAGCAAGAAGCTGCCACCTTATCGCCAGATGAACTGGACTCTCTGGTGGCCCCGATCGCCTTGTACCCCGACCCCTTGCTCGCGCAAGTGCTCGCCGCATCGACCTACCCTTTGGAACTTGTGCAACTCCAGCAATGGTTGGAGAAAAACAAGACCTTAAAGGACAAGGCGCTCGCTGATGCGGTGCAGAAGCAGCTTTGGGACCCCAGCGTTCAGGCCATGGCCGCGCTGCCGGATGTGGTCAAGCGCTTGGTGGATGACATTCAGTGGACCGCTGATCTCGGCAACGCATTCCTGGCGCAACAAGACGACGTCATGAGCGCCGTGCAGCGGATGCGAGCGAAGGCACAGGAGAAGGGGAACCTCAAATCCAATGAGCAAATAAAGGTTGAAACCAGGGTCGTGGAAAGCAAACAAGTGATCGTCGTCGAGCAGTCCAATCCGCAGGTTGTCTACGTTCCAAGCTACGACCCAGTGGTGGTATACGGCCCTCCCGTCTACCCCTACCCGCCTATCTATTACCCTCCGCCCGGTTATTACGCCGCGGGAATGGCGATCTCTTTCGGTGTTGGCTTGGCTATAGGAGCAGCTTGGGGTGGAGGTTGGGGTTATAACTGCGGGTGGGGCGGAGGAAACAACAACATCAACATTAATAATAATAACAACTTCATTAACAACTCCAATCGGCAAAACGTCGGAAATCGTCCCTCGCAACAGCCTAGTGGCGGACGAGGCAACAGCTGGCAGCACAATCCACAGCACCGTGGCGGAACTCCCTATGGAAATAGGGCGACGGCAAATAAGTACGGCGGCACAGCCCGTGGAGCTTCCGCTTCTGACCGTCAAGCCAATGCACGGCGACAACAGTCTCGTCAGCAGGGCGGCGGTCGACAGCAGGCAGGCACAATGGATCGCGGCGGTGCCGGTGGCGGGAGACAGCCGGGCGCCAGCAACCGAGCGGCAGGGGGAGGCGACCGAGTAGGAAACCGACAAGTCTCGAGCGGTTCGGGCGGAAGAAGTTCCGGCGCCTTCGGTGGTTCTTCCCGAAGCGGGAGCGCAGCACGAGCCGGCAGTTCGCGTGGCAGCTCCAGCATGGGAGGCGGTGGCGGTCGCGGCGGCGGTGGCGGGCGGCGGAGGTAAGCAGATCATGGAGAAGAAAATTCAAATGACATCGAGAAAGCTGAACTCGTTAGCCCGGAATGCATTCGCGAAAGTTTCTCTAACCACCGTTTCTTGCACCTTTGCGCTACTCTGCTCATTGAGTTTGTTATCGCAACAGAAACCATCCGAAACTTCGTCGCAAAACCAGAAGACTTTCACGACTCCGAAAGAGGCTGCCGACGCGTTCGTGCGGGCTGCGGGGAACTTTGATGTGCCCGGGCTGGAGCAGATTCTCGGCCCGGGTAGCGAAGACTTGATCGCTTCGGAGGACTCGGTTCGGGACAAGAACATCGCTGTTGCGTTCGCTGCAAAGGCTCACGAGAAAAACTCCGTTGTGGTAGATCCCAAGAATCCTAACCGCGCCACCCTTGTGGTTGGAAACGACGATTGGCCACTGCCGATCCCCATCGTCCAAAGAGATGGAAGATGGTTCTTCGACACCAAGGCAGGCCGTCAGGAAATTCTGTACCGTCGCATCGGAAGCAATGAATTAGATGCCATCGAAATCTGCCGCGGCTATGTGGATGCCCAGCAGGAATATGCTTTGGAAAGGCATGACAACTCCCAAGTAAATCAGTACGCACAGAGAATTATCAGCACCCCTGGAAAGCACGACGGTCTGGTCTGGTGGAACCCGGATAAGACCCTGGGCGGACCAATTGCCGAGGGTATCGCCGACGCCCTGCAAGAGGGCTACACGGATAAGGCCAAGCCATATCACGGATATTTCTACAAGATCTTGAAAGGACAGGGCCCCGCGGCCCCAATCGGCAGGATGGATTTTGTTGTAGAGGGGGCGATGATCGGAGGCTTCGCTCTTGCCGCGGCTCCTGCAGATTATCGCGTCACGGGCGTCAAGACATTCATCGTCAGTTACGAAGGAATTGTCTATCAGAGGGATTTGGGCCCGGATACGCTCAAGATTTTCAAGGAAATGGAGCTTTATGACCCTGACAAATCGTGGAGGCCCACGAATGACAATTGGCCGCCGAATGCATTTAGTGACTAGGCTTCGGTGAGGGCCGACTGAGTCCCTTTATTGCCGCCGCAGTCCGGAGAGGAAACAGATGACGACAGAGTCGCAATGCGCCATCACGCTGCGCCGGCATCCTGAAATTATATCAAACAAGCAACTCTGCAGACGCTCTCGTGGTTCCCCTCTACTTCTGTGCGCATCACTACTGCTTGCCTGCGGTTTTGCAGGATGTTCTTCGCAGGAAGAAAAACCAGCTCCACCGCCCCCCGCAGTTACCGTCACGCCGGTTGTTCGAAAAGATGTGGACATCCAGCAGGAGTGGGTCGGAAGCATGCTTGGCAACATCGACGCCGATATTCGTCCCAAAGTCGACGGATTCTTGCTGACCCAGCTCTACTCGGAGGGGTCCTATGTCAAAAAAGGACAGCCGATGTTTCAGCTAGATCAGCGCCAGACACAGGCTGCCGTGCAGCAAGCCCAAGGGAAGCTTGAGCGCGCCCGGGCGGTTCTGGCGCAGGCGCAGATCGACGTGAAAAGGTACACACCGTTGGTGGCGCAAAGAGCTGTCAGTCAAGCCGAACTCGACAAGGCGACGAGTATGGAACGAGCGGCAACGGCAGAAGTGGACGCGGATCAGGCAGCCCTCGACAACGCGAAGTTGAATCTGGGCTGGACAACCGTGACATCGCCAATCTCCGGGATTGCCGGTATTTCCAAAGTTGGCGTCGGCGATCTCATGACCCCCACAACAGTCATGACGACGATATCAAATGTGAATCCCATCAACGTTGACTTCAGTATCGCCGAGCAGGACTACATGCGATTTACCCGCGAAAAATCTGGACAGGCCGCAGGGCGATCCCTGCAGTTGATTTTAGGAGACGGCACATTATTCCCACACCGTGGGCGCGCACTTCTGGTGAACCGTGAGGTAGACACTCGGACCGGAACGATCCAGGTGAGGGCCGAGTTTCCGAATCCGGGCAACGTGCTGCGGCCGGGACAATATGCCCGCATTCGTGCCGTTACGGAGGTTCGCAAAGGTGCACTCCTGATTCCCCAGCAAGCAGTTTCCGAATTGCAGGGCATCTATCAGGTAGGAGTCGTGGGCTCAGACAACAAAGCGACGATTAAAACAATGACACTGGGTCCACAATTCGGCGACATGTGGGTGGTCGATTCTGGACTTCAGGCGGGAGAGAACGTGATCGTCGACGGATTGCAACGGATAAAGACGGGCATGACAGTAGCGCCTGTACCGTTCAAGGATACTCAGGCCAACGCACAGAGTGGTGAGAAGTAGCAATGTCAAAATTCTTCATCAACCGACCCATCGTTGCGATCGTCATTTCGATCATCACGGTGATCGCCGGTGTCGTGGCGATGGCGAAGCTGCCGGTTGCCCAACTGCCAGATATCGTTCCTCCTCAGATCAACGTGTCTGCCACCTATACCGGAGCGGATGCACTGACGATTGAGCAATCGGTTGCCACACCTTTGGAACAGCAGATGAATGGCGTGGACAACATGCTCTACATGATGTCTACGAATGCCAACGACGGCACCATGACCCTGAAGGTGACTTATGACGTTGGGACGAACGTGGATATCGACCAGGTCAACACCCAGAATCGGGTCTCCCAGGCCAGTCCCAATCTACCCACCTCGGTCAATCAATACGGCGTGACGGTTAAGAAGTTGATGGGACTTCCCCTTCTGGTTATTTCTCTTTATTCGCCGAAAGGCAACTACAGTGGGCAATTCCTCGGGAACTACGCCACCATCAATGTCAATGACGCCCTGCTGCGCGTTCCAGGAGTGGGCCAAGTCACCAATTTTGGGGCTGCGGATTATGCCATGCGCATTTGGGTGAAGCCGGATCAGCTGACAAAACTCGGCATGACCGTCACTGATCTGACGAATGCGATTCAACAACAGAGCTCCGTCAATCCGGCGGGCCAGATCGGCGCAGAGCCAGCTCCCAAGGGGCAGCAATTTACTTATGCGGTCCGCGCTCCGGGCCGGCTCGTCAATCCCGAAGAATTTGGCAACGTGATCGTGCGTCAAAATTCGGACGGTTCTACGGTGCGCCTGAAAGATGTTTCACGCATCGAGTTGGGCTCACTGATCTACCAGCAAATCGGCCGATTCAACGGAAACGCCGCCGTGATTATTTGCGTTTACCAGGCTCCTGGGTCCAATGCCTTGGCTGTGGCAAAACAGGTTAAGGCGCAGCTGGAAGACCTAAAGACCCGGTTCCCGGAAGGCCTGGAATACGCGATCGCTATGGACACGACGCTGCCTATCACCGAAGGGATGAAAGAGATTGTCACGACCCTACTGGAAGCGATCTTTCTGGTCATCATCGTGGTGTTCCTATTCCTGCAAAATTGGCGCGCGACCCTCATCCCGCTGCTTGCCGTGCCCGTCTCGCTGATCGGGACGTTCGCAATCTTTCCAATGTTGGGTTTTTCCATCAACACGCTCTCGCTTTTTGGCCTGATTCTTGCGATCGGCCTTGTCGTGGACGACGCCATCGTGGTCGTCGAAGCTGTGGAACATCATATTGAACATGGCCTGACACCGAAGGAAGCCACGTTGAAAGCGATGGACGAAGTGTCCGGCCCCGTAATCGGGATCGCCTTGGTGCTTTCTTCCGTATTCATCCCGATGGCAGCACTCGGGGGCATCAAGGGTTTGCTGAACCAGCAATTCGCCATCACCATTGCGATCTCCGTACTGATCTCGGCATTCAACGCGCTGACGCTTTCGCCTGCACTCGCAGCGCTTATGCTGAGGCCGCGAAAAAAGTCGAAGGGTCCACTCGGGAAATTTTTCGACTTGTTCAACAAGGGTTTCGGGAAAATGACCGGTGGCTACGTGAACTGGAGCCACGTGCTCATCCGACGGTGGGTCCTGTCACTTCTTCTGCTTGTAGGAATTTCCGTTGTCGCTGTGGGAATGGGGAAAAGCCTTCCGACAAGTTTTATCCCTGAAGAAGACCAGGGTTATGCGTTCCTGCAGATTCAACTGCCTGATGCCGCCTCCCTGCAACGGACAGATGCGGTGATGCGCAAGATTGATGACATGCTATCGCACACGCACGGCGTCAAGAGCTTTAGCGGGATTTCCGGATTCAGCCTGCTCTCGAACACTTCCGCCTCGTATACCGGTTTCTACTTCCTTCAACTGGAGCCATGGGAAGAGCGCGTGACGCCGGAACTTTCCGCCAACGGGCTGATGCAGAGTCTCAACCGGAAAATGGGCAAGGAAATCCCCGAGGCCATTGCGTTCGCGTTCGGTCCGCCCGCTATTCCCGGCCTGGGTACGGCTGGTGGATTTACATTCATGCTGCAGGACCGCAGCGGCGGAACCGTTGAACAACTTTGGGATACTCTCGACAAGCTGACGCAAGCTGCGCGGAAGCGCCCTGAGCTTGCCCGACTGGTCAGCACGTTCCGTCCATCGGTGCCACAACTCTACGTAGAAGTTGATCAGGATCGCGTCCTGAAGCAGGGTTTGCAGTTTGGCGAGGTCTACCAGACGCTACAGGCTTTCCTGGGCGGCGCCTACGTCAACCAGTTCAATCGCTTTGGCCGTCAGTGGAAGGTTTACCTCCAAGCAGAACCGGAATATCGAACGAGCGCCGACAAAATCAACAATTTCTACGTCCGGAGTTCGAAGGGCGAGATGACGCCACTCGCCTCACTTGTTTCGATCAAGCGCGTTTCCGGGCCGGAGTACACCAACCGCTTCAATCTGTACAGGAGCATCCAGATCAACGGTTCACCTGCTTCGGGCTACAGTTCCGGGCAAGCCATGGCGGCGATGGAGCAGGTATCGGCCGAAGTCTTGCCTGCAGGATTCGGCTACGCCTGGAGCGACATGTCGTATCAGGAAAAGACAGCTGAAGGTGGTCAGGCCATGGTTTTCGCCATGTCTTTTCTGTTCGTGTTCCTGATTTTGGCCGCGCTATATGAAAGCTGGTCGCTGCCATTCAGTGTGCTGCTATCGGTCCCGGTTGCCGTTCTCGGCGCCTATGGCGGACTGCTGTTGCGCAAATTCGATAACAACGTGTTTGCGCAAATCGGACTGGTAATGTTGATCGGGCTCACTGCCAAGAACGCCATTTTGATCGTCGAGTTCGCAATATTGGAGCACGCAAAAGGAAAGGAACTGGTGGAAGCGGCACTGGAAGGCGCACGCTTGCGGTTAAGACCTATCCTGATGACTTCCTTTGCGTTCATCCTCGGATGCGTTCCTCTATGGACGGCAAAAGGTGCCGGCGCGATCGGTCGCAAGGTGTTGGGAAGCTCCGTCATTACGGGAATGACGGCGGCCACCGTGCTGGGAGTCTTCCTGGTCCCCGTTTTGTTTGTCGTCGTTGAGCGCGTTGCCAAGAAAAAGCCTCACGCGGTCGTAAGTCAACCCGCGGCGCTCGAAGAAGGACACGGTTGATGCGAAGAACTTGTGCAGCCGCAGTTCTGGCGCTGTTCTTGTCTGGTTGTACCGTGGGCCCCAAATACAGCCGCCCATCACTCAAGCCCCCGACAGACTTTTACGCAGAGCGACAAATTTCCACGAGTTCGGAGGCGGATCTGGATTGGTGGGACCTCTTCAAGGATCCTGTCCTGCAAGGTCTGATTCGCGAAGCGCTGAAGAACAACTATGACTTGCAAACAGCTTTGGCCCGCGTGGAACAGGAGCGCGCACTTGCGGGTGTGACTCGGTCCGAATATTTCCCTCAAGTCGGATACGGCGCAAGCATCAACGGACAGAAAGATCCGGCTCCCCTCATTACCAGCCATACATATTATTCCTACAACTTGAACACGATCTGGGAAGTGGATCTGTTTGGGCGCATCCGCAGACTGAATGAAGCACAACGCGCTGTGTATTTTGCAAGCGAGGAAGCCAAACGCGACGTTCGTCTTCTGGTGCTGGCAGAAGTTGCGCAGGGATACTTTCAATTGCGCGCGCTCGATACCGAACTTGAAGTTTCGCACCGCACCGTCAAGACATTTCAGGACACTCTGGACATCTTTCAGCACAAGTTTGAAGGTGGCGCTGCTTCTGGCCTGGAGGTGGCTCGGGCACGAGCCGCTCTGGCGAACGTCGCGGCCGTAATTCCGGACCTGCAGCGACAGATTGTTGCCCAGGAAGCGGCGTTGAATCTGCTCTTGGGGCGCAACCCCGGCCCGATTGACCGAGGCAGTACTCTGGCGGAGCAGTTCGATCCACCCGACGTACCTACCGGATTGCCTTCACAGTTGTTGGAGCGCCGGCCTGATGTTCGCGAGGCCGAGGAATCCTTGATCGCTGCTAACGCTAACGTCGGCGTCGCAAAAGCTGATTTTTTCCCGACGATTTCCTTGACGGGCCTGTTTGGCGGAATAAGTCCTCAACTTTCCGAACTCACCGCCAGCGGCAAAGCGTGGAGCCTTGCCGGAAATTTGGCCGGCCCTATTTTTACGGCAGGCCGCTTGAAAAATGAATATCGAGCAACGCTGGCGCAACGCGACCAGGCGACTCTGGCCTTTGAGAAAACAGTTACGCAGGCGTTTGGTGAGGTCTCGTCGTCGCTCTCGGCCCATCAGGAGTTGGCCAAGGCCTACGAAAATCAGCTGACCTCCGTGGCCGCTTATCGGGAGTCAGTCCAGCTGTCCACCGTTCGGTATGACAGCGGACTCGCCAACTATCTTGAAATCATCGACGCTGAGCTCGAAATGTATCCCGCGGAACTTTCTGCAGTTAACTATGACCTCGGCCGCAAGGTGGCGCTCGTCAATCTGTATCGAGCGCTGGGAGGTAGCTGGAACCTGAACGATTCGCAGTGGATGAGCGGGGCGTCCGCGACTGCGCCATCACTGACCCCATAAGAAACTTGACCCCCAAGTTGTGAAAGGCCTATGAAATCGAGTCAGAAGCTTCCCATAGAGCATACGCAAACCAATGAGCAGAAGCGTCTAAATGCTGCGCGTGAGACCGGTGTCCCGTGGAAGAAATGGGGCCCGTACCTCAGTGAAAGGCAGTGGGGCACGGTTCGCGAAGACTACAGTCAGGACGGGAATGCGTGGAGCTACTTTAGCCACGACCAGGCCCGCGCCCGCGCTTACCGATGGGGTGAAGATGGCCTGGCCGGCATTTCCGATGACAAACAGAGACTCTGTTTCGCGATTGCCCTGTGGAATGGGCTGGACCCAATCCTGAAGGAACGCTTGTTCGGGTTAACCAACAGCGAAGGGAATCACGGTGAGGACGTCAAAGAAAATTACTTCTACCTCGATAGCACTCCGACTCACTCCTACATGAAATATCTATACAAATATCCGCAGCAGGAGTTCCCATATCGCGATCTTGTGGAAACAAATAGGCGTCGGTCTCGGGAGGAGTTTGAGTATGAGTTAATTGATACTGGGGTGTTTGATGCCGACCGATATTTCGATGTTTTTGTCGAATATGCAAAGGCAGATGCAGAGGACATCCTGATTCGAATCACAGTTTTTAACCGCGGTCCCCAGAAAGCAGGGCTTCATCTGCTTCCGACTCTCTGGTTTCGCAACACCTGGTCGTGGGACGAGGACACCGACAAGCCCAGGCTCGGAAGCAGCCAGGACGGAATCATTTTGGCCACTCACGCGCAGCTTGGCGATCGCCTGCTGTATTGCGAAGGCAGCCCAGAACTGTTGTTCACGGAAAATGAGTCCAACGCCAGCCGTTTGTGGGGACAGCCAAATCCGTCGCCGTATGTGAAAGACGCATTTCACGATTTCATAGTCTCCGGCAAGGTCGAAGCTGTGAATCCATCCAGGAGAGGGACGAAAGGCGCTGCGGTTTATCGTTTGGACGTGCCCACTGCGGGCAGTATGGTCATTCGGCTGCGACTGACCGCGAAACCAGTGGTCCAACCATTTGATACATTTGACGAGATATTCGCTGCCCGTCTTGCTGATGCGAACGAGTTCTATGACAGGATCACCCCGCGCTCGTTAGGCGAAGACGAACGCCGCGTGCAACGCCAGGCGCTGGCCGGAATGCTATGGAGCAAGCAGTATTACTATTTCGATCTCGACCGCTGGTTGGAGGAACACAACGCTCATCCTCTTTTGGGAGCGGGTCAGGCGAGCGCTCGCAATGCCGAGTGGTTCCATATGTTGAACAACGACATTATTTCGATGCCCGACAAATGGGAATATCCCTGGTACGCGGCATGGGATCTCGCTTTTCATACACTCTCACTGTCACTGGTGGACTTCGACTTTGCCAAGGAACAACTCATGCTCATGTTGCGGAGCATGTACGCACATCCGAACGGACAGATTCCCGCTTACGAGTGGAACTTCAGTGATGTGAATCCGCCCGTCCATGCCTGGGCGACTCTATTCCTATACGACATCGAACGAGAACTGGGCCGAGCCGACCTGCGCTTCTTGGAGTGGTCTTTCCAGGGCCTGATGATGAATTTCAATTGGTGGGTCAACCGAAAGGATCCGCAAGGAAGGAATGTCTTCGCTGGGGGCTTCCTCGGCCTGGACAACATTGGCATCTTCGATCGCAGTGCCCAACTTCCGACAGGCGGCCACCTCGACCAGGCGGATGGCACGGCGTGGATGGCTTTCTACTGCCAAAACATGCTGGAGATCGCGCTCATTTTGGCGGAGTACAACTCCATGTATGAAGAGATTGCTTACCGGTTCCTGGAACATTTCGCCTGGATCACGTATGCCATGGACCGGATCGGGGAGCACCACGACGAGATGTGGGACACGAATGACGGGTTCTTCTACGATCTGCTTCACCTGCCCAATGGGGATGCGATGCGGCTGAAAGTCCGGTCCATGGTGGGATTGCTGCCTTTGTGCGCCTCGACTGTGTTCGAGGCGGACGCCGTGCAGCGTTTTCCAAAAATGCGGGAGTTGATTTCATTGTTCAAAAAGCGCCACGCGCAATTGCTAAAGCATATAGCGCCCGAGGATGAGAGTTTTGTCGGGTACGCCAGCCGCCGGCTGATGTCGGTTTGCAACAAAGAAAAGATCCAACGGATCCTGGGTTATCTGCTCGACGAAAAAGAGTTCTTCAGTCCCTATGGTATTCGTTCTTTGTCCCGCTACCATCTCGAGCATCCGTTCGTGTTCAATCTCAGGGAGCAGGAGTTCAAAGTCCAATATCTGCCTGGGGAGTCGGACAGCGGAATGTTCGGCGGGAATTCCAACTGGCGAGGGCCGGTCTGGATGCCGGTGAATGGTCTATTGATCCGGGGATTGCTCAATCTCTATCAGTTCTACGGTGATGACTTCAAGGTCGAATGTCCCACGGGTTCAGGAAGGTACATGACGCTATTCGAGGTGGCCAAAGAGATTGGGCGCAGACTTTCGAGTATCTTTCTCCGTGACGCAAGTGGTAAGCGCCCCGTCTACGGTGGAACCAAGAAGTTTCAGGAAGACCCGCATTGGAAGGATTACATTTTGTTTTACGAGTATTTTCATGGGGACAACGGGGCGGGCCTTGGGGCCAGCCACCAGACTGGATGGACGGGAATCATCGCACGGACGCTCGATTTGTTTGCGCGTGGCAGCGCGCAAGATTGGCTTCACATCGCCAAGGACGAACTTGGGGCTAAGATGACTCGCGAGCAGGTTGCTGGCAGCTAAAACAGTCAATCACCGGCAACGGGAGTCGAGACCTGTGTATAGAGATAAACCACGAGACCGATCAAGATCAGAAGGCCCCCCATCGTCACAAAAACAATGAAGGCAATTGGAGTGGCCCACATCAAGCAAAGCGCTTCAATCAGGAGACCGATCGCCAGGCAAATGCCGGCGAACCGCATACGTTTTTCTGACTGGTTTATGCTCAACATCAGTTACCTTTCTCCCAGAGTTTTGCGCCTTTCAAATGCGCCAGATCGTGGGCCGTGTTGTGGCAACCACTGGAGAGGCATGAAAGCTGGTTCGATTTGATCGCCGGGAGTGTGGCCGGGTCGGCGTTGTGTACCACTCCCTCTTCAAACGACCGAGCCCCTTGGTGGCAATGCAGACACTCTCGATTGTTGTAGGGCTCGTAAAGCTTGATGTCCTCTGGAGCGGGCGGCGTTCCCAGGTAGTAGATGAACACGTGCTTCAGTCCGTACATCTTTACTTTGAGGCCGCCGAACATCGCGTACTGCGTGTGGCAGGAATAGCAGGCTTCGTCGGGAGGTACGCGGTGATTTTGATAATGTGACGCGGGAAGATGGGTGGAGTCGTCAACGAGCAAGCTCTTGCCATAATCTTCCATCGTGTGACATGACAAACAGAACGCGGTGGTCTTGGATCGTTGCATTTCGCTCGAAAAACCCAGCAGGCCGCAAAAGATCGGTAGGCAAAACATGGCGATGAAAGCGAGGATCTTCCCACCGCGACCTGCCGTGGAGCCGGGGCGAAATACCAGTACCCCGATCACTGCAGCACTGAACAAGACCAGACAGACAATCAGGATAGTCGCCTGAGGCATTGATCGGTATCCATCCTTAGCAAAGGCTGTTGGTTGCGCAACCTTTTGCAGCTCGTTGAAGCTATTTCGTTGCAAGCGTTCGAATGTAAGCCACCAAATCCTTGATCTGATCCGGCTTCAAGCTCTTCCCATATGCCGGCATCTTGCCCTTGCCGTCAGTGGTTATAGCAGTGAGCTCGGCGTCGCTCATCTGCTGGACCGCTGCGGAGGTCATATCCTGGGTCTTGAGCGCGGCCTTTCCCTTCCCATCGGCGCCGTGGCAGCCTGCGCACTTGGTTTTGAACGTTGCAGCCCCTGCCTGCGCATCGGCCTTCGCGTTCGTGCTGAACAAAATCAGACCTGCGAGGCAGAGCGACGCCAGTATCACCGCACGCTGATTGTTCGACGGTTTCTTCATGTCTCGTTCCTCCTGACTGAATTTAAGATTCAAACCCCAACCGCTGGCAAATCTCGCTACGCTAGAAAGCGTATCGCAGCGACAGTAGAACCAGATTCCCCTGGAAATTTCTTCGTGCGAGCGCATCTTGAAAAGCGGTGCTGGCGTTCTCGTGGTACCCGTAGTATTCCCAGGTCGCCCGCCCGGTCCAGCGCCTTGCAAACCGATAGTCGAAACCTGCGAACGGTTGATACCAGGCCGAATTGAGCGGACCCGGAACGGACGTCGCGATGGGGTTCTGGGGCGTCAGGTTCAGTTCGGAACCGCTTACCCAGGAAAGATTCGCGCCTCCGCGCAGTGTTAGCGGCTTGAAAGGAGTCCAGGAAAAATCGACAAACGCGGTGTTCACCTTGTTGCTGTAGGGCGAGGCTTCTTCCACCAGTCCGGAAACGTCCGGGCAGGCCGGCAGTCCAGCCTCCGAACCGGTAGCGGTGAAGCAGACCAGCAGCTGCGATGAGATATCGTTGTAGTTGTAGCCGAGGTCGAGTGTGATTTTCTCGGACGGTTGGAGTTGACCGGCGAGACCAACACTGTTGTTATGTTCGTGTCCGTTTACGTTCACAGTGTCGTTCTGACCGTACCAAAGGTTTACGCTGCCGTTGAGGTTGATCCAACTTGCCGCTTTATACTTTGCGCGAATCCGCAATTCCTGCGCGTTCAGCGGGCTGATTCGTGTGAACGCATTGTCGGCGGACATGATGTCGCCATCAACATTGATGCGAAGATTCTGGGACGGGCGCGCCCATATGCCAAAGATGGCATGATTTTCGTTGATATGCGTCACACCGGGTGGAGTCGGCGGAGTAGCAACGGAGAACGCAATCGAACCATCAACTGCATTCAGGGTGCAGCCGGCCGGGAGATTCGATTGCGTTAGCGGAAGTGCTGGATCCACAAGTGCGCAGTTCTGGCGCGCGGCATTGCCAAGGGCAAGGCCGGGGTAGAAGACGGCGCTGATCGTGTTGCTGAAATTGTCTGCGATGATGCGGTTGCGATATTCGTATCCGAGGTATGCGCCGACTTTCGGCGAAAAATTGATCCGCGCCTCGATTGTATTCCTCACGTCCTGCTGTTTGAGGAAGTTGCTGTTGATATTCAGAGCAGCGTCCGGACCGGAGCTCGTGGAGTGGTTCGGAAGGGGGGGACTTGGTATTCCGTTTGCCGGCGGAACACACGTCACAGGGGGCGCAGACGCGGGGCTGAAAACGTTTGGGGGAACGAGCAGGGTGCCGCTGAAAAAGGAACATTGAGAGGACGCGTATTGCGCGGGTTCCTTCCAGCTGCTGTAGTGGAACGAATCGACGATGCTGATAGCGTTGTTGACTTGCCAGGTAATTCCGACGTCCCCGAATGTGGCGACGTGCCGACCGCTGATGGGTCCGGATTCCGCGTAATTGGAAAGAAACGACTTTGACGAGAGCCCCACGAAATTCTGTTCGTAGTGATTGACGTTTAGGTCGCCAGCCGTATAGCTGAAGCTGCCGGCGATGTCTATATTCTTGAAATAAGTAGATTGCAGGCTGACTCTCTCTGTAGGGCTGGCCATGCGTATTTGTCCGTGAGAAAAATAACTGTAAGCGGCATTGCAGGTGGGATTAACGATACTGCCGGGGTTGAATGTGTCTGCGCAAGGATTTTTGGCTCCAAGATTAAAGGTCACCCCCAAATCAACCGGAGGAAATCCAACGCCAGGAGAAAATTGCTGGTTCTCATCGGTGCTGGACGAATCGTTCCGGTAGTTGGTCCAAATCTCGTCATAACTGAGGGTCGTCCGCAACAGAAACCGAAAGTCAACGCCCAGCCGGTATAGTTGCAGGCGGTAGGAATTGTTCAGCCGGAGATATTGCTCGGCGCCCTCATGGAACGTGCTGTCCCCGGGACCATACACGGTGTTTTGATCGTACCCAAGACGAAAACGAATTTTCGAGTCGGGCAATATCGTCAGGTCGTAGTTCTCCATGTTTCTTCGAGTGTAGAAGTCATGCGGACTGGTTCCAATCAGGGACGTGCCCAGCACATTGGCAGGCGCATTGATAATCGGATTGAAGTTAACCGGAGCGTTGGGTACGGGTGTGTTTGGGTTCAGCGGATTCGCCAGCAAGGAATAGTTCCAATGATTCTGGTCCTGGCGAAACATGCCGTTGAAGGAGTACCACTTGTTCTTGCTGATGCGAATTTGCGATACGTCGTTGGGATCGCCGCCGTAGCCAAAATTGCTAAAGTAAAAGTCGTCGAAAAACGTGCCACGATGATCGAGCGAGCGAAATTCGGTTGTGAATCCCAGCAGCCTTGGCCCCTGTTGTAAATTCACCAATGTGTCGTAGGTTTCCTGACTCCCGTTTATGTCAGCGAATCGGTAGCCGAATTCGATGGATTGCTTGATATTGTAGTTGCCCTCGTTGATTCCGGTTTGTTCCTCCGCCTGCTGTGCACGGATCACCGGAGTCGCCAAGCACCCAACGCAGAGGATGAAAAGAAGTAAGCCGGCGACGTGACGGTAGGATTTCAATTGCAACTTCTGCTCTTGCCGACTCGTCACGTTAGGCTGCCTCCTTTCGCTAGGGTGTAAAGAACACGTTGCTGCTGTTTGATCCGTGTACAGCCGTGTGGCAGAGGGTGCAGGCCTGATACTCGTTGGCTTGGTTATGAAATGACGGGGTCGCCAGTGCACCGGTGCTCAGCGAATGGCAACTGATGCACAGCAGATTCACCTGGTTCTGAACGAGCATCCGCTGGTTGGTTGACCCATGTGGCGTGTGGCAAACTTCGCAGCCCTCGATTTTGGCTTCGTGCTGGTACACGAAGGGGCCCTGCTTATCGGCGTGGCACTTGTAGCAGACTTGGTCTTGACCGGCCACGGTGCGCAGCTGGTGCCGCTCGAATCCCCCGTGCGGGTTGTGGCAGTCATTGCATTGCATCAATCCTTCGTTTACGCGGTGATGAAACGGACGCACGAACTGTGCCCGCACATCCAGGTGGCAGGTGTAGCAGAGTTTCGGTGACGATTCCCGCAGTAATGATTGCGTGTCCTTTGCATGATGCGGCGAATGACAGTCGATGCATGCCACGCCACTCTGCAAGTGGGCGGAGCGGCCATAATTGCTCTGTTCATGACTGCTCTGGTGGCAATCCAGGCAGCGCGCGCTGCTTTCCGCGGGCGAGACGTCCTTAAACGTGAAAATTTTCGTTCTGTCGCCGCCGCCCTCGACGTGTTCCTTGCCGGGGCCGTGGCATGCTTCGCACCCGTGCCACTCCGGGCCCTTCTGCGCGTCCAGTTTCGAATCGATAGTCGTAACAAAATGGGGATTCGTCGCGAAAGTGTTGTAAATATCTTCGTGACATGTCTTGCAAACTTCTGTTCCAACGTAGAGTGACGGATCGGTCGGGCGCACATATTTGTGCGACTGCGCCGACGGCTTGGGATTGTCTTTGGGTGTTTGCGAACCAAGCGGCTCGACGCGACCAAGCATGACGACGCTACAGACAAGCAAAGCCAATGGAAATCTGTGTGGCCAAAAGCGCATTTACGGTCATCCCTCAGTTTTCACAGTTGGCCCGTCATCCGAGGACTGCCATCACCACCAGGTTAAGGAGATTGTTGTGAGCAGCCGACGCTTGACGATCTGGCGACAAAATCTTCCAGATCTGCTGTACGGAATGGATTCAATTTTCCTTTGTTGCCAAGGCAGACCTTGCGATTCAAGCTCGGGAATCCGCCTTCTCGGCTGGTCAAGCCAACACTTTTAGCGGACGCCAAGATTTCCCGGACGGAAGAATATTTTGAGGAACTACCTAAGTCACCTAGGGGTTTCCCTAGTTGCCCGCAGTGAACCGAAGACTTAGCCTCCGACTGGCACTTGGATAATGGAGCACAGACCGCTGGGTATCCGATGGCGTGGCGATGGTCGTTTCTGACGCTGTGATTGAGTTGGGAAGATTTGGCTGTAAATGAATTAATCGTTGAGATGTAACCTCTGCTTCGAGAGGTACGGAGCAATCCTTGGATCCCGACAAGAGCGGCGAAAGTGTAATTGATGAACCGATCGCAAACAGCGCTAGTGAACCACAGAAGACTCTGACACAGGTTACCCGGCGAGAGTGGTTCAAGAGAGCAGTTGGTGGTTGCGCCGGGCTGGCACTGAGTGGCCTCGTTGATGTAGCGGCTGTCCAGGCTCACACGCAAGAGTTGAAGCTCTCCAACGTCAGCGAGTTCACCACTTCCTGCAATTTTTGCTCTTGCGGGTGCGGCATGGTCGCCTCGGTGCGCGACGGCAAGCTGATTAGCATGGAGGGCGACTTCGACCACATTGTGAATCGCGGATCCCTGTGCGTGAAGGGCATATCCATGTTTGCGACCCACAGCTCGCCGAATCGGCTTACCACTCCGCGTTATCGGGCACCGGGCAGCGGCCATTGGGAAGACATCTCCTGGGACGACGCGATCGCGCGGGTCGCGCAAAAGATTCGCAAGACGCGCGATGCGACCTGGATCGCCACTGAGAGGGTCGGCGACAAGGAGGTTCCGGTTAATCGGACGGATGCGATCGGCTTCCTGGGCGGCGCGCAGAACACCAACGAGGAGTGCTACCTCTTCCAGAAGGCGGCCCGGCTGCTCGGCTTGGCTTACGTTGAGCATCAGGCCAGGCTTTGACACAGCCCCACGGTCCCCGGTCTGGGGGCCTCGTTCGGCAGGGGGGCGATGACCAATCACTGGATCGACCTGCAGAACTGCAAGACAATCCTGGTCGAAGGCAGCAACGTGGCCGAGAACCACCCCATGGCCTTCAAGTGGATTCGGAAGGCACAGGAGAACGGGGCGAAGATCATCCACGTCGATCCGCGATTCACTCGGACCTCCGCGGCGGCGGACATGTATGCGCGCATTCGGCCCGGGACTGACGCGGCGTTCCAGAACACGATGATCAACTACATCCTCGTCAACAAGCTGTACGACGAGGATTACGTCCTGACTCACACCAACGCCCTCTTCTTGGGCGATGAGGCGTTCGAATTCAAGGACGGCGTTTTCAGCGGGTTCGACGCGGAGAACCACAGGTACCATACGGAGACTTGGGGATATCAGCTCGATGCCAGGGGAAAGCCCCGTGTCGCCAAGAGCCTGGATGAGCCGCACTGCGTTTTCTCGCGCCTGAAGACCTTCGTCTCACGGTACACGCTGGAGACGGGCGAGCGGATTACCGGGATTCCGGCCGAGCAGATCCGGCAGATCGCCGAGATGATGGCGAAGAACCGGCCGGGGTCCATCCTCTACGCGCTCGGAATGACCCAGCACACCACCGGGGTGCAGGGGATCCGGTCATTCACGATCCTGCAACTCCTGCTTGGCAACATCGGCAAGCCGGGCGGCGGCGTCAACGCGCTGCGCGGCGAGCCGAACGTGCAGGGCGCGTGCGACATGGCGGTGCTCTACAACTACATGCCGGGCTATCTCAATTCTGCGTCGAATGCGGAGCCGACCATCTACGACTACGTGCGCAAGAACGGCATCGCGGATAGCCGGTACCTCGTCAACACCCTCAAGGCCTTCTTCGGTGAGGCGGCTACCGCCGAGAACGATTACGCCTACACCTGGTTGCCCAAGCGGAACGCGTCCAAGGACTACGGAACCCTGCCGATGTTCGAGGATGCCCTTGCCGGGAAGCTAAAGCTCCTGTGGATCGTCGGCCAGAATCCTGCGGTCACCGTGCCGAACCTCACGTTGACGTTCGACGCGATGGCGAAGCTCGAGACGCTCGTGGTCCAGGAGATCTGGGAGACCGAGACGACTGCGTTCTGGTGCCGCCCTGGCGTCGACCCAAAGTCGATCTCCACCGAGGTGATCCTGCTGCCGGCGGCATTCTTCATGGAAAAAAACGGAACCATCAGCAACTCGGGCGGCATGGTGCAATGGCGGCACGCCGCCGTGAAGCCTCCGGGGCAAGCCAAACCCGACGGCGAGATCGTGGACCTCGTCTTCCGCAAGGTGCGCGATCTGGTCAAGGACTCAACGGAGCCGAGGGACGAGATCATCCAGAAGGCCTTCTGGAACTACACCACGGCTGAGGATGTACTGCGCGAGATCAACGGGTACGCCCTGCGCGACAACCTGGAAACCGGGCTCAAGGCGGGCGATCTCGTCCGCAAGGTGAGCGATCTTCGGTCCGACGGTTCCACGTCGTCCGGCGCATGGATCTACGCGGGTGTCTTCGCCAACGGCGAGAACCTCTCGAAGCGCCGCGACTCACAAACGGATCCCGGAGGCCTCGGCCTCTATCCCGGCTTCGGGTGGACTTGGCCTAACAACATGCGCATCCTCTACAACCGAGCGTCGTGCGATCGCCACGGCAAACCATATCCGGGCTCGAAGGCGATCGTCTGGTGGGACGAAAAAGCAAAGCGTTGGGCGGGATACGACGTACCCGACGTCCCTGTCCTGACCGACGGACCGGGCACGCCGAACGGTCAGCGGGCCTTCCACCTGGGCGCGGAGGGCGTCGGGCGCCTTTTCGCGGCCGTCTACTCGGACCCAGACGAGAAACATCCGGGGTATCCGCGCGACGTGGCCTATGTGCCGAAGGATGGTCCGTTGCCGGAAATGTACGAGCCCATCGAAAGCCCGGTGGAGAACGTCTTGCACCCGAAGGTCAAACAAAACCCGATGCTAAAATATCCGCGCGTCGCGTCGCATCAGCCCATCGGCACCGTCGCGGATTTTCCGTACGTCCTGATGACCTCAACCGTTGCGGAGCACTGGTGCGCAGGATCTACAACACGCAACATCCCGTGGCTCAATGAGCTTGTCCCCGAGCCTGTGATTGAGATTCCTGTGTCTCTCGCCCAGAAACTGTCGGTCAAAACCGGAGACTGGGTAAAAGTATCCTCCGCTCGAGGCGAACTCACTGTGAAAGCCTCGGTCACTCCAAGAATGCAGACCATCAAAGCTGACGGACAAGAAGTTACGATCGTTTGGATGCCCTACAACTGGGGATTCAAAGGTCTTTCCACCGGCCCCAGCGTAAATGTCCTGACAATCGATGCCGTCGATCCGGGAGCGGGAACCCAAGAGACCAAGGCTTGCCTGGTGAATGTGGTGAAATTCCGCGCGGCCGGAGCAAGATCGGAAACCGGGCGCAGGCGAACTGTATGAGCCAATCTGCGAACACAGGCTCTTTTAAATCGACGCTGGTTGACATCACGAAATGCATCGGTTGTCGTGCGTGCCAGGTTGCCTGTAAGCAGTGGAACGATCGCGATGGGGAAGCGACAGAGTTTCAGTGGGACCTTGGATTTCAGAACCCCGCTAGCCTCAGTGCAAAAACGCTTACCTTAATTACGTTTCATGAAGTGCTTGACGACAAGGCACCCGGGGGTTTGCATTACCTTTCCACGATGCGGCGATGTCTGCACTGCCTGGAGCCCGCATGCGTCTCAGCTTGCCCGACAACGGCTCTGCACCCGGAATCTGACGGGCCGGTATCTTACGATGCCAATAAGTGCATCGGTTGCCGCTACTGCGAATGGGCGTGCCCGTGGGGCGTGCCGACCGCAGAATGGGACTCTCTCGCTCCCAAGATTCAGAAGTGTACTCACTGCGCCGACCGTGATGATCAGCCCGCGCCTTTGGCTCGCAATGGGCAGGCGCTTACAGATGAGGAGAACAAGCGTTACCGCCAGAACATTGTCGAGCCTGCTTGCGTCAAGGCATGCCCGGCTGACGCGCTGCTATTTGGTAAGCGCGACGAGATCCTACAGGAGGCGCGCAACCGGATTTCCAATCAACCTGAGAAGTATGTAGATCACATTTATGGGGAAAAAGAGGCTGGCGGCACCAGTGTGTTGTACCTATCTTCGGTGCCTTTCGCGAAGCTCGGTTTTCCAGACGTTGGTAACAAGGCGTATCCGGGGTTTTCCAGCATGGCTATTCACGCTGTTCCCCCTGCCGTCCTGGCCCTGGGCGCAATCTTAGGTGGCACCTACGCCTTCTTGAGACGCCGGGCCGTTGCGATGGCAAGCGGGGCTGGTGCAGCGGCAGATACGGAAGCTCACGGGCCTCACATCGAGTTCGAGCTCCTCCAACACAAACTGCTGACTCCCTGGAACTGGTTTCTCCTTGGAATCATGGCGTTCGGCGTGATTTCTGTAATCGCCCGATTCGCCTTGGGCTTGGGTGGTAGCACGAACCTTTCTGACACTTACGCGTGGGGACTCTGGATCGTCTTCGATTTGATTTGGATCGCGGTGGCTGCCGGCGCGTTCGCGACTGCCGGGATCATTTATGTCTTTCAACGCAAGGACCTGTACTCCATGGGCCGATCAGCCGTACTTATGGGCCTGTTGAGCTACTCGTTTGTCACGGTCACGCTGATTGCTGACCTTGGCTTGCCGTGGCACTTCTATCAGCTCGGCCTGCAGTCTCCCGAGCAATCGGCGATGTTTGAGGTGTCTTGGTGCGTCGGCCTCTATGTCACTATCTTGCTTCTGGAATTCCTGCCGGTGCCCTTTGAACGATGGAAGCTGCAGAGGGCGAAGGAGATTTGGCAGCGGTGGTCCGGCTATTACGTGGCGTTTGCGGTCACGTTGTTTGTCTACCTGCTATCGCGCCGACTGGCCTATGCGTTGGCGAGTGTCGTTTTATTTTCTTTTCTTGCTTGGGTGTTTCGAGCCAGGGGCAAGAAATCTGAGCCGATCATGCTAGCTATCGCCGCCGTAACGCTCTCCACGATGCACCAGAGTTCTCTCGGCTCATTGTTCCTGCTGATGCCGGAACAGCTTGCTCCACAGTGGTGGTCTCCGGTGATGCCCATCTCGTTCTTCTTGTCCTCCATCGCAGCCGGTACCTCTCTCGTCGTTCTGATAGAGATGTGGATAGCAAGAGCGTGGGGCAGGGAACTTCGAGTCACGCAACTGGCGGCGATGGGCAAAATCTCATTTTGGTCGCTGTTGTGCTATTGGATCTTTCGACTGAGCGATATGGCAGTTCGAGGCCAGTTTTCCAACACATTTTCTGGAAGATTGGGCACCCTGTTCGCCGCCGAAATCATCATTGGCGCCGTGCTCCCTCTGTCCCTGCTTGCTCGCGCTCCGCTGCGATCCCACCCAACCGTGCTCTTTCTGGGGACCGCTCTCGCCGCTGGTGGTGTGGTTTTCAACCGAGTGAATGTCGTTATCGCGGCCATGGATTTGAAAGGAGCGATGCCTCAATTCGCACCAGCGTCCTACACTCCGTCCGTCTTCGAGTGGGGCGTCTCGGTTGGTCTCATCGCTGCGAGCATCTTCCTTTTCGGGCTTGGTGCACGACTCATGCCGATTCTCCCCAAGGAAGAGGCCGGGCAGCACTAGGAATCTTGATTCAATGACTGAAGATACTTGGCTAGCGAGCCATCCCTACTTACGTTCCATCGCCGAGTTCGACGCACAAATCGCGACGGCTGCGGCCAGCCTGCCAAGCGGCGGTGCGCGCACTCCAAACTGGGAAGATTATATAGGTGATTATCAGGCGCGCATCCCGCTCCTGCGGAGCTCCCACGTCGCGATTGACTTCCAGCCCGCGGAGGCAATCCTGGTATCGCTGGTCGAAAGCTTGGCTGCAAAGCCATTGCCAGAAAAGTTGGCGGCGGAGTGCCGGGTTTTGGACAATCAATTGCGCGAAATGAATGCGGCACGTCGTGCGGTCGCTTGGCTGCTCGATGACGAGGTTTTCAAACCAGCGCACCCGGGTCTGACTCGCTACCTCGGCTGGACCGCGCTGGCCCGATACCTCCGCCCAATCGTGGATGCGTTCAGCAGCTGGCGCGACGAGGAGCGCTGGTTTTGTGGGTACTGCCCCACTTGTGGATCGCCCCCGGCCATGGCTCAGTTGGTCGCCTTTGAGCCCGGCCACCTGCGGTTACTTTCTTGCGGCTTTTGCGGCACACGCTGGCGATACCGGCGAATTGGGTGCCCCTTCTGCGAAAGCGCGGGCGATCACCGGCTCTCTGCCGTGGCCATTGACGGAGAGAAACACCTTCGTATCGAATTCTGCGAGTCCTGCCGCGCCTATCTCAAAACCTATAATGGAGAGGGAAGCGAGTCCCTCTTTCTAGCGGATTGGACTTCGCTTCACCTCGACGTTATTGCCCGTGATCGTGGACTGAAACGATTGGCGAATTCACTCTACGAACTGTGACCATGCGCGTTTTCCTTCTTGAGACGATCGAGGTGACAGAAGCCTTTGAAATGACGATCGCTCTTCACGAGATGAAAATATGAATCAAGCACCGGTTTGCGTCAGCGACAAAATACTTCGGTCTGTCTGGATTGCTGATGGCGGGAGGACGCAGCCCTAATCGAGAGGAACTTGAGGTCCTGCTTCTTGCGGGCCCAGCGGCGCGCAAGTAGAGATTAACCAAAGCGCACGCCTGACGTGCATAGGAGGACCCATCGTGACCTCTGACCAACCGGAGCCTGATAAGGCGTACGTGAACCGGGCGCTCGAAGTCTCCATTCACATCTGCCTTTTCGTCTTGCTTGCTGCGGCCTGCCTCCTCATCCTGAGACCCTTCATCGCGCTGGCCATTTGGGGACTGATCATTTCCATTGCCGGCTATCCAGGATACTGCAAGCTTCAGAAGCTACTCGGCGGGAGGGGTGGTCTTGCGTCCGCCCTGTTTACCGTCCTTCTCCTTACGGTCTTGATCGTGCCGATTACACTGCTCGCTCAATCGCTGATCGACGGTTTCCAATCTCTCGCGGTACGCCTTCATAATGAAACCCTGACGATTCCGCCGCCGCCGCCGAACATCGCAACGTGGCTGTTGCTCGGCAAACCGTTGAGCGATCTCTGGAGCCTGGCTTCCAACAATTTATCTGCCGCACTTCAGAGCCTCGCGCCTCAGCTCAAAGCGGCTGGCAGCGGACTACTCTTGGGGGCTGCCGGAGTTGGCGTGGGCGCGCTGCAGTTTTTCGTCTCGATTGTGGTCGCGGGATTCCTTCTCGCCAACTCGAGCCAGTGCGCGAGAGTTTCGCGCGGTCTTGCAATTCATCTATTCGGCAATAAGGGCCCAGACTTTGAAGCCCTCGCGGGGGCGACTGTACGCAGCGTTACCAACGGTATCCTGGGCGTGGCGTTAATCCAATCTCTGCTCGCCGGTCTGGGTTTTCTGGTGGTTCGGCTCCCCGGGGCGGGCCTGTGGGCACTGGTGTTTCTAGTTGCCGCCGTGCTTCAGGTGGGAGCCTTGGTTCTGATCCCCGCCGTGGTCTATGTTTTTGCGACCGCTGGTACGGCCAAGGCGGTGGCCTTCTTGATTTGGTGTATTGTCGTCGCTCTCCTAGACAACGTTCTGAAACCGCTGCTGCTCGGCCGGGGCGTCCCGGTTCCGATCGTCGTAGTCTTCTTGGGGGCGATCGGCGGCTTCATGGCGATGGGTATCGTCGGCCTTTTTGTCGGCCCGATTCTCTTGTCGGTTGGATACAAACTGTTCCTGGCCTGGCTGTCCCCAGACATTGAACCGCGACGCGATGTCTCGCGGGTTCACAATTCCAGTGACGAGGCGGAATGACGCGTCTCAATTGCAGCAATTCTCCTAGTGTCAACCCGAAACGGTGAGCGCACGCCAAATCCCGATGTCGCCTGCCAAGTTTCAAGAATCCACGGACCTTGTCACCACTCGAAAATGAACCAATTAGGGATTTCCCTAGTTGAGTGGCTACGGAGCCAGACCTAGATTACTCCAGAAGCCGAGGCTTGGCCTTGGACGTTTTGGTCTCGATCCAATAACTGAGAAAGACGGAGGGAGCTAATGCACCGAAAAACGATTGTACTAAGTCTGATGGCTTTGTCCTTTGTGGCATCGGCCTCTGCTTTTGGCGCTGATGTCAAAGGGATGATCATTTCCCGGGCTGGAGACACGTTGGTCGTGAAGTCTGCGCAGGGAAACGTCACTGTGGTCCTCACCGACTCTACGACTACGAAAGACGACAGGGGTCTGTTTGGCCTGGACAAGCAGCACATGTCCGACGTGGTACTGATCCCAGGGCTCAAGGTGGACATTGATGGCACGTCCGACAACCAAGGCCGAGTCGTAGCCACGACGATAACCGTCGATGGCGACGACCTGGAGACTGCGGAGATGATCCAGTCCGGTTTGCATCCCACGGCCGAGCAAGTCGCAGCCAACGTGCAGACTCTCGAGGCCCACCAGGAGCAACTTGGGGCTCACAGCGAGCAACTTGCGGCACACAAGGAAAGTATCGCGGCGAATCAGCAAAATATCTCCGCGAACAAACAGCAGATTCAAGAGAACATGGCGGACATCGAGGAACACACGGATCGCTTTACCGCGTTGAGCGAATATGATGTGAAGGGCGAAGCAACCGTGAAATTCGATTCCGGTAGCACCAAGATCTCGGCGCAGGACCAAGAGGAACTTAAGAATCTGGCACAAACCGCCGCGGGCCTGCATGGATACATCATCGAGGTGACGGGCTATGCCGACTCACAGGGCAGTGCTGCGATGAACACAAAGCTGAGCGAGAACCGCGCTAAAGCAGTAATCACCTTCTTGATGCAGCAGGGTAACGTGCCGGTGCGGTATATCGTAGCGCCGGGCGCGATGGGGGAGTACGGGTCTGCGGCACCGAACGAGACCAAGGCCGGACGGGCTGAGAACCGTCGCGTTGTGGTTAAAGTGCTGGTCAACAAGGGCATCGCCGGTAGCTAGCGATACTCTTTCAGCAGCGGCGGGGGACTTGCACAGCCTTCTAGTCGAAGCGAGCCATGTGGGTCGCTTTGCCGCTGCCGGGAGTTTCTCGAGAGCTGAAAGTAGATTTGTTCCGCTTGCTGAGATTTCATGGAGCGCATCTGCTTCGAACTCGGGGACTGTCGAATTCTCTGCCCGGGTTTTGCAAATCAGATTCAAGAGGAGAGAAGGTTATGTCCCAGCTCAATGCGCATTCGATCGCGCATCGTGTCACTTTGTTCCTTGCTGGGCTCGCGTTGTTAAGCCCTATCCTGGCCGCCCAGTCCGTAAAAGTTGAAGGACTTATCAAAGCTCGCGATGGCGACACCATGATCCTCAGGACGTCCAGCTCTCCCGACCTTACCGTTCTGCTGACTGATAACACTGAAGTGGGACAATTCCAAGGTGTGTTCAAAGCGCGCAGGAAACAAATGTCGATGGCGGCGCTCATTCCTGGGCTCGCCGTTAAAGTGGAGGGCACCTACAACGATCGCACCCAACTGGTGGCGAAGTCCGTCTTTTTCAAGGGCAACGATCTCGAGGACGCTGAGAAGATTGAAGCTGGCATGCACGAAACGAAGGTGCAGGTGCAGCAGAACCAGGCAGAGTTGGAAAAACAGAACGCGGCATTGAAAGCGCACAACGAAGCCTTGCAACAACAACAGGCCCAGTTGACCGAACACCAGGCCAAGATCGCCGCAAACAAGGCGGCCGTTGACGCTGCCATCGCGCGGTTCGGTCAACTGGACGATTACTACATCTTTGATGAGGTAACGGTGTATTTTGCGAATGGCAAGGTCAAAGTCGATCCGCAGTACAACCCCCAACTGCTGGCATTGGCGGATAAAGCCAAAACTGTCGACGGCTACATGATCGAGGTAAAGGGCTACGCTAGCTCTGTCGGCAGCGTGTCCCTAAACCAACAGCTGAGCGAAGACCGCGCCGATGCGGTGACCAACATCTTGGTTCAGCAGGGACACATTCCCCTCACCAGAATGCTGGCCCCAGGTGCGATGGGGGAGAGCCATCAGGTTGGCAATGACAAGACGGCGGAGGGGCAGGCGGAGAATCGTCGCGTCCTAGTGCGGGTTCTGCAGAACAAAGGCATCGCCGGAATATAGAAGTCAACAAGGGCTTATCTGTGTGGGGCGCGTCGGAACGTGTCGTTGGGGGAATCGCCGTGCGAGGAAACAGTAGATTCGCACGCTCGTTCTGGACGTTGTCGTCGGAATCATGCGACTGTCCAAGAAGAAAAGTTAATCTGGGGCGCCACCCGAGGCAGATTTGTCCTATTTTGAGCGAATCGCCGTCTTGAATCCGCCAAGCGCGGAAAGTAAGACAAGAACTTGAGACCGTGCGGTGAATTACGGGACGCCTCAACGAGGTTTTGTCGATGTCGGATCGTCAAACGTCTCGGCACGCGCTGCGTTCTCATAGCTAGCGCTACGGTGCTGTTTCACGTTCTTGCCACACTTCGGAGATCCATTGGCAGGCTTAACGGTTTGAAATGAACCTTTACACGATGCAGGAATTCTTTGGAGTGCTGCTCGTACTTGCAGCTTTGACAGGAACAATACTGGTTTTGGGGATTGGCTTCATTTTGTTTCAGGAAGGTATACGCTGGGCCCTCCACGGGAGGCGAACACATCTCATACCTGTTAACGGTGTGAGTGCAAAAGACCAGTGGCTCCAAGCCCAAGGCCGCTCCATCCGGCGCTAAAGGCACGAAAACCCAGCTTACGCGGCAGCAACTTGGCTCGGGCCAGGCTAGCTCGCTCCCCGCGCTCAGGCTACAAGACCTATGACCAAACCACGCATTCTTGTGGCGGATGATCACTCGGGCGTTCGGAAGGTAGTCGCGAACCTGGTCGGACTCGCGTTTGAGGTTGTTGGAGCGGTGGATAACGGCAAGGCTCTCGTGGAAATGGGGCTAAAACTGCAGCCTGACGTCATAATTACGGATATCTCCATGCCGATTCTCAGCGGCATCGAGGCTGCTCGGCAACTGAAGGAATCCGGATCGCGGGCGCAGTTAGTCTTCTTGACGGTTCATTCGGACCCCGACTTGGTGAACGCTTGCCTGGATGCCGGAGCTCGTGGATACGTCGTGAAAATCCGCATGGACACCGACCTGCTTCACGCCCTCCGCGAAGCTCTCGCCGACCGCATCTTTCTGTCTCCGACCGACGAGTGACGGGACAGTGAGGCTCAGGGAAACGGAGAAACTCAACCTTCATCAATTGGCTGTCTCAAACCGAATTCATCTTGCTGGTTCTTTCAGGCCGTGGGAGAGCATTCACAGCTGATTGACCGTCCTTTCGCGTAAATTGATTCCGTTGGGTTCGAGCATGAGGATTCTTCTGGTATGGGGCGCGTATCTTCTTTTGACGCCGTCGGCGGCGTTGGCACAGACTGCTCCCGAAGAACTGAGAAAGGTCGCGAGAAACCCATTCGCAGATGAGATCAAGCTTACGTTCGAGGAAGATTTCGCCTTCATCCAAGGACCTTATGATCGCAGCGCAAATTCTCTTGGCATGCGACCGGTGATTCCGCTCTCGATCAGGGGAGATTGGCTTCTTGTAACGCGAGTTGTGGCGACGACGATCGCGTGTCAGCCGAATTCACTTGCGAAGAGCGGCGGGACCACTGGATTAGGAGACGCGACCACTTCATTCTTCTTGACGCCGGCCAATACGGGAAAGCTAATTTGGGGTGTAGGGCCTGCAGTTTTAATGCCGATGGCTACAAGCGATCAACTTGGCGCCGGAAAATGGGGCGTGGGTCCGACGGGCGCTGCGTTGGTCGAGCCGGATTGGGGCTCTGTCGGCGCGCTGGTTCAGAATATTTGGTCCTTCGCAGGTGGCTCAATCCGTTCACCAGTAAACCAACTTCAGATCGAGCCGTTGTTATCCTACAATCTGCCTCGAGGCTGGTATCTCACCAGCAACCCCACGATTGTTGCGGACTGGACGCAACCGACGAGTGAGCGGTGGCTCCTGCCAATCGGAGGTGGCGCGGGCAGGAGTTTCAACGTCCGGAAGCAAGCGATTGATTCGAACCTCACCCTGTATTGGAACGCTATTCGCCCTGCTAATCAGTTTTCGCCAAAATGGCAGCTGAACCTGGAGTTCACGTTTCTGTTTCCGATTCCGAAACACTCAAGGAAGAATCACGGATCGCCGGACCGATGAGCTCCTGGTGCGTAGCAAATCCGATCCGCCCGGTTGAGTATCACCCCGTCAGAATTGATAAGTTCTCGGTCCTCTACATTTCGGGTACTCCCATAGGGCCTAAACAGTGATCGTACTCGAAATCCGTAGCGAGTATCCCTGGAATGTTGACCTGTTCTCGAATTCTCGAAAATACTTCACGCCAAGGCTCACATTTCCTACTGGCACAATTACATTTGCCGAGCTATCTCTGTCTGGATTCGCGATCGAGAGAAGATTCGACAATCGGAAAGTCGATGTTGCGTGACTGCGTCGAAGTGGGAGACTGCATCGGGAAACTCCTACAGAAGGTTTTGCTTCGTCAACTCTTTCACGATGAGTTTGACGAGCCCATCGATTACTTTTTTCGCCGATTTCGGATTGAATGAATCGCTGGTGCCGGTCCAGATGAGTTCTCCATCCGGCGGGGTCGATGCGTAAAAATTGGTTTCCACTCGAACCGTCGTATCTTCACGCAGGTAGTCGGGACTATAAACTTGCCGGTAGGCCGCGCCGTAATAACCATAGAACGAGTGGTAGTAACCGTAAGGAAGGACGTAACTATGGCCGGGGATGTGGGTGGTTTTCTTATCGACTTTGACCAGCCGCGAAACAAGGACGGCATCGATCTGGAAGTCGCGAATCTGGCCTCTCAAATAGTCAGGTTCCAGCTCGGCAGAGTGGGGGCGGAACAGGATCGTGTTTCCGGGAATCACCTCAAGGCCGTCATTTGCGAGTGCAGAGGAAAGATCGTCTTCGAAGTCTGCGCGAACTTCCGGATTCTCGCTCATGCCAATTACCAGAATCCGGCGAGGCTTCGAACCAGAATAGTTGGGATTCTTCCAACTCAGGAGGAGCTTTGCACCTTTGGCATTCGCAACGGGCAAGACGGGGAGGGAGCACAGTATCAGTGTCCAGATCGCAGCGGCTGTGAAGAGCGTTTGTGCGCGCGTGATTTTCATTGTCATTTTCTTTGCGGTCCAGTCGCTTGCGCCGGATCGACGGTGTGCAGCTGCGCGCCTGATCACAGCTCTGACTAAGGCTAGCGAGTCGTCATTGGACCTCGTGCCTTACTTTACTTTCCGAACGGGCTGAGATCACTTTTTCGGAGGAAAACTCTTCATCGTCTTTTGTATGAATCTGTCCACGTTCTGTTGCAGTTTGCTCTTGAATTTCATGGGGTCCCGAATCCTGTCGGACGCTGTCGCCTCCCAGAGATTGCTCTTTGTCGCGGCATCCGTCACCGTAATCTTCAATTTCGCCAGACTGGAAATCCAAACGTCGGAGGAAATTCCGCTTAGGTCGCCCCAGTAGTAGCCCACCGTGTCCGGAGCGTACAAGGATCGCTGCGCGCCCACGTCGGCTTTGGGCTGCCCACCGGCTTCATAAGTAACCCGAAAGTCTGGATTCTCGTCAGCTTCCACAAAACCCCTGGATCGCAGATTCCAGTTAATGGAATCGACGATCGCCACGTTGATGCGCTCCTGAACTTCCTTAGGCTGCTGAGTCAACAGGTAGTTTGATCCCCACGTATATTTCTTGTATTTCGTGAAATCTACGGATCTGTTGAACGTAGACTTCACATCTTGCGTGACGGCGCCACCGGACGGAAGCAGCACGGCAAAACAAAGCAGAAACACCGCTTGTTGTCTTCCAGGCATGATCTGCCTCTCCTCCCTACGCCACGGCAGAGACCCCCTTTGCGAGACTGTGACTAAACAGCGGCTGGGGTCCGTCCCTGTGGACTCGGCCCCGTTGCAGCCGCAAAACGTTTAAAAAGACCAGCCGATCCCGGTGCTTGTCCCGAGCTCATTCTTTCTCGCCGGCACCGGCGGTCTGCTATCGAAGTTAGCACAGCAAATCTCTTCGGTGGAGGGTCGGGACTCGGGGAGGCATGACGCGTGATATTCGCTCCCCGAGTCCCGTCGAGGTATTCCAAGTCGACAGGGGTTGTGCCGACCACGCCCAAATGGGGTTGTTGTTCTTACATCTCTTAGACCTAGCACCGTCGCCAAACAACTAGGGGAATCCCTAGTGGAGTGCTGCGGCTTTGGGGTCGTGCTCTGACTGTTTACCGAAGTCACCGAATGCGCGTTGGTTGTTCCGGTCCACACTGATACGGTCGTAAGACCTGAAGTCAGAATCATCAGCTCGACTGTGAGTGACTACGGCTCGCGTCCCCTGTCAGCTGGGACTTTTGTCTATCAGAGAGTGGCGCCGCGCGCCAACTAGGCATTCCTAGGGATTTCCCTAGTTGTGAAAGCATCGAAGCACACCTAGATTATTCGAGTAACTGGACTTTGGCCCTAGCTCCGTCGGAGTTCGGCTAACAAATTCCTCGACGCTTCTCGTCGCGCAAGGTCTCGCCGGAATATAGGGTTTGACTTTGAGATTCGTCTTTTTCTGATGCTGTTGTCCGTTGCCTGGAAGGTGCGGGCAAGTCATGGGGAAGCGGAAAAGTTCGGGAGCCGGGAACAAATGTGGATTGTGGAGACGGTGGGGACGGCACGGGTAAGGAGAAAGGTGATGACTCAAAGCGAGCCGAGCGAATCCAGATTTCGCGAATTCTGCTATGGCAGTTTCCTACTCGTGATGCTTTTCTTTGCGGCCACTCTGGTTATTTCCGCGGATGACAGAGGTGCGGAAGTTATCGACGCAATTGCAATGGGCACAAGCACCCAGCTCGGTCAGACAATCAGCGTGAAGGTGACGGTCTATGAATTCTCTACAGACGATGATCGAGCTGTCCTTGTCGACGCCTTTAAGCAAGGCCAGAATCAAGGCCTGGTGAATGCGCTCACCAAGATGAAATCCGTGGGCCGTATCGCGATCACCGGAACGATAGGATACGACCTCAGTTACATTCGCCTGATCCCCACGCCAACCGGCCGCAAGGTCCGGTTCGTCACAAACCGCTTGGTCAGATTCGGTGAACATTACTACAACACCCAAAGCAAAGAATACAACTTGACCGCTGGCGAGATCGAGATAAACGACTCCGACAAGGACAAGAACTCTGGCGTGCTCTATCCCGCCGCCCAGTTGATTATCAACAAAGAGGGGCAGCTCGAATTCCAGCTTCGCCAAAATCCCTGGAAGCTCACCAGCATCATCGACTGGCACAAGGTCGGCGTTAGCGACTAGAACTCGCGGAAAGGTTAGCGTTGGCACGGTTCTTAAATTCGTCCTGTGAGGAGGTTCCGCATGAGAAGTCAGTCTAAACTGGCTCTCGGTTTCAGTGGACTCCTGCTATCACTATCCCTAGCCAGCTTTCTAGTGGCCAACGCGCGAAATAACGGCTCTAGCAAGTACGTTTGCGCGGAAACAAATCCAGCGAGCATCTGCACCGCCTCAAATCGTTGCGGTTCCATTTCAGATCCATGTGTGGTGGATCTGAAACGCAGGGGTGGGACTTCGGCTACAGTTACGCCAGACATACCGAATTCGAAGTCGAATTTCCCCTTCTGTGTGAAGGTCGGAACAACGGTTAGGTGGCAAAGTTCGTCGAAAAATACAGGCTTCATTCTTGATTTTGGACCCTCTTCTCCGTTCGACGCCTCCGGCGCAATTATCGGGGGATCTGACAGGCCGATCTCAGTCGTCGCCAAAAGGCCAGGATGCTACAAGTTCTCGCTGGGGGCATGTATTGCCGGGACCATCTACGGAATGTGCGGATCAACGAACTCGGAAATTGTCGTTACGAGTGCAGGCAATTAGCGGACAACTTGATGAGCCGTCTCGGGCCAGACACTCTTATGAGCCGTAATGCATCGCGCGGTCTCAAAGAGCTTCAACATCGGTCCAATTTCCCGTCCCCTCAGTTCCTCAACGCCGGCGATTCAGATCAGTTTTTCTTCTTGAACATTTGCGCGACTCCGACGCGACGGCGAGTAGGTAATCGTCTGCTCTCAGAGCACTGAGGCAGTTGTTAGGCAATAAAGTTCGGTCACTGACGGTTCTTCCCGAGGGCGCCGGCCTAGAACCTGCCAACGACTTTCTGGCTTCCTCAGATGGAGACTTCAGAACCGATCGCGGTTCCAAGCCGATGGGACCCTGCGCGTGTGCGTGGCAGCGCGACGCGTCTTCGGACACTTCGACTGCTACAATCTTGGCTGGGCCACTCCTAGAGGATGCGGGCTTCGTGACGGTCGAAGCAAACGGTGAAAGCCATCATCCAAGCGGCAAACAGTTGCTATTGGCCTACCCGAATGCCTGCATTGCCAGTACAGTCTCTTGAGGACCTATGTCGCATGGGCTGGCGCGAGTACCATGAATTGACGAAGCATAGTGTCGAATCGCTGCGGCGAGCTCAGCACTATCTTGATTGGGCCAATATGCCCGACCCATTTCGGCATTATGAGGGCGTCCCCGTCCTGGATTTGCCGGCCGATCCGCCAGCTCCACAGATTTCAGCTCTCGAAGTACTCGAGAGCAAAACCGGAAATACTCTGGCCCGGGATGGCGCGGAATTTCTTTCGCAGTTGATGTTCTATTCCGCCTCAATTAGCGCGTCCAAGCGAGTCCCGTCCACCGGAGCTATTTACTCTCTGCGCGTCAATCCCTCTTCCGGTAATCTCCATCCGACCGAATTTCACTTCTGCTCGCAAGGGTTGGTCGGTTGGCCCGATGGCCTCTATCATTACCGTCCCTCATCCCATATGGCAGAACAACGCGCCATCGGAGAGTTTGGAAGGAAGCTTGCCGACATTTCTGCCCCGCTCATTTTCGTTCTGACCAGCATTGCCTGGCGTGAAGCCTGGAAGTACGGGGACCGGGCCTATCGGTATTGCATGCACGACATCGGACATGCCTGGCAGGCGCTCACGCTTGCCGCCCGAGCTATCGGCTGTGAAAGCTTTGCGTTTGGCAATTTCTCAGATGACCGAGTTGCGGAGCAGTGTCTGCTGCATGAGGATGAGTGGCCCATGCTAATCGTCGGGATTCACGGCCAATCCATTCACGTGAGGGCTCTCGATCCGGTCCAGACGATTTTGTTTAGAGGTCAACCCAACCGGTTGTCAGAGAAGCAAGAACCGTATCCACTGATTGAACGAATTCAGGCTGCTACGAAGCTCAGCACGGGGGCCGCCGTCCCCTCTTTTGGCCAGTCGATGATTCCCGGGCGAGGGGAAATCAGCCTGCCGCCTCATGTTTCCACCAGCCGTAGTTTCGGCGACGTGGTTCGTGCCCGGCGTTCCGCTCTTGACTTCAGGGGTGGGGGCGAGTCGATCTCCTTCTCGCAACTTGCGACGGTTCTCTTGACCGCACAAGCGCGCCTCTTCGCCGATTTCGCGACAGCTCGTTTCGTCCACCTCCATCTTTACGTCCACCGCGTCGACGGCTTGACGCCGGGCGTTTACCGCTACTGGCCGGAGCAAGCAGAGCTAGAGAAAATCAAGGAAGGGGACCAACGCCTGGTAGCGGCCGCTCTCAGTTTGGGACAAGACCTGGCGGGCAACGCTGGTGTGGCATTCTCCATGATCGGCGATTTTGAGAGGGCTGCCCGCAGTTACGGCGATCGCGGATACCGATACGTGCATTTCGAAGCGGGTGCTATTGGTCAACGAATGTATCTTGCTTCCGAGGCGCTCGGCCTGCGAGCGACGGGCATCGGAGCTTTTTTTGATGACCGAGTGAACCGCTATCTGGACCTGTCTCCTGAGCTAGGACAAGTCGTCTACCATTTCGCAATTGGTTACCCCGTTCCCGATCCACGCCTGGAGGCTTGAAAACTCATGGTCGGCATCCTGGTCCACGGAAACAACCACTTCATTCTGTCCGGGCCGGCACCTGACGAAGCCAGCGCATTGGCGTTGATTCGGCACTGGTCCGTGATCCAAATCGGTGAGGCAAAATCCTCGTCCTTCGGCCAGTGGCAGATTAGGTCAAAAGAGTTTCGCGAGAACCTGGAATGGGCGGTAATCGTCCCGGGCGACCGTGAACCATCTCCGGCAGTGACGCAATTGCTTGGAGAGCTTTCTGCTCGCGGCGTGACCATCCGGAGATTGCGTACTGGCTGCTGGTGATGCGCAGAGGGAGGAGCAGCGTCGCTCGGTCGACAGCGCCGAGAGACCTGTACCACAGACGCGGTTCGAAGGAGTTTGGGAGCAGACTGTCAAGCCACCTTGAGGCGATCCGCTAGCGCCCACGGAATGTGGCGAGCCGGAGTTTTCACAGTGGTACAAATCCCAGAATGCACAAGAAGTTGACGCCAACTTTTTTGCCGCAGAGCTTTTGATGCCCGAAGCCATGTTTCGCGAGCGGTTGGAGAGAACCGTTCCGAGCTTGGAGCTTATCGAGAAGTTCGCCGCGGACTTCCAAACGACGCTGACCGCAACCGCGATTCGTTACACTGATCTATGCGAAGAACGGCGTGCCTTGGCCTTTTCTTTTGACGGAAAAGTCATGTGGACTCGGCGAAGCCCGGATTTTCAGTCTTGGATTACGCCGGGGAAGAAGGTGAGGCCATGCAGCATAGCGGTTGATTTCTTCCGTACGGGAAGCCTGTCTGACAGAATGGAAACGATCCGGCGCGATGCTTGGGTAGAAAACGCATCGGAGCGCGAAACCATCAAAGAACAATCGCGAGCTTTCCGATCTTACAACTCCGTCTTGTCTTTGCCCTGGATTCCCTACGAGCTGGGCTGAAAGGACGCGATCGCGACGGAGCCGAGCATCGACTTCACCAAGCCCGAATCATTCAATTCGAAAACCCCCATTCGGTGCGCCGCAGCGTCGAAAATCATGACGGTCTCGCGTTGGAACCTGAACTGATTTCGCCGTTGCCATTTGAGCGAAAACCCAACCGTCGCTGACGATGTGCGCGCGCGCACGAGAAGCCTGAGAACTAATGTCGTGGTTTTCGGATTCTTGGAATTTTCTCTCCTGTGGGAACTTTTTTCGGATGGTTCTTGCCTGATGCATCAAGGAACTGCTGGGTGAGCGGAAGATAGCGCAACTGTTCTTCAATTCCTTCCCTTACTTGGTCGTGTAGCGGCAAGTCAGAAGCCATTTCCGACCAGGCACGCACGGTCTTTTCGGCGGTGTCCAGCGCGGTTTGGACGACCATGTGTTTCGGGAGGCCTGCCTTCTCTGCGAACCTCTCAAGCAAAGACTGATCGAGCCGTTTTGTATCCTTTTCCTTGGCGATGGAAAGGGCCATCTTGCGGTCCTTTGTACAGGCAATGGTGGAAACAAAGTCATAGCCTGGCGCGAGCTGGGGCGTCCGGGTGTCGGGATAGAGAACCGACCAGTTTTTGAGGTGCATGTCGGCATTGCCGATGGCTGCATTGAAGACGAGACGGCGGATAAATTCAACGGTGGCTTCGGTTCCGAGGAAGTTCGAAATATCACGGGCCATGTTGGTGTAACTATAGTGTTTGTACTTGTCGTGCGGAAACTGATGGTAGATCTGGTTGAAATCTTCGATGTGAATCCTCCCTCCGTCGGGTGTGCGGTCAAATCTTCGCACGTAGAGGGAGTTTGCGTTTGCATCGGAGAATTCAAACGGAAGCCCTTGGATCTGGTTAGTGGGCATAAGTCCGACTTCGGGCACGGCGATGCCGACGGCGCCCGCGAGTTTCATCATGGAAAATTCGTTCTCAGGAACGAGTGGGAAGCGAGCGGAAGGAAGTTTGATGATCCAAGCTCCGCCGCGCCCTTCGGCCGGTATCGTCAGCTGTTTGCCGGGATTTCCGATGGCGGAGAACTTCAACTGCACGCCAGCAAGAGAAAAGCGGAGAATCTGCTCTTTTCTCGGTTCGCTCGTTTTTTGCATATCTGCGTCGGCCGGGGGCAAGGGAGTGCCTTCTGACTCCTGAGCGATCACAGCTCCAGGCAAGTCTGCTCCAAGCAACCAGAGGAGAAAGAATTCGCGGACATCTTTAATCCCGGCTGCTTCAGGCAGGTATTCGCGGAGACGGCCTTCGGGCAGGAGATTCGAGAAGAAGGGGGAAACTTTGGTCTGGACTTGTTCAGGCTCGGTGATGAGCTCGCGGTTGTCGTCGTAGAAACTGAGGCTCAAGACGGGCCGGTCGCCTGCGCGAGCGTATTCTTCGTCGAATACGAACAGATTCTGATCGTAAGGCAGGTTCGTGATGGTGCCGACGCGAATCTGGTTTAACCAGACTTCGAGGACTACGGGACGCTTTTTATCTGATTTCGGCATCGGCATCCTCTGGCTCGTTGCCAAGTAGCCGGCGTGGCGGAGCCGATCCGGAGAACTCGGAACCTGACTGTTCTCTGGTCAGAAGGTGTCGAACGGCGGGGAAAAGAGGCTTGGGAATGAGCACGAGTTCGAGTCCGAGGGCATGGGCCATTTCAAGAAGGGTCGACAGTCGGATGTCACTGTGTCGACGCTCGATTCGAGTGATTTGAGACTGAGGCACACCGAGAAGTTTGCCCAGCTGGACTTGGGACATTTCTCGTCGCTCCCGCTGGTCCCGAAGTTGCCCTATTATATCGAGTGCGGTATATATTGTCATCAGTAAGAGCGTATACGTTTTATACAAGAATGTCAATATATATCTATTTAGAACTATATGTGGCTTCAATACATCTTATACGATCTATCTTGGGATGTGTCAAGATAGTTCAAGGAATCCTGAAAGCACCGCCACAGCGAACCCTAAGTAAGAGCGCTCGCGGAGAAGCCGTCGTCGATGCCGCTCTGGTGACGAGAACGTTGCGGGGGATGGAGAGGGTTTGAGCCAGGGCACGATTGCCGTGCGTCCTCAGGGAACGAATGCCCAATAAACCTCCTGTCTTAGGGTGTGACGTATCAATCCAAATCGCTGTTCAGGAGGAAGATCATATCTCACGAGCGAAAAAAGAGCTGATAGTACGGACCGATTGTCGCCGTAGTAGGAGTGGCCTAAAAGCCCGGTGTCGACTTTGGTGGCGTCGATTGTGTCAACCCCAGGCAAGACCACTATTCGCTCCCCGGATTCGCCGGCTCGGGAAAAGTGATGAAATCGGAATGATGCATTTAGGGCTACATCCGCAGACGAGGCATAGAGGGTGACGCGTTGGCACTGGGAAGTAATCGCAGATTCGAGTTGGCGAAAAATGTCGGCGTCAACATCCGGTGCAGCCAGAATAACCTCCTTAAACTTCGATTGTGAATGACTCTGGTATAACTGATTGAGCGCGTTTACAAGCGCCCGGTTACCGGACATCTCTTGAGCTTCGATGGGAAGAGGCAACGGGTGGCGGCCGTTGCTAGCCAGCACAGCAATTCGTTGTGCTGTTGCCATGATTCCTATAGAATGGACTAGTCAGACTAGTCCTTTTCGAGGGGAGGCTCAAGATGCGATCAAGCAAGAAAAAGAATGCTAGGAGAGAAGTCGTGTCACAGACGTGGCAGTTGCAGAACGCCAAAGCTCGGTTCAGTGAGGTGTTTCGGCGTGCGCGAGAGGAAGGCCCACAACTTGTGACCCGACAAGGAAAAGAAGGTGTGGTCATTTTGCCCCTGGAAGATTTTGATCAACTTGTGGATCGTGCGAAGAAACCGAGGAGCCTAGTGCGCTTCTTCGCTGCAAGTCCTCTCGTCGGCCTTCAGTTGAATCTGGAACGTACGCAGGATGTGGGGCGGGACGTCAAGCTATGATCGGATTCTTGCTGGACACGAACGTAATTTCGGAGTTGGTCACCAGAAGCCCGGAGCCAAACGTCAGCCGGTGGGTGGAAGATACAGATGAGACCTTGCTTCATTTGAGCGAATTGACCTTGGGCGAGATCCGGAAGGGAATTGGTGGTTTGCCTCAGGCAAAGCGCCGGGCGGAGCTAGAAATTTGGCTCAACAAGGGCCTGCGCAGTAGGTTTGCGGGCAGGATCCTGCCGATTGACGCTGCGGTGGCGGATCGTTGGGGTCGGGTTGCCGCACAGGCCCGCTCCAAGAATATTCAGCTGCCTGTTATTGATGGATTGCTCGCGGCGACTGCTCTCGAGCACGACTTGACGTTCGTGACCCGCAACACAGCAGATGTAGCAGGTACTGGAGTATTGGTACTAAATCCTTGGGAAAATCCCTAAGTTTGCCGAAAGAATTCGCCTCGTTCGAGGGGTTCAGCCCAGTCACCGGGTCGATCCCGGTGACGTGCATCAAAACTTCATTCGTGTCCCTCCTGCAATTTACACTGCGGCTAAATCCTGCTCTCGCCTCTCTCACGAAATGCTACCTTACAATAATTACGTCGTTGAAGAAGAGGCTCCATGAGAACGACCCGCCCCGTGGTCATCAGCATGCGTCTACCGGCTGAGAGCGGCAACCGTCTCCAGCGCATGGCCAACGGCACGATCCCGGTTGCGTCTACCAAGCCTTTCTGATCCCAAAACTCGTCACCAATTCGTCACCAAAACTCTGCCATTTAGGGGTGTTTTTGAGCTGGCCAGAACCGGAAAAGCAAGACAGGCAAAGGGATTTAGCTTTCTGACCACATAATTGACACGGTGGAGGTCTGCGGTTCGAGCCCGCACAGGCCTACCATCTCTCCTCTTGATTCTATTGAATCGTGGTAAGGCTTCCCTCCGCAATTCGGCCAAGCTCGTCACCATTTGTCACCAATTGCGAAACGTTCTCGACGGCTTCCCGCAAGTGCGCGGGAATCGGCACCGTGTGGAGCTCTGGCGCCGTGGACATCTTGCTGTGACCGGGTTGTACTTGCGCATCTCCTCTGCTTTCAAGCGGCACCTCCCTATCGCGACAGTGATCTGCTGCGCGGATGATGCTTATGATGGAGGGTGAGCGGCGAGAGCCTGGATCTTGCGATAGTTTTCCATGTCACGAGCGGCCTGCTCCGTCTTGCCCTGCCTGCGGTGAATTTGAGCTAAGACCAAATGAGCCTGCCCCGCAAGCGGAGTCTGCTTCTCCAGCTCGATCACGCGCTGCAATGCATGCTCGGCCACATCCGGATCGCTGCTGGCCGCTGCTCTGCCTAGGGCGTATAGAGTTTCCGGCATATCGGGGCTTAGCGAATCGGAACGCTTCAGCTCCTGGGCGGCTTCCTTCATCTTTCCCTGCTGCAGCAACGCATTTCCCAAACGATAAGCAGCTTCCGCGCTTCCGGGCTGCAATTTTGTTTCTCCCCGAAATTGTTCTTCCGCTTTTGCCCATTCGGAACCGGCAGCGAAGACTTGTCCAAGCTCAAGCCGCAAGCCCGGTAAATCGGGCCGCAACGCTATCGCCTGTTCGTATTCCTTCGCAGCCTCCGGAAGCATCTTCATTTCGTAATCGGTTTGGCCAAGAGCCTGATGCCCTCGTGCAGAATTCGGATCTACGGAACGCAATCGATCCAACGACTGCCCAGCGAGTGCCGTGGCGGCGCGGCTGAGATAGAAGAGAAGATCCGGATCGTCCGGCGATTTCGCAAGAGCCGCTTGCAGATTCGCGACTGCTTCCGCGGCCTGGCCCGCTTGCAGTTGCGCAATACCCAGAGCTCCATCGTCGTGAATAATTTTCAAATGGGGGATGGCTTCGGATGCATACCCCGCGGCCAGAAGCGCGTATCCGAGCAATTGATGAACCGCAGGCGCATCCGGACTCAATTCGGCTGCGCGCTGCAAGGGAGGAATGGCTGCAGCGTAGTCACGCTCTTTCATGTATGTGTCGCCCAAGCGCAGCAAGACGATCGCGGAATTCGGCGCCAGTTCCGCGGCCTTGCGAAATGCGGCGACGGCCTGATCGAAAGCGCCGCGATTTTCGGCGTCAATGCCGGATTGCAGCAGCGGAAGCGCATCGGGCGGCAAGGAAGCATCCGCCGATTGCGCTGGCAACAGCAAGCACATCCACAGCAGCGCGTGAATCATGGTTGCACCGATTCCTCAATCACGATGAATTGATCGGCCTTTACGCCGCGCACGACCTGACGAATGCTGGAGGGCCAGCGAATCTCTATGTCGGCCGTCTCCGCGGAACCAAGGCCAAAATGCAAACGCTTATCATTGGAAGAGAGATAGCTTCCCGCGGCCGTCGCGAAGCGGATCTGGCCATTCACTTGAACTCGAGCACCGAAGCCGTCGCGATTGCTCCGTTTTCCGCGCAGTGTGATCGTCAGCCAGTGAAATTCGCCGCCCCGATTCAAGTAAAACTGCGGGGCATCGCCAAGAGAAGTGGTAACGACGTCTATCCAGCCGTCGTTGTTCAAATCACCGAATGCCGCACCACGACCGGCCACCGGCAAATCCGATCCGGGATCTGCTCGTTCAAAACGGCCCGCGCGGTTCATGGCTAGCAAGGGAGGTTCGCGGTAGCGCAGCGAGTCATCGTAAATCTGAACGTTGTCGAAAACGTGTCCCTGGACAACAAACGCATCCTTCCATCCGTCGTTATCAAAATCCTCCAATCCGACTCCCCAGCCTGACACGTTTCCCGAGAGCACGCCCAGCCCGGCTTCCAATTCCTGCGCGCTGAAGGAGCCCTTGCCGTCGTTATGAAACAGGACATAGGGATCGTGAGGAAGCTGCGTGACGAGGAGGTCGGGCAGGCCATCGTTGTCGTAGTCCTGAAAAACCACACCCATGCCCGAGGGCATTCTCCCACTCTCTGAAAGCGCGGCGCCAGAATCCAAACCGCATTCGGTGAAAGTACCGTTCCCGTTGTTGTGAAAGAGAAACTGATCGCTGACATCGTTCGCTACGAAAACGTCCGTGAACCCGTCACCGTCATAGTCGGCGAACGCTACTCCCAGGCCATGGCCCTTCTTCGCGGCAATGCCGGAGGAGATGCTCACATCCTCAAACGTGCCGTCTCCCCGATTGTGGTACAGGATGTTTGTGATGGCAGGAAAGTCGCCCGGCGGGCAGTAGGTGGGCTTTTCCGAGCCGCACGTCTTGCTTTTCTCGACACTCCAATCGAGATAGCGCGTAACAAACAGATCCAGCCTGCCGTCGTTATCGTAATCGAAAAATCCGGCGGATGCGGACCAGCCGCCCGCGGCGACGCCGGCCTTTGCGGTAACATCCGTAAAAGTACCGTCGCCGTTGTTGTGATACAAAATATTTTTTCCGAAGTTCGTCACATAGATATCGGGAAAGCCATCATTATCGTAATCTCCTACCGCGACTCCCATTCCGTAGTTTGAGTCACCGGCGTCGGCAAGGCCTGCCTGCTTGGTGACATCGCTGAAGCTGCCGTCCGGATTCTGGCGGTACAGACGATTCCAATAGGCGGGATTTCGGCGATCGAAGCTGACGGGATTGGCCATATTGTCCCGCGCATGCCCGGCGTTCACGAAGAAAATATCCAGCAAACCGTCGTTGTTGTAATCCAGCAGGGCTACGCCTCCGGGCATGGTTTCAATCAGATGCTTCCGAGCAGTTGGCGAGTTACGGAGGACAAAATCAACACCCTTCAAACTCTTCACTCGGAACACTGGGGAGGTACTGGCTCTTGCGTCTTGAGCGGGCAGAACGCTTCCGAGTTCAAGCGCACCGAGAGAAAACAAGAAAGACAACAGCTCTCTTCTGGTCATCCGTGTTCCTGACACTACGAAATCGCTTGGCCCCCGCAGCTCGCGACGGACAAAATTCCTCGCACGATCGAACCGCCTTGCCCGGCTCCGAGCTTCTCACTTCGACTCGCGAATTTCTAGCTAGCCGCTCTGCGATTCGCCCTTGATCTGCTGGCTCAGTCATGGCCTGGTCGTATTGTTCGAAGATATCGAGGGGGCTGGATTTATGTCCGCGATGTGCGCAAGAGCGGTGCTGATCAGACCGTTGTACTCTTCAAGCTTCTGACTCTGGTATTTTTTGTCCTGATTCATGGCCGCGAATGCCGGCGAAGTTTCCGTTGCATGCATCGCGTCGATGATCTTGGCTAAGCCGGCAAGTTTCGCCGCGAAGCCGCCTGTTTCCGCAAACGCCGTCTCCGGATGATAGCTGATACGATCTCCCGTCTGCATCGCGTCAACTAATGGATCGGGAGAGCCGGCTGCCGGCCAGGCGGCATTCAAGAGGTCGTATGTCTCGCGCAGGCGCGTCAGCTTGCCCGGAAGGCCATCGAGCAGCGCGCGATTGCGCGCCAGTTCGGGACTGATTCGCACTTTGATTGTGACCGCGCCACCGGTGCTGAATTTGCGCGTCGTAATCACAGTTGTTAGCGTATTGCCTTCAAACCGCCATCCAGGTCCGTCCGTGGCTTTGGCGCGCACCAAGGACTGCTCGTTAACGGTCACCGAAGATGGCGGCCAGCTTCCCGGGAGCCGGAGTTCATAGGCCCGCTCGTTTGGCATTCCCGCGTAATTACCCGCCGTAGGCGCAACGCTCACCGTAAGCATGGTGCCGTCCGCGTTCAAAGCAGCCTGAATCGACGTCCACGCGCATTCTCCGTGCTCGTAGCCGATCGTGTCCCCCGCGTCTTCATAAAGACGATATTTCGACGTGTTTCCGTTCTGTAGCGGGAACACGGTGAGGATGAGAGGGTCCACTGGTTTCTCGCCGGTATAGCTCATCGGCGGTTGCATGGGAATAATGCTTCCACTCTTCACATACAAGGGGATCTGGCTGATCGAAAAGTCGCGCTCTACGCTTACCGGGCCGCGAAAGCTTGCACCGCTATCCCGTTCGAACCAGTCACCGGAAGGCAGCCACACCGAGACCTTCGCGAGCTGCGAATCCTTTGCGACCGGCTGCGTCACCGGATCGGCCAGCATGCTGTCGCCAAACATATATTCATTTTTCGCGGCATAAGCCTGCGGCGCGTCCGGCCAGTCATAGTACAGCGGGTGCAGTAGCGCCAGACCGGTGTCGTATGTTTTCCTGGCCTCGGTGTAGAGGTAGGGCTGCAGGGCATAGCGACGCGCGAAGGACTCTCGCATCAGGTCCGAATACGGCTCGGGGTAGGCCCAGATGCGCCGCTCCGCGTCGGGGTTCTTGGTCGTGTGCGTTCGCAGGATCGGACTGAAACTTCCCCACTGGATCCAGCGCAGGTAGAGTTCCGGTTCGATGGCACCGGGCATGTGGCCGCCGATGTCGTGGCTCCAATACGCGTAGCCCACGTTGGCGGCGGTGGCCGTGAAGTAGGGCTGAAATGCGAGCGAGTCCCACACAGAAATCGTGTCGCCGGAAAAACCGATCTGATAGCGATGATTCCCGAGGCCGCCCCAACGGTGAAATAGCAACGCGCGTTTGCCTTGGCGCTGTTGGTCGGTGAAGAAGACATAGTTTATCCACCAGGTGGGATTCAATCCGGCAATGCTGGTCTTGTCTTCCTGCTGCCAGTCGAGCCAGAAGAAATTGATTCCCTGTTGCTCGAGCGGGTGAATTATGTCGTTCATGTAGTTCGTTGCGAATTTCTTTTCCGTGATGTCGTAAGGAATGTATTGCTTGGTCGCTGGATCAATCCCCATCGCGCGAGCCATCTCGGGGTAGTGATCCTCCCAGGGCTGCACACCGGAGGCCGGGTGGATATTTACCGTAGCTTTGAGGCCCTGTGCGTGTATGCCCTTTAGAAATTGATCCGGATCAGGAAATAGCAGCTTGTTCCAGGAATAGCCCGTCCAGCCGAGGAGGTGTCCTGAGGCATCCTGTTTCTGGTTTCCCGCAACTTCGTTGAATGTGGGATGCCAATCAATGTCAATCACGAGGACATCAAGAGGCGTGTCGTGTTGATGGAATCCTTGGATCAGTTGATTGAATTGCTGGTCGGTATAAGCCCAGTATCGCGACCACCAGGCCCCGAATGCAAAGCGCGGCGGCAGCGGAATCTGTCCCGCCACGCGCGTGTAGTCATACAGAGCGCGTTTGTAGTCGTGGCCGTAACCGAAGAAGTACCAATCTTGACGGTCTCCCGCCGGACGCGCTGTCACCCAAGGCCAAGGGCTTCGCTCTCCCGCGGTGAAGGAAAAATCGTCGGAGTCAAAAAGCTGGCGCGTGCTGTCGTCCACGATGGTCCAGCCATCGCGCGAGATGAGCCCTGGTTCCAACTTCACGTCAGCGCCTTGGACCCGGTCGAGCGTGCGTGTGGTGCCGAGCAGGTTGCCGGTGTCCGCCATTCCTGGCTTCCACACGACCTCTTTCCCGTTAAGACTGAAAGTGATGGCCAGATTGTCTGGGCCAAATTTGCCGTCCGAGTTTCCAGGCGTATAGACCAGCTTCAACACGCTGGTTTGAATTACTGTGCGTCCTCCATCGGGCGTGGATTCGTGCGTGTATTCAGGAACGGGGAGACTCCGATTCAGAAAGACGAGCGAAGCGTGATCTTCAAACTTGCCGTCTGTGGCCCACTCCATGCGAATCAGCTGCGGCGTCAAAATCGTGAAGCGTGCATGGCCGGTAGTCACGACGGCGCGCGGATCGGCAACAGGGTCATAACGGCCTGGAGCATCCGCGGCTTCAACAGGGGTGGGGAAGAGAGTCAGCGCCCCCATTGCCACCACGAACAAGCCGCGACGAAGGCGGTGAAGCAAATTCGTTGTGAGCATCTGTGGGCCCCATGTCTTCATAGTGTGACAGGATCACCGAGTTGTTGCTGAGCCGTGATCCATCCAAACAGAGTTCAGGCACAGAGGCCATCGCTTCCCCGACGATTGAAAAACCCTTGTCGGCCGCGCTCAGGACGAAGCGCCTGGCAGGTTGGGTGGCGAGCCGCGACTGGGAATCCAGTCGCCGGCACCTGCCAGGCTTTCGCGCTCCGGGTGGGGGAGATGAAGGTCGCACCCTACGTCAAAAGTAGAATTTCGCAGCCACCTGTGCGGTTCGAGCTTGGTAAGCTGAGGTTATCCTTCCGAAATTGCCGGAGCTTACGTCACCCAGATTTGTGTCCGGCTGGAAGAAGTCCGGATGGTTGAGCGCGTTGAACATCTCGAACCGGAATTGCAGCCGCTTACTCTCGGAGAAATTCCAGTATTTCTGTATGGCCATGTCCCAATCGAAGTACATAGGTCCGTGAAGATTCGCGAAAAATCTCGGAGCATCTCCGAATGCGAAGCCGGTCGGTTGCGAAAACGCGTTCGGATTGATCCAGTTGTTAATCGATTGGTTCGCCGGGATCGGGTTCACTCCTTGCACGATATTGGGGCGCTGGTTAAAACCGAAACCGACATTGTTCGAGGCTGGTTGGATGGAAAGAGGCAATCCTGACTCCGCAGTGAGGATTCCGCTCCAGGCCCAGCCTCCCAAAACGGCGTTCATAGGCGCGCTCCAATCCGAACCAAATTGTTTCCCCCTGCCCACGGGCAATTCGTAGATGTAAGAGGCCACGAACCTGTGGGGGACGTTGCTCGCATCCACTGAATAGTCGGCAGAGAGGTTGTAGGAATTCAGGTTACTGGTCCCACTGCCTGGGAACGCCCAACCGGAAAATCCTTGCACGTCATCTTGGAACTTCGAATAGGTGTAGGAAAGGTTGAGGTCCAGGCCGGAGTGCCAGCGGTGCGTATATGTCACCTGCAGTGCGTCGTACGAGGAGGTGCCGACGGTAGGCCCGTTCTCGAACACACTGCAGTATTCAGGAAACGGAGCCAGCGATTGCGCCACGGTAATCGTGGCATTGTTGAGGCCGCAGCCGCTTGACGTGATATGGCCAAAGAAGGGGTTGGGCACCGCATTGAACAGGGCATTCCCCTGCGCCAAGTTTCCCGGCGAGATTTGATCCCACTGCAAGCCTGTTGCGAGCAGGTTCGTACCATGATTCCCGACGTAGCTGACGTCCAGCATGTCGTTGGGCGTAAACGAGTACTGACCTCCAGCCATCCACTGCTCGACGTATGGGGTTTTCCTGTTGTTGTTCGTGATGGTGGCCCCAAAGCCGACGTCCTGCAATCCTCCCGCGGCGTTGCCGGTCGGCAGCCGTTGCGTGGTGAATGCGGGGCCACAGGAAGAGAAAACACCAGGAGCAGTTTCACAACTGGCGTTTGCATTTCCGCTCAGAGTCGAGGCGGGATTTAGACCGTTGTTTAGAGTCGTATTCCACGGCGTTGGCTGCGAAAATCCGTCATTCGGACCCTGGCCGTAGTAATTCGGCACGTAAAAGATACCGTAGCCGCCACGCACCACCAGGTTTTTGGCCGCTGCGATAGCAATCGAGACGCGCGGAGCAACATTGCCGTACGTAGTATTGTAAAGGCCAGAATTGTTGGGCGAGCTGAAGATCTGTTCGCCGGGAACGAAAGAACCAATCTGGGCGCTCAGGGGGTTCTCCGCTGTAAAGCTGAAGGAGTTTTGCGCATTGTGACGTTCGGTTGGCGCGGTTTGGATTTCGTAACGGAGGCCAAGGCTCAAAGTAACCCTGGGGGTCACTTTCCAGCCGTCCTGAATATACCAGCCGAGAAAGTGCTTATCCGTCGCGGGAAACGCTTGAAACAGCGTGCAAAGGGCGCACGACGTGCCGTTAGTTCCACTCCCCACTCCGAGAAGGAAAGATGCGAATCCGCTTCCCGTGCTCCCTATCGCGTTATTCGGATCTGGCCCTTCCGTGGAAGCAGTTTGGAAGTTCAGCGCCGTTTGGCCGAAGTGGCCGCCGTCAATCCGCAGCCACACGTCCGTGAATCCAAAAGACAGTTCGTGCTTGCCCTCCAGTTTCGTGAAATCAACCGAGCTGGTCCAGAATGTTTGCGGCACGATGTAGCTGTTGTTCCCGCCAACCGCTCCCAGGGGGGCGTAATTCCCACCACCGCTGAAGGATATCTGCGGGAAGGCTGGGGCAATCCCGTCAATGAATGTCGGGAATCCAAGAGACGATGTTTGGAAGCCCAAACCTTGTCCGGTTGCTTGTTCGACGTGGCGATTCACGCCGAAATTCAAGTTCATGGTAAATGTCGGGTTGAAAATGTGGTTCAGGCCGACGTTGATGCTGTAGCGATTGTTGGGATTGAGCAGTCCTGGGCCTGCCGGATCGTTAGCTCCGTAGAAGTCTGGCGTGTTGGTTTTCGTCTGGAACTTCTGCGAAAAGCGTGCATAGAGCCGGTTGTTCTCATCTATGTTGTAGTCCACGCGGCCCGAGTACTCATTCGAATGCTCTGCGGCAGCTCCATTTGGCGAAAAATTGGTTCCCGTCGATCCCGTTCCAGTTGGCGTAGGCCAAAAGTTTGCAGCCGCGATATTACTGGCAATCGTGTCCATAAGTGCCGCTGGAATCTTGTTCGTGACACCGGTCCCGGTCGAGATGTTGCCGGAAATCGGGTCTCGAATGAATGCCGTGGTGCCGCTGCAAGTTACGTGATCCCCGGTGACGGGATCAGTCCCTCCGCAGGTAACTTGGCGCGTGCTGAATGGGTTGTAGATTTCACCGGTGAAGACTGGCCTTCCGAGGGAATCGAATACAGGAAGCTTAGTGTTGGGGTCAATAGCTTGAGCTCCTAGCAACGCCGAGAAGTCGCCGCCCCTTTCCGCAGTGGTAGGCAGTGTGTAATTGTTCGTTGATGGAGTGGACTGCCGCTCGCCTTCATAGTAGGCAAAGAAAAAGAGTTTGTCCTTCTTGATGGGGCCGCCGATCGTCCCGCCAAACTGATTGCGGTTGAATGACGGTTGCGCTCCATTATTGAAATAGTATCTGGCATCCATGCCGCTGTTCGCATAAAACTCCCAGCCATCCCCGTGGAAACCGTTGCTTCCCGACTTGGTCACAATGTTGACCACGTTACCGCTGCTCCACCCGTACTGAGCCGTGAACGCGTTGGTCATAATTTTCATTTCCTGCACGTCGTCCACGGATGGAACGTAGATCACCCCTCCCCAATCAACACGCGTATCCCAGGTTCCGTCTAGCAGATATTCCGCCGTGCCAAAAAAGGTGCCGCCGAAATTCAGAAAGGAAATATCCTGATCCGCGGTTTGCGCCAGACCCGGTGCACCCACAACCTGCTGCTCCGCGGCGTTGTTCACCGAAGAATTGATCAGCGTCAAGCTGATGACGCTGCGAAAGTTCAAAGGAAGACCCTCTGCAAATCTGGAGGATAGATCCTCGGAAATGTTCGCGTTCTCCGTATTCAGAAGCGGCGCCTGCGACTCGACTTTGACGCTTTCGGTCAGCGCCCCGACGGTCAGGCCTACCTGCTGCTCAACATTCTGGCCGGCCGCCAAAGTAATTCCGTCTTGCTTGTACTGCTTGAATCCTGGAGCTTTCGTCTCCAAGGCATAGACTCCCGGCGGCAGGAACGTAAAACTGTAAAGGCCGGAATCTCCGGTCGCAGACGTGCGCGAAATGCCCAGCTCAGCGCTGGTGACGGTCACCGTCGCACCGCTGACCGCCAAGCCTGCCGGATCAGTGACGCGCCCGCTCAGCGTGGCTGTGAATGCGGCCGACGACTGACCGTAGAGTGGCTTGCAGCAGAGGAATAGAACCGCTAGCGCACCAACTAAAAACCAGAGTTGCCGTGACCGTTCTCTGCCTGACATATGGAAATCCCTCCTCGAAATTCTGGCTGACGCCAGTACTCCACGCCGTCTGACTCGAACAAGCGGCGCAAGCCCCATGGTCTTCCGCGACCGCACATCCAGCTTCAAATTTTGTTTGAAAGCACTAGGACACCGTGCATCGGATCGTCAGAGTTATAGAGAGTCGCGGGCAGGCTGGCAACGGTTTTCATGTAAAGGAACGGGGATAAGAGCGATAAGGCCATTTACCGCGCCTCATAGTATTCATTCCTCACAACTTGTGGCGGGGCCAAAACGACCGAAAAGCGCTCCAGGGCAGTGCCTTTTAGATTGCGCGTTGGATTAAAGCGCAGTACCATCATCGAAATTAAATTTATAATCTCAAAATTGGTCGAACTGCCGGTCCGTTCGCGGACGAAGCAACGCCCGACACCGGGGGGTGGGGTGGGATAGCCTTGCAACCAGAGCAGGTAACGGAAAACTGGACACCGTGTAGCGAACTCGAAAAGGGCGCCGTTCAACAGCAACTCGAACTGCTGCTCGCTTCGCCGCTATTTCATTCCAGCAAGAGATATCCGAGTTTCCTAAGACTTGTTGTGGCGCGAGCATTGGCCGGTCAAACCGACCAACTCAAAGAACGCATCCTCGGTGTGGAAATCTTTGACCGGCCCGCTGACTACGACACGAACACGGACCCGATTGTTCGAGTCACCGCGGCGGAAATTCGTAAGCGCATCGAACAGTATTATCAAGACCCCAAGCATAAACACGAAATTCGCATGATCTTGCCCGCGGGATCCTACGCCCCGCAGTTTTACTGGCCCGGCCATCCCAGCGGTCCTCCGCTGACTTCTCTGGCATTGCCGAATGACGCCTCCGATGCCCTCAACGCACAGCCCGTCGCCACGCTGCCGGTTGTGCCACGATCGAAACGAAATTTTCTGGTACGCAGGGTACCGGCGCTCGCGCTCGCAGCACTGACGCTTGCAGTTGTTTCCGCCGCTCTGTGGCATGTATCCGGGCCGCCGGTTCTGAGACAATTTTGGGAGCCATTCGTAAACTCGCCGAATCCGGTGCTCATATGCGTGGCAGACCAGAGCCAGTATTCCACCATACGCTTGCGCGACGCCGCCGATCCCTCGCACGAAATCACCTTGCCCGACACCATGGTCGCGCTGATCATTGACGATGTTAGTCCACTCGTGAACGTCGCCGCCCTGCTGCGCACCTACGGAAAAACTTCCCGCGTGCTCGGTGAGTCAAACACTACACTGACTGATTTACGCCGAGCCCCTTCCATATTTATCGGAGCATTTGACAATAGCTGGACCTTGCGCTTGACCGCTCCTTTGCGTTTCCACTTTGCCAACGATGCCGCGATGAACAAATTATGGATTGAGGACCGCGCCGATCCCGGAGACCACCATTGGATGATGGATCGCACGGTACAACAAACCGGAACCTACTCGGATTACGCCATCGTGGCACGCTTCGTTGATCCCAATATCGAGCAATTGGTGGTCGTGGGCGCAGGTATCGGCCGCGGCGGTACCGTCGCTGCCGGGGAGTTTCTGGTAGACGAGCAACGCATGGACGAAACGGTGAAACGGGTATCCAGTGATTGGAAGCGAAAGAATATCGAAATTGTTCTGGAAACACAGGTCATCGGAGACCGTTCCGGCCCTCCGCGCGTAAGCGCTGTGTACGTTTGGTAGTGGACATCGGCCAACGGACCTCAGCGGTCCACGACTGTTTCGATTGATTTGGTTTCTTGCAGTGCCCCCGCTTGCCCTTTCCGCCGCTGCATCGCTATCGGACCTGAGACCCACAAGCGGTGCTTATCGCTCTTAGCTTTTGATGTTTGGCCGATTGCGATGGCTAACCGACAGAGCAATACACAATAGCGCGTTCGCAAGACCGAAGAGCGTTTCAGGCTATCATCGCGCGATGAAAAGAGCCTTTGGCTTTGCGGCGTCCCTCACGCTGCTGGCGTCGAGTCTGACGATTCTGGCAGCGTGCCACTCGTCAGGGACTGCTCCCGCGTCTCCCGCGCCCGCTGCGACGAAGAAATGGGAATTTTCCACCGGGGCGCTCCATCAGTTACCGCGCGGCAGCTTTTTCGACGATCAATCCCCAGCCATCGGCTCCGATGGCACGCTCTACGTCCCGGGTAACTCTGGGCTTTACGCCGTGCGTCCGGACGGGACGCAAAAATGGTTTTACCGCGCGCCTTATCAGTCGCCCGCATTTCCGATTCACTTCGCGTTGGTGGACGACAATGGAAACATCTGGATCGACGAGACGGCCGAAGTGGGCAGGCTCGTTGGAGGCGCAATCGAATTGAACCCCGACGGCACTGAGAAACCGTTCGCAGTTTCACGCGAGCGCGTCAGCCAGCTGAGCGAGGCCTACGACGGCACAGTTTACGTGGCGATGGGCGGACTCGCGCTTCCTTTGCACATTAACGAAAAAGGAGCTGAACCAACTGCAAGCATCGGCGGGTACTTTTTCTCTTTCGCACAGGACGGCACCCTCTACGCCGTGGGGAGCGGCGGCTTGGTGGCGTACGGGCATGACCGCAACACGCTCTGGACGCAAGGCATCGCGGCCGGCGGCGAACCTGCGTTGGGCAGCGACGGGACAATTTATGTGGGTGGAAATGGAGCGTTCAGTGCGGTCAACCCGGATGGCACAGGGAAATGGTCCTACACGCTCACCGGACATCTGGTTGCGTCACCTGCAATCGCCAGCGATGGGACGGTGTATTTCGGCAGCGACGACAGCAATCTCTACGCGCTGGACTCCAACGGAGGCGTCAAATGGAAATTCGCCACCGCAGGAGCGATTAAGTCCACGCCCGCGCTCGCCAAGAATGGCACCGTGTATTTCGGCGATACCGACCACAATTTGTATGCGATTGGCAGCGACGGCAAACTAAAGTGGAAGTTCACAACGGGCGGGCAAGTCTTTTCGCCGACGATCGGCGATGACGGCACCATCTACTTCCAGAACGGCGAGGGCAAACTCTTCGCGATCCAGGATGCGGAAAGCAACGGCGGGCTGGATGGGCAATGGCCCAAGCGCGGAGCGGGTTCGCGTAACACCGCTCGCGGAGTTCGCTGAATGGGACGCAATCGGCTAGCTTTTATCAGCTCAAGTTGCATGTTGCTCGCGCTGCTCGCATGCGGGTGCAAAAAATCGGTTACGGACCAAGGTCCCCCGATCAAATGGCAATTCAGCGCGGACGACGAAATCGTTTCTACTCCGGCCCTGAGCGAAGACGGGACAATTTATTTCACAAGCCGCCAGTCGCTGTATGCGCTGGCGCCGGATGGAAAAATGAAATGGCGCTACTTCCCCGGCGCGGAGTTAGCCAGCTCCCCGATGGTTGGGCCTGAAGGGAACATATACATCGTCGATGCCGGCTGTGTGATGCATGCGCTCCATCCGGATGGCTCCCAACGTTGGATTGCGCAGATTGGTGCAGCGCTGCCGTCCAGCGGTGGGCTCGCAGCGTCTTGCGGTCGTCCAGCGACTCCTGTGCGCGGTGTGGGCGATCTGCTATTGGTTGGCAATTTCAGCAATTCCCTGCGTGCTGTGGATACCAGTTCCGGCATGATCATAGATCAATTCAAGGACGTGTACGGGCCGGACAGTCCGGAAATTCTCGAGACAGGGAGCGGCGTGGAGGGCGGCGCTGCTCTCCAATTCTTCGATTCTGCAGGCCGTGTCTCCTGGACCGTTCGCTTGTCGGATGGACAGCGCAGCTCGAACTTCCGCACGGCTGCGATCGCAAAAGGTGGAGTGATTGCGGTGGCCGGTTGGGATGGCAAGTTTCACGTCTTCGATTTTGATGGCCGCACGAAGTGGGAATTCCCGGGGGACTGGACAGCCAACCCCGTCATTGCCGCCGACGGGACAATCTATACCGGAAATTTCGTCGGCGTGGTTGCCCTCAGAGCCGATGGCGCTCAAATCTGGAAAGCCGCCGTCCCAGTCGCGGGGGCGCCGGCGCTGGCGGCCGACGGCACCATTTACGTTCCGTCGCAGGATGTTGGCAAGGGCAAGAACGGCGGAAATCTTTTCAGTCTGTATGCCTTGAATCCGCAGGGAGCGATCAAGTGGCGATTGCCTGTCGACGCACTGATCGAACATGGCCCGGCCATTGCTCCCGATGGAACCGTGTATCTGGGCACAAGGTCGGATGGAGCAATCGGGGTAAGGCCACACTCCGGTACGCTCTACGCCATCGGCGAAAACAATGGCGGCCTAATGCGCGGCGGCTGGCCGAAATCCTACGGGTCGGCGGCGAACGATGGGCGCGCGCCGTCTGCGCCATGACTCCAGAGCGATGGATGCGCAGCCGGCGCAAGCAGGTAACGGCAATTTTTGTTGTCCTTGTTGTCGCGACGAGCGCAGCCGCCCTACTGGTCGCGCGCAGGCGGGATTTCAACTTTGCGAAGCAACACAAGACTTCAAAAACTCGGCTGGTAACGGTCAACATGCTCCCGGAATTTGTGGCTGTTCCCGAGGAAGGCTATTCCCGCCCGTTCAGCATTCCGACCGATGCAACAAATGCCCATGTGGACGGTGAGTTCACGGTGGAGCCGCGTCCCCAGGGACAGTTAGAGCTACTAATCGTTTCCGCCGAGGGCATACAGCATTGGCAGCGATTTGTTTCATCAACTGCCTCGTCCAGCGATTCCGGGGACGCTGCGCTGATTTATCGCAGCGGCGATACCATTGCCGATCGCTTCAATGCAAAAATGTCGCCCGGCAATTACTACGTGATTTTCGACTATGGCCCTGCCGCCGTCGCCCCATCAGATCACTTTGGCGGTGACCTCAGCGGGCCAGCGTACCGGCAGGCTCAGCCACAATTCATCCTCAACTATGAACTGCCTTGTGAGACCTGCCCGTGACCAAGGCGCTTCACGACGCCTCTCGCGTTATCGTGCGAGACGTAATGGATTGCAACGCAGGCGCGCGGGATTCGAGTCCGGAGCCGAAGCGCCGGCAATTCACGCCAAGACGATCGCTCAAGCCGGCCTGGTAGCCGAGTTGAGAATCGAAGGCGTCGCCGGCTACTGGCTAGTGTAGCCGACGGGAAAACGCGCCAGATCCGCGCCATAGAATTCAGCCACGGCCTGCCGTTCACTCGGCAGCAGTTCGGCGGCAATGGTTCGCATCGGCAGATCGATATCGTTGCTTCGAGCGCCCCGCGCGAAATCGTTCAATTGACTCAGGACATAGTCGTAATTTTGCGACGCCAGCGACGGAGCCGGCCGCACGTATCCCAGCGGCCCGTGGCAGGCCTGGCAGGGTGGAATCCCGCGATTGGGATCTCCCACGGCGAGCAGGCGTTGGGCGATCTCGATTGCGCTATGATCCGGCAAGGTTTGGGGAAAGCTGGGGCTGAACTGGGCGTCCGGAGCATTCGGCAGCATGGCGAAATAGGCGGCCACGTCCGCCGCGTCGCGCGGCGTCAGCGGCCCGGCGATCCGCTGCATCACTTCTGATTTGCGCTTGCCCGAACGAAAATCCTGCAGTTGTTTCCAGAGGTATCGTGCATCGATCCCCGCAAGATTAGGCGTCGAAGCCCGCGAACTGAAACCTTCTACGCCGTGGCACAATTCGCATCGCCTGGAAATGAATTCGCCGCGAATGGGATTGCCCGTCGCAGATAAAATTATGGTGGCTTCGTTCCACGCAACCAGTGACGGGACGCCGGACACTGGAGCGAAATTGCTGGGTGGAGGGGCGGGCCTGATCGAACGGCGGAGCAAAGGAAGTCCGAGCAGCTCCGAGAAAATCACCACCGCGATGCAGAGCAGCACAACGCCACGAATTCCGATCGTTGTTTTAGGGCTGTCCACACGCGGCTCCGCGAGCGGAATTTTGCGGCTGGAATTGGTTTTCAGAAACTGCCACGATGCGGCCCATCATCGCGTGGTGGCCGGGTCCGCAGAATTCATCACAGTAGAATTCGTACTTGTCCGCGGCGGGGAACCGAAGATGAATCTCGGTGACGGATCCGGGAACCGTTTTCACTTCGGAGCCGGCGATCTTGAATCCGTGCGCCGAATCCGCGCTGGTGATTCGCAACCGGATCGGGACTCCGGCAGGCACGGTTACGCAGGCAGGCACAAAGACATATTTCTCCGCGATCATATGGATGGTCACCGGGCCATCCGCTGCACGAGCCGCTCCCAGATTGCTCTCGACGAATTCGCCGTGCAGATGCAGAGTTGCGAGATCTACGCGGTCGCGCCGATCAAGAATATGCGCAGCTTGCAGAGTGCTGGAAAACCGCAGGGTTCCATACACAAGCGAAAAGATTACGACGACAAGAGCAGCGCGAAAGTTTTCTGTGTGCATACTGGAAAATCCGAGCGCCCGCTGAGCCGGCGCCATTAGGAATGAATCATTGAACCCACGCCTCTGCCTGACGCCGCCAACAGGGGGTGGACGCGGGTCAGCACCCGGCCGGCATTATCACCGCGAAGCCGGCGGCGGACGGACTTCGCGCCATCACGCGAAGTCCAGCTCCACTTCGTCAATGTAGCACCAGCCCCAAGTCTCGCCCGGCTCGTTTGATTTCATGATGGGGTGTTTGGTGGAATGGAAATGTTTGGTGGCATGTTTATTTTTGGACGAGTCGCAGCAGCCGACGTGGCCGCATTCCAGACACAGCCGCAGGTGAACCCAAGTGTCGCCCATTTTCAAACATTCCTCGCAGCCATTCGTATGCGGCTTCACCGGACGAATTTGGTTGAGGTGCGTACAAGCTGGCATTTGCGTGCCTCCTTCGAGAATGGGCCGGATAGCAGCAGCGCTTACGATCCGGACGCGGCTGCTTTGGCGATATCCGCACGAACCAGCGGCACGTCCACCAGATGTTCGGCAAGGAACCACACCTGCAGTTCGTTCGTGCGGATCACCTGGCTCACCAGCAGGTCGTTGGTGCCGTCGTCACCCGCTTGCGCGGCTTGCTTGGCCACGGTGCGGGCTTCCTTCAAAATAATTTCGTGGGCTTCGAGCATACGGGAAATTTGCACGGGAGCTTCTTCGCGGCCGCGCGGCGGACGAGGAATGAAGGTGGTCTCAGCGACATCGGGCGCCATGGCGATGCTGATGCCGCCCAGAAGTTGGATGCGCTCGGCGATGGCGTCCACGAGTTCCGATTGCTCTTCGAAATGTTTGTCGAAGAGCAGATGCAGTTGATAGAAGGTGTGTCCGGCGACCTGCCAATGATGCTTTTTGTAGAGGTCGCGCAGCGTGATAGTATCCGCGAGAATCTGATTCAGCAGCTCAACGCTGGTGGCGCAGGCCTGCTGATCGAGAGCGATCGGCAACTTGGCAATCTTGCCGTAGGGCTGAATTTCGTGAGCGTGCTGGTGCAGTATGGGCCGGGCGCGTTCTGAACCTTCCTGTAATTGGCTGGCCGGTGGGTTTTTGTGGTCGGTCTTGTTCTTCATATTTAATTCTCCTTTCTTTTCGATTCGTTTGCCGCATAAGTCTGGAACCTTGGATGATTCTGATAGCCAATCCGTTCCAAAGCGGATTCACCGGAAGGTATCTGCCAACGCGGCCCCTCCTCAGTGGGAATCAGAAGGGTCAGGTCAACCTACGACAGCGCGTTGTGCAGGAACGCCAAGGTGCGCTTCCATGCATCGGCGGCGGCTTCCGGGCGATATCCGCCGGTGTTGTTCGGGTTCTCGAACGCGTGGCCCGCTCCCGGATAAATTTTCACGTCAATGCGGCGGTTCAATCCCTTCATGGTTTTTTCGAACGCCTGAACGTCCGCGGGCGTGATGCCTTTGTCGTCCGCGCCAAAATTCCCCAGGACCGCCGCGCCGATCTGCTGGATGTCATTCGGATCGGTGGGGAGCGCGCCGTAATTCACCACGACGGCGGCGAGGCGCGGCTGATGGATCGCGAGTTGCAGCGCAAGGCCGCCGCCCATGCACCAGCCAACCGTGCCGATGCGGCCGGGCTTCACATCCTTTCGCGCCGCCAAATAATCGTAGGCGGCCTGCATGTCGCGGGTACCGCGGTCTTGCGGCAAGCCGCGCATCAGCTCATGGGCTTCCGAGGGGTCCGCAGCGACCTTGCCGCGGTAGAGATCGACGGCGAGGGCCACATAACCCTGCGCAGCGAGCTTTTCGGTCTGTTCCTTCACCCAATCGTTCAATCCCCACCATTCGTGGATCACGATTATGCCGGGGTATGTGCCGGGCTTGTCCGGCACGGCGAGAAACCCGCTGACAGTTTCTTTGCCGCTGGGAAATTCCACAGTTTGCGTTTTCGGTGTTTGCGCGCGAACCACCAGAGCGGCGGCGATCAAGACGAAAGCGGCGAGCGCAGAGATGAGCTTAACGGAACGGTTCATGCTGAGGTGCCTCCCCTAAGAGCAAACGGCTTATTGTAAGCCTGCGGGCGAGTCGGCGCCATCTGCTATCGAGTCTGCGCCGGCCTCGCGCCGATCTTCTGATGAGTTCCCGCCGCACCTAGGCGAGCCCTAGCGCGTGACGCGCTTTCCTACGTCATTACCAGAACCCCAAAATCGTCGACCCGGAAGGGCGGGGCTTCAGTTCATCCTGAGATCCTGGCAGTGCCAGGATGGAAGGGCTCCGCCGCAAAGCCGCGAAAGGGAGGGGCTTTGGTCCCTGCAGCCGCGCTCCCGGATCGCAGCACGATATTTATGAGACGGCTTGCCGCGCTTATGGCGCTATGCGTTCTACCTGAACAGCGGTGCCGTACGCAAGAACTTCGGTGACGCCCTGCATCACTTCGGTGGCGTCGTAACGCATGCCGATCACCGCGTTCGCCCCGTGCTGACTGGCGTGCTCCATCATTAATTCCAGCGATTCCTCGCGCGTCTTCTCGCACATTTCCTCGAAGAGAGTGATATTGCCGCCGACCAGAGTTTCCAGTGAAGCGCCGATCGTGCCTAGAATGCTGCGCGAGCGCACCGTAACGCCGCGCACCAGCCCGTAGCTTTTCACCACGCGATATCCCGGCAAATCGAATGCCGTCGTAACCATATTTGGATTCACGCTAACGCCCATGGATTCCTCTATTCACTGCGGTGCTGCTGCCGCCGCCCGCACGGCGCAGGATAACACAACGAAAATCGCGAGAGCGCGCCGCCACCGCAGCTAGGTATAGCGGAGCCAGCGCACCAATTCAACCAGAGACGGGCGCTTGCCATACATCAGGACGCCGACGCGATAAATTTTCGCAGAGGCGTACATGACGGCGACGGTAGTGAGAACCAAAAGTGTAAGGGAAAGCGCAATCTGCCAAGCGGGCGGCGTCTGCAGCGAAATGCGCAGCGACATCAACACCGGCGCGAAGAACGGAATCTCGGAAAGAATCACGGCGGTGCGGGACGTAGGGTCGTTGAGGATCACACCGTAGATAATCATGCAGAATACGAGCGGCGCCATGGCCAGCCATTGCAATTGCTGCGCGTCCTGTTCGTTGGAGCAGGCGGAGCCGATGGCGGCAAACATCGACGCGTACATGAAATATCCTCCGACGAAAAAGACGCAGGCATAGAGCACCAGCGAAATGGGCACATGGACTCCGGCGAGAGGTGAGTTACGCGTCATGCCCAGCGAGGCCAGAACGCCGAAGGAAAAAAGCAGCGCGGTGGAAGTCATCCAGATCGCAAACTGGGTGAAGGCCACCGCAGCCACGCCGAGAATTTTTCCCGCCAGTAGCTCGAAGGGACGCACCGAAGAAATTAAGACTTCCATCGTGCGCGTGGTCTTTTCCTCGATCACCGAGCGCATGGTGATGATTCCATACATCAGCAGGGCCGTGTAGAGCAGCACCACCAGTGCGATGGCAACGGCAATACCCTGGCCCTTCTCGACGGATTCACCGGCCTCGCTGACTTTCAGGAGCTTGAGCTCGGCGCTCTTGAGGACGGTTTGAATATCATTGAAATGCACGCCGCGACGGTCGAGGCGGCTGGATATCACGGCCTGGTCCACGGCGCCAGAGAGCGGGCCGACGAGCCCGAAGTTGTCGGGATTGCGCATGTGCAGTTCGAACGGCTGGTCGAGGTCTGGCGGGATCAAAAGGTAGGCGTCGAGCTTTTCGCCGTTGATGCGCGTGCGGAGGTCCTGCTGAAGGTCGTCGAGCGACGCAGGGCGCGACACGATTTGCTCGACGGTGAATTGAGGCTGGCCGTCGGCGAGCTTGCCATCGAGGCCGTGGACAATCGCCGGGGCGAGCTGGCCGGAATTGTCAACGATAACGATGCGCAGGCTCTGCGTGGCCGTGTGGCCCACCAGGAACACAATCAGCAAAACCGAGCCCAGGCCAATCAGGGGCACGATAATTGTGCCGATGATGAAGCCCTTGGTCCTGACGCGCGTAAGGTATTCGCGCTTGATGATGAGCAGGATTTTACGCACGAGTCGTCCTATCAATGAAAATTTCGCTCAGCGAGGGTTCCAGCAGCTCGAACCGCGTAATGTGCGCGTCCGAAAGCACCGCAGCCTTCAAGATTTCCTGCGACTCGGTGCCGGGCTTCAGCTTGGCCTCGACGCCGCTGATGAGCCGGGTGATCTGGCCGATCCCCGGGTGATTCAAGAAACCGTCGCCGCCGGTGAATTCGATGTGCAGCGTATTCTTGCCGTAGGACTGCTTGATGGCGCGCAACTCGCCATCGAGTACGTTCCGGCCCTTGTCAATCAGGCAGATGGCATCGCAGAGGCGCTCGACTTGCTCCATGCGATGGGTGGAGAGGACGATGGTCGAACCCTGACTGCGCATTTCGAGCATGATCTCCTGAATCGTGGCGGCGTTCACAGGGTCGAGGCCGGAGAACGGCTCGTCGAGAATCACCACGGGCGGGCGGTGAATCACCGAGGTTATGAACTGCACTTTTTGCTGCATGCCTTTGGAGAGGTCAATCAGCTTTTTGTCCGACCACTCGGAGAGGCCCAGACGGTCGAGCCATGCCTTGGCGCGGCGGCGGGCTTCGGCTTGGGTCAATCCGTGAAGCGCGGCAAGGAAGACGATGATCTCCAGGACCTTCATGCGCGGGTAGAGACCGCGCTCCTCCGGGAGGTATCCGATCTTGTCGCGGGTGGTGTCGGTGACCACTTCGCCGAGGACGCGGATTGAGCCTGAGTCCGGAACCAGGATGTTCATGATCATTCGAATCGTAGTGGTTTTTCCGGCTCCGTTGGGGCCGAGCAGACCGAGCACGGCACCGGAGCGGACCTTCAGGCTGACCGCGTTGACTGCCGTGACGGCGTCATAGGATTTGGTGACGTTCTCGAGAACGATGGCATCCATGGAATTGGTGGCAGTCACCCCTAATACGCGGCGAGAGTCCGAAATATATCAAACTTCATGCGCGGCCGAAGCGGATAAACACTTTGCGAGAAAATGAACGGGGCCGAAGTGTTGACTTTGTAGCGGCCAGCTTTAGCTGGGCGCCTTTGACTTCGCTGTTCTGAATCGCCCGACTGGGCGATTCACTCTGAGATCCCGCGGTGCGGGATCGAAGGGTTAGCGGCGTCCGCCGCTGCGTCCGCCATCGGTGATGCGGCGATCACCGATGGCGGTCTGAAGTCTCCCGCTACCAAGGCCTCGCGCCCGTTTTCCGCAAACAGCTCGCTCTCGGTAATGCTACGAATATCGCTGAAGCAACGAATGTGTTAGCGTCAGTCGGGGCACGATTCAAGCCCCCCCCAAGGACGCAATATGCTCGAGGCGGCGCGAGTTCAGACCTCCGTTCCCGCGTGGCAACGCCTGCACTCACCGCAGCGTGCCGCGAACCACTCATCACTCATCACTGCCTCAATCGATCCCTACCGAAACATGATCGAAAGTCATCGCAAATCACTGAAAACAGTCACCAGCGACCCAAATCAATCGCTCGTTTTTGTCGTGATTTTCTCGATTGCGCGGGCAGGTGGTCGACCGTTTCGCCTCACCCAGCACTCAGCTGCGAGCCGGCCCCGATCTCGCCTCTGACCACTGGTCACTCGCCATCGTCTCTTTCTAATCGACAATCTTCGGAATTAGAACGCACCCTAACTCATACAAAACAATCGGCGACACTCTGCTCGAATCGCAAAAAAATGCAAGGTTGGCGCGAGCCGCATGATAACATGGGGGTGCGTTTGTTGCTCCTGGATACCCCTTCTGGAACGGCCTGCACGGGATTCGATCAGGGATGCAAAGACCGCGCTCGTAAACCTTTTTTGGCAGTCATCCAATGACGAAGAGCATTCGTAATATCGCTATTATTGCGCACGTGGACCACGGCAAAACCACGCTGGTGGATGCCATGTTGCGGCAAAGTGGAATTTTCCGCGCCAACCAGGAACTGGTGGAGCGCGTGATGGATTCGAACGATCTGGAGCGCGAGCGCGGCATCACCATTCTCGCCAAGAATACCGAGATCGAATACCAAGGCACCAAGATCAACATCGTGGATACGCCGGGCCACAGCGATTTCGGTGGCGAAGTGGAACGCGCGCTGCGCATGGTGGATGGCGTGCTCGTTCTGGTGGATGCCAGCGAAGGCCCGCTGCCGCAGACGCGCTACGTGTTGCAGAAGGCGCTCGCTGCGAAATTGCCTCCGATCATGGTGCTTAATAAGATTGACCGCCCGGACGCGCGTGCTGCCGCCGTGCTGGATGAAATCTACGACCTCTTCATTGACCTTGATGCCACCGAAGACCAGCTCGATTTTCCGGTGATCTATACCAACGCGAAATTGGGCGTGGCTCATCTGAAAGTGGGCGACGATTCGACGACTTTGCAGCCGCTCTTTGAACAGATTGTGAAATCCATCCCGCCGCCGTCGGGCGATCCCGCCGCCGCGCTGCAGATTCAGGTGACCAACCTGGATTACAGTGACTTTCTTGGCCGCGTGGCGATTGCTCGCGTTTTTGGCGGAACTTTGGTGCGCGGCACCGAAGTGGGGATCGTCAAGCTGGATGGAAAAATTCAGCCCACGAAAATTACCAAGCTCTTTACATTTCGCGGGTTGGAACGCGATGAGGCCGAGCAGGTGATGGCGGGAGATATCGTCGCGATCGCTGGCGTCGAAGGCATTCAAATCGGCGAGACCATCACGGACTTGGCCAACCCTGCGCCGCTGGAACCGCTCACTATTGATGAACCCACACTGACGATGGTGTTTACGATCAACACGTCTCCCTTCGCCGGTCGCGAAGGGCAATACGTGACGTCCCGTGACCTGCGTGCGCGCCTTGAAAAGGAATTGCTGACCAACGTTTCGCTGCGCGTGGAGGACACCGGGGCGACCGACGCTTTTCGCGTGCTGGGCCGCGGCGAATTGCAACTGGCGATTCTGATCGAGACCATGCGCCGTGAAGGCTACGAGTTGATGGTGGGTAAGCCCGAAATCGTAGTGCGCACGGAAAACGGCCGGCGGCTCGAGCCACTGGAATTGCTGATCGTGGACTGCCCCGAAAATTTCATCGGCATCGTGATGGAATTGCTGGGCAACCGCCGCGGCGAAATGAAAAAAATGGTGAACCACAATTCCGGCCGCGTGCGTATGGAATTCAGCATCCCTTCGCGCGGGCTGATCGGACTGCGCAGCCAATTGATGACCGATACGCGCGGCACCGCGTTGATCCATTCATTGCTCGAAGGCTGGACGGAATATGCCGGCGACATGGCCATGCGCCTTACCGGCGCGCTGGTATCCGATCGCAGCGGGGTTTCGACCGCTTACGCCATCTGGGGCATTCAAGAACGCGGCGAAATGTTCGTGGGACCGGCGATTGAAGTGTATGAAGGAATGATCCTCGGCGAGAACGCGCGCGAAGACGACATGAACGTGAACGTCACCAAGGAAAAAAAGCAGACCAACATGCGCTCTTCTTCGGCCGACGAAGCCATCCGCCTGATTCCGCCGCGCGACATGACGCTGGAAAAAGCCATCGAGTTCATTGCCGACGACGAATTTGTCGAGGTCACGCCGAAATCCATTCGCCTGCGCAAGAAAGTGCTCGACGCCAAGAAGCGCCCCAAGCGCTGGCAGGAAATCCGCGCCAGCACGGAGTCCGCCTAGATTTGGTCCAAGAGGCCAAAATCGCGCGATTTTGCAGGGGAGTCAATCTGTCCGATAGCGGGACGAGCGATTCCCATGAGCGGGCAAAACGGCCTTACTCCGCGCTTGCAATGCACCTCTAAACAGCACAATATAAATAACTTATATGAGATGTAGCACCGGAATCTGATTTGCGACGTATATATGCGAGGGTGGTATCCGTGGACATCGTTCGCCCAGAGATTAAACACAAGAAGAAGATGCGGCGCATCGGCTACATCGCAGCTGCGGTGGTGCTGATTCCGCTGATGACCTACGCGCTTTCGCGGCTGAAGCCGGCAGCGCCCAGTGTGGATTCTGGCACCGTGTGGACCGGCACCGTGAAGCGCGGCCCGATGCTCCGCGACGTTCGCGGCCTGGGAACCCTGGTGCCGGAAACCATCCGGCTGATTCCTGCAGTGACCGACGGGCAGGTCCAGACGCGCTACCTTCTCCCGGGCACTCCCGTCAAAGCGAACACTGTGATTTTTGACTTGGTCAATCCTCAGTTACAACAAGAGACGCTGGACGCTGAATATCAGTTGAAAGGCGCGCAAGCAGCCTACGAGCAGACCAAGGCGCAGCTGCAAAACCAGCTGATGGACAAGCGCACTTTGGCCGCGAGCGTTTCTTCGCAATATCGCACCGCAGAAATGGTGAGGCAGACCAAGGAAGAGTTGGGAGCGAACGGGCTGGCCCCGCAACTGGACGTTAAAACCGCGCAGGTGCAGGCGGAGGAATTGGCCAAGGAAAATGACCTCGCGCAAAAAGAAGTGGAGACATTCGATCAGTCCATCGCTTCGCAGCTCGCTGTGCAAGAAGCGACCGTAAATCAGAAGCGTGCGATGTACGAGCTGAAGAAATCGCAAATGGACCAGCTGCACATCCGGCCGGGAATTGATGGCATGTTGCAGGAACTGGACGTGGAAGTGGGCCAAAAAGTGACGATGGGCACGGTGCTGGCGCGCGTGGCGCAGCCCACACACTTGAAGGCGCAACTGAAGATTGCCGAGACCCAGGCAAAAGATATTCTGATCGGCCAGAAGGCCTCCGTGGATACGCACAACGGCATAATTCCGGGCCACGTTACGCGCATTGATCCCGCGGTTGTAAACGGAACGGTTACCGTGGACGTGGGTCTCGATGGCCCCTTGCCGACGGGTGCGCGGCCGGATTTGAGCGTGGAAGGAACCGTGGAAATCGAGCGGCTCGCAGATGTGCTGTTCGTCGAACGTCCGGTGCACGGCGAAGCCAACAGCACCGTGGGAATTTTCAAGGTGGTGGACGACGGCAAGGAAGCCACGCGCGTGCAGGTGCAATTGGGCCGCACGTCGGTGAATACGGTGGAAATCGTGAAGGGGTTGGAGATCGGCGACAAAGTGATCCTTTCCGACATGTCTGCTTGGGACAATTACGATCGCGTGCAATTGAAGTAGCTTTTGCTGCAATGCAGGGAACTTTTTTGGGCGCCAGACTCGTACCTACTCTTGGGATTGAGATTCGAAGGAGCGCAGAATGACTACGACGGAACAAGGGCTGATTCGCCTCGATGGCGTGACCAAAGTTTTCTACACCGATGAAGTGGAGACGCACGCGCTGAGCGGCGTCCATCTGGAAATCAAGAATGGAGAGTTTCTCTCCATCGCTGGACCTTCCGGCTGCGGAAAATCCACGCTGCTTTCGATTCTGGGCCTGCTGGATTCGCCCACCGAAGGCAACTACTGGATCAATACGCAGGCGGTGGCGAATCTATCGCTGTCGGATCGCACGCGCATTCGCAACCGCGAGATCGGCTTCATCTTTCAGGCGTTCAACCTGATTGGTGATCTCACGGTGTACGAGAACGTGGAGCTGCCGCTCACCTACCGCAGCATGGCCGCGGCGGAGCGCAAGAAGCGCGTGCAGGAAGTGCTGGAGCGCGTGGGCATGGCGCACCGCATGAAGCATTACCCGTCGCAACTCTCCGGCGGTCAGCAACAGCGCGTCGCCGTCGCGCGCGCACTGGTGGGCTCGCCCTCGATCCTGCTGGCGGACGAACCGACCGGAAACTTGGACTCCAAGAACAGCGAAGCGGTGGTGGACTTGCTTCGCCAATTGCACCGCGAAGGCGCCACGATCTGCATGGTGACGCACGACCCGCGCTATGCCAGCATCGCGGACCGCACGATTCACCTGTTCGACGGCCGCATCGTCGAAGAAACTCTGGGCACGCGCACCGCGAGCGTCTAGACGGATTCTGAAAAGCTGACCGTTACAGCGTCTAAAAAAGGCTTTGCGACGCAGCGGGACGTGTGTGTCTGGAGGCATTCAGAAATGGAAAGCCTGATTCAAGACCTTAAATACGCTGCGCGCGTGCTGCTAAAGAGCCCGGGCTTTGTACTGATCGCGGTGCTGACGTTGGCGCTGGGAATCGGCGCAAACACCGCGCTTTTTTCCGTAGTTAATGGCGTGCTGCTGCGGCCTTTGCCTTTTCCGCGGCCCAACGAATTGGTCGTCCTCTCCGAAAAGACCGCGAACTTCGACAGCTCGTCCATCTCTTATCCCAATTTTCTGGATTGGCAGCGCAGCAATTCCAGTTTTGCATCGCTGGCGGCCTATCGCAGCGATGATTTCAGCATCACCGGCAGCGGCGAAGCGGAGCGCGTGCGCGTCGGCATGATTTCCGCCGGCTTCTTCGAAATTCTGGGTGTGAGTCCGGCTCGCGGCCGCCTGTTCACCGCCGACGAGGATCACCTCAGCGCCGCGCCTGTGGTTGTGATCAGCGCGGGTCTGTGGCAGCGCAAATTCGGCTCCGCGCCGGACATCGTTGGAAAGAGAATCACCATGAATGGCGACGGCTACACGGTGATAGGCGTGGTGCCCGTGAGCTTTCAGCTGGAATCCACGAATTTTGGCATCAAGGACGTTTTTGTTCCCATCGGCGAAAACAAGGATCCGCTGTTCCACGACCGTGACGTGCATGAAGGTATGCGCGCGCTCGGCCGCTTGAAACCAGGCGTAACGCTGGCGGCGGCGCAAGCGGAAATGGATCAAATCGCGAACAATCTCGCGCTGGCATATCCCGATGCGGACAAGGGCGCGGGCATCAGCCTGGTGCCACTGAAGAAGGACATCGTTGGCGATGTGCAGCCGTTTTTGTGGGTACTGCTTGGGGCGGTGGGATTTGTATTGCTGATCGCGTGTGTGAATGTAGCGAACCTGCAACTGGCCCGCGCTACGGCGCGTTCGCGAGAATTCGCGATTCGCGCGGCTTTGGGCGCGAGCCAGTCGCGCGTCATTCGGCAATTGCTTACGGAAAGCGTTGTGCTCGGGCTGGCGGGCGGCACGCTGGGCTTGTTGCTGGCGGCTTGGGGAACACAAGCGGCGCTCAAAGTTCTGCCGGAAACTTTGCCACGAGCCCAGGACGTCGGAGTGGACGGACGCGTTCTCATCTTCACACTCGTCGCGTCGGTTGTGGCGGGAGTTCTGTTTGGTTTGGCGCCGGCGCTGAAGATAGCGCGGCCGAACCTGCAGGAAACGTTGAAAGAAAGCGGCCGCGGAGCCAGCGGCACACGGCACCGGGCGCAGGGCGTCTTCGTGGTGGTCGAAATGGCAATGGCGCTGGTGCTGCTGATCGGCGCGGGACTGATGATTCGCAGCCTGCTGGACCTTTGGAATGTGAATCCGGGATTCAATCCTCAGGGAGTCTTGACGTTCGCGGTGTCGCTCTCGCCTTCTCTGGGCGCGAATGCGACCACCAGCCGAAATGCGATCCGCGAGATGGATGAAAGATTGCAGCGAATTCCCGGCGTAGAAGCGGTCTCCTCCACGGGCGGGGCGTTACCCATGACTGGTGATAACGAATTTCCTTTTTGGCTTGGTGGCCAGCCCAAGCCTGCGAATCAGAGTGATATGAAGCAGTCTCTGTTTTATCTGGCCGAACCCGATTACTTGAGCGCGATGGGAATTCCACTGCACCGCGGCCGCTTTTTCACCCAAAACGACAACGAGCATTCGCCGCCGGTGATCGTGATTGATGAAAGTTTTGCGCGTGAATATTTTCCGAATGAGGACCCCATCGGCAAGAGGATCAACATAGGCATCATCAACAGCGAACCGGAAATTATCGGCGTTGTCGGTCACGTGAAGCACTGGGGCCTGGACACGGATGGCGACGCGAAACATCCGATCCTCGCGCAAGCCTACATGCCTTTCATGCAGATCCCCGACCAATTCTGGAATGGGCCGCCGCAGTCGGAGGTCGTGGTGCGGAGCAAGGGCTCGCCGGCTAGTATGGCTCCGGCGATTCGCGAGGCCGTTGAGAAACTGAATGCTGAGAACGTGATGTACGAAACAAAGCCGCTGGATCAAATCGTGGCGGATTCGCTGGCGGCTCGGCGATTCTCCATGATTTTGCTCGGTGTCTTTGCAGCGCTGGCGCTGCTGCTCTCCAGCATCGGCATTTACGGTGTGATTTCGTATGTGGTGGGCCAGCGCACACACGAAATTGGCATTCGGATGGCGCTGGGCGCGCAGCGCAGCCACGTTTTGCGGCTGATGTTGGGAGAAGGAATGAAAATGGCGCTGGTGGGCGTCGCCATCGGCATCGCCGCCGCGCTCGGCTTGACGCAATTGATGACGAAAATGCTCTTCGGCGTGAGCGCTGCGGATCCGATTACGTTTTGCGCCGTGGCCTTCATTTTAACGAGTGTCGCACTCACGGCCTGTTACATTCCGGCGCGGCGCGCGATGCGCGTGGATCCGATGGTGGCGCTTAGATACGAGTGATGCGTGAGGAGTAACAACGCGCCTCTTGCTCATCACTCGCCACTTATCACTCATCGCTTCCTTAGGGGGCTTTCGTGGGAGCATTACTCCAGGATCTTCGCTACGGCGTTCGAACGCTGGCCAAGAATCCGGGTTTCACGGTTGTGGTGGTCTTGACGCTCGCGCTGGGAATCGCAGCGAACACAGCGATCTTCAGCGTCGTGGATGCCGTGCTGCTCCGTCCTGTTCCGTATCCAGAGTCCGATCGCCTTTTCACGGTCTATCAGACGCTGCCGCAAGATCCTGCGCAGAACACGGGCGTTTCCTATCCAAATTATCTCGACTGGACACGGCAGAACCAAGTGTTCGACTCCATTGCGGCAGTTCGCGGCAATGTGCTGGCGCTGAGCGGGCAGGGCGAGCCAACTTACATTCAGACTGGCTCGGTGACGTCGAACTATTTCGAGGTGTTGCGCGTAAAACCCTTGCTTGGCCGGAATCTGCAGTTGTCCGATGATGCACTCGACGCAAATCCCGTGGTGGTGATGAGCGAATCGTTGTGGCGCGCGCGGTTCGGCGCCGATACCGCGATCGTGGGAAGCGCCATAACCCTCGACCAGCATCCGATCACCGTTGTGGGAATCGTGCCCGCCTACTTCCATCCGTCCGCGCCGGATGCCGCAGCGCAGCTTTGGGTGCCGCTGCGGCAGGACGGCGTATTTTCAGACATGCGCGGACGCCGCGGTGGCCACTATCTGTCGGCGCTGGGAAGGTTGAAGCCCGACGTGACGGGCGCGCAAGCGCAGAGTGAAATGGCGGCGATCGAGCAGCGCCTCGCCGAGCAATACCCCAACGAAAATAAAGGCTGGGGAATCCGCATCGTTTCTTTGCAGGCGGACATGGCGGGCAACGTGCGCACCGCATTGCTTGTGCTTTTGGGCGCCGTTGGATTTGTGTTCTTGATTGCTTGCGCCAATGTGGCGAGCTTGCAACTGGCGCGCGCGGCTTCGCGGCGAAAAGAAATTGCGATTCGAGTGGCGCTAGGTGCCGGACGGCAGCGGCTGTTGCGGCAATTTCTAACCGAGTCGGTGCTGTTGAGTGTCATCGGCGGCGCAGTGGGATTGCTGCTGGCCTATGAAGCGCTGCAGGGATTGATCGCGTGGCTCCCTGCGGATCTGCCGCGCATTTCAGAAATTCACGTGGACGCGCGCGTGCTCGCGTTTGGTTTGGTGTTGTCCGTGCTTTCGGGAGTGATATTCGGATTGGCGCCGGCGTGGCACGGCACGGAATCGCGATTGGCTGAAGCGCTGGAAGGCGCGCGCGGAGCGGGAGAGGAAAGGTCGAGTCACCGCGCGCGCAATGCATTCGTCGTCGCGGAGACGGCGCTGGCCATCGTGCTGCTCATCGGTTCGGGTTTGTTGATCCGCAGCTTCGCTCGTTTGCAGCGGGTGAACGTGGGATTCAATCCCGCGCAGTTGCTCATCGCGCAGATCGGCCTGCCGCGCGCGCAGTATGCGAATCCGGAGCAATGGATTTCTTTCTATAAGCAGACGCTCGAACGCCTGAACGCACTGCCGGGTGCGCAGGAGGCGGCCGTGGCGGTGCCTTTGCCGCTGAGCGATTCCTACATCAACCTGGCTTTTGAGATCGAAGGCTGGCCACCGCACTCGAATAGCGATTCGCCCACGGCGGATTTTGTGGCCATCAGCCCGAATTATTTCCACGTGATGCAAGTTCCGCTGCTGCGCGGCCGGGAATTCAGCGATGCAGATTCGGAAAGTGGAGCGAAGGTGTGCGCGATCTCGTCGAACCTGGCGCAGCAACTGTTTCCCAATGAGAACGCGCTGGGCCAGCGAATTCTTATCGGTTATCCGGCGAGCAGCGCGCGAGAAATCGTGGGCATTGTGGGCGACGTGAAGGACAGCGATCTTGCGGCGCGCCAATCGGCGCAGATTTATGTGCCGTTTGTGCAGAATCCGTTCTGGGCGGCGGATATTGCCGTGCGTTCGCATGGGAATCCGAGCGCGCTGGGCGGCGCGCTGCGCGCACAGATTCGCGAGATTGATTCCGCGCTGCCTGTTGCTGAGGTGCGGCCGATGGCGGAAGTCATCGGCCGCTCCGTCGCGCAGCCAAGATTTCGCACCGCGCTGCTGAGCCTGTTCGGAGCTGCGGCGCTTCTGCTGGCGGCCATCGGGATTTACGGTGTGCTGGCGTACACCGTCGCGCAACAGACCCGCGAGATCGGAATTCGCATGGCTTTGGGAGCGAATCCAGCAAGAGTGATGCGGCTGGTGCTGGCGCGCGGTTTGCGGCTGGCCGGCGCGGGCACGCTAATCGGCGTGCTGGCCGCGCTCGTATTGACGCAATTGCTGAATAGCCTGCTTTTTGGCGTCAGCGCAACCGATCCGCTTACGTTCGCTGCGGTAGCGGGGTTGCTGCTCGGTGTCGCGTTACTTGCGTGCTATGTGCCGGCGCGCAGAGCGATGCGCGTGGATCCGATGGTGGCGCTGAGATACGAGTGACGAGTGAGCAGTGATGAGTGACAAGTAATAAGTGACGAGTAACGACGAAACTCTCGCTCATCACTCGTCACTTATCACTTCTTTAGGAGTTGTAAATGGACAACCTGCTGCAAGACATTCGCTTCGGACTGCGAACGCTCGGGAAAAATCCGGGATTTACGATCGTTGCGATCCTGACTCTGGCGCTCGGCATTGGCGCGAATGCGGCGATTTTTTCGCTCACGGATCAGGTTCTGCTGCGCTTGCTCCCTGTCGAACGCCCGCGCGAGCTCGTGGTCCTCACCTCACCGGGAGTAAACCACGGGCGCGTCTGGAGCGACATCGAGGGCGGCCCGTCTTTCTCCTATCCAATGTACAAAGATCTGCGCGATCGCAACGAGGTCTTTGCGGGCCTGCTGGCTAGCTTTTACGTGCAAGTGAATGTGGCCGGGCAGGGACAATCCCAGCTTACGGACGGCGTACTTGTCAGTGGAAACTATTTTCAAGTTCTGGGTGTGCGGCCCTTTCTCGGGCGGGTTCTTACTGCGCAAGACGAAACGGCGCCGGGCGCGAATCTTGTGACGGTGCTGAGCTACGGATACTGGACGCGTCACTTCGGCAGCGACCCAAACATCTTAAACAAGCAACTTGCCGTCAACGGGAATTCCCTCACGGTTGTGGGCGTCGCTCGTCCCGGCTTTACGGGCGTACAAGTCGGTTTAATTCCCGACGTGTTTATCCCCATAACAATGAAAGCGCAGATGACTCCGAATTGGGACGGGCTCGCGGATCGCAACGACCATTGGGTGACGATGTTGGGCCGGCTGAAGCCGGGAATTTCCGCAAACAAGGCGCAAGCCGGGCTCGCTCCCCTGTATCGCGCGCTTATGGAAGGCGACGCGACCGCTCTGAAGCCTTCGCCGCGAAACCGCGAGGAATTCGTGAATCGCAAGCTGGTCCTCGACACGGGATCTCATGGCCGGCCAATCCTGCAACACGACACCAAACAGCCGCTGCTCGTACTGATGGCGATGGTGGGGCTGGTGCTGTTGATTGCGTGCGCCAACCTGGCCGGGCTGTTGATCGCGCGCGGAGAAGGGCGGCAGCGCGAAATCACATTGCGTCTGGCGCTAGGCGCAGGCCGCTTGCGGCTGGTGCGCCAATTGATGACGGAAAGTTTAATTCTCGCGCTGACGGGCGGGGTCGCGGGCCTGGCGTTGGCTTCGTGGACGCTCAGCGTGATCGTTAATTCGATTCCGGAGAACGACGGCGCTTCGGGGCTGACGGCTCAGCTCGATTATCGCGTGCTGATTTTCGCCTGCGTGGTTTCGCTGGTTACGGGCGTGTTGTTTGGACTGGCTCCGGCAATTCGCGCCACCCACACCGATTTGCAGAGCGTGTTGAAAGATCAGGGAGTGAGCGTATCGGGCGGAAAAGCCAATGTGCGGGTGCGAAAATCCTTGATGGTGTCGCAAATTGCGTTGACGGCGGTACTGCTCGCCGCCGCCGGTCTGTTCGCGCACAGTTTGTTGAACCTTAAGACGCAGGACCTGGGCGTTCGTCCGGACCACGTGCTGGAATTTTCGATTTCGCCGGAATTGAACCGCTATACCCCGCCCCAGACAATCGCGCTCACCGACCGCATTCGCAAGAGCATGGAAACGCTGCCGGGCGTGCGCTCGGTGAGCACGTCTGAAATACCGATGCTCGCGGATAGCAATTCATCGTCGAACATTACCGTCCAGGGCTATAACGCGCAGGAAGATGAAGACATGGACGTCGCCCAGAACTGGGTGGGCCCGAACTTCCTGGCCACCATGGGAATTCCGCTGCTGAACGGGCGGGAATTCTCGGAGGCCGATACCGGCACGTCGCCGAAAGTTGCAATCATCAACGAAGCGATGGCGCGCCGCTACTTCGCAGGACGCGATCCCATAGGACTGCACTTCGGATTCGGCGGCGGGAAGGACGCCAAGCTCGACACGGAAATCATAGGGATCGTGAAGGACAGCAAGAACGTTGACGTGAAGAAGGCGACTCGGCCATTCGTCTTCCTCCCGTATTCGCAGAGCGAGCATTTCGGAAATGCGACATTTTACGCGCGCACGAGTCAGGATCCCGTCGCGCTGACCGCCAGCGTACGCAACCTGATGCAAGGGTTCGACAGCAATTTGCCCGTGTACGGCGTAAAAACTTTGACGGCGCAGGTGGACGAACTCATGTTTACCGACCGCCTTTTGACCATCTTCTCGCTTTGCCTCGGCTTGCTTGCAGCGCTGCTCGCGACGGTCGGTTTGTACGGCGTGATGGCCTATGTGGTGGCGCGGCGTACACGCGAGATCGGGATTCGCATGGCGCTGGGAGCCACGCAAAGAAATGTTGCCTGGATGATTTTACGCGAAATCATCGGGATGTTGGCCACGGGCTTAGGCATAGGGCTTATCGCCGCATACGGAATCGGCAAACTCATCGAATCGCAGCTGTTCGGCGTGAAGGCCAGCGATCCGATCGTCTTCGTCATCGCTGCCGGATCGCTCGTGGCAGTCGCGCTATTGGCCGGGTGGTTGCCGTCCCGCAAAGCTGCGAACGTGGATCCCATGGTCGCGCTACGCTACGAATGAGAGCGCGAGCTGGAACTTACACGGCTGAAATGACGTATCTGCGATGGAAGGCGCGGCCACCAGTACAGCAAGGATTGGTGTTGAACTGCTCGGCGCCGGCTGAAGCGCTATCGTTGAGCATCGCGCGCCGCCAATCACCGATCACTACTGACGAATCACGGAGCTCTAAATGGAAAGTCTACTGCAAGACATACGCTACGGCGCCCGCATGCTGATGAAAAATCCCGGCTTCCTGATTGTCGCGGTCATCACCTTGGCGCTAGGCATCGGCGCGAATACTGCGATCTTCAGCATGGTGGATGCTTTTCTGCTGCGGCCGCTCCCGGTGGCGGATCCAGCGCAAATCACGGTGCTGGCTTTTCAGCAGAAACATGGAAATTTCCAGACCCAATTTTCCATTGCAGATTATCGGGATATTCAAAATCAAACGACCGAAGTGTTCGCGGATGTTTTCGATTATCAATTCGGTTTGGATGGCCTGAGCGTGGACGGCAAAGCCGACCGCGTGATGACCAACTACGTCTCTGGAAATTATTTTTCCGCGTTGGGGATCAAGCCGGCGCTCGGCAGATTTATTCTGCCTGCGGAAGGCGCCGTGCCGGGCGCGGATCCTGTGATGGTCCTCGGCTATTCCTATTGGCAGACGCGCTTCGGCGGCGATCCGGGAATTGTCGGGCGCAAGGTTTCCGTGGACGGCCATCCGATAACCATCGTGGGCGTCGCGCCAAAGGGTTTTGTCGGCGTCTATCCGATTTTAAGTGTGCAGGGATATTTGCCGCTGGGAATGGCAATTATTGCCGGCAATCCTAGTGACTTCATGACCAACCGCCAGATCCGCAATGTTCCGATTCTCGCGCGGCTCCGGCCTGGCGTGAGCCTGCAACAGGCGCAGGCCGTCTTGGCCGTGGTATCCCAGAGGCTCGCTCAGGAATACCCCGATGTCCACAAAGATCTCAGCGTGCAAGCCTTTCCAGAACTTCGCGCGCGCCCGAATCCCGATCCCAATAACACGGTGCTCGCAGTGGGCGGCCTTTTCCTGGGTTTGGCCGTGATGGTGTTGCTGCTGGCGTGCGTCAACGTGGCCAATATTCTGCTCGTGCGCGCTACGGTGCGCGAACGCGAAATGGCGATTCGCGCCGCCTTGGGCGCCGCGCGAGTTCGCCTGATCCGGCAGTTACTTACCGAAAGCGTTTTGTTGGCGCTCTTGGGCGGCGTGGCGGGAGTTCTGCTTGGCTATTGGGGCAGCTCCGCGCTCGGCTCGATCAATGTTCAAACGGACCTTCCCGTTCATTTTGATTTTGGTTTTGACTGGCGCGTTTTTGGCTTCGCCACCGCGGCGGCATTGCTGACCGGAATTATCGTGGGCATCGTGCCGGCCGTGCGTGTTTCGCGCGGAAATTTGAGCGCGATTCTGCACGCAGGCGGGCGCGGCGTGGTGGGAGGGAAGAACCGGTTGCGCAGCACGCTGGTGGTGGTGCAGGTGGCAGGTTCACTGATGCTGCTGATCATCGCCGGACTCTTCGCGCGCAGTCTCGCACAGGCGCAGCGCACCGATCTAGGCTTCAAACCCGATCACGTCCTGAACCTGATCATGGATCCGAACGAAATCGGTTACAACCAGGCGCAAACGCGTGATTTCTACAAGAATTTGTTGCAACGTGTCCGTGCGCTTCCTGGAGTGGTGTCCGCCTCGACCGCCAACGCTACTCCCATGGGCTACTACAACAATTCTGATTCGCTCACAATCGAGGGATACCAGCCGCCTCCCGGCCAGCCGCTTCCCTCCTCCCTGTACAACACGATTTCGACGGATTACTTCCAGACCATGGGAGTTCCCCTACTTCATGGGCGAACTTTCACGGAAGCGGACGATGAGAATGCGCAATACGTCGCGATCGTCAGCGAAGCGATGGCCAAAAATTACTGGCCTGATAAAGATCCCATCGGGCGGCAATTTCAAATGGCCTCGGATTCCAAACACTCGCTCATCGTCGTCGGCGTGACTGCAGACGTGCGCTACCGGGGTCTCACCGGTCCGTTTAGCGATATGTTCTACGTGCCGTTTTCGCAGCACCAAATTGGAAACTCGCTGCAAGTGCTACAGCTGCGCACCGCGGCGGCCCCGGAAACGATGATCCCGGGAATCGAGCGCGCCATCGAAACGCTCGCGCCGCAACTTCCGGTATTCGACGTGCAAACAATGTCTCAGGCGCTGAATACGCTGAACGGGTTGCTGTTCTACAAGATCGGCGCGCTGCTGGCGGCGCTGCTCGGGATGCTGGGACTGGTTTTGGCAATCGTCGGAGTTTACGGGGTGGTTTCCTACGCCGCCACGCAGAAAACGCACGAAATCGGCGTGCGCATGGCGCTGGGCGCCCAGCCCGCGGACATTCTGAAGATGGTTTTCCGCGAAGGACTGCTGATCGTCGGCATGGGCTTGGTCGTGGGCATCGCCGGCGCATTGGCTGCCGGAAAAGTGGTTGGCAGCTTTCTCACGGTGAGCGCTCGGGATCCCGTCACGTACATGAGTGTGACCGCCATACTCATGATCGTTGCGCTCAGCGCGTGTTTCATCCCAGCGCGACGCGCGATGCGCGTGGACCCGATGGTCGCGCTTCGATACGAGTAAGCAGTGACAGGTGACGAGTGATGAGAAACGGTGGGCCTTCCGCTCATCACTTGTCACTCGACAAGCATCACTTTTTTAGGGGGGCGTAATGGGAACGCTGCTGCAGGATCTGCGTTACGGAATCCGCATGCTGGCGAAAAGTCCGGGTTTCACTGCGCTCGCCGTCATCACGCTGGCGCTTGGAATCGGCGCGAACACTGCGATTTTCTCCGTGATCAATTCCGTCGTGTTGCGCCCGCTGCCATTTCAAGAGCCAGGGCGCTTGGTGGAGCTATGGCAGATCGAACGCGCGCCGGGAAATTTTCCACTGACTGGTCCCGATTATCTGGACTGGCAAGCACAGACTCGCACACTCGAAGCGACCAGTCTGTACTCCTGGGAACGGACGGCTAACGCCAGCGGCGCCGGCGAGCCCCAGGCCGCTTCCGTAATCAGCACGCAGGCGAATTTTTTCAGCGTGCTTGGCGTGCAGCCACGAATCGGGCGCGCCTTCGATCGCGGCGAAGATCAGGCCGGCAAAAATCATGTGGCTATTTTGAGCAATGCCTTCTGGCATCGGCAATTCGGCGGCCGCTCCGACGTCTTGGGAAAAACTATCGAGCTGAACGACGAGCCCTATTCCGTGATCGGCGTCCTGCCGGCTTGGTTCAATTTTCAGCACGCGACGGAAATTTGGACTCCCATGGACATGACGCCGAAAGCACTGGGTCCGCGCGGTTCGCATTCCTATCGCGCGATTGGCAGACTCAAACCGAATCTCAGCGCGAGCCAGGCGCAAGCGGAACTCAACAGCATCACCAGGCAGCTGGCAAAATCATATCCGGACAACGATGGGGACAGCGGAGCTGTAGTCGTCTCTCTGACAGAGCAGCTTACTGGAGCGTCCCGCCAAAGTCTTTTCATTTTACTCGGCGCGGTGGCGCTGGTGCTGCTGGTGGCTTGCGCCAACGTGGCGAACCTAATGCTCGCGCGCGCCACGAATCGCCAGCGCGAAATCGCCGTGCGCGCCGCGATGGGTGCCGGACGATGGCGCTTGGCGCGCCAACTGCTCACCGAAAGCATCTTGCTTTCTCTGGTCGGTGCCGCCCTCGGGCTTTTGGGTGCGTTCTGGGCAGTATCATTTCTGCAATCCACCGAAACTCTGCCGATTCCGCGCGCCAATCCCATCCAAATTGACGTGACCGTTCTGCTGTTCACGATCGGCGTCAGCATCGTGATTGGCGCGCTGTTCGGTCTGGCGCCCGCGCTGCAGTCGTTCCACTTGAATCTTAGCGAGGAGCTCAAATCCAGCGCCCAGGCAGTGGTCAGTCCGTCTGGAATGCGCCGAGTGCTTCGCGACGCGCTGGTCGTCGGCGAAATTGCGGCTTCGCTGGCCTTGCTGATCGGCGCCGGTCTGCTGCTGCGCAGTTTTTCACGTTTGCGTGATTCCGGCATCGGCGTGCAAACGGAAAACGTGATCACCATGGGCGTCAATCTGCCCGTAGCGAAATACAAGACGCTCGCGGCGCGGCGCCAGTTCTTTGACCAGCTGATCGAACGCATCGAGCGCGAGCCGGGTGTGCAGGCAGCAGCGGTCTCGACGGAAATTCCTCTGGAAGGCGGCAATAACGGTTACGTGACCGTGGCGGGCCAGGATAATCCGGCGCTGGCGACTCAGCTCGTCGAATGGAACTACATCACGCCGGGTTATTTTCGCGCGTATGGCGTACGTGTTATGCAAGGCCGCGTTTTCACGCCCGAAGAAGTGGAACGCACGGCTGTCGTGAATCTAAAACTGGACGATCTCTATAAGAACGACCCGAACTTGAAGACGGTGCCGCCGGATCTAGGATTCGTCGCCGTCATCAACCGCAAGATGGCGCTATTGTATTTTCCGAAACAGGACGCGATGGGCAAAGTTTTTCACGCCAGCGGAGTTCCCGTCACCGTTGTTGGCATAGTGGGCGACGTAAAGGAATGGGACATTCGCGAGGATGTGGTTCCCCAGGCATATTTCCCGCTCACGGCCGTTCTCGACAGTGAAGGATTTGGCGGGCGATTGACGGTGAAGACCAGCGTCGCTCCGCGCGGTGTTTTGGCGGCGATTCGCGGCGACCTCCACGCACTCGATGACGGCTTGGCGGTGATCCGCCCGCGCACGATGGATGAGGTCGTCGGCGATGCCATGCAGGACACCAGTGAGCAAACCATGCTGCTCGGTATTTTTGCCGCGCTCGCGCTGTTGCTGGCCTCGGTGGGTATTTACGGAGTGATGGCCTACGTCGTCACGCAACGCACGCACGAGATCGGTGTGCGCATGGCGCTGGGTGCGCAGCAGAACGATGTGCTGCGACAGGTTCTCGGCGAAGGCTCCCGGCTCACTGTAATTGGCGTGGCGCTCGGGTTGGCGGCCGCGTTCGCTCTCACGCGCTTGCTGCGCTCGCTGCTATTTGGCGTTAGCGCCAGCGATCCGCTCACGTTCGCGGGAGTTTCGATTTTGCTCGCAATCGTTGCGCTGGCCGCGTGCTACATCCCAGCGCGTCGCGCATCGCGCGTGGACCCGATGGTGGCTTTGCGCTACGAGTGAGCAGTGACGAGTGACAAGTGATGATGCAGCGATCGTCGCCGTCCTGAGGGAGCAACGCGAACGAAGGATCTCTCTGTCGCCGAAAGTTTACGAGGAGCCATAGAATGGAAACCCTGCTGCAAGACATTCGCTACGGCATTCGCATGCTCGCCAAGAATCCCGGCTTCACTGCCATCGCCATTCTTACTTTGGCCCTCGGGATTGGCGCGAACAGCGCAATTTTCTCCGTCGTCAACGCGGAGCTGTTGCGTCCTCTACCCTTCCGTGATCCTGGCCAGCTCGTGCGTGTGGCCACCGCCAACGTGCGACTCCACACCTTGAGCGGCGCGGTTTCCTATCCCGATTTCGCGGACTGGCGCTCGCAAAATCATGTCTTCCAGGACATGGCCGCATACACGGACTCCAGCTTTGCTCTCACCGGCATCGAACAGCCCGCGCACCTGCAGGCCGCGACTGTCACCGCCGACATGTTCCATTTGTTGGGAGCCTCGCCGGAATTGGGCCGCGCGTTTCTGCCCGAGGATGATGAACCGCACCATCACGTCGTCATTCTCAGCCATAGTTTGTGGAAAGAGCGCTTCGGCGGCGATCCGCAGATCATCGGCCGCGTGATTACGCTCGATAACAGCGCCTACACCGTGCTGGGAGTGATGCCGGCCAGCTTTCAATATCTGCTGCAACGCGAAGTGCCCGAGCTGTGGTCCAGTTTTAGTCCTTTGCGCGAATCCACTCCTGATTCGCCTACGATGGCCGACGAGCGCGACGCGCATTTCTTGAGAGTGATCGCGCGATTGAAGCCCGGCGTCACGGTCGCGGAGGCGCAAGCCAACATGGACGTCATTACCGCGTCGCTGGCCAAGCAGTATCCCGACAGCAATAAATATTTCAGCGCGCATGTGGTGTCCGAGCAGGAAGAATTGACGCACAGTATCCGGCCGGCGCTGTTCGTAATGATGGTAGCGGTGGGATTTGTGCTCTTGATCGCTTGTGTGAACGTGGCGAATCTGTTGCTGGCGAGGGCCACCTCGCGCACACGCGAAATTGCCATACGCTCGGCGCTGGGCGCGGGACGCCAGCGCGTGGTCCGGCAGCTCCTCACGGAAAGTTTCCTGCTCGCGCTGATGGCCGGCGCGCTCGGTCTGTTGCTGGCGCTGTGGGGAAGCGCTGCCTTGGTGCGCTTCAGCCCCGCCAATTTGCCGCGCAGCGCTGAGATTCGGATGGACGGATGGGTGCTGGTCTTCACCATGGGACTGTCGCTGGCCACCGGAATGCTCTTCGGACTCGCGCCTGCCCTGCAAGTGTCGCACGCCAATATTGTGGATGCTTTGAAGGAAGGCGCGCTCAGCAGCACCGCTGGGCGCGGACGTCATGCACTGCGCAGTTCGTTGGTGATAGTGGAAATGGCGTTGGCGCTCGTGCTGCTGGTCGGCAGCGGACTTCTGATTCGCAGTCTTGTGCATTTGCAAAGCGTCAATCCGGGATTCGATCCGCACGAAGTCATGACCTCCAATGTGGATTTGCCAGATGCGCATTACCCGGACGCAAGAAAGGCGCAATATTTCAAGAACCTGCTGCCGCAGCTGAAGGCGCTGCCCGGAGTTCAATCGGCCGCGGGCATCTACCCCCTGCCGATGGGCGGCGACGAAATTCGCACCAGTTTTCAGATTGATGGGCATCCTGTGGCCAAGAGCGAAGAGGCGCACACCTCTCTGCGGGACATCACGCCGGAATATTTTGCGACGATGCGGATTCCCCTGCTGCAGGGCCGCGATTTCGGCGCGCAGGATGAACCTGCTTCTACACCGGTGATCATCATCAACGAGGCGCTCGCGCGGCAGGTCTTCCCGGACGAGAACCCGATCGGAAAACACATCAAGCCCGAAGTTGCCACCGGCACTGGCGAGCCGCTGATGCGCGAAATCGTCGGCGTGGTGGGAAACGTAAAATTTCACGATTTGAGCGACGAGTGGGCGCCCGAATCGTATGTTCCCTACGCGCAAGTACCGTTCGGGTCCATCACCTTGGTAGTGCGCACCGCGCAGGACGCCCACAGCCTTGCCAAGCCCATCGCCGAGACCGTCCGCTCACTGGATAAAGACTTGCCCACTTACGCGCCCAAAACCGTGGAAGAATATCTGAGCGGCACCATCGCGCAACCGCGCTTCAACACCTATCTGCTGGGAATTTTTGCCGCGCTGGCGATGCTGCTGACGGCCGTTGGCCTGTATGGTGTGGTTTCTTACTCGGTCGCGCAGCGCACGCACGAAATCGGCATCCGCATGGCCCTAGGTGGGCAGCCGCGAGACATGCTGCGCCTCATTGTCGGCCAGGGCTTGCGCCTCGCGGTCTTTGGAGTCGGCATCGGTTTAATCGCGGCATTCGCGTTGACGCATTTTCTATCCAGCATGCTTTTTGGCGTCAGCGCCGCCGACCCTATTTCCTACGTCGCCGTGGTAGGTCTGCTGCTCGGCGTCGTGGTCGTCGCCTGCTACGTTCCGGCTCGCCGGGCTATGCGTGTGGACCCGATGGTGGCGCTGCGCTACGAGTAGATCGCGCGCGCGGATCTGTCACTAGGCCGCAGACTGTGCTGTGCGTTCGTGCAATCCTTGGCAGATAGTTGCCAGTGACGAGCAAGGACTCCAGCGACTTCAAAATGACCACTGTCCGAAATCGCAACGGGCATTCCCGCAATTGGTCAGACGCGGCCTTACATTGCGCCTATCTCGGCTTTAATCTGCTGTAAATACAGGTTTTATATTAATATCGAGCTGGAATCCCACCTGCCCATATTCGGGAGGGACCTGATTCGATAAGTCTCCGCCTCCAGCTCAGCGGGGCCCGAATAATGAACATCATGACGCTAGAATCCATCACTGAAACCGGCAAGACGCGGCCACGAGTGCTCATCGCGGATGACCAGCCCGATATTCTGGAAGCGCTTCGGCTGTTGCTCAAAGGACACGGTTACGTCACCGAGGCTGTGACTTCCCCGGCGGCCCTGTTTGCCGCCGTTTCCCAAAACGGATTCGATCTGATCCTGATGGACCTTAACTACGCTCGCGACACCACCTCCGGACGCGAGGGCATTGATTTACTGGCGCGACTGAAGGCCACCGAAGACGCGCCCCCGATCGTGGTGATGACCGGTTGGGCCACGGTCGGCCTCGCCGTCGAAGCGATGCAGCAGGGCATCGGCGACTTCGTTGAAAAGCCCTGGGTCAATTCCCGGCTGCTCGAAATTCTGCAAAGACAAGTGCAGCTCGGCCGCGAGCGCCGCGAAGCCCGGCAAAAAGCCGCGGCCAACACCATCGCGCAGAGCGAAATTGCCACGCAGCTTCATGCGCAGGACCGCGAGATTGCAGAAGCGCGCTCGATTCAGCAGGGATTTCTGCCAAAAGAAATTCCTCAATTGCGCGGATACGAAATTGCCGGCGCCTGGCAGCCAGCGCGCGTGGTGGGCGGCGACTATTACGACATCCTTCCGTTCGGCCCAGAGACGCTAGGTATCTGCATTGGCGACGTTGCCGGCAAGGGTATGCCGGCGGCGCTGCTCATGTCTAACTTGCAGGCGGCTTTTCGAGGCTTCGCTTCCCCCTCGGTTGCTCCCGATGAGTTGTGCGAGCGTTTGAATTCGCTCATCTGCCGCAATATCGCGACGGACCGCTTCATCACTTTTTTCTACGCGCAACTGGACGGCCCGGCCCGCCGGCTGCGCTACACCAATGCCGGACACAATGCGCCAATCGTGTCGCACCGCGACGGCACGCACGATCGCCTTCTCGAAGGCGGTGGCATTCTCGGTGTGTTTCCGATCCAGGAGTTTGCGAGCGGCACCTACGATCTGGTATCGGGCGACCGCGTGCTGCTTTTTACGGATGGCGTCACGGAAGCGCACGTTCCGGAAGAGGAAGAGTTCGGTGAAGCGCGCCTGCTCGAGCTGCTCGAAAAAAATCGCGATGCAAGCGCCGAAGATTTGCAGAGAATTGTTTTGCAAGCCGCCGGCGAATTCTGCCGTGGCCACTGGCATGACGACGCCACCCTGATCGTCATTGCCGTCGAATGAATCCGCGAACAAGCAAGGGAGCGAAATGGGATCGCTGTCGCAAGACTTGACTTTTGCAGTCCGTACGCTGCGGAAGAATCCCGGTTTCACCGCGGTCGCGGTGTTGACGCTGGCGCTCGGCATCGGCGGCAACGCCACCGTGTTCAGCTGGATCCGCGCCGTGCTCCTGAATCCGCTCCCTGGCGTCGTGCACTCCGAACAAATGGCGGCCGTCGAAACGATGATGCCCAGCGGCGAATATCACACCAGTTCGTACCCGGACTATAAGGATTTTCGCGATCAGAACCATGTGTTCTCCGACTTGATCGGCTTTGAACTCTCGGGCGTGGACATGAGTCTGCGGAACGATGCGCCGCCGGAGCGCGTCTGGGGGATTATCGCCACCGAAAATTATTTCGACGTTCTCGGCGTGCACGCCGCCATCGGACGCACGTTTCATGCCGAGCCGAATCAGCCCCTGAATTCCGATCCCTACGTTGTCCTCGGCCAAGGGCTGTGGAAGCGGCTCTTCGGTTCCGATCCGAAGGTCGCGGGCCGCACCGTGCATATCAACGGACATCCGTTCACGGTGATCGGCGTTGCGCCGCCGCACTTTTTCGGAACGATCGTGGGCATTGAAGCGCAGTATTTCGTTCCCATGATGATGCAGCCGGAAGTGCTCCCCTTCGAGAACATCGAAGAGCGCGCGCCGACTTTCGTGCACATCCTCGGACGCCTTCGCCCCGGTGTGACGATCGCGCAGGCGCAAGCGGAATTCACCACCATCGCCGGGCATCTGGCGCAGGAATATCCCAATCCCAATGTCGGCAACGGCGTGGGTGTGTATGTGGCGCCAGTATGGAAAGCGCATTACGGCGTGCAGGATTTTCTGCGCAGCGTTCTCGGATTCTTGATGATTGTAGCCGTGCTGGTGCTGCTGATCGCCTGCGTCAACGTCGCGAATCTATTGCTGGCTCGCGCCTCGGCGCGTGAAAAGGAAATGGCGGTGCGCGCAGCACTCGGTGCCGGCCGCGGACGCCTGATTCGCCAACTGCTGGTCGAGAGTCTGCTGCTGGCCGCTGCCGGCGGCGCCGGTGGAATCGTGCTGGCACTTTGGGGCGCCAACCTTCTGAGCCTCTTCATGCCGCCAGCGCATTTGCCTATCGGACTGGGGGCGGAAGTTGACGGAACAGTTCTGATTTTCACCCTGATTATTTCCCTCGCTACCGGACTGATTTTTGGCCTGGCACCTGCGTGGCAGACCTCGCGCGCCAATCTGAATGAGTCGCTGAAATCAGCAAGCAGCACAACCGCTGCGAGCGCGCGGGGCCACCGTTTGCGCGATGTCCTGGTCGTATCGGAAATCGTGCTCGCCACGGTGTTGCTGGTTGCCGCCGGGCTACTATTGCGCAGCCTGCGCAAGGCGGAACAACTGGGCGCGGGCTTCAATACGAATCAGGTGACGCTCGCGGCATTCGATCTGGGCGGCAGCGGCTATACCGATGACCGCGCGATTGATTACTACGATCGCTTGCTCGAACGCATTCGCGCTTATCCAGGAGTTGAATCGGCCAGCCTGGAACGCTTCGTCCCCCTGTGGTTCACGGGCCGCGGCTACTCGGCGGTGTGGGTCGAAGGCTACGCTGCCAAACCCAATGAGTACATGGGCATTGATTATAACGTTGTCGGTCCGGACTATTTCAAGGTCGTGCAGATTCCACTGGTTTCCGGCCGGGATTTTTCAGAGCAAGATCGCGCGGGCGCGCCCAAAGTGGTGATCGTCAATCAAAGCATGGCGAATCGCTTCTGGCCCGGCCAGGACGCTACCGGGCATCGCGTGCACATCTGGAGTGATTGGCGCACCGTCGTCGGCGTCGTGCGCGACATCAAATACCACCGCATGAACGAGCCGCCGGAATCATTCATCTATCTTCCGGAACTGCAAGCCGACGGCACTGACGCGAACATTTTGCTGCGCTCGCAACTACCGCCGGCGGCAATCATCGGCGCCGTGCGGGCCGCGGCAAGCTCGCTGGACTCCAAGGTGCAACCGCTTGAGACGGACACGCTCGACGAGCTGCTGAAGCAATCTATGTTTGCCAACCGCACCGCGGCTTCGCTCGCTTCCGTCCTGGGCATTTTGGGAACGCTGCTCGCGGCGCTGGGAATTTACGGCGTGCTGACCTACAGCGTGAGCCAGCGAATTCGTGAAATCGGCATCCGTATCGCCTTGGGCGCGCAACGCAGCCACGTTCTGCGGCTGGTAGTTGGGCATGGGTTGCGTCTCGCGATTTTGGGCGCTGCGTTGGGAGTGATTGTCGCACTCGCGATTACGCGCGGGATGAGCAGCTTGCTTTTCGGAGTAAGCGCCACCGACCCGCTGACGCTGGCCATCGTGTTGTTGGTCGTTACGGCGGTAGCAGCGCTGGCGGCATACATTCCGGCGCGCCGCGCCACGCGCGTGGACCCCATGGTCGCGCTGAGATATGAATGATACCTACGTTCGAAGAGCGTGCCACGGCGGATAAGAATATTCGGCATGGCATTCGGCTTTTGCGCCCGAGAACCAAGAAGCTGCGAGCCACAGATCGCGCGCCATGGGGAGAGGAAAAGTGATCAAACTGATTGACGTCGAAAAATTCTACGAATCCGGCGCGGGCAAGACGTGGGTGCTGCGCCGCATCAACCTGGAAATCCGCGAAGGCGATTTCATCACGGTCATGGGGCCGTCCGGCGCGGGCAAATCCACTTTGATGGGCATCATCGGCATGCTCGATGGCGCCTGGAAGGGCGAATATCACCTGCTCGATAATCCCGTGCACAAGCTCGATAATCGCCGCCGCGTGGAGCTGCACAAAAAATATATCGGCTTCGTTTTCCAGCAGTACCACCTGCTCGACAATCTCACCGTCGCCGAAAATCTGGACTTGCCGCTTTCCTATCGCGATATCAAGAAAACCGAGCGCGAAGGAATGGTTGCGGACGCTCTGGATCGCTTCCAGATTGTCGGCAAGAAAGCGCTCTTCCCCAATCAGCTTTCCGGCGGTCAGCAGCAGCTGGTGGCCGTTGCACGCGCCGTGATTGGCAAGCCCAAACTGATCCTTGCCGACGAGCCCACCGGCAGCCTGCACTCCAGCCAGGGAAAAATGATCATGGACATGTTAAAGAAATTGAACGATGACGGCACCACCATCATCCAGGTAACGCACAACCACGAGTGGGCCGCCTACGGAAATCGCATCATTCAGCTCGCCGATGGTTGGATCGTGGATGGCGAATCCGTAAGCGGCGGAGCAGCCGTCGCTACCCGCTGAACGCGTGCGCACCGCGCGCGAAGAAGAGTGAATCATGACCGCGTTATTTCAAGACGTTCGCTACAGTCTGCGCATGATGGCGAAAAATCCCGGCTTCACATTTTTTGTGGTCGCCGTGCTGGCGTTGGGAATCGCGGCGAATAGCGCAATCTTTAGCATTGCAGACGCGGTGCTGGTGCGCCCGCTTCCCTACCGCCAGGCAGATCGCCTGGTGATGGTCTGGGAGGACGCTTCATCCTACGGGTTTCCGCGCGACACGCCGGCGCCGGGAAATTTTGCCGATTGGAAAGCGCGCAACCAGGTGTTTGAAGATATGGCCGCATCGGCTTTCCGTGGTTCATTCAACCTCACGGGCGACGGCAATCCCGAAGAGATTCCGGGCGATCTCGTAACTGCAAATCTTTTTTCCGTACTTGGCGCTCGTCCGGCTCTCGGCCGCGGCTTCATCGCCTCCGACGATGTGCCGGGAGCGCCGCGCGTGGTGATTTTGAGTCAAGGGCTCTTCCTGCGCAGGTTTGGCGGCGATCCCCAGATCATCGGCAAGCAACTGTGGCTCAATTACGAAAAATACGATGTGGTCGGCGTGATGCCGCGGGGTTTCCAGTTCCCGGACCGCGATCCCCAGCTTTGGGCGCCGGTACAATTTACGACAGCACAATTGGCGAACCACGGGAATCATCATCTCCAGGTCGTTGCACGTCTGAAGCCCGGCGTGTCGCTCAAAGTCGCGAATGCGGACATGGCTGCAATCGCGAAGCAGTTGGAGCAAGAGCATCCCTCCGAGAACGCCAAAGTCGGCGCGTATGCCGTCCCGTTGCGCGAAGAACTTACGGGGAAGACGCGTCCGGCGCTGCTCGTCCTGCAGGGAGCTGTTTGCTTCGTGCTGCTCATCGCCTGCGCCAACGTGGCCAACATGCTGCTGGCGCGCGCTTCCGGCAGGCGGCGCGAAATTGCCATGCGGCTGACGCTCGGCGCGAACCGGTGGCGCGTTGCGCGGCAACTATTGACTGAGAGCCTATTGCTCGCCGCGCTTGCCGGAGCGGCCGGACTGCTCCTGTCGACGTTCGCAACGCAGTTGCTCGTGAGCCTGATTCCCGAAGGTATCGCGCCCATGAACGGATCCGGCGTGAATAGCCATGTTCTGGTTGTCACGCTGATAATTTCCGTCGCCGCCGGAATTCTTTTTGGCATCCTTCCGGCGCTCCGGGTGTCACGACTCGATCTCGTCACATCTCTGAATCAGGGTGGACGCAGCGGCATCGGAACGGGCCGCCGCTTGCGCGACGCGCTGGTGGTCTCCGAAGTGGCGCTCGCGATAGTGCTGTTGGCGGGCGCAGCGCTGATGTTGCGCAGCTTCGAAAAACTGTTGCATCTCGATCCCGGTTTCCGCGCCGATCATCTTCTGGTGGTCCGTACGCCGTTGCCGCGGCAGAAATACCAAGCGTTTGCGCTGCGGGCCGCTTTCTATAGCGACGTCCTCGCGCGCGTCGCGCGCTTGCCGGCGGTCACCGCGGCTGGCTACACCACCTGGGTTCCGCTCACCAATTACGGAGGTGCCACGGGCATCACCGTCGAAGGAAGGCCGCGACCTGCGCCGGGTCAAATACCGATTCCCAATTGCCGCATCATCAGCGACGACTACATTCGCGCGCTCGGCATGAAGCTGGTTGACGGGCGCGCACTCGACCAGCGCGACGGCACCGCGGCTCCACCCGTGGCGCTCATCAATCAGACGATGGCTCGAAATTTGTGGCCGGGAGAAAACGCCGTCGGCAGGCGCTTCAAGCAGGGAGGCTTCGAGGAGGCTTCGCCGTGGATCACCATCGTGGGAATCGTTGGCGACGTTCACCAGGCAGGCCTCGATTCACCAGCCCGGCCAGAGATGTACTTGCCGTACCTGCAGCAGGACTTCGGATTTGAACCCGAGTATCTCGTCGTGCGCACGCCCGGTGATCCGATGCTCATAGCAGACGCGGTCCGCCGGCAGGTTTGGGCCGTTGATAAGGAGCAGCCGGTGGCGGGCGCGATGCCGCTGGAAGAGTTGGTGGACGATACGCTTGCTCCGCGAAAGACGCAAGCGGGCTTGCTGGGCGGTTTTGCCGTACTAGCGTTGCTGCTTGCCGCGCTGGGGATTTATGCGGTGTTGTCTTTCACCGTCACCCAACGCACTCAGGAATTCGGCGTGCGCATGGCTCTGGGAGCGCAACCCGACGATGTATTGCATATGGTGTTGTCGCAGGGTGTCCGGCTTTTTACTTTGGGAGCCAGCATCGGGTTGGCGGCAGCGTTCGCTCTTTCGCGCACGCTCGAGCATTTGCTCTATGGCGTGAGCGCAACCGATCCGATCTCGTTTGGCCTGGTCACTCTGCTTTTGGCTGGCGTCACGCTGCTGGCCTGCTATTTCCCGGCGCGCCGCGCGATGCGCGTGGATCCGATGATCGCGCTGCGGTACGAATAAGCGCTGCGGATGAAAATTGCGAGCGGGCGAAAACATGCCCGGCGCACGGAGTGGATTGGCCCGAGAGGTGGACATCAAGTGACGACGCAGTAAGATAGGCTGTCACTTGAGCGCTTCTTGGGGGCGAAAATTATGGACACACTTTGGCAGGATTTGCGTTATGGCGCGCGCATGCTGCGGCGAAACCCGGGTTTCGCGGCGGTCGCCATTTTGACTCTGGCGATCGGGATTGGCGCGAACATCGTGATTTTCAGCGTCGTGAACGGAATTTTGCTTAAACCTCTGCCGTTTCCGGATTCCCGCCGCGTCGTCACTCTTTGGGAGACCGACGCGAACCGCAACATCACGCGCGGCACGGCCTCGGCTGCCGAATTTCTGGATTGGCGCGACATGAATCACGTTTTCGTGGAACTTTCCGCCTCTCGCGCCCTGTCCTTCGCGATTACAGGCAGCGGCGAACCCGAAAGGGTGTGGGGCTCACAAGTATCCGGGAATTTTTTTCGCATGCTGCGCGTCACTCCAGTGATCGGCCGGGATTTTACGCCCGACGATGAACAGGCCGGTCATGAACAGGTCGTCCTCTTGGGTTACGGCTTGTGGCAACGCCGCTACGGCGGCGATTCCGGAATTCTGGGCCAGACGATTCTGCTCGATGAAAAGCCTTTCACGGTCATCGGAGTCTTGCCGCGAAGCTTTTCTCTTTATGGCACACTTCCGGATTTCGAGCTGTGGAAGCCGTTTGCATTTAGTCGCACCCAACTCGATCGCGAGGATCACGAACTCGTAATTTTCGCGCGGCTCAAAGATGGCGTGCCCATTTCCCAGGCGAACGCCGAAATGATAACCATTCAGGAGCAACTCAAAAAACAGTATCCTGCCTTCGACCAGAAGAACGGAATCCGCGTGGTTGGCTTCCACGACGAGCTGGTCAGCACGCTGCGCCCGGGCTTGCTGCTTCTCCTGGCAGCCGTCGCGTTTGTTCTGCTGATCGCTTGCGCCAATGTCGCGAACCTGATGCTTGCGCGCGCCGCCGTCCGCGAACGCGAGATCGCACTGCGAGTTTCTTTGGGTGCGGGCAGGCGGCGAATTTTCCGGCAACTCCTGACGGAAAGCGCGCTGCTCTCTCTTGTCGGTGCGGCAATCGGTATTTTGTTCGCCTACGGCGGCATCCACATCCTGCGCGACGCCGTCATTTCCGGACAAGGCTCGCGAATTCCTCACCCGGAATGGATCGCCATTGATGCCACCGTACTGGGTTTCACGATCCTGGTTTCCCTGGCCACTGGAATACTTTTTGGTTTCGCCCCGGCGATTCAGATTTCGCGGTCTGCATTGTTCGAATCGCTGAAGGAAGGAAGCCGCGGTTCCACGGCGGGACGTCACAACCAGCTGGCGCGTTCCGTGCTGGTGGTTTCCGAAGTCGCTTTTTCGCTGATGCTGCTGGTGGGAGCGGGCCTGCTGGTTCGCAGCTTTGCGCTGATGTTGGCCGAGCCCCTGGGATTCCAGCCAGAAAATTTGTTGACGGGCCAGATGCTTCTACCCGAATCACACTATGCCGATGGCCAGCACATCGCGAATTTCTATCAGGCCGTGGTCGAACGCGTGAATGCGATTCCCGGCGTGACCTCCGCAAGCGCCGCGAATTTCTTGCCATTGACCCGCTGGAATGGGTTCTGTGATTTCGATATCGCCGGCCGTGCAACTCCGCCCTCGGGTGAACATTTCACGGGTCTATACCGCGTCGCGGACTGGCGCTATTTGCAGACAATGGGCGTCCCGGTGAAGGAGGGGCGTGACTTCAACGCTGCCGACGGGCCGGATTCTCAGGGCGTCGTGCTCGTCAACGAAACCCTCGCGCACCGCTATTGGCCCGACGCGGACCCCGTCGGCCAGCAGATCCGTTTGCTCTTTCCCGCGACCAGGACTCCATGGCAACCCATCCCGCACCAGGGCTGGCTCACCATCGTGGGAGTCGTCGGCGACGTCAGGGATTGGGCGTGGTCCGAACCCAAGTCGGGTCAGCTTTATCTGCCGGAGACGCAGAATCCTTCGCGGCTCATGAGTCTGGTGGTGCGCTCCGGCGGCGATCGCGCGCAATTGACCGCCGCGGTTCGCCGCGCCATCGAAAGCGTTGATCCCGATCAGCCCATGACGGATGTGAAGACGATGGAAGAATATCTCGCGGTGGCTTTCTCCCAGCGCCGCCTGAATATGTCGCTGCTGGCATTTTTCGCGGTGGTCGCGGCGCTGCTCGCCGCCATCGGGATTTATGGCGTGATGGGCTACGCCGTCACGCAGCGCTCCCACGAAATCGGCATTCGCATGGCCCTGGGCGCCGAACCTGACGACGTGTTGCGCATGATCGTCGGCGACGGCATGAAACTCGCGTTGCTGGGCCTGGTGATAGGGATCACCGCTTCGCTCGTGTTGATGAAATATCTCGAGAGCCAGCTCTACGGCGTCAAGGCCCGCGATCCGCTCACCTTCATCGGTGTAGCCGCAGGCCTCGCGCTCGTCGCGCTGGCCGCCTGTTATTTTCCAGCGCGGCGCGCCACGAAAGTCGATCCGTTGGTGGCGCTGCGCTATGAATGAGGAAACCAAATGACCTATGCATCCGATATTTCAACGAACGAGACCGGCGGTAAAATCCAGGGAGAATCCTTTCGCGCCATGATGCCAGCCAACGCACCACGAACCCGAATCCTCGTAGCCGACGATCAGCCGGATATTCGCGAGGCCTTGCGCCTGCTTTTGAAAGGCGAAAAATTTGAGACGGAGACAGTCGCTTCGCCGGCCGCGGTGATGTCCGCTCTCGAGGCGCGCGAGTTCGACGCGCTTCTGATGGATTTGAACTACGCGCGCGACACGACCTCCGGCCAGGAAGGACTGGATCTGCTTTCGAATATTCGCGCCAAGGACAGCACGCTGCCCATCATCGTCATGACCGCCTGGGGCAGCCTGGAACTAGCCGTGGAAGCCATGCGCCGCGGTGCGAAAGATTTCGTACAGAAGCCGTGGGAAAACGCGCGATTGCTGGCCATCTTGAAAACTCAGATCGAGCTATCGCAAGCGTTGCGCAAAGGCCAGCGCCTCGAAGCGGAAAACCGGCTGTTGCGCGCGGATGGCCGTCCGGTCATGATCGCCGAATCCGCGTCCATGCGTCCGGTGATGGACCTGATCGCGCGCGTGGGCCCGTCGGATGCCAACGTTTTGATCACGGGCGAGCATGGCAGCGGCAAGGAGGTTGTGGCGCGAACTCTCTACGCGCTATCTTCGCGCTCGGGCCGGCCGCTGGTCACCGTGAACGCCGGCGGATTGCCCGAAGGCGTTTTCGAAAGCGAATTGTTCGGCCACGTGAAGGGCGCGTTCACCGATGCAAAGGCGGATCGCGTGGGCCGCTTCGAACTGGCCGACGGCGGCACGCTGTTCCTTGATGAAATCGCCAACGTGCCCATGAATCTGCAGGCCAAGCTGCTGCGCGCGCTGGAAACGGGTGAATTGGAACGCGTGGGTTCTTCCACCACGCGCCGCGTGGACGTGCGCATTATTTCGGCGACGAACGCGGACGTGCAAACTGAAGTAACTGGCGGACGATTCCGCGAGGACTTGCTGTTTCGCTTGAACACCATCGAAATCCACCTGCCGCCGTTGCGCGAGCGCAAGGAAGACATTCCGCTGCTGGCGCATCATTTCTTGCGGCAATCGGCGCAGCGTTACCGCAAACACTTGGAAGGATTCGAGCCGGTGGCATTGCAGATCCTGCTGGATCATCCCTGGCCCGGAAATATTCGGGAACTCGACCATTCCGTCGAGCGCGCCGTGCTGATGGCCGAAGGTGCAGCCGTCCGCGCCAGCGATCTGGGCTTGCGTCCCGCGCGCGAGGCCTCTCTGCGGCTGGACGAAATGAGCATCGAAGACGTCGAGCGCGTGCTGATCCAGAAAGCGCTGGCGCGTTTTGGCGGCAACGTCAGTCACGCCAGCAAGGCGTTGGGCTTGAGCCGCAGCGCGCTCTACCGCCGCCTGCAGAAATATAGCCTTTGACTCCTCTGCTCTATGAACGCCGAATTTTGCTGCTGGCCCTGGCCGCGGGGCTGGGAGGCACGGCGGTAGCTCTGATTCTTCTGTGGACGGGGAGTTTTACGTCCAAGCTGCAGTGGACTCTCACGGTGGCAATGGTAATCGCCTGGCTCAGCTTTGCGTTTTCGGCGCAAAGCCGCGTCATGTTCCCCTTGCGCACGCTTTCGAACCTGCTGGCCGCGTTGCGTGAAGGAGACTTTTCCATCCGCGCGCGGGGTGCGAACCGTGAGGATGTGCTCGGCGAGGTTTTGTGGGAAGTGAACGCGCTGGGTGAAACGCTGCGCAAGCAAAGGCTTGGCGCGCTGGAAGCCACCGCACTGCTGCGCAAAGTGATGGAGGAAATTGACGTCGCCGTGTTTGCCTTCGATGGCGCAGGCTGTCTGCGCCTGGTGAATCGCGCGGGTGAGCGCATTCTCAGCCAGCCGGAGGATCGCATCCTCGGACACACGGCGATCGAGTTGGGTCTTTCGGAATGCCTCGAGGGCGAAACGCCGCGCATCGCGCAAATCGCTTTCCCCGGAAAATCAGGGCGCTGGGAAATTCATCGCGGAAGTTTTCGCGAAGCCGGCCTGCCGCACCAGCTGCTGGTTATCACGGATTTAAGCCGCGCCTTGCGTGACGAAGAGCGCCAGGCCTGGCAGCGCCTGATCCGTGTTCTCGGCCACGAACTGAATAACTCTCTTGCGCCGATCAAATCGGTCGCGGAAAATTTGGGCAGCATGCTCGGCCGCGAGGATCGCGCGCCGGATTGGCAGGAAGATATGCGCAGCGGCCTCAACGTGATCGCAGCGCGCACCGACGGTCTCGCGCGCTTCATGAACGCCTACGCAAGGCTTGCCAAGCTCCCGCCGCCGGTTTTTCAGCCGATGAACGTCGGCGTCTGGGTGCGCCGCGTCGTCGGTCTGGAGCCGCGTCTCCCCGTGCAGCTGCAGGCCGGCCCCGACACCGAAATTCAAGCCGATCCCGATCAGCTCGAGCAACTACTGATCAATCTGCTACACAACGCGGTGGACGCTGCGCTGGAAACCGGCGGCGGCGTGCGCGTCGGCTGGGAACGCCAGAACGGCAGCATCGAAGTGTGGGTTCAGGACGACGGGCCGGGGATTCCCAGCGCCGCGAATCTTTTCGTGCCATTTTTCACAACCAAGCAGGGCGGCTCGGGAATCGGTCTGGTTCTGAGCCGGCAGATCGCCGAAGCTCACGGCGGCTCGCTTACTCTTGAAAATCGCCCTACGCATCGCGGCTCGGAAGCTCGCCTCCGGCTCCCGCTCAATAATTAGAAGCTTGTTGCGTCGCTCATTCGCGCCCAAATTGACGGAACTTCACTCGCGCAAAAAAAACCGGCGGTTGGAGGCCATCCAACCGCCGGGCTCGGGGGGACAAAATTCGTTTACTGCTGCTGTTGCTGTTGCGGTTGTTGTGGATCCTTCTTCGCCAAGTCCGCTTTCGTCGGGTCCGCCGAGATGCCGGTTCCGGGCTTCTGATATCGCATCAGGAACGGCATGAACGGCGTGACTTCGAACGGCATCTTTTCACGCGCCGAAAGCAGCGGGATCGGTTTCGCCTTCACCAGCTCGACGTGATCGCCCCAAGGGTCAAGCTTGATGCGCGCCCCTACTGGGAGAGCGGAGATCTGATCGATCTTCGTGGGATCCAGCGTCGGGCCGGCGCTCAACAGCGATGCGCTCAGAGACACGCGATTGCCGAGGTGCGGATTGATCAGCGCAGGCAAGTTCTTCGATTGCGCGTCCAGTTGTTTCAGGAAGAGTCCGGCGCTGGCCAGCTTGTCCTTGTAAGGAGAATTCTTCAGCAGTTCCAGCGCCTTGTCGTTGGCCATCTGAATCTGCGCCGGGCTGTCCTTGAACGAAAAACGAGCCATCGCTTCCGTGGTGGTTACGTTGGTGGTGTCGTTGAATCCCCACTGATCGGTGGAAGGCTTGGTGACGATGATATCGGCCAACTCCTGCGCCAGCATCGTCGCCAGGCTCGCTTCATCAGGCAGCACGTCCAGCAACCCGCGACTCAAAACGATGGTGTGCCCGATCGAAAACATTTCCAGAGTTCCGGTCAGCAGCACGCGGCAGTGAACTTCCGGTTGCACGTCCAGGTTGTTGGTGACTTCCAGGTTGTTCACCACCGTTTCCAGCACCTTGTCCACTTCTCCTGGAGGCGCGAGCAAGCCGATGCGCTGCAGGCGATCCAGCACATTGATTTCGGCAACATGTTGCCATTCACGCTGTGCCTCGATGGGTGATTTATCCTGCGACTGCGCGGCCTGGTCTTGAATCGTGGGCGATTCGATGGTCATCTCGCTGAATTCTTCCTGACGGCCCACGTTCTTCAGGTTGTAGCCCCACAAACGCGTCTGCGATTTGAAGCGAATGTCTCCGCCGAAGAAGTCGCGGAGATCGGATTCCTGGCTGTAGATGTATGCAGGTAGCCACAGTCCGGGCTGGACGTTCAAGCGCCAGCTGTCGAAATGCAAGTTGAAGGCATTGATGCCCGCGATCGGGGTGTAAACGCCGTTAAAGCGGACAATCGTGAAAGTCTGATCGTCAGCCCAGACGCGGCCCTTGAAACGGCCCTTGCCCGATTTCGGCAGCGGCGTGATGTCGAACACCACGCAGCGAACTTCGCCCAGGAATTCGCGCCGCACATAATCAAACTGATAGTGCTGGCGATCGAATCCGTTCGTATCAATATAAATCATCTGCAGGAAACCTTCCGGCACGTACGAAGAAGTGAACAAGCCGCTCATATGCGAAAGAGGATTGAACGCATCAAGCTTTCCTTTTCGCGTGTGCAGCATCGAGTTGTCCACGATGCCTTTGGAGAGGTCGGCCTGGCCCAGAAAATAGTGGTCCTTCACCGGAATGGCGCCCATCTCCTTGTCGGTCTTCATGTCCTGAATATAGGTTTCGATCAACGGACTGAAACGCCGGATCGTCGCCACTTCATCGTGTTCGCGCGCGATCAAGTGGTCGATCGCTTGATCCACGGTCACTACCGGAGCCGAAGTGTTCGCCCCTGCCTGTGGCTGGGTTTGATCAACAGTTTTTGTGGTTTGTGCGGATACTGACCCGGCCAGGAAACCGGCCAGCATTATTGCCAAACCAATGTTCTTGCACGTGCGCATCTCCATTCCCCTTTCAAGACGCCAATTGGAATACGATGTGGACGATGGCGGTCGAATCCACTGTTTGGCCATCCTGTTGTGCCGGCTTGAAGCGAATCTGCCGCGCTGCTGCTTGCGCGGTCTCATCAAGACCGTAACCAAGACCTTGCACGACACGCAGGACCTTGACGTCCCCCGACGCCGTGAAAACTACCTGTAAGAGAACCTCGCCTTCGATATTCTTAGCCTTGGCTTCGTTCGAATACGTCGGTTTTGGCTTGAATAGAATTTCCACCGGCGTCGATTTCGCCGCGACGTTCGCCGTCTGCTTTATTTTCGGCGCTGCGACTGCGACATTTTCGTCGCCGAAACCTCCCTGCTGGACCTTGCCATGTGGCGGCCCGCCCGGGCTTCCCACCGCGACTCCGTTACCAAACCCGGTGCTGGCGATCACGCCCTTCGCTCCCTTCGCGCCGCCTGTCCCGTTGCCGGTGCCAGGCCCTGTGGGCATGTCGTACGCGCCTTGGATATTGATGTTCGCCGCCTTGTTTGTCTTGCCGTTGGCCGGCACGCCGTTGGGATCGCCGAATCCGCCCGTCTGCACCGCTTCGCGAGGTTTTTTCAATGTTGGAATCGCCGAACTGCCCATGGACATCGGCGGAGTATGATCCGGGAAAGCCTTCGCCACTTCCGTCATGTCGGGCGGAGTTTCTTTACGCACAGCCGGTTTCTTGACGATTGGGGCTGTGGCCACCACCGGCGCGTAAATTCGCGGCTTCGGCAATTCCACGACCGGTTCCGGTTTTGGCTTGGGAATTACCTTAACGACTTCGCGCTTCACTGGAACAGGTTTCGGCGCTGGCTGCACCGGCTGCGGTTTCCAAGCTACGATCGGAGGCGCTTCGATCGGCGTCGTCCAGTAGCGCTGCACAATATCGAGCTTTTGCGGCAGCAGCAGGGGTATCACCACCAGCAAGATTACTGCCGCGATCTGCAGCCCAAATCCGGCGCTGAACAGGTCCCAACGAAGTTCGGCCTCCGGTAGCAGCGATGCATTAAAGACAGCTCGATTTGTACTGTGCGACATAACGATCACCAGGATCCTTGAATCAAGAAATTAAGATGCGTCGAGACAGAATTGCGGCTTACAGTTCATTAGTACTAGAACGAGGGGCTGGGGAAAATAGAACTCGAGTACTATTCTACCCCCAGTCGTGTTGAAAGCGATAACCCAAGCTCTGGGGGTAGCTGGAACGTTAGCCCCTCGGCGGATTCGTTGCGGAAAGTCGAACCACATGGATGCTCCCATGTATTAACTTAACCCGACCGGAGGGGTCAGTCGGGAATTATAATGATTGAATGTGGCGTAAGTGAAGGGGCACGACCGTGGCCGGCCATGCCCCCTGCTCACGCTGTTTCTTTACGGAACTGCTACAGCTTAGTGCGGCTGGACGACTGAATATCCCGTCACGCCGCCATGATTTACCAGCAACAACAAGGGCTGATTCGCTGCCGATGCGACCGCCTGCCGGTATTCGCTCAGGCTCCGCACCGGTTTGTGGTTGATCTCCTGGATTACGTCTCCGCGACCGATCGGAGGCTGCGCCGCAGCCGCTGGGCTGGACGGGTCCACGGAGGTAACCACCACTCCGTGAGCTCCCGCGCCCAAGTTAAGCTGCTGGGCGATCTCCGGCGTCAGCTCGTCTACTTCCACTCCCTCGAGTCCACCGCCGCTCTCGGTTCCGTTGCTCTCTTCGGCTTGCGCTTTTTCCGGCAGTTCGCCCAGAGTCACTGTGTAGGGTTGCGTTTTTCCGTCCCGCCAGACGTCCAGCTTCACCGCAGTGCCCGGCGCCATCTGCGAGATTCGCAGCCGCAGGTCAACGTAGTCGCTAACCGGCTGCGCGTTGAGCTTGACGATCACATCGCCCTTCTGCAATCCGGCCTTCGATGCCGGCGTATTCGGAGAGACGTCGCCAATCAGCGCGCCGCCGCTCAGGTTGTAATTGAAAGCCTTGGCAATTTCCGGCGACAGGTCCTGAATGTGTACGCCCAGGTATCCGCGCACTACTTTGCCGTGCGAGAGAATTTGATCCATCACCGGCTTCGCCATGCTCATGGGAATCGCAAATCCCACGCCTTCGTTGCCGCCCGAACCGTGTGAAAGAATGGCCGTGTTGATACCCACCAGGTTGCCGTGGATATCAATCATCGCGCCGCCCGAATTTCCCGGGTTGATCGCCGCATCGGTCTGGATGAAGTTCTCGTAATCCTCAATTCCCAGTTGTCCGCGGCCGGTGGCGCTGACGATTCCCATCGTGGCCGTCTCGCCGATTCCGAACGGATCGCCAATCGCAAAAATCAAATCTCCCACGTTGAGCTGTGAAGAATCGCCCAGCGGAAGAGTCGGTAAACCACTCGCTTCGATTTTCAGCACCGCGATATCCGTCTTGGGATCGGCGCCTACTAGCTTGGCCTTAAATTCGCGCTTGTCGCTCAAATACACTTTGATGTCCGAAGCGCCGTCAATCACGTGATTGTTGGTCAGAATCGTTCCATCCGTTGTCACGATCACGCCGGAACCCAAAGCCTGCTCGCGCTCTGCGTGCGGCTTTCCGCCGCCGAACTGATCGCCGAAGAATTGGCGGAACATCGGATCGTTAAAAAATGGCGACATCTGGTTCCCCTGCGGCTTCACCATTTTCGATGTGCGAATGTTTACGACCGCGGGCAGCGCGGGCTTGATTACCGCGGAAAATCCGTTCGCGAAATTTCCAAGGCTTACCGGCAGCGCGTTTTGCGCGATGGCGATTGGCTCTCGGGGCGAGCCCAGAACGGTGTGACCCGCCCAGTCTCTGAATCCCTGCGAGAGGAGGGCTCCCCCCGCGAACGCCGCGATCACCACGACGGTGGCTACCCAGCGGCGAATACTGAAGCTACTGCGTTCCATGGCTGTCTCTCCTTAATATCGTCTTCTCTGAACTTTCGATTATATCGCGCGGAGCGCTACGTTGGCACTACGGCGAATATGGTATTTGACGTAACAGCCGGAAATAAGTGTTTCTATGCCCCGGCGGGAAACCCGGTTCTTTCCCCGCTATATAGATGCAAAGAATACGCTTGGGGTTCCCTGAGCGATTTCGTTCCTCATCCGTCCAAAGACGCGGCTCTGGTATCCTTATATATTGTGCTGTACCGTGTGTGCCGCAACGGGTGGCACCCAGACGCGGCGCCGCATCACGGCCGCCGGATTTTCTGCCCCGGGATTTTCCCGACACTGAAATTGAAAATGAAAAGGAGCTCTGGCATGATCCGAAAAATCCTCGCGCTGGTATGCAGCGCGGCGTTCTTATTGATGACAGCGCGACCGGCAATCTCCGCTCCTGGCGAACGGCGGCCAGCGCCTACTGCGGACGACGACGCCACCTTGAAAGCTCTGGTCGCCATTGCCGGCGCCGGAGCCATGCAGGCGCACGCCTACCAGGACCTGGAAGAATTGAGTGACGACATCGGCGCGCGCGTCACCGGCTCGCCCGACGCGGCTCGCGCCATCGCCTGGGGCTTGGTGAAGATGAAAGCGATCGGCTTGGAAAATGTTCACACCGAACCTTGGAAAATTTCGCGCGGCTGGACGCGCATCTCCGCGGACGCCGAACTGGTCGCGCCCATCCGTCGCAAACTGATGGTCGATTCGCTCGGCTGGGTCGGGTCCACGGCGCCCGGAGGCGCCGAAGCCGACGTCATCGCCGTGAACGCTTACCAGCTACAGGACGAGCTGAAAAATAATTCCGGCAACTGGCGCGGAAAGATTCTGCTGATCGTGCAAAAAGGCGAAGCGCCCAAAGACCGCATGAGCGCGTTCGTCCAGTTTGGCGGTTTTTTGATCGCTGCGCATAAATCCGGCGCCGTCGCCGTCATCGGCGGCCAGGGCGGCCGCAAGAGCACTGGAATGCACCTTACCCACACCGGCGCTCTCGGCTTTGATGCTTACTATGACATTCCCGTCGTCAGCATGGCCGCGGAAGATCAGGAACAACTCGAGCGCTACCTCGATCGCGGTCAGTTCGTGCGCCTGAAAATGAATGTGCAGAACCGCGCCACCGATGGTCCTGTGGATTCGGCGAATGTCGTCGGCGAAATTCGCGGCACGCAAAATCCCGAGCAAGTGATTGTTGTCGGCGGACACCTGGATTCCTGGGATCTTGCTTCCGGAGCCACGGACAATGGTTGCGGAACCGCAGTGACGCTCGGCGCGGCCGAGGCCATCGTCAAATCGGGATTCAAGCCCCGCCGCACCATCCGTTTCGTTCTGTTCACCGGCGAAGAGGAAGGTTTGCTCGGCTCACTCGCTTACGTGAAAGCGCATCAGAGCGAAATGGCCAACCACGTCGCGGCGCTGATTCTCGATAACGGGCAAGGCCCAGTCGTCGGCTTTCAACTCGGCGGCCGCGCGGACCTGATTCCCGCCGTTCAGAAATTCGCGAATTCCCTGCAGGCGTTTGGCGATCTAACAGTGGATGATGACGTGGAATTCGGCACCGACACCGGCCCGTTCACCCTGGCGGGACTTCCCGGCATCAACCTCAACCAGGATTCCCCGGATTACAAGTACACGCACCACTCCGCCGTGGACACTTTCGACAAAGTGAAGGCGGATATTCTGGATCGCGACGCCACGGTGATGGCCCTCGCTGCATTCTGGATCGCCGACCGCCCCGAGCGTCTGGCGAGCCCGTGGCCGCAGGAAAAAACCGCTGAAATGTTAGTCAACAAACACGAGGACGGCATCCTGAAAGCGTTCAATCTCTGGCCATTCGGCAATCTGGGAACCGCGCCAGCAACCCAATAGCCAATCACCATTGCGCGCGGGATTTTTTCCCACTCGCAAACTTAACTAATTAATCGCGCGATCAAAAACGCCGCGGCCGCCGCCAGGCCGCCCACCAGAACCGTCTGCGTCCCGCCGCGCAATGGCTTCACTCCGGTGAAATGTCCTTTGATCGCGCCAAATCCAAACAGCGCCAGCAGTGTCACCGCGACAGAATAGATCAGCGCCAAATGCAGATCGTGATGGATCAACATGTACGGCGCCAGCGGCACCAAACCCCCGGCAATGTACGACGCGGCAATCGTCGCGGCGCTGCGTGTGGCCCGCGCGGGGTCCGGCGGTTCCAATCCGAGTTCGAACCGCATCATGAAATCCACCCATTTTTTCTGGTTTGCGGTGATCGTTGAAACAATCGGCGTCATCTGCTCTTGCGTCAGACCGTAATCGCGAAAAACTTTCGCCACTTCTTCCGTTTCAATTTCCGGCAGCTCTACCGTCTCGCGATATTCGCGGTCCAGTTCCGATGCATAATGTTCCGTATCGGTCTTCGCAGCCAGGTACCCGCCCAATCCCATGGCGATCGATCCAGCCGCAATTTCCGCCAGCCCCGCCGTCACCACGATGCCCGTGGATGCCACCGCGCCCGTCAGTCCGGCAGCCAGCGCGAAGGGAACGGTCAGTCCGTCCGACATTCCAATAACAATGTCGCGCACCGCAGCCGTCGCGGTGAAATGCTTTTCCACGTGTTCGACCGATGGCATCCTCGACTCCCTCGCTTCACCCAATATTTCCAGCTGCCCGTACCCCTGTTCCCCGGCAGGCGCGTATAATTATGGGGCAGGAACCGCAAAACAGGAGGTACATTATGACCGCAACTTCTACAGGACAAGGAGCCGCTCCGCAGATGACTTTCACAGTGCCGCCTTTGCCGTATGCATTCGACGCTCTGGAACCCTACATAGACGCGAAAACCATGGAAATTCACCACGACAAACACCACGGCGCCTACGTCACCAACCTGAATAAGGCGCTCGAGGGCCACGCCGACCTGCAGAAACTTTCCGTCGAAGAATTGCTCGCGCAGATCAACAAAGTACCGGACGCGATCCGCGCCGCGGTGCGCAACAATGGCGGCGGACACATGAACCATTCCATGTTCTGGAAGATCATGAAGAAAGGCGGAGGCGGCGAACCCGGGGGCGAACTGGGCAAAGCCATCAGCGCCGCATTCGGCAGCTTCGCGGACTTCAAAACAAAGATCAACGATGCGGGCGTCAAGCGCTTCGGCTCCGGCTGGGCCTGGCTACTGTTCCGCGACGGAAAACTCGTCATCGAGTCCACCGCGAATCAGGACAATCCCGTCATGGACGGCGGAAAGGCCTTCTTCGGTGTGGACGTCTGGGAGCACGCTTACTACTTGAAGTATCAGAACCGCCGCCCCGAATACCTCGAGGCCTGGTGGAACACCATCAACTGGGCGCAAGTGGAAGAAAATTTCGCCCACGCCAAGAAGTAAATCCAATCTCAGCCACTTTTCGATTTGCAGGGGCGGGTCCACCGCTCGCCCCTGCAATCTTTCGCCGCGTTCTTCTTTGCTTTCGTAGCGGCGGCATTCAGAGTCTGTGTCAGAAATCGAGCATCTTTGTGGGTCGTGGCTTTCGCCACGACCTAAGCCGCAAAGTCCGTGCGGCCTTAGCCGCTGAAGTTCCGCCTTTGGGGTCGCCATACAGGCCCTAAAGGCGGGAGCAGTTGCCTTGGCCTTCATCACGCCCCGGGCAAAATCCAATGCTCCAGCGCAAGAATTGCGATCGCCGCGAGTGTTGTGATCAGCGTCACGATGAATCCCACGCGTGCGAACTCCCAAAATGTAATTTTCACCTTCTTGCCCGCCTGCTGCAGCACAATCAAATTCGCCACGGAACTGAATGGCGTCGCATTGCCAGCAAGCGTGCTGGTAGAGGCCACCGCCAGCCAAATGTAATGCGTGTTCGGAAACGAAGGCACCAGCGGACGGAACAGTAGCACTGCGGGCAGATTGCTCACCAGATTCGAAAGAATCAGCATCACGCCGCTCACCGCGAATAATTGCGACGTCATTCCGCCCTGCAGCCACGCCTGAAAATATCCGATCAGGCGTTCCAGCGCGCCCGAGGCCTCAAATCCCTTGATCACCACGAACAGCGACGCGAAAAATAACAGCAGCTCCCAATCCAGTCGCTGATAAATGTTCTGCGCCTTTACTCGTCCGATGATCAAGATGAATGCGCCCACCGAAATCGCCACCAGTGGAAACGAGTAGCCCAGAATCCACAGCACAATCACGAGCGCCGCGGCGATGCAGCATTTGATCAGCAGGACACGCTCTATTTTCACCGGGAGTGACGGCGGTCGGCGTTTCAGCGGGTGGTGAATAATCTCGCGGCGGAAGAAAAGAGCGAGCACGGCGACATTGATCGCCATTCCCACCACTGAAACCGGCGCTAGATGCGCCAGAAATCCCAGAAACGAAAAATGCGCCGAAACTCCGATCACCGCGTTCTGCGGATTTCCCGTCACCGACATCGCCGATCCTATGTTCGCGGACGTGGCTACTGCGATCAAATATGGAATCGGCGGCACTTCCAGCCTTTGCGTCACCACCAGCACGATCGGAGTGAAAATCAGGCAAATCGTATCGTTCACAAAAAACGCCGCCAGGATCCCCGTCGCGAACACCAGCAGCACCAACAACTGGAAGCGCGTTCGCGCGATCGCCGCCACGTGCACCGCGATCCAATCGAAGAATCCCGAAATCTGAAAATGCGCCACCAGGATCATGATGCCCAGCAGGAAAATCAAGGTGTTCCAATCGATCGTCTGGTACGCCTCGGCGAGCGGCACCGCGCCCACCAGCACCATTGCTACCGCGCCACAAAAGGCCGCCGCGGTGCGATCCAGGTGGCTCCCGCGTCCGCTTTCCACCGCGATCAAAATGTAAGTGGCCAGAAAAATCGCGACGGGAATCCAGTGGCTCTGCGCGAAAGTGGAGGTCATCTGATTCATTTTCCGAAAGATCGAGCCCCGGGCTCGAAGGCGGTGAGCTTAACGTGCCTCTACTGCGGCTGAAAAGTGATTCTTTGTTTTCTGCCGTGTTTTTCTGTGGCCGCCAGGGGGAATATCGCGCGTCAGCGTTATTCCGAGCCAAGAAATGCGAAGCGCAGCAGAAAAATGCCCGACAGCACCCAGATCAGCGGGCTGATGTCCCGATATTTTCCCGCGCCAATCTTCAAGCAGGTGAACGATAGCAGGCCCAGACTCAGCCCAGTGGCGATGCTGAACGTCAGCGGCGTCGCGACCAGCGTGAGGAACGCGGGGAAAGCCTCGCTGAAATCGTCCCAGCGAACTTTAGCGATCGAGCCGCACATCAGCGCGCCTACCAGAATCAGCGCGGGCGCCGTCGCGTACGTGGGAATCGCGGCCACCAGCGGCGCGCAAAACATCGCCACGAAAAAAAGTCCGGCGATCACCAGATTCCCCAATCCTGTGCGTGCGCCAGCAGCCACACCCGCGGCGCTCTCGATGTAACTTGTCACTGTGGACGTCCCGGTCAGCGCGCCCACCATCGTTCCGAACGCATCCGCGAGTAAAGCACGGCTGGCGCGCGGCAATTTTCCATCGCGCAGAAATCCGCCCTGCTCGCACACGCCCACCAAAGTGCCGACGTTGTCGAACAAGTCCACGAAGAAAAATACGAAGATCAATTCGCCCAGGCCCAGCCGCGCCGCCGAACGCAAATCCAGTTTCAGAAATGTGCCCGCAGGATGCGGCCAAGAAAATAACCGCCCGGGCAAGTGCGCCAGTCCCAGCGGGATACCCGCCAGCGCGATGGCCACAATTCCCAGCAAAATCGCGCTGCCCACTTTCCGAATCATCAAAATAGCGATCAGGATCACCCCAGCGGCCGCCAGCAGCACTTCCGGATCGGAAGTTTTTCCAAACGCCACAAAAGTCGCCGGATTCGCCACAATAATTTTCGCGTTCCGTAGTCCTACGAACGCGATGAACAACCCAATTCCCGCGGCCGTTGCATGCTTCAGGCAATCAGGGATGCCGTTCACAATGTGCTCGCGCACATTCGTCATCGTCAGCAGCACGAACAACAGCCCGGACAAGAACACCACGCCCAGCGCCGTCTGCCACGGCACCCCGCGCCCGATCACAATCGAGTACGTGAAGTACGCGTTCAGCGACATTCCCGGCGCCAGCGCGATCGGATAATTCGCCCAAAGTCCCATCACCAGCGTGGCCAGCGCCGCCGAAATACACGTCGCAAACAGCACGCCTTCCACCGGCATGCCGCCCTCCGCCAGAATTCGCGGGTTCACGACGACCACGTACGCCATGGTCATGAACGTCGTCAACCCAGCCAGCAGTTCGCGGCGTACGGTGGTTTTGTTTTCGGCGAGGTGGAACACGCGCTCGAGCAAAATGCTTCTCCCAGCCTAAAAGTGCGCAACTATAGGCCGCAGGCCGTCCGCCGTCAATGCCATAACAGGTATGGGATGAATTCAGAATGCAGCGGCGTCGCCACTGCAAAATTGTTGCCCAGGAACAAAGTCGGAAAATTTGCGAGAAATCATCACACTCGTGCGCGCGAAAAGAACTACCGGCTCATGGACATCACGAAAAACTTCATGAACTTCTCGGCGTCCACTTCCGTCTGCACCGACGCAGGATGCACACCTGCCGGTGGCATCAAATGTCCTATCCATTTTTCGCGATCCACCGGCCTCGGACCGCTGTAAGGCAAAAAGAATGTTGGAATTTCTTCCGGTTTCTTCCATACCACGGTCTGGCCGTACGTGGTGCCGTGATCAATGTCCACATCCAAGTACATCGTCTCCGATTTTTTGATCACCGTCGGATCGATCAACGACGCCACCAGCAATTCGTCCCACATCATGGACCACATCGATGTCCCCGCGGGCGGCTGTGCCTGCAGATACTCTTGCTTCACATGCGCGGCCAGCGGGCCGCCCGCCTTCACGATCTGCTCCATCAGCGCGGCGCTGGACCACACCTGCGCACCGGCTTCGTATGGGCTCACGACCATTTCTTTCCACGGCTCGCGTAACACGATGAACGCGGCCTCCGGGTCCCACCACCAATTCAATTCCGATCCTTCCCGCAAATTGCCACCCATAATATAAATCGCTTTCGTCAGAGGCACGATCGCCGGGTCCATGCGCACCGCCAGGGCCAGATTCGTGAGCGGCCCGGCGCAATACAAAACGACTTCCCCGGGATTCGCACGAATCGTCTCAATAATGAAATCCGCCGCGCGCCCGGGCCTGGCTTTCACTTTCGGAAAGCCCCCAGGCGGCGCCCACGTTTCGCTCGGCTTTGGAGCATCGGGATTGAACGAACCGCGCCATCCAACGATCGAACCATATAAAGCCTCGCGCAGCTCCACTTCGTGTTTCGAGTTCACTAAAGGATTCTCCGCACCCTTGACGACCGGCACATCCGTCCGCCCGGTCAGCTCGGTGGCCCATAACGCGAACACCGTCGCCGGTTCCACCCATTGATCGCCGCTCACCGTGGTGATCCCCAGCAGATTGATCTCCGGCGCACGCAGCAACATCAAGAGCGAAAGGAAATTCGTTCCCTGCGGCCCAGCGCTATCCTGATCTGCGATCACTTTTATTTTTTGCGCTTGTATCTTCTGCAACTGCGCCGCAGCCGCTGTGCACAACGACAGCGAGAGCGCGAGTAGCGCGCAGAGTGTGAGCGCCGCACTCGTTCTTGTTTTCATGGATTTAGATTCCTCCTGGCCGCGGCTGATGCAAATCCCAATTCGTCGCCTTAACGGCGCAACTATACCCTGTCGCGCTCGCTACCGCGCTTTGTGCCTGCGAAAATTCCACATGGAAGCCGAGCGGCAGAAGCGCACCAACAAAACGCAGGGCAAGTTTCAGCAGCTGTTCCCCCCATGCCAGTTCGGCGAATTCCCGGCGTACGTCAGCGAGAATGCGAATCGATATCACAGCGCGCTGCCGCGCCCGCGCGGCTTCGTGTGCATGGATCGAAGTGGCCTTGTGAATCGCCCCATCGAGCCGTCCCCATAGAGATTCGGCGGCGCCGAAGCGAAGTGCAGCGGGCAGCTTTTTCCAGCGTCGCCGCCGTATCTCTGTCGCCGCCGTATGTCGCCGCCGTATCTCTTGCGCCCTCGTCATTGAGCCTGTATGGTACGCCATGCACGCGCCCGCAAATTTTGGCGAAACGCAGAATCATCCTTGCGACGCAACCTCGCCCCAGCAAAATCCTAAAGTCGCCGGATACGGCCTGCGCCGCGGCGCTCTCTCCCCGCTCGAAACTCTGGCGCAATCGGTCTCCACAATCGCTCCAACCACGACTCCGGCCGCCACCATTCCTCTGGTTTGTGCGCTCGCCGGCAACGGTACTTGGCTCGCATACCTGCTGGCAACGATCGCTGTGCTCCTGGTAGCGTTGTGCATCGCGCGCTTTGCAAAATATTCGGCCTCGCCCGGTTCGCTCTACACCTACGCTTCCATGATCCTGCCCCCGTGGCTGGGCGCGACGGCCGCCTGGAGTTTGCTGCTCGCCTATGTGGCCACGGGCTCGAGCGTCATCGGCGGTTTCTATCACTTTGCAAATCTTCTCTTGCGCGACGCCACCGGCCACGAAATCTCCGCCGTGCTTCTGGTCCTGATCGGCACCGGCATCTCCGTATGGATCGCCTACCGCGATGTAAAAATCTCCGCGCGATTGATGTTGTGGATGGAAGCGATTTCCGTCGCGGTGATCGTCATCGTGGTTGCGCTCGTGCTGGTGCGTCACGGCTTGCAACTGAATTGGGAACAATTGAAATTGCGCGGCATGACGGGCAGCGGCCTGCGGCTCGGCCTGGTGCTCGCGCTCTTCAGCTTCGTCGGGTTTGAGAGCGCCACCACGCTGGGCGCCGAAGCGCGCAATCCGTTGAAAACGATTCCGCGCGCCGTGATTCAATCCGCCATCGTTGGCGGCGCTTTCTTCACGGTTTGCGCGTACACCGAAGTCCTCGGCTTCCGCACCGCCGGCCAAGATTTAGGAACCAGTCCGGCGCCCATGCATGTGATCGCAGCTGTGGGCGGCGTTCCTCTGTTCGGATTGCTGATTGACATCGGCGCGTTGGTCAGCATGTTCGCCGGAACGCTGGCGTGCATCACCGCGGCCGCGCGCGTATTGCTGCTCATGGCGCACAATGGCCTGGCGCACGGCTCGCTTCGCACCACGCATGCGCGTAACGAAACTCCCAGCTACGCAGTCGTCGTTACCGGAATCGCGGCGGTATTGCCGGTGCTTGTGCTGGCGGCGCGTGGCGCGAGCGGCCTGGACGTTTACGGTTGGCTCGGTTCGCTCGCGACCTACGGTTTCATCGTGGCCTACGCGCTAGTTTGCATCGCTCTGCCGCGCTATCTGCGCAACCACGGTGCTTACACGCTCGCCGCGCAAATTCTCTCCGGGCTCGCGGGGCTCGCCATGCTGCTGGCGCTCGTCGGCAACCTCTATCCAGTCCCCGAGGGCCCTTACGGCAAGCTTCCGTATATTTATCTCGTGTATCTCGCCGCAGGGCTGCTGTGCTTCCTGATAAACAGCCGCGGCAAAAATATCGCGCCGAAAAAAATCTAGCAGCAAGCTCGCGATCGGCTGGCCCGAAAAGGCGGGGCTTCAGTCCCGCCGTAAAGCTCCGCACCGAAAAGGGCTTCAGCCCCTGAAGCCAGACATTTCGATCGTGGCCGAATGTTCTTGAGCGGCTCTAGGGTTGCCCTTCCGTATCCGGCTGTGCCACCAGCAGCAGCACGATGCCAATCGCCGTAAACATGCGAAGCGCCACTTCTTGACCGTTCCATGCTTCGGACTGCCACATCAGAAACCACTCCCCACCAACAGTCACAAAGGCCAGCAGCCACATCAGCAATGCCAGCGTCAACCCGATGCTGGAGATTCGGTTGGCGCCATGAAACGCTGCCGCGCTTCCACGCAGCGCTCGCGCCAACCGCAATCCGCCCCAGCAACACAAAATCATCGTCACCAGTTCCCAGGCAATGATCGATAAATAAAAGACCGTGTGCGCAGCCTGCTGGTTCAGCGCGCGCCACATCGCGCGATTTCCGGGAAATGTTGAGTCCATCATCAGCACGTGACGCACCAATTGATAGTTCGAGTTGTAGTCGGTAGTGTTGTTGAACACCAGCAGCGTGTCGTACAGGGCCACGGCAAAAACCATTGCCAGCTTGACTGCGCGCAGCGTCATGCAATTCTCCCGCGAGCACGGATGGTATGGCATCGCCGGGCCGTCGCACGCAGGAATCTGGAACTTCCCGCGCAGCCAACCGCGAAACATCCGCCGCATGCCTATGCTCCCTGTGGAAATCAGCCATAGAAATGATTGATACCTGCCATAGAAAAAAGATGCTTCGCAGCAGCGCGAAAAAAGCGTACCTTGCCTCCATCTTCGGGGTGAAGTAAGGCATCTGGGCGGCGTCTTTAATAAAGCGCAAAAATTTACCGTGCGAGTTTTCGGACGGAATTCCTGTTGCGAGGTCTGTCCGCATCGATCGGAGGATCTGATGTTTGCGAGAGTCCGGCGCTCGATTTTCTTTCTCGCCGCATGCATTTGTGTCGCTCTGGCATTCGCGCCCGGCGCGCGTTCGCAACAGACCCTGGGCGGCATCACCGGAACTGTCAGCGATACATCGGGCGGCGTGTTGGCAGACACATTGGTGACGCTCGTCGGCGATCAAACCGATCTCAGGCGAATGCAGAAAACCAATTCCAGCGGCTCGTTCGAATTTGTGAACTTGCCGATCGGCACCTATACCCTCACCTTCAGCCACGACGGTTTCGAAACGCAGAGAATTCCATCCATTCTCGTGCAGGCCGATCGCACGGTGAGCTTGAACCCTTCGCTGAAAGTCGGCCAGGTGGGAACGACCATCACCGTCGAAGAGACTCCGCTGCTTAACGCGGTGGACACGACGAACGGCTACGTGCTCGATAAAGCGGAACTCGAAGCCATCCCGCTGCCCACCGGGAGTTTCACGGGTCTCGCCATTCTTTCCCCCGGCGTGAGCGCCGAACTACCCGCCGGCACGGGCGCCAACGCCGGCCTCGGCAACCAGCCCATCTGGGCCAACGGCCAGCGCGATACCAGCAACACTTTCTTGTTGAACGGCGTGGACGCCAAGAATTTGTTCAACGGCAAGAGCACCAGCCAGGTGGCCTCGGCGCGCATCGTGAACAATACGGGCGTCAGCGGTGCTGCCAGCGGTAACGGTGGCGTGATCCAGAGTACAGCGTCGCCTTATCTCGCCGTCGGCCAATCCCTGCCCACTCCCGCTCCGGAAACTGTTCAGGAAGTTCGCGTCAATACCTCCATGTACGACGCGCAGCAGGGTTCCACCAGCGGCGCGCATATTGATATGAGCACCGCGTCGGGCACCAATGCAATTCACGGCAGCACCTACCTGCATCGCGGAACAGACTGGCTCAATGCCGCGCCCTTCTTTTTCAATCAGGACCCCAATCTTCCCAACAATCTGAAAGTTCCCGAACTCCATCGCTATACCTTGGGCGGAGCCGCAGGCGCACCGATCATCAAGAACAAGCTTTTCGCTTATCTCGGCTACCAGCACGTGCACAGTTCCGATCAGGAGATCGGCATCGGGCGTCTGACCGTTCCGGTCAACTTCACTGCAGCGAACTGTGGCGCCACTCGTGCGACGGCAACCATGGCGACTTGCCTGGCCAACATTTCCAACACTAATTTCGGCTCTAATCTGAGCCCTTCGGTGGGCAACGGTCCCAATCAGATCAATCCGATCGCCATGGGCATATTTCAGTACCAACTCCCCAACGGTCAGTACCTGGTTCCATGGAATGACGGCAACATTCCATCGCTCAATTTTCCAGAAAACGCCCTCTCTCCTGGCACTGCCTATTTCCTCTCGGATCAAGCGGTGAGCAATCTCGATTGGATCGTCAACTCCAAGGACAGCTTGGCTCTGAAGTATTACTACCAGCACGATCCGAGCATCGCACCGTTCGCGTATTCCAGCGTGCCCGGCTTTACTCAGCACCTCGATGCCGGCAGCCAGGTCGCCTCCATCACCAACACCCAGATCATTACGCCCAACCTCAACGTTGCCGAAGTTTTCGGATTCATTCGGGAGAAGGTTTACAGCACGATTGGGCAGCCGTTCACCCCCGCGCAATTCGCCAGCTTCGTCGAATCGTCGACCGGCGCATCGCCGGCGGAATCCACCATCAATACATTCGGCTCCAATTTCTTTCCGGGAATGACCATTGTGAACATGCTCGGAACCAGCTCACTCACCAATCCAAACAACGTTAACTCAGCGACTTTGACGATCGGGCAGGGCGCGCAGGCGCAAGGCGCCAACACAGGAATTTTCCAGAACCGCTTCATGCCCTCTGCCAGCGCCACCTGGAGCCACGGCAAACATTCCGTTTCTTTTGGCGGCTCGTATTCCTACACCCAACTCAACACCCGTGACCAAAGACCCGGCACCGGGATGATTGGCACCGTGGATCTGTCGCAGTTTCTCCAAGGCTTCGTCACTCCGTATACGTCGGATCAATACACTACGACGAACGTCTTGCAGGGCGATGCGAACCGTTACTTGCGCGCCAATGAATGGGGCCTGTACGTTCAGGATAAGTTCCAGTTCCGTCCTAACCTGAGCTTCACGGTGGGACTGCGCTTTGACGATGATGGCGGCCTGTCTGAAAAGTACGGGCGGCTCTACAATTTCGATCCCTCGCAGTACAATTACGACCCCGCGACTGACACTCTCATCTCGAACGGCATCATTGTCGCCGGCAACAACAAGGAGTTTCCCAGCAAAGGAGTCAGCCCCTCCACTTTGACCGGCCGCCAATGGGGCCTTGCGCCGCGCTTGGGTTTGGCTTGGAGTCCCGGAAAATTTAATAACAAGCTCGTCGTTCGCGCCGGCTGGGGTTTGTACTACGACCGTGGAGAACTCTTTACTTATCTTTCCCCTGGCTTTGCGGCCGGCGTTGTCACGGGCGGACCGTTTGGCGTCAACCAGGCGCCGCCGTTCGTTAGCGCGCAGGAGTGCACCCCTTCGTCCTTATATCTGTTCTATATCCCGACCTGCGACCCGACGGCCTACGGCTTCAGCAATCCGTGGGGCACGACATTGGGACCTCCTCCGACGGGTAATCCAGCTTCGATTAACAGCTACCTGCCGAATACTGGAGTACCGGGGGTTGGCATTGGTGCGGGTATCCTCCAAGGGCAAGCGCTCTTCCCCTTCGGCGTTTACAACCGCAAGAACAAACTTCCTTACACCATGAACCAGACACTGGACATTCAATGGCAGCCGCGCCGCGACTTGGCGATTGACATCGGTTATGTGGGTAACTTGGGACGTCATGAGGTGATTCCCGTGCCCTTCAACCAGGCGCAGATCGCCACCCCCACCAATCCGATCCGCAAGGGTACGACGTTTCAGCAGAACTACACTTACGGATACACCGTGCAGGGGCCAGCAGGCTGCACCACCACCTGCGCTCCGTTAACTCTTCCCGACGGTTCCACGATGCTCAACAACTTCGAAGGGGGCAATGTAGATTTTCGTGTTCCCTACCTCGGTTATTCCGCCGAAGCGCTTTCCTACACCGCCGCGGGCGTGTCTGCCTACAACGCCTTGCAAGTCCACGTCGAAAAGCGCATCAACCACGGATTGCAAGCGGGCTTCTCCTATACTTACTCTCACGCCTTGGACGAGCAAAGCGCCATGGGTTTGTTCTACAACGGAAATAACCCGCTCGACCTGCGCTCCGGCTACGGCAACTCCGATTTCGATCGCACCAACGTTATAAATTTCACGCTTCTTTACCAATTCCCGAACATGGCCGCGGATTCCTCTTGGAGAGGCAAGATTGGGAATGGCTGGGCCGTCGAGGGCATCGGAGTTTTTCAGAGCGGCCAGCCCTACAGCGTGATTGACTACACCGGCGCGGTCGGCAGCATCTTCTACGGCGTCAACGACGGCATCACCAACCCCATCGTCCCGCTCGCTGCGGGCTGCACGCCGAAGAGCGCGCTCACCGGCGTATCGGGAGCTTACAGTACTCCCACGATGCCGCAGTACGCGCTTAAGGACCAGTGCTTCACGCTGCCGCTGCTTGCTCCCAATGACTTGAATGGCGCCATTCCGCCAGGCGATACCTTCGAAACCAACTTCACGACGGGCCAGCGCAACATTTTCCGGCAAACCTCCCAGAAGCGTGCGGACATTTCCATCGTGAAGAACACCAAGATCACCGAGCGGCTTTCTGCGAAGTACAGCTTCGATGTTTTCAACCTGACCAACACGCCCAGTTTTGACATCCCGCTCGATGACGTTTCCCAAAACCAGTACTACAACAACGTTCCAGTGGAAGGGACACCCGCACTGCCGAACAGCTGCCCGGCTTCCACGAACGGTAGCTTTTACAACTGTCCATTTGGTTTGGGCATAGTGAACAAGACCATCGGCAGCCCGCGCCAGATTCAGATGTCTCTCAGTCTTCAGTTCTAGTCCAGCCCACGCGAGCAGGAGCGGCGGCCATCCCGGCAGCTGTTCCTGTTCGTTCCTTTCTCTTCGCGGCGAGGGGCGAAATTCCGTCCGTTTGCGCGTGGTGGATGCGGTTAAAATGCGTCCATGTCCGTGCTTGCTGCGCGCAGTCCCGTGCAACAGCTGAGCGATCAGCTCGCTCGCGGAGACATCACGCCGCGCGCCGCGGCCGAGCAAGCGCTCTCGTGCGCCAACAGCAACGCGAGCCACAACGTCTACCTCGCTTTCGATGCCGAAAAAGTGCGCGACGAAGCGGATGCGTTGCCGCGGCGATTCCCGCGCGATCCGAAACCTCTGCTGTACGGCGTGCCGGTTTCCATCAAAGATTGCTTCGACGTCGCTGGCTTCCCGACGACTTTGGGTTCGCGCTTCTACGCAGAGCGCAACGGCGTGGCGCGCGAGGATTCGGCCGTGGCCGCCCGCCTGCGCGAGCAAGGCGCGCTCACCATCGGCAAGACGCACATGCACCCGCTGGCGTACGGCATCACTGGAGAGAATCCGGATTACGGCGACTGCGTCGAGCCACGCGATGCGCGGCGGCTGACCGGTGGCTCCTCCAGCGGCGGCGCCGCCAGCGTGCAGGAACAGTCGGCGCTCGCCGCGATCGGAACGGACACTGGCGGCTCGATCCGCCTGCCGGCAGCGCTGTGCGGCCTCGCCGGATATCGCGCGTCGCTCGAGCTGGCCCACCGGACCGGCTTGTGGCGCGGCGGCGTCCACCTCGCGCCCACGTTCGACACGCTGGGATGGCTGTTCCAGGATCTGCGCGACGCGCCGCTGCTGGCGGAAGCGCTGTTCGGTTTCGACGCGCCAGAAATGACCGAAACGCGCCTCCGCATCGGGTGCGTGCCTGACGACTTTCTACACGACTGCGATGCACAGGTGCTTGCCGGCTTTGCGGACTGGAAGAGAAAGCTCACTGAATGCGGCGCGACGATTGCCGCGGTCGACACGGGATTCTGGGAAGACGCGTTGGAAATTTACACCGCGATCACCGCGCAGGAAGCAGCGGCGATTCACGGCGTGAATACCGCTGGGGATTTTTCGCACTTTCCCGCGTCGATCGCCGAACGCTTGGCGTGGGGCGCGTCCCTATCAGCAGATGAAATCGCCATGTTCCGCGCGGGCCATGCGCGGTTCCGAGAGCGCGCGGGCGCGCAACTGCGCGGGTTCGATTTCTTCCTCGCGCCCTGCGCCGCGCTGCACGAACTAGCCGTTGGTGCTGATCATACGAAGTCTCGACGCGCCATCCTGCGCTACACCACACCGATGAGCCTGGTTGGCGCGCCGGTGGTGACGCTGCCATGCGCGAGCGGCGCGGGCGTCCAACTGATCGCGCAACCGAATTCAGACGCTCGGCTGCTGGGGTACGCGAGGGCGGTGGGAACGCGGCTGGCGTAGCGCGTTGCCGCTGGCGACGAACGCCAGCGTCGCGCTGAAAACTGATCCTGATCACGCCGCGCTCCGCGTCGGTCGTGCTATTCCTCTCCAATATCTTCGTTCCAAACCGCCGGATGCGCGCGAATGTAATCCCCCAGCAGCGCCACACATTCCGCCGAATCCAGATCAATGACCTGGATGCCGAGGGAGCGAAGCCAGTCAATCCCTCCCTGAAAGTTGCGGCTCTCACCCACCACCACCGTGCCAAAGCCAAACTGCCGCACTAACCCGCTGCAATACCAGCAAGGCGCCAGGGTCGTAACCATAATAAGGTTGCGATAACTGCGCTGCCGCCCCGCCTTGCGGAAGGCGTCCGTCTCGCCGTGGACCGAGGGGTCGCCCTGCTGCACCCGCCGGTTGTGTCCCGCGCCGATGAGCTTGCCGGTGGAGTCGAAGATGGCGGCGCCGATGGGGATGCCGCCTTCGGCAAGGCCGGTGCGCGCTTCTTTTAGTGCCACGGCGAGCATGGCGGGGTAATCGAGTGTGTTCGTCATGGTCATCTTATACTCGCAGCGGCGCTAGGCTGAGAAGCGCAATTTGCCGCGCGCAACAGTAGTGACTGATTTATATTGAGCGGTGAGGATAGCGATGAAGGCTGCAATCTTTGTTCTCTGTTTTGCGTTTGCGTCGAGCGGTCTGCGCGCGCAGTCGCCCGGCTGGCAACCATCGCCGGGTCATAGGCAAGTGCCGATCTGGCCGGGGGCGGTACCGGATGCGCAGCCTGCCGCGGGACCGGAGGTCACCGCGACGGCCGAGAATCAGGTCGCCGGAAGGCCATGGGATTATGTGGAGAACGTATCGCGGCCTACGATGACGCTCTATTCTCCCGCAGGAAAGAACACCGGCGTTGCGGTCGTGGTGTTTCCCGGCGGGGGATATCAGATTCTGGCCATCGATCTGGAAGGCACGGAGGTCTGTGACTGGCTGACGGCCAAAGGGATCACCTGTGTGCTGTTGAAGTACCGCGTACCGAATTCGGGGATGCACTGGGAGAAGCAATGTGACTGCCAGGTCAACCCGAAATCACCGACGGCCCTCGAAGATGCGCAGAGGACGGTTGGCCTGGTGCGCTTTCACGCCGCGGAGTGGCATATCGATCCACACAAGATCGGAGTGCTGGGGTTTTCGGCAGGCGGCCATATGGTGGCCGCGATGAGCACACATTTCGAGCAGCGTCTATACCCGGCTGTGGATGCGGCCGACAAAGAAAGTTGCCGCCCGGATTTTGCGGTGGCTCTGTATCCGGGGCATCTCTGGATTGACAACAAAAAATTCGAGTTGAATCCGGATATCCGCGCGCATATCACGCGCGAGACGCCGCCGACGTTTTTGCTGCAGGCCAAGGATGACAACGTGGACAGTGTCAAGAACTCGCTCGTTTACGACATCGCGCTGAAGAACGCCGGCGTGCCCGTCGAGATGCATTTGTACGCGCAAGGCGGCCACGCGTTCGGCCTGCGGCGCACGCAGCTTCCGATTACAGAATGGCCTCAATTAGTCGAGACGTGGCTGGGCACAATCGGAGTAATTCCAAAGTGATTGCAAGAGGCGAAGCTTCGGTTGCGACCGCCCGCAACCAAGCGAATTTGTTAGTCCTGCCTGGCAGTCTGAATAGGATTCGGCCCGCAGCCTAGGTCCGGCACGCTCACCGGGAGTTTCGGACTACCTCCGAGTAGCGGACAATCCGGAAGTCAGGCCGGCGGGCTATGCGACGGGGCGCGAACCGGTGATGAGAATGTCCACGAGCCGTTTTGCGCTTTGCTGCCAGTCAGGGCTGGTCGTCACGTGGGCGACGCCGACAAGTGCGCGAAGCAGATCCGTGGGATCAATGTCTTTCCGTATGTCGCCGCTCTTGATCGCGCGCTTCACCAGGACACTAAGCGCTTCATGGATCTGAGCGTGGGAAGAAGCGAACACTTTCTTGGGATCTCCGATGAGAGTGCTCAGCACCGGGGCGATAATCTGCTTCGTCTCGATGGCATCAACGAATAACAATAGCCAGGCTCGCAACGCTTCAATCGGGGGCATGCTCTGAGCGAACTTTCGCTCTGCCGCGGCCAGCTTTTCAATCTCCGACCGATAAACCGCCTGTAGAAGTTCCTCACGCGTAGGAAAATGGCGATACAAAGTCCCCGGCCCGACGCCCGCCTCGCTGGCGATTTCATCCAAGCTGGTGTTGGCGCCGGACCGAGTGAAGGCCAGCTTGGCCACCTCCAAAATGCGCTCGCGATTCCGTTGGGCATCGGCCCGCGGCTTTCGCTGGGCAGGTTGTGAGGGTTTGCTGGGCATAGCAAAAAAGTTAAAAAAACTTGCAACCGGAGGCTATCTCCGGTTATCTTATGTGCTGCGGAGACACTCTCCGTTTTATGCGAGCCGCGGCCGCTTGTCAATAGGCACCTTCTGAAGCGGAGGGGCGGGAGGAGAAAAACATGGCAGTGACATTGGGAGCTAGATCAACTACCGAAGACGTTTTGTCCGGTAGCAATCTACGCGGTAAGCGAGTGCTGGTGACAGGCGTTTCGGCCGGGATCGGCGTGGAAACGGCTCGCACGCTCGCGGCCCATGGCGCGCAGGTAATTGGCACGGCGCGCGACTTGGCGAAAGGCGAAGCGGCGGCCGCTCAAATACGCAAGGACGCCGCGGCGAACGGTGGCAGCTTCGAGCTGGTCAAACTCGATCTAGCCAGTCTGGCGAGCGTGCGAAACTGCGCGGGTCAACTGCTCCGAAAGGGCGAGCCGTTGGATGTGATCATCGCCAACGCAGGCGTGATGGCCACGCCGTTTAGCTACACGACCGACAAATTCGAGATGCAGTTCGGCACCAATCACTTGGGCCACTTTGTCTTGATGAACAGGATTGCGCCGCTCATCCGCAAGGGAGGGCGATTGATCAACTTGTCTTCGGCAGGTCACCGCTTCTCGAACGTGGACCTGGACGATCCGAACTTTCAGCGAACGCCCTACGATCCCTTCCTCGCCTATGGCCGGTCGAAAACCGCAAACATTCTCTTCGCGGTCGCCTTCGACCAAAGGCACCGCGAACGCGGGGTGCGCGCCGCGGCGGTGCATCCAGGAGTCATCCAGACCGAGCTCGCCCGACACATGGACCCGAGCCACCTCGAAAACATGCTCAAACAAATGAACGATCAGCTCGCCGCGGAGGGCAAGGGGCCGTTCGCGTGGAAGACGATCCCGCAGGGAGCGGCCACCTCGGTATGGGCCGGTGTGGTCGCGCCGGCTGAGCAGATCGGCGGCCGCTATTGCGAGAACTGCCACGCGGGGGAAATCGTGCCTGACGGAGTGATGATCAGCGGTGTAAGCGAAGGAGTGCGCAAATATGCACTCGATCCGCACATGGCGGAGGCCCTTTGGAGGAAAAGCGAAGAAATGGTCGGGGAATCTTTTTCGCGTTAAGAACGAGGAATTATCAAAGTGTTTTTAACGCGAGCAGCGGGATTTTGCACTCGCAATCAGGCACCGCGTAGGTACTGACTCGAAGGGAACAAGTAAATAAGGAGATTGTTATGCACAACAAACCTGTCGCCCTGGTCACCGGGGCTAATCAAGGAATCGGTCTTCAAATCGCAAAGGATCTCGTGGCGCACGGCTGCACTGTGCTAGTCGGGTCGCGCAATCTGCAGCGCGGCGAGGCTGCGGCTAAGGAGGTTGGGCCGGACGCACGCGCGCTCCAGCTCGACGTGACGGACAAGGCTTCGATCGCCGCCGCGGCCGAGCGCATCCGCAAGGAGCTTGGGCGCCTCGACGTGCTCGTTAACAACGCGGCGATCTCCGATACGAGCAAGCAGCCGGGCATCTCCGTCCAGGAGTACGCGAAGTTGACCCGCCCCAGCAACGTGTCCCTGGATGAAGTGCGCGCGGTGTGGGAGACGAACGTGTTCGGCGTCCTCGCCGTTACCCAGGCGATGCTGCCGCTGCTGCGCGAGGCGCCAGCAGCCCGCATCGTGAACGTGTCGAGCGGCGTTGGCTCTCTGACCAGGAACGCGGACCGAGCCTCCCCGTGGCGCTCGATTTTCGGCCCCGTTTACCCTGCGTCCAAGACGGCTCTGAACGCCATCACGCTCGCCATGGCGATTGAGCTGGAGTCAACCGGGATCAAAGTCAACGCCGCCTGCCCGGGCTATACCAAGACGAACCTCAACAACTATTCGGGCACGCGGACTGTCGAGGAGGGCGCCCGCGAGCCAGTGCGGCTCGCGCTGCTTGGTCCAGATGGTCTAACGGGCACGTTCTCGAACGAGGACGGCCCGCTCCCGTGGTGACGTAGCCTCGAGAGCGCGAGCCCCTACGTAGCTGCGCCTCATCGTGGCAATCAAACTTACAAGACTGGCCTCATCGCACATTGAAATTAGAAGGAGGAGAGAAAATGCGTATTTTCGTCACAGGTGCTACTGGTTTTATCGGTTCGGCTGTGGTTCAGGAACTTATCAGTGCGGGGCACTCGGTAATCGGGCTTGTTCGCTCAGAGGCGGGAACCAAATCCCTTATCGCCGCTGGTGCCGACGTGCTTCGAGGAGACTTGGAGGATCTCGGCAGTTTGCGCATCGGAGCGGCCATGTCCGATGCCGTGATTCACACCGCGTTTGTCCATGACTTCTCGAAATTCAAGCAGAACTGCGAGATCGACAAGCGCGCCATTGAGGCGCTCGGCGCCGCGCTCGCCGGTTCCCCCCGACCGTTGCTCGTCACCTCCGGGCTGGCTCTGCTGGCTTTGGGCCGCTCCGCGACCGAGGATGACGCCCCTGTTCACGCCTCCGCCTCGTATCCCCGCGCGTCGGAAGTGACAGCGATGTCGCTGCTGGCACGGGGGGTTCAAGCGTCGGTGGTGCGCCTCCCGCAGGTCCACGACCGAGTGAAACAAGGCCTGGTCACCTATCTGATCAATATAGCGCGCCAGAAGGGTGTCTCGGCGTTTGTCGGTGACGGACTCAACCGCTGGGCCGCGGTGCACGTGCTCGATGCGGCCCGTCTCTATAGGCTAGCAATTGAGAAGGGTGCCGCGGGCGCCAGATATCACGCGGTCGCCGAGGAGGGCGTGCCGATGAGAGTGATCGCCGAGTCAATCGGACGTGGCCTGAAAGTGCCGACGGTTTCCCTATCCGCCGATCAAGCAGGCGAGCACTTTGGCGCGCTGGGGCTCTTCGCTGGCCTAGATTTGGTGGCGTCCAGCGCGCTCACGCAGCAGCGGTTGGATTGGCGACCAACGCAAATTGGACTCATGGACGATCTTGAACACGCTTGCGACTTCGAGCGTGAAAATGCCAAGGTCAACGAGGGTCGCTATGTAGCATCGTCACAATGACGTTCGATGTTCGCAGCAAGAAACCGTGAATCGTCTTGTGATGCCGTTGATAGGTGCTGCACATGCAAGCATGCGGATCGCATGGCCGTCATGATTCAGATCCGCAATGTGCCTTCCGACTTGCATCGTGAACTCAAAGTGCGTGCGGCGCTGAACGACACCTCTCTTTCAGAATACGTGCTCCGCGAACTGCGTCACGTCCTGGATCGCCCAACTCTTGACGAAATGCGGGGACGCCTTTCGCGGCGCGGGCGCGTGCGGCGCGGCAAAAATCCTGGTTAGAGATGGCCTTCCTTGTTGATTTTCGCGGCGGCGCGGAGGATTAGCCAGCGCTGTTTGCCGTCCATGCGGGCAAATTGCTTGGCGAAGAGGCGCAGCTGGCGCGTGGTTTTCTGGTCGAGGCCCCAGATCGAGCCGGGTAGTTCTTTGGGGACATGCAGCTTTTTGACGGGAGCTTCATCGTCGGTGAAAAGCTGGTGGAGCGGGACTTCCAGGGCGCGCGCTAGTTTTTCCAGCGTCTCGATGGAAGGAACGGTGCGGCCATTTTCCAGGCGCGAGAGGTAACAGCGAAACAGGCCGGTGCGCTCCTGGATGTCGCCTTGCGAGAGGTTTTGCGCTTCGCGAAGCCGTTTGAGCCTTTCGCTGATGACCATGGCGAGAGCTTACAATATTCTGCCGTGCCGACTCAATTATAGTTGAAGTAGAGGAACCCTGAGAATCAAAGGCCGCGCGGCGCAGCTCGAGCCCGTTCCGCATCGGCACCTCTCGCTGGCCCCATTCAGTGTTTCCACGGATGGGAACGTTTTTGGGCTGTGCGAAAAGTGACTCATATTGAACAGACTTCAAAATCCGCCTAGGGCATTATTCGCAAGTCAAGCAGTCCCTCCATCCGCGCAACCCGCAGCAACCAAGCCAGACCGGGCAAACGAAGGATGATCAGGAAAGGTTATGAAAAATGCGTACTATCCGCTCGATTCAATATTTTTTACTCGCACTTGTAATTTTGGCGGTGCCAGCGACGTCCCGCGCGCAGTTCAGCGCGTCCATTACGATCGCGCCACCGGAACTGGTCGTGTATTCGCAACCGATCTGCCCGCAGGAGGGCTATCTCTGGACGCCGGGTTACTGGGCTTATGGCGACGAGGGCTACTTCTGGGTACCGGGCACATGGATTGAACCACCCAGCGAAGGCCTGCTCTGGACTCCCGGCTATTGGGGATGGAACGATGGCGCCTACGCCTGGAACGGTGGGTATTGGGGTAGTGAAGTAGGCTTCTACGGCGGCGTAAATTATGGATACGGCTACGGTGGCTCCGGGTACGAAGGCGGCTACTGGCGCAACAATCAGTTCAGCTACAACTCGTCGGTGAACAATTTCGGCGGCGAGCATTACCGCAACAGCTATGACAAGCGGGTGAGCGTCAACACGTCCAGCCATGTCAGTTTTAACGGCGGATCAGGTGGAATCACGGCGCGACCGACGGCCAAGGAAGAAACCTACGCGCGGGCGTCGCACACTCCGGCCACCGCTGCGCAAACAAGCCACCAAAGCGCGGCGGGCGGGAACCATGAAATGCTCGCGTCGGTGAATCACGGGCGTCCGGCGGTCGCGGCAACGTCCAAGCCGGGTGAGTTCTCCGGCAAGGGCGTGGTAGCGGCGCGCGGTGCTCCAGCCGAGAACAAGGCAAGCGAGACGAAGGCGACTGCGAATAAGGCTGCTGAATCCAAGGCGACTGAGAACAAGGCCGCTGAGAATAAAACGGCCGAGAACAAAGCGACCGCGAATAAAGCCGAAGCAAATAAGGCAGCCGAGACGAAGGCGACCGAGAACAAAGCCGCTGCGAGCAAGGCGAGCGAGAACAAGGCCACTGCGAATCGAGCGGCTGCAAGTAAGGCGGCTGAGAATAAAGCCGCTGAAAATAAAGCTGCCGAGAACAAAGCCACGGAAAACAAGGCCGCTGCGAGTCGCGCGACGGCGAACAAGTCGAAAGAAAACAATGCCGCAGCGGCACGATCAAGCGAGAACAAGGCGACTGAGAACAAGCCGGCTGCAAGACCGGCGCCCGAACATACTGCTGCGGCGCCGCACAACGCAGCTCGACCCGCTCAACCAGCTGCAAAATCCGAGTCGCCCCGCCCGGAAGTAAAACCCGTAGCTGCGAAACCAGCTGCAAAGCCAGAGCGTCAGGCTGCTCCCACGCACACAGAAAGCGCGCCGAAAGCGGCAGCACCGCAACATCAAGCTGCTCCGCAGCAGCACCAGGCCGCCCCGCAACAACATCAGTCTGCGCCGAAGCAGGAAGCCGCGCCCAAGGCCGAAGCGACGCGTCCCACTGAGGAGAAACCAAAATAAGCCGCACCCCCGCTAAGACATAAAGGCCCCGCGCGACTAATTCACCCACCCCCGTGAGCGGTTCGTGGAAAGATCACGAGCCGCTCAATTTTTTTGGCTGGTCAAGTCCTCGTCGCCGGAGTCGGCAGGTGCGACGCCGAGCCAATGCGGACGCTTCCGGATTTTCTTGGCGCAGAGCGTAAGCGTAATGCGGGTGTGCGCGTTCACTCGTAGCGCAGCGCGATCATGGGATCGACGCGGGTGGCGCGGCGCGCGGGGATGTAACACGCTAAGAGCCCGACGATGATAATCACTACGGGTGCGAGGGCGATAACCCAGGCGGCGTGGAATCGAAAGTCGTTGAAACCTGCGGCGATCACTTTTGGCAGAGTGAGCGAAACCAGGAATCCGATCGCCGCGCCGGTTGCCACCAGCTTCATTCCGTTGCGTATCAGCAGCAGCAGAACTTCATCCGGCCTCGCTCCCAGCGCCATGCGTATGCCTATTTCGTGCGTTCGCTGACCCACGAGATAAGAAAGAACGCCGTAAATTCCTATGGCCGCGATGAGCAACGCGCTCGCCGCAAATGCCCCCATCAATTCAGCCAATAGGTCATCGCCCGCGCTAGAATCCCTAATCACACGCTCCATGGTCCGCACGTCGGTGACCGCCTGATTGCTATCTTCCGCCCAGACAGCGCGGCGCAGCCGGTCAGAAAATAGCGCGGGGTCCGTGTGCGCGCGCAGCATGAGGTACATCGAGCCCGTCGGGCGAGCCAGAAATGGCTCGAAGAATTCAGGGCGTGGCACCGCTTGGCCAAGATACTCGTTCACGTTTCCGGTGATGCCGACGATCTCACTCGGCTTCTCGCTGGTGCGGTGCGCGGGGTCGATGCGAATGTGCCTTCCGATGGGATTTTCGCCCGGGAAATACCGTCGTGCGAAGGCTTCGTTGACGATCGCCACTGGCACGGAATCGGCATTGTCGGAAGCTGTAAATTCGCGGCCCTGCAGCAGCGGTATTTGCGTCGTCGCAAAAAATCCCGGGCTTACGGCGAAGTGGCCGCAGGTCGGCTGCTCCCCCGCATTCGTAACAGCATGATTTTCGATGGTAAGCGGCAGCGAATCCGGAGAACTGAATGGAAGATCGCTGGTCACCGCCGCCGACTGCACTCCGGGCGCGCTGGTAAGCCTGCGAAGAACGCTTTCATAGAATGACCTTTGGCGCTGCGGCTGAAAATATTCAAGGCCCCGCAGAGATACCGAAGCTGTGAGCATGTTGTGCGGGTTGAGCCCCGCGTTCGCGCGCATCTCTTGAATGAACTGTCCGGCAAACATGCTCGCGCCAACCAGAAGAAACAATGAAAGCGCAAGCTGGCCGCCGACCAGCAGGCGCTGCATGCGGTGACGTTCCCGGCTAATCGTCGTTCCGCGGCCGCCTTCTTTCAGGCCGTTGCTCGCGTCGCCGCGCGAGAATTGCAGCGCCGGCGCAAGACCGAAAAAAATCGAGCACACTAGGATGATCGCGAGCGTGACGCCCAGCACGTGGCCGTCTATCGTTACTTCTTTTGCCAGCACCACCGCGTCTTCATTCCAATTGAATCGAGGCAGTAAGGCGTGTAGTCCGCCGTAGCCGACGAGGATGCCCAGGCATCCACCGGTGAAGGAGAGCAGTAGGCATTCGGTGAGAAGTTGGCGGGCAAGTCGAAGGCGTCCGGCACCCAGCACTGCGCGAATGGTGAATTCACGCTGCCGTGCCGAGTTGCGCGCCAGCAGCAGGTTGGCAATGTTGGCGCAGGCGATCAGCAGCACGAACGCCACCGCGGCCATCAGAAATGCCAAGGGCGGGCCGGCATTCATATCGGCGATGCTGTATTGCTGGAGTGACATCACTCCGGCGCCCCACCCGCGATTGGTGTTCGGGTGGGCTTGCGCGATGCGCTGCGCGATGGTGGCCATCTCGGCGCCGGCTTGCCGCACGTTGACGCCCGGCTTGAGCCGCGCGAAGATTCGGAGGTAGCGGTCATCGCGCCCGGTGGCCCGCAGGTTGCCGTGCGATAGAACGAGCGGGATCCAAAGTTTCGCAAGAAACGGAGGCAGCCGAAAACCGGGAGACATAACGCCTACGACGGTGCATGGATTGCCATTAATTTTGAGGAGACGCCCCAGAATTTGCTGGTCGCCGCCGAACTCGCTCTTCCACAACTCGTCGCTGAGAATTACAACCTGGTCGTGGCCGGGCTGGTCCTCGCCAGCGAGAATTGTCCGGCCGAACGCGGGCACGACGCCCAGTACGTTGAAAAATTCCGGTGAAACTCGCGCGCCCGATGCTCTTTCCGGTGTTGAGCCGCCGCTGATCGTGAAGCTGTCGAATTCCGCGGCAGCCATGCCGCTGAACGAAGAGCTCTGCGCGCGCCAATCGAGGTAGTCCGGGCCCGATACCGGAAGTTGAGAATAGACGCGATCCGGCGTGGAGGAATCCACCGCGCTGCTGCTGCTGACGACGATCACTCGGTCCGGTTCAGGCAAGGGCGGCTTACGGTACATTACTGCGTTGACTACGCTGAATATGATGGTGTTGGCGCCGACGCCGAGGGCGAGCGTGAGGACGGCGACTGCGGTGAAGCCGGGGGACTTGCGCAAGAGGCGCAGACCGAAGTGAACGTCTTGCAGCAAGTCTTGCAGCCAGCTGACTGGGCGCGCGTCGCGGCATTCTTCTTTGCGTTTTTCGACGCCGCCCATTTCTAGAAGCGCTGCGCGGCGGGCTTCTTGCTGGGACATTCCTTGGTTGAGGTATTGTTGCGTTTTTAGTTCGACGTGATAGCGGAGTTCCTCGTCCAGCTCCTGATCGGCGGCTTGGCGATGGAAGAGCGAGCGCAGGCGAAGAGGCAGCGTGTAAATCCAGCGTTCCGGTCGCATCGTTTGTCCTCCTGGGCGCTCGCTACGCTCGCTTCCTCATTCGTAACGCAGCGCGATCATGGGGCACACGCGCGTGGCGCGGCGCGCGGGGATGTAGCACGCGAGCAGCGTGACGGCCGTAAGAATGATCGCCACCGTGATGTAGGTTACGGGATCGCTGGCGCTGATTTCGGCTAGCAGGTGTGTCATGGCGCGGGTCAGCGCCCACGCTGCGACTGTGCCAATGGCGACTCCGGCGATCAGCAGGCGCACTCCTTGCAGCCAAACCAGATGGAGGATATCGCGCGAGCTTGCGCCGAGGGCCATGCGAATGCCCATCTCGCGGGTGCGCTGGCTTGCGGCGAACGACACGACACCGTAAACGCCGACGAGCGCGAGAATTAGTCCGATGACGCCAAGCGTGGCAGCGAGCGTGGCGGCGAGGCGGAACGCGAAGAATCCGAACGCGCCTGCGAGCAATTGGTCCATCGTCGCGATATCCACGATCGCGAGCTCAGGCGCCAGTCGCGTGATTTGTCCTTTTACCGGCGCGGCGACAGACTCGGGCGGGCCGAGCGTGCGAACTTGCAGAGTCAGTTTCGATGCGAAATTCTGCGCTAGCGGAAGGTAGAAGAAAGGCGCAGCGTCTTCGCCAACGGTTTTGTATTTGCCGTTGCCGGTGACGCCGACGACTTCCATGAAAGGACCCAGGTCAGCATCCAGGCTGAAGCGTTTTCCGATGGGGTCTTCGCGCGGCCAGAAGCGCGCGGCCATTGTCTGATTGATGATGGCGACGCGCGGAGCTGTTTGGTTGTCCGCATCCGTGAAAATGCGGCCGCGGAGAAGAATGATGCGCATGGTCTCGAAGTAAGGCGGGTCAACGGAGTTCGAAAGAACGCTGGGGGCCTGGCGCCCGGGAGGCGTCGGACGGCCCTCGAGCGAAACTGGCCTGCTATTGGGGAAGCCGCCCATCGGCACGTAGGAAGCGAGGCTCACGGATTGCACACCGGGAAGAGCGCGCACGCGGGACTCGAGCCCGCGATAGAACGCGGTCGTGCGTGACTCGTCGTAGCCGGCCTGGTGCGGGTCGATCGTCACGTTGAGGACGTGGCTCGGGTCAAACCCGAGATCGAAGGTTTGGACTTTTTGCAAGCTGCGGACAAAAAGACCGGCAACGACTAGCAGCGTGAATGAGCCCGCCACTTGCGCAACGACTAGAAAATTCCGAAAGCCGGGATGATGAATGCCGAAAGAATCTCGCTGGCCGCCTTCGTGCAGGACAGAATCAACGTCCGCAGAGGAAGCGCGCAGAGCCGGCAGCAGGCCGACCACTAAACCGGTGAGGAGCGCGGTAGTGGCGGCGAAAGCGAACACGCGCCAATCGAAAGCAGCATTCACGTGCAGCGGCACGCTCTGCAGATGAATTGAACTGGCGAGGCGACTGGCCCACATTCCGAGGAGCATGCCGGCGGCGCCGCCCAGAATTGCGAGCAGCACACTTTCGGTGAGCATCTGGCGGATGAGCCGCGCGCGTCCAGCGCCCAGTGCCGCGCGAATGGCCATTTCGCGCTGGCGAGCCGAGCCGCGGGCGAGCAGGATGTTTTCCACGTTCATGCAAGCCAGCAACAAGACGAACGCGGCGAGCACCACGAACAGGCCGGAAACCGCGACAAAGAAATTGTTCGCATAAGGAATGGGACGCGCCGATTTTTCCGGAATGGCGCGCACCTTGAACCATTTGTCCGTCGCGGGATATTGGAGGGCGAGGCGCGCGGTAATTACGTCAAGTGAACTCTGCGCTTGGCGAAGGCTGATGCCGGGCCTTAGGCGGCCGAAGGCCAGGATTCTGCGGCGATCGCGGTTCTCCCAAAACAGGCTTGCGGATTCCTCCTGAATCATCGCGCTCATCGGGAGATAGACGTGCGTCTCGAAGATGGAATACATGCCCTGAAATTGGCGTGGCACAACGCCGATGATCGTGGCGGATTTTCCGTTGACGAGGATTTGTTTGCCGACCGCGCGCGGATCGCCATGGAATCTGCTCTGCCAATAGCCGTAGCCGAGAACCACGAGGAGCGGCTCACCGGGCGTTTCGGCTTCGCTGGGGAGGTAGAGGCGGCCGGCGGCGGGTCGCAGCCCTAGCGACGTGAAATAATTTCCGGAGACGTAGTTTGCGGAACATTCCTCGGACTGATCGTTCGCCGTGAACTGTACCGTAGCGAGAACGAGTCCGAATATGTCGGCAACCTTGTTGGCTTGCTCGCGAAAGTCGACAAATTCGGGATAGGAAAATCCCGAGGAGCCGACTGGCGCGTCTTTCTGCTGGATCGCGAGCACCGCGATTTGTTCGGGCGAAGGGACCGGCAAGGGACGCAGCAGGAATCCATTCACGACGCTGAAGATGGCGGTATTCGCGCCCACACCGAGCGCGAGGGCGATCACGACTACGGCGGTTACGCCCGGGGATTTGCATAGCATGCGGAAACCGAAGCGAATATCGCGAGCGAAGTTTTCCAACCGATTCACCTGGCGCGCGTCGCGGCATTCTTCTTTGCGTTTTTCCAGGCCGCCCATTTCGAGCACGGCGGCGCGGCGGGCTTGTTGCGCGGACATTCCTTGGGCGATGAATTCCCGTGCTTTCTGGTCTAGGTGATCGCGGAGTTCTTCGTCGAGCTCCTCGTCCGCTTTCTGGCGGTCAAACAGCGAGCGTATGCGCAGAGGCAGCTTGTAAATCCAGCGTTCCGGTCGCATCGTTTTTTTCTCCCGAGCGCCAGCCGCGCTCGGTAACCCGAAAATTTCATGCACTTGAGCTGCTTAATCGCAGCGCAGCGCGACGATTGGATCCACGCGGGCGCCGCGGCGCGCGGGGATGTAGCACGCGGCCAGGGCGACCAGCGCGAAGAATGCCGCGACGGCTACATACGTTACCGGGTCACTCGATTTCACGGTGCTGAGGATTGCGGCCATGCCGCGACTGACCGCGGCGGCAACAAACAGACCGCAGGCGATGCCGGTTAACGCGAGCTTCAATCCTTGCCCGAGAATCATGCGCGTGACATCGCGGGAACTCGCACCGAGGGCCATACGAATGCCGATTTCGCGTACACGCTGTTGCACCGATTGCGCGGTGACTCCGTAAATTCCGATCGCTCCAAGGAGCAGCGCGAGAACGCCGAAGAAAGTGAGCAACTGAGCCAGAATGCGGTTGCCGGTATTGCGTTCGGTGATGAGGTCGTCCATGGTGCGAACTGCGGAGACGGGTTGGTCGGCATCCACGGACCAGACCGCGGTGCGAATGGCAGAGGCTGCTTCGGTGCTGGGGCGCGCGGTGCGCGTGACGATCGACATGTGCGCGCTGGGGAATTGCGCCGCCGGGACGTAGATTTGGCGCATGGGCCGGTCGGTGAGGTTGAAAAGTTTGGTGTCGCGGACGACGCCGACGATGGTGCAGATGTCGTGATTATCGCCGACCTCCAGCTGCCGGCCGAGTGGATCTTCTTTCGAGAATTGCTGGCGCAGAAGCGTTTCGTTGATGACGACGACTTTGCGGGAATCGGCGCCGTCGGCGGGTTCGAGCGCGCGGCCGCGCAGCAGTACCATCTGCATAGTTTGGAAATAGCCGGGAGTGATCGCGGAATATTCGGCGCCGAGAGCTTCGCCGGGTCCGGCGGGCGCATGACCGACGACCTGGATCAGTTTTACCTGGTTCGAATCGCCGAAAGGCGTGTACTGGCCGGCGTCGGCCGATTCGACTTCGGGAAGCGCGCGGACGCGAGCGAGGACTTGATCGTAGAAGCCGCGTATCTGCACCTCCGTCTGATATTTTGCGGGCGGGAGCACCAGTTGCGTGACCATCAGGTTGCGCGACTGAAATCCGATGTCGCCATAAACCATGTGCGCGAAATCCCGCACCAGCAAAACGGCGCAGATCAGCACGACTACGGCGAGCGAAATCTGACCGGCTACGAATACATTGCGCAAACGGCGCGCCACGCGGCTGCCCGAGATTTGCCCGGCCGATTCCTTTAGCGAATGAATTACGTCGAGTCCGGAACTTCCGAAGGCCGGCGCGAGTCCGAAGCTGACGCCGCAGAGGATCGCGATGCCAAATGTGTAGGCGAACGTCTTCACATCGAGGGTGCCGCGTCCGTAGTTGACGATGTAGCCGCGAATACGATCGGGAATCGCGTTCTCGATCCAGTGCACACCCCAAATTCCGAACAGAGCGCCGGCCGCGCCGCCGAACGTAAACAGGAGCAACGATTCGGTGAGCAATTGGCGGGCGAGTCGAAAGCGCGAGGCGCCCAGCGCTCCGCGCACGGCGAATTCTTTCGCGCGGCTGCTGGCGCGAGCGAGCATCAGGTTGGCGACGTTGGCACAGGCGATCAGCAGCACCAAGCCGACGAGGTAGAAGGAAATCATGACCTGCTGCACGCCTTCGTTCTTGCCGATTTCAAAAAGCATGGAACTGACCAGCGTGGTTGCATTGGTGTTGGTTTGCGGGTAGGTCTTTTCGAGGCGCGCGGCGATTGCAGCCATGCCTAGGCCGGCTTGTTGCTGCGTGACTCCGGGTTTGAGACGACCAAACGCTTCAAACCATGAATTGCTGCGATCGTTGCGCGCTTTATCGTCCAGGGCGAGCGGCGCCCACATATTGGAGACGCCCATGAGCGAGAATTGGAAACTGGCGGGCATGACGCCGACGATCGTGTAGGCCTCGCCCTCTACCGTCACGGCGCGGCCGATAATGCGCGGATCAGCGGCAAAACGGCTTTCCCACAGGCCGCGGCTGATGATCACGACGTGGCTGGAAGCGGGCTGGGATTCCTGCGGCAGGAACGTGCGGCCAAGCATCGGCTGCGCTCCGAGCGCCTGAAAGAAATTCCATCCCACCAGGCCGCCGAGGACGCGGTCCGGCGGCCCGTCGCCGGTGAGATTGAAATACCAGCTTGTCCACGGAACGAGTTGCTCGAAGGAAGAATTTTGCTTTTCGTAGTCGAAGTAATCAGCGCTGGAGGTGACGCCGTTGCTGGTCCAGCCTTTTTTCGTGTCGTGCGAAAGCAAAACCATCAGGCGATCCGCCTGCGGATAGGGCAGAGGTTTGATGAGCCACGCATTCACATAGCTGAAGATCGCGGTGTTCGCGCCGATGCCCAGAGCGAGCGTGACGATGGCGATCGCGGTAAAGCCGGGAGATTTTCGCAGCATGCGCAAACCGTAGCGGAGATCCTGGGCGAAAGTTTCAAGGAAGTGGATGCCGCGCGCGTCGCGACATTCTTCTTTGCGCTTTTCGAGGCCGCCCATTTCGAGCACGGCCGCGCGCCGCGCTTCTTGCAGAGTCATGCCCTGGGAGATGTATTGCCGGGTTTTTAGTTCGAGGTGATCGCGGAGTTCATCGTCGAGCTCCTCGTCCGCTTTCTGGCGATGGAAGAGCGAGCGCAGGCGGAGTGGCAACTTGTAAATCCAGCGTTCCGGTCGCATCTTTTGTTTTCCCGGGCGCTTCGTGCGCGCGGCCTCCTGGCGTGGATCAGGTCTCTTTCAGCCTTACAACGTGCGAGATCGCAGCCGCGAGCCGGCCCCAGTTGTCTGCTTCCTTTTCCAGGTGTTTACGGCCGGGGCGCGTGAGCGAATAGAATTTTGCGCGCCGGTTGTTCTCGGTAGTTTTCCACTCGGCGGTAATCCAGCCTTCTTGCTCCAGCTTGTGCAATGCGGGATAGAGCGAGCCGTCGCTTACCTGCAACACGTCGCCGGAGACCTGCTTCAGGCGCAGGCTGATGGCGAAGCCGTTGAGGGGTTGGAGCGCGAGGATTTTCAGAAGCAGCAAGTCCAGCGTGCCTTGCACCAAGTCGGAGGGTTTGCTCATGCGCTTGTCTCGGTAACCGAGCGAAGGATACAACTGTTGCGCTCGGTAAGCAAGGGGAAGATCGCGGTGCGCGGCGCGGAGTGCCCCTACGAAATCGCGGCGTTTGCTTTGGTGGTGCGCGCGTACCAGAGCGAAACGGCGATGCCCGTTAGCACTGCCGCCAAAAACAGATACGGCACGTACCGCCACGGCGCGGCGGGGACAGGGAAAACGCTTAGAGCGAGGACTGCCGCGAGGATGAAGAGCGCGGCGGCGCTGACTGCGACGTCCAGGCGGCGAAGGATTTTGCGTCGGAGGAGGAAGAACGGCATGGCGAGGCAGACCAGGAAATAGGAGCTGATGAAGCCGTAGGAGGCGAGTTGAGTTAGATAATTGATGCAATCGGGAAGCAGAACTTTTGAGACGAGCAGCGCCGCGGGGCAGGCGATGGCGATTAGGGCGATTAGTGCGATGGCGCGATGAGGTGTTTTGTTGACAGGATGCGCCGATCCATAGCTAGGCGCGAACATGCGATTTTGCGCCAGGTAATAAAGGACACGCGCGCCGGCGTTAAGCGAGCCCAGCGTGCAGGCAAAATAACTGAGCGCGATGCCGACAGAACTGACATAGCCGAAGCTGGCGAGATTCATAGAGCGCGCGATGGCATCGAAGGGAGCGTTGAGCTGATCGAGCGCCAGGCCATTTTTCCGGGCGAGCGCGGTGAGGCAATAAATCATCACCAGGTAGAGAATGCCCACGGGAATCAAGCAGCTCACGATCACCCGCGGAATGGTGCGGCGCGCGTGCGAGGCCTCTTCGCCGAGAGTGGTGACGCTTTCGAAGCCGGCGAGGGTCATGAAGCCGAAGACCATGGCGAATTGAAAGCCGGATAATTGCGCGCCGTCCAAGTGCAGCTGCGGGCGGTCGAGCCACGCGGAATTGTGGCGCATGGCCAGCGCAATGATGACGATGATGACGGCGAGCGAGCTAAGTTCGATGGCGAGCATCACTTCGGTGGAGAGCTTGATGTCGCGGTGCGCGATGATCCATGCGGCGACCACCACGATCGTGGTGATGGCCGCCGCACGCGGAAAAGATGCGGGCGCACCGGTAATCTGGCGGAAGAAAAGATCGGCGTAATACGCGGAAGAGGGCGCGGTGCCGGCCGCGCCGAAGGCCATGGCGGCGACGTAAGCCCATCCAGTTATCATGCAGGCGCCGCGGCCGAGGCCGGCAGAGGCGAAGTCGGCCAGCGAACCTGCGGAAGCGCACTGCGCGGAGAAGCGATGCACGCTGTAAGTGATCAGCGAAAAGGCGACAAGCGTGAAGAGGAAAATGAGCCACGTGGCGTTCCCGCCCTTGGCGATGAGCAGCGGCAGAACGATGCCGCAAGTGCCGGTGGGCGCCATTACACCGAGGGTGAGAGCCGTATCCTCTATAAATGATAAATAATTGTGGCGCAACGTGGAGCGAGAGCGCGCCGAAGCGTCAGTGGAAGAGGATTGTGCCGCGAGAGTCACATGAGCAACAGTAGCAGCAGGAGTTTTTAGGCGCAAATGCGTGGCGCACAGCCAAGAGCGCCCTCCCGCGGCGCTTTTCGTAGAACTACGGACCTGGATATTGTCTTCCCACGCAGCGTGTGAGATACCACAGCCGTTGATTCGTGAAAATAATTCGTGAGTCGTTTCGTGAGGGCAACGATGTCACGCAGCACAATGATCGTGGTTCTGTTCCTGGCCGCGCTGCTCGAAGCTGGCGGAGACGCATTGATCAGGGCAGGGCTGCACAAAACCCTGCCCTGGCAAAAGGCGTGGCTGTTTGCCGTCGCGGCGCTCGTCTTGTTCGCCTACGGATGGACCGTCAACTCGCCGCCCTGGGACTTCGGCAAACTGCTCGGCCTCTACGTGGTGTTTTTCTTTCTCACCGCTCAAGCGATCTCTTGGCTGGCATTCAAGCAGATTCCATCTCTGGCGGTCCTCGTCGGCGGACTGTTCATCGTCACAGGCGGCATAATCATCGCAACCGCGAACACGTAAAGTCACTCCACCGTTGAACTGCCGCCGGCGCGCGAGGATGCGGCGTGCGGAAGCTCCCGACGCGATGGTTTGGGTGCTGTGGACGGCTCGGCCACTCGCTTGCGACAGCTTGGGTGACCGCATCCACTCGCTCTTGCCGTAAACATTCTGGGTCACGTCGATACTTGCGTGACCCAGAATGTCCCGCACAACCTCCGGCCTTGCGCCGTCGCGCAGCTTATGGCTGGAGTGCGTGCTGCGCAAGCTCCGAAAATGCACTTTATTGCGCGAGTTGGGTCCGTAGGAATCTCTTCAAAAGTTGTTTGTTAAGATTCGTTGGCAAATTGGATTCCGGGCGTGTGGGTGCGACGTCTGCAACCGATGTGCCTACGCGTTCGTATACAGGGGTTGCCAGAAAGGCGTGGATGTCGCCCGCATGCGGCCCGCTGAGCACCGTGGCCATGCCCCCAAAATCTCGCGGCAGAAGGCCGAGGTTTGTGAGTGCGCCGTTCTTCTGCCAATGCGCGCCATATTGGGTTGTGCCGTCAGCGCTGCCGACTGTCCCGACAATTTGGCCCTGGTTGTTAATGCCAAAGGCCATACCGCCAGTTCCGAGGTCCTGAAGCGGGGAGGCAGTGCCGTTTTCCCACGATACGACGTGAAGCGCTGCGGTGCAGGTTCCCGAGTAGCCCACGGCTTGGCCTTGATCGTTGATCTCACCCCACATCATCCAACTGTTCCGTCCTCCGAGCGTGCCGAGGTCGAGCTTGAATCCGTCGGCGTCTATTAGCGCGCCTCCGTTCAGAAGTTGCCCGAAAATGTTATCCTGCTGCCTCGGTGGCAGGTTCCCAGCCATGATCTCCGTCCAGCCTTGATTATTGACGGACATGGCGCAACCGAGAACGTCGTTCCCCTCACTACCCAAAGCGATGACTTTGTAGCTCGTCTGAGCGACCGCATCACTGAAGCAACCCAGAACAATCATCGCGATCCACGGTATCCAGAAATTCCGCAACCGTCTTAGCGCGCTCATATCTTCTCCTTTTCGTCCGAGGAAAGTCTCTGTTCCGAGATGAGTGGCGATCTACGTCAGGTACCACGCGGCGCTCTGGCAGTTAGTGTGTAATTGCGAGCAGAATTGGCTCACAACTTCACAAACTCCTGCCGAGTGAGAACTGAGCGAGCATCTCGTGTTCCACGTTCACAACGAGTACGTGACACGACAGGCCCAACAGGTCAGAGTTCGAAAACGAGTGGCGGACGAATAAAATTCTGGGACGATGCCAAAACGGCTGGAGCGATTGTTTCTGCAACTTTTCACACACACTATGGTTAGAGGTTACGAAATTCGATAGCACCGACAGCCAGGAGTCAGGTAGATCGGTTCGATTGACTTTCGAATGGTTCAACATACATACTTGTCGGTATATTAGATGGGCGCCAGAGGAAGCGAAGATGAGGAAGCGAAGGCTCCGTGATCCGGACCGTACCCGGGAACGCTTGCTGCAAGCGGCTTTCCGGGAGGTCCGCCGATCAGGCTTCCAGAGTGCCGGCATCAATACAATTCTCGCCGCCACCAACGTCACCAAGGGCGCCCTCTATCACCACTTCGACAGCAAGGAAGCTTTGGGATATGCCATCGTCGACGAGGTCATCGCTAAACTTGTCCGCGACAGGTGGTTGCTCCCGCTGCTTAGCGACGGGCAACCCATCGACATTTTGATCGGCATTGTCCGGCGGTTACCAACTCGACCCGCAGACGTTCGAGAAAGTTGTCCGCTGCTCAATTTGGCACAGGAGATGTCTCCGCTGAACGAACAATTCCGCAAGCGGCTGGAGAGGCTATTTCTTGCCTGGCAGGAAGGAATTGCTACGCTTTTGCGGAAAGGGCAGTCCCAGGGAACAGTTCGCCGCGACCTGAATCCAGACGAGACTGCCAGCTTTCTGGTCGCGATGGTCGAGGGCCACGCCTCGTTAGCAAAGAATGCTCAAAATGCCAAGGTTTGGGAAGTCGGAACCAGAAACATAGTGGGGTGGCTGAAATCTCTCCGGGCGCCAAGTCAATCTCGGAGAGGCGGACGGCGGATGTTAAAGAAGCATGTTCTCAGGCAACGGCAGGGATTCTGACTCGGTGCAAAACAGGGATTCTGACTAGCAGCAAAACAGCGATTCAGCGGGGGCAAAACAATGAACCGAAGAACATTGGCAAAGGTAGCTGCTCTAAGTTTCGCTCTAATCCTGGGGCGCAGTGCAATGAAGCAAGGGCAGGCCCAGGACGCTAAGACACCATATTCGAGCATGGCGCCACTCGATCAGTACCTCATGGCAGACCGAAATGCCGAAATAGTCCTGGCGCGGAGCGCGGCCCCGGATGCCATATCGGCCGATGCAAAAATTCTGGTCCTCGGGCGCCATGGCTACGAAACTGCCGTCGAGGGGAAGAACGGCTTTGTGTGTGTCGTGGAGCGGGGGTGGATGTCCCCTTCCAATGCGCCGGAGTTTTGGAACCCCAAGCTTCGAGGCCCAGTCTGTTTCAATCCGCCAGCCGCGCGATCCGTTTTGCCGGCTACTTACAAGAGAACAGAGCTGGCATTAGCAGGGAAAACGAAGGCTGAGATCATCGAGGGCAACAAGGCAGCGTTCGAAAAAGGTGAACTGCCACCGCTCGAACCCGGCTCGATGAGTTACATGATGTCGAAGGAAGCTTATCTCACCGATAGAGGTGATCACAACGTCGCCCACTTGATGTTTTATGCGCCTCCGCTGGACGGCAAGGCTTGGGGTGCCGATCTCACAAATTCACCGGTAATGCTGATTCCACAATTCAACGGCGTGCAACCGATCGATGTGTTTATCGTCCCCGTGGGCAGGTGGTCAGACGGATCCGCTGCTCCGGTTATGTAGGACCATTTCATTTAGAAGCAGTGCATTCGTCATTCTCGTTTCCGGTAGCAGGAAGTCGAAACGAGAGAGCCAGGGGTTCCATCATGAGTGCCCGCGAAATTCAGGATCAGAAGGCCATTGCACCACAGGCGCCACGAATCGCGTTCAAGGCAAAGGGTAACATCCTACTCTTGGATTTAGCAGAGATCTGGGCAGTGCAAGCCGAAGGTAATTACGTTTCGTTGCAACATCGATCGAATCCCTATTTGGTGCACGAGTCCCTCTCGTCCATGGCGGAGAAGCTCAAACCCTACGGTTTTATTCGCATCCACCGCTCGGTCGTCGTGAATATTTCGGCCGTGGCGGAGATCCAACCTTTACCGACGGGGGAGTACAGGTTGCGTGCAAAGGGTGGGAAGGAATACTTGGTAACGCGTACATACAAAAACAACCTCAGAGATCTGGCTCAACTGTGGCTCGGGAATGTGTTAGCGTGAGTCGGGGCGCCCTTCGGCGCTGCCGAGGACGCGACATGGAGATTGGGGCACGGGCGAGGGGCTCGGCTGGCGATGCGCGCGGGCGCGCACGTTTCGCACACGAGGAATCGCCAATTACACTACACCACCCGCGCATTTCTAATCGGCAGTCGTGAAATATTAAAAATCGGCGCAAATGACTGAAAACAAACAACAGCGACCCATTCTAATCGCTAGTTCTTATGCCGGTTTGGCCACGACGACGGATTGCAGGCCAACATTTAAGCCTGCCTTTCAATCGAGCGCTTTTGTATTATCCAAGCTGCGTAAATCGCAGCGAGGGTATGGATCTTTGAAGAATCGCATCCGCGCCGGAAATCCACATAAGCTCGTCCTGGGCGTTGATATCGGCGGCACGAAAGTGGCCGTTGGTCTGGTGAACTCACGAGGCCAAATTCTCCATGCCGGTCGCGCCCCGATGACTGCGCGCGGCAGCGCGGACCAGGGATTTCGCGCGGTGCTGCAAGCGATCGATGGCGTGATGCCGAAAGCGCGCGCGGCAAGAGTGCGCGCCATTGGCGTGTGCGCGCCGGGGTGGGTGGAAAGCGAGCGTGGAGTCTTGCTCAGCGCCACGAACTTGCCGTGCTGGCGAAACTTTCCGTTGGCGCGAAAGATCGCAAAGCATTACGGCTTACCCACGCGGCTCACCAACGACGCCAGTGCCGCAGCGCTCGCCGAAGCCAAGTGGGGCGCAGGCTCCAAATATGAAAGCATCTTTTACGTGAGTTTGGGCACCGGCATCGGCACGGCGATGGTCCGGGAAGGGGAGATTTACCACGGACGAGCTGGCGGCGGCTGCGAAGGCGGCCACATGAGCATCAACTTCAACGGACCGCTGTGCGGTTGCGGCAAGCGCGGATGCGTGGAAATGTACGCCTCGGGCACCGCGATTTCCACACGCGCGCGCAGGCTGCTGCGTCAGATGCGTAACAGCAATTCGCAAATCCTCAAAGTGGCCGGCGGAAATATCTCCAATGTCACCGCGGAGACCGTAAATAAAGCCGCACGAAGCGGCGATAACCTAGCCACGCAAATTTTGCAAGAAGCCGCCGAGCATCTGGCCATCTGGCTCGGCAACCTAATTGACTTGCTGGAACCGGAAGTGATCATCGTAGGGGGCGGCATCGGCCGCGTAATGACGTCTTACCGCGCCCGCATGAGGCGAACTCTAGAAAATTGGGCGATCAATCCGGGGGCGCATCGCGTGCCTATTCTAAATGCGAGCTACCGATCCCAATCAGCCCTGGCGGGCGCCGCCGCGCAGTGGCTCGCGCCGACGCGTCGACGCAACGATTGACCTCGCAGTCCGATCGGGTGCATCGCTAGCAACGAAACGCTCTAAGTCCCTGATTTGCCATCGGCTTCACGGGCACGACGAATCACCCGGAAATGGCACCTGCTGAAATCTCCGCGAAACACATTGAAACCAAACCGACACCTGTCTCGTCGGAACATAATGCGTGTTAAATTTACCCCTAGGTGGTCGCCCCCCGGGAGGCTAGCCACGCGTCGCTGACGTAGCCGCTGCTTGACAGTAGACATCCTTTTCGCCGATGTCGTCAGTATCGAGAGAGACGCCGCGCGCTCGAAGTTGAATCATCGAATGAGGGAGCAAAGTGCCAGATAATATTTCCAAGATCGGAAGTTCTCACAGTGACACAACCAATACCACGGCTGCGCCTGCAACCGGTTCCGCTTCGAAACCGCGAGAGGCCGCGCCGGAGTACGTCGCTGAGAGCCGAAGTCACGCATGGATCTGGATCCTAATGCTTCTGATTCTGGGAATCGGCGGCCTGGTTTATTACCGCAAACAGCAAGCAGCTGAAGCCGCGGCAAAAACCAAAGCGGCTCTCGCCAATCGCAGCGTCCCGATTACCACCGCGAACGTCACCACGGGTCCCATCGGAATTTATATCAATGCTCTCGGAATCGTCACCTCGGTTTATACCGCCACGATCACCACTCGCGTGGATGGACAGATCAACAGCGTCAATTACGTCGAAGGACAAATGGTTCACAAGGGCGACGTGCTGGTGCAGATCGATCCGCGCCCGTATCAAGCGGCGTTGACCCAGGCCCAAGGAACGCTGGCGCACGACGAAGCGCTGCTGAATGAAGCGCGCATCGACATGGACCGGTACCAGCTGGCCTTCAATCGCAATGCCATCCCCAAGCAGCAACTCGACGATCAGATCCAGATCGTGAAGCAAGACGAAGGTTCGGTCAAGAATGACCAGGGCACGCTTGCCAACGCCGCCACGAATGTTGACTACGCCACGATTAAAGCGCCCATTGACGGCCGCGTCGGCCTGCGTCTGGTAGATCCAGGGAATATTGTCACGGCCGCCGGCGGCACGCCGCTGGTGGTGATCACGCAGCTGCAGCCGATCACTGTGATTTTCAGCGTGGCCGAGGATTATCTGCCGCAGATTCAAAAGCAACTGCGCCAGGGAAACAAAATGTCGGTGGATGCGTTCGATCGCAACCAGCAAATCAAGCTGGCTTCCGGCAAGCTGTTGACCCTGGATAATCAGATTGATACCACCACGGGCACCGTGAAGCTGAAGGCCATCTTCGCGAACTCCGATATTTCTCTTTTCCCCAACCAGTTTGTGAACGCGCGGCTTCTGGTGGATACGCAAGAGAACGCCACGCTGGTTCCCGCGGCGGCCATTCAACGCAATGCGCAAGGCGCGTTCGTGTATGTCGTGAAATCCAATCAGACCGCTGCGATTCAGACCGTCACGATCGGCACCACTGACGGCGGCAACGCTGCCGTGCAAGGTGTGAAGTCCGGCGACGTGATCGCCATCACCGGATTCGACAAGTTGCAAGATGGCGTGAAGGTGTCGGTCCAAAAGCCGGCAGGCGAGGGCAATGGTTCCGCGAACGCCTCCTCCTCCGGCGACGGAACTGGGGCGAGTCCAGCAAGCAATACTTCAGGCGGTCGAGCGCCTAGCACCGGGGGAAATCGTCCGTGAATCCGTCTCGCCCATTTATCGTCCGGCCGGTCGCGACTTCGCTCTTGATGGCCGCGATTCTTCTCGCCGGATTCGTGGGTTTCAGCCAACTGCCCGTCTCGGCGTTGCCCGAAGTGGATTACCCCACCATTCAGGTGGTGACGTTCTACCCCGGCGCCAATCCTGACGTAGTGGCGTCCGCAGTGACGGCGCCACTCGAGCGCCAGTTCGGGCAAGTCCCCGGCCTCAGCCAGATGACCTCCACCAGCTCGGACGGAAGCTCTGTAATCGTTCTGCAGTTTTCGCTCGAGCTCAATATTGACGTCGCCGAGCAGGAAGTCCAAGCCGCCATCAACGCCGCGCAGACCTACCTGCCCGCGGATTTACCCACGCCGCCGATTTACAGCAAGACCAACCCCGCGGACACGCCGATTTTGACGCTGGCTCTCACCTCCAAGACGATTCCGCTCTCGCAAGTGGAAGACCTGGCGGACACGCGCCTCGCGCAAAAGATCGCCCAGCTGCCCGGTGTGGGCCTGGTGAGCATCAGCGGCGGCCAAAAGCCGGCGGTGCGCGTGCAAGTGAATCCCACCGCTCTTTCTTCTTACGGGATCAACCTGGAAGACGTCCGCACCGCGCTGCAATCCACCAGTTTGAATTCCGCACTGGGAAATTTCGACGGGCCGCACCAGGATTATCAAATCAATGCGAACGACCAGCTGCTCACCAGCCAGGAATTCGCAAACGTCGTCGTTGCTTACCATAACGGCTCGCCCGTGCGCCTCTCCGACGTCGCGCGCGTGGTGGACGACGTGGAAAATGTCAGGCAGGCCGCCTGGATGAACGAAACGCCGGCGGTGATCGTCAATATCCAACGGCAACCCGGCGCCAACATTATTCAGGTAGTGGATCGCGTCAAGGCTCTCTTGCCGTTACTGCAGAGCAATTTGCCTGCCGCCGTGCACGTCACCGTGCTGACGGACCGCACCATCACCATTCGCGCGTCGGTGAAGGACGTGGAATTTGAATTGATGCTCACGGTGGCGCTGGTGGTCATGGTCATCTTTCTATTTCTGCGCAACGTGCGCGCCACGATTATTCCCAGCGTGGCTGTTCCGCTTTCGCTGGTCGGCACCTTCGGCGTGATGTACCTGGCAGGCTACAGCCTGAACAACCTCACGCTCATGGCGCTGACGATTTCCACCGGCTTCGTGGTGGACGACGCCATCGTCATGATCGAGAACATCGTGCGCTATATCGAAGAGGGCGATGATCCGCTGCGCGCGTCTCTGCTGGGTTCCGAACAAATCGGATTCACGATCGTCTCGCTGACGATTTCCTTGATCGCCGTCTTGATTCCGCTGCTCTTCATGGGAGACATCGTCGGACGCCTTTTCCGAGAATTTGCCATCACGCTCAGCGTCACGATTCTGGTTTCCGCCGTAGTTTCGCTCACGCTGACGCCGATGATGTGTTCTCGCCTCCTGAAACACGATCCCGAAGCTCAGAGCGGACGTTTCTACAAGCTGTCCGAGCGCGGCTTTCAGAGCGTCATTGATTTTTACGGCCGCACCCTGAAGTGGGTTTTGAAACATCAGCTAGCCACGCTGATCGTGGCCGTCGCCACACTCGCTCTCACCGTCATTCTTTACGTCATCGTGCCCAAGGGCTTTTTTCCAGTGCAGGATACCGGCATCATTCAAGGCATCTCCGAAGCAACGGAATCCATTTCCTTCCCGCTGATGGCTCAGAGGCAGCAGCAGCTCAGCGCCATCATCCTGAAGGACCCTGCTGTCGATAGCCTTTCATCCTTCATCGGAATTGACGGCACCAATACTACGCTCAATAGCGGACGCATTCTTATCAACCTGAAGCCGCTGGAGGAGCGGCACATCAATGCTTCCGACGTGATTCGGCGCCTCCAGCCGGAACTCGAAAAAGTGGACGGCATCACCCTGTATATGCAGCCAGTGCAGGATTTGACGGTGGAAGACCGCGTGAGCCGCACGCAATATCAGTACACACTGGAAGATCCTGATTTGAACGAACTAAACGATTGGACCGCCAAGCTCGTCGCCAAACTGCAACAAATTCCCGAACTGCGCGACGTGGCCACCGACCAGCAGAACGGCGGCCTGGCAGCCGCGCTGGTAATCGATCGCGTGACAGCTTCGCGCATGGGCATCACGCCTTCCGCAATCGATCAAACGCTCTACGACGGATTCGGCCAGCGCCAGGTGACCACTCTGTACACGCAGCTGAATCAATATCACGTGATTCTGGAAACGATGCCGGACTTCCAGAAAAACCCCTCGAAGCTGCAGGACATTTACGTGCGGTCCGCACTCGCTTCTAACGCATTGACCACTGCTTCGACCCCTGTCAGCACGGTAGTGACTTCCAGCACCGCTTCCGGCAATTCCAATTCGTCTCCCACCCCCGCGGCCGCCAAGTCCGGAGCAGCTTCCGGCTCGGCAAATCCCACGGCGGTTACCAACGCCAACGGAGCAGCCGTGCCGCTCAGTGCCTTCACCCATTTCGAATCCAGAACCGCGCCGCTTTCGGTAAATCACCAGGGACAATTCCCGGTCGTCACCATCTCGTTCAATCTGGCGCCAGACGCGTCGTTGGGCGAAGCCACTAAAGCAATTGATAAAGCGCAGCAGGATATCGGAATGCCGCTCAGCATTCAGGCGGCCTTTCAGGGCACCGCCGCGTCGTTTCAGGCTTCGCTGAGCAACGAACCGATCTTGATTCTGGCGGCGCTGGTCACCGTTTACATCGTGCTCGGCGTTCTCTACGAGAGTTACATCCATCCCATCACGATTCTTTCCACGCTGCCTTCCGCCGGAGTGGGCGCGATCCTGGCTTTGCTGATCTGCGGGCAGGAACTCAGCGTCGTCGCGCTGATAGGAATTATTTTGCTGATCGGCATCGTGAAAAAGAACGGAATTATGATGATTGACTTCGCTCTGGAAGCCGAACGAAAACACGGCATGAGCTCCGAGGACGCCATCTACGAAGCCTGCCTGCTGCGTTTTCGTCCCATCATGATGACGACCATGGCCGCCCTCCTCGGCGGCCTGCCGCTCGCCCTGGGCACCGGCATCGGCTCGGAACTGCGCAAGCCTTTGGGCATTGCCATGGTCGGCGGCCTGCTGCTCAGCCAGGTGCTTACGCTGTATACCACGCCAGTGATTTACATCTTCTTCGATGACTTGGCCAAGAAAGTTGCGGCGTCGCGCGCCGGACACGGGAGCACGGAGTCGGTCCCAGCGGATTAGCTATGAGTATCTCCTCGCCATTCATTCATCGCCCGGTCGCCACGACCCTTCTGACGGTGGCCATCGCGCTCGCCGGAGCCGTGGCTTTCCAGGTGCTGCCGGTGTCCGCGCTTCCGCAGATTGATTTCCCCACAATTTCCGTCGCCGCCAGCTTGCCCGGAGCCAGTCCCGAAATCATGGCTTCATCGGTGGCGACGCCGCTGGAGCGCCAGTTCGGCCGGATCGCAGGCGTCACGGAGATGACGTCCTCCAGTTTTCTCGGCACCACCAGCATTACTCTGCAATTTGATTTGAACCGGAACATTGATGGCGCCGCGCGCGACGTGGAAGCTTCCATTAACGCTGCGCGAAGTTATCTGCCCGCGAACCTGCCCGCCAATCCCACCTATCGCAAAGTAAACCCCGCCGACGCGCCAATCATGATCCTGGGCCTGACCTCCAAGGTTTACGACCGCGGCCCGATGTACGACGCAGCTTCCACCATCGTGCAACAAAGGCTTTCGCAAATTCAGGGCGTCGGACAAGTCAGCGTGGGCGGAAGCTCGCTGCCCGCTGTGCGCGTGGAACTGAATCCCACGCAACTGAACAGTTACGGGCTCGGCTTGCAAGACGTCAATGCGATGCTCAGCACGCAAAATGCGAACGTCGCCAAAGGGCAGATCACCGACGGGCAGACTACCGCGGATATCGTCGCGAACGATCAGCTGCTGAAAGCCGCGTTTTACAAGGACCTAGTCATCGGCTACCACAAAGGCGCGGCCGTTAAGCTCTCCGACGTCGCCGACGTGCGCGACGAGGTGGAGAACATACGCGCAACCGGATTCTTGAATGGAGAGCCCTGCATCCTGCTGATTGTCTTCCGGCAACCCGGAGCCAATATCATTGATACGGTTGACCGCATTCGGGAAGCGATTCCTTCGCTGCAAGCTTCCGTCCCCGCCGCGATTGATTTCACGATTGTGCTGGATCGCACCACCACGATCCGTGCTTCCGTGGCTGATGTCGAACGGACTCTGGCCGTCTCCATCGCATTGGTGATTCTGGTTGTCTTTCTTTTTCTGCGCAATGTTCGCGCCACGCTGATCCCCAGCGTAGCCGTTCCGGTTTCTCTGATCGGTACCTTCGGCGTGATGTACCTCTGCAGATACAGCATTGACAATTTGTCCTTGATGGCGCTCACGATTGCCACTGGTTTCGTGGTGGACGACGCCATCGTCGTGATCGAGAACATATCGCGCTACCTCGAGCAGGGCATGAGTCCCATGGAATCCGCCTTGAAAGGCGCGCAGGAAATCGGATTCACCGTGCTCTCCATCAGTATTTCCTTGGTTGCAGTCTTCATTCCCATTCTGTTGATGGGCGGAATCGTCGGGCGCCTGTTCCACGAATTCGCCGTCACCTTGTCCGTCGCGATCCTGGTTTCGCTCGCTATTTCTTTGACCACCACGCCTATGATGTGTTCCCGGCTCCTCAAAAATCCCCACGACGAAGAGCACGGTCGAATCTTTCAGGCCAGCGAAAGGGTTTTCAACGGCATCCTGGGATTTTACGAACGCACTCTGCAATGGGTGCTGCAGCACTCGGCCATCACGCTTTTCGTCTTGTTCGTGACCATCGGGCTCAACGTCTTCCTCTTCTGGATCGTGCCTAAGGGCTTCTTTCCGCAGCAGGATAACGGCGTCGTCTTCGGCGGCATTCAGGGCGCGCAGGACATTTCATTCCAGGCCATGCAAAATCTCACCCTGCGCTTCGTGGACATCATTAAGACCGACCCCGCCGTGCAAAACGTCGGTGCATTCACCGGCGGCGGTGGCGCCGTTAATACCGGATTTGTGTATCTTGCGCTGAAGCCTCTCGATCAACGCAAGATCAGCTCCAGCCAGGTGATTGATCGCCTGCGCCCCAAACTGATTTCCATTCCGGGCGCCACCGCCTTCCTCCAAGCTGGACAGGACCTGCGCATCGGCGGCCGCCAGAGCAACGCGCAGTATCAGTACACGATTCAGAGCGATAACATTGATGATCTGGTGGCCTGGGGCCCGCGTCTTCTCACGGAAATGCGCAAGCTACGCATCCTCACGGACGTGAATACCGATCAGCAGAACAGCGGATTGCAGGCTTCGCTGGTTTACGACCGCGACACCGCGTCGCGCTTGGGCATCACGCCGCAAATGATTGACAACACGTTGTACGAAGCGTTCGGCCAAGCCCAGGTTTCCACCATGTACACGCCCCTAAATCAGTACCACGTCGTGATGGAGGTCGCTCCGCAGTTCTGGCAGGATCCCGCGTCGTTAAATGATATTTATATCCGCCCGTCGATGGGTAAGGAAGTCCCACTCAGCGCCGTCACGCATTATTCGCCGACGACGGCTCCGCTCTCCGTCAATCACCAGGGCCAGTTTCCCTCGGTCACGGTATCCTTCAATCTCGCTCCGGGCGTGGCGTTGAGCGACGCTGCTACCGCCATCGGCCAGATGCAGCAGAAAATGGGAGTCCCAGCCACGATCCACGGGATGTTCTCCGGAACGTTGCAAGCTTTTCAGTCGTCGCTTTCGACTCAACCGTTTCTGATCATCACTGCGCTGCTTGCGGTTTACATTGTCCTGGGGATTCTTTACGAAAGTTACATCCATCCGATTACGATTATCTCGACGCTCCCCTCCGCGGGCGTGGGCGCGGTTCTGGCGCTTTTGCTGTTTCACATGGACCTCAACGTCATCGCCCTCATCGGCGTCATCCTGCTCATTGGCATTGTGAAGAAAAACGCCATCATGATGATTGACTTCGCCCTGGCGGCAGAACGCCAGGAGAACAAGACCTCCCAGGAAGCGATTTACCAGGCCTGCCTGCTGCGCTTTCGGCCAATCTTAATGACCACGATGGCCGCATTGTTCGGCGCGCTGCCGCTGGCCTTGGGCACAGGAACCGGCTCGGAACTGCGCAGACCGCTGGGCATCACGATTATCGGAGGGTTGATCGTCAGCCAGATGCTCACTCTGTACACCACGCCTGTCGTCTATCTCTATCTCGATCGCATGCGGGTTCGCTGGGCTCGTACGCACCATCGCGCGCTAGGTACCGCCGCAGAGGAGCCAGCGGACTAATGAAACATGTTTCGCAAACGCCGGGACCGGCCGGCAAATCAGTAGCACAAGGGGAGCGTAAGATTTCCACGATGGAGAGAATTCACTCAAGTTCGCAAGTTCTAATTGCTTCCGTCCTTGTTGTGGCGTTCCTGTTTGGCGGATGCACCGTTGGCCCCAAGTATCAGCGGCCCCCGGCCCAGGCTCCCGCGGCTTACAAGGAACTGACTCCGGCCGACTTCAGTAAGACCGACGGTTGGAAAGTAGCTCAACCGCAAGACAACGTCCTCCACGGCAAGTGGTGGACAATGTTCAACGATCCGCAGCTGGACGCTCTGGAAGAGCAGGTGAACATTTCCAACCAGAACGTGCAATCCGCTGTAGCCAGCTATATGGCCGCGCGCGCTTTGGTCAAGGAAGCGCGCGCGCAATACTACCCGACGGTCACCGTGGCCCCTGGGATCACGGGATCACGCCAAGGCGCCGCAGCTTCCCTGGCCACGACACCCGGGACCTCGGTGTTTTACAGCTTGCCATTCGACGCGACGTGGGTCCCCGACCTCTGGGGTCGGGTTCGCAATCAGGTTCGGGCAAACACCGCTTCAGCGCAAGCCAGCGAAGCCGACCTGGAAAACGCGCGCTTGACCGCCCAGGCCGAAGTCGCCGTGGATTATTATGAGCTTCGCGGCCAGGACGACCTGAAGCAATTGCTGGACTCCACCGTGATCGCTTTCCAGGAATCGCTCGATCTCACTAAGGCTCTCTATGAGACGGGCATTGACTCCGACGAAGCTGTGGCCCAGGCCGAAACTCAGCTGGAAACCACGCAAGCCCAGGACACCAATCTCGGCATCCTTCGTTCGCAATTCGAACATGCCATCGCCATGCTCGTCGGCCAGCCCGCATCTTCTTTTTCGATTCCGGCCGAGCCTCTGAAGTCCAATCCGCCTGCGATTCCCTTCGGCGTCCCGTCTCAACTGCTCGAGCGCCGTCCGGACATTGCGGCAAACGAGCGCCTTATGGAACAAGCCAACGCGCAGATTGGCGTTGCCTACGCCGCCTACTATCCGACACTCACTCTGAGCGCATCTGTGGGTGTCGAATCGCGGAGTTTCACCAGCTGGTTTACGTGGCCGAGCCGGTTTTTTTCAGCGGGGCCCAGCATGTCCGAAACCATCTACGATGGCGGGTTGCGCCACGCTACGGTCATGCAATTCCGCGCGCAATACGACGCAACTGTGGCGAACTACCGGCAGACGGTCCTCACGGCCTTTCAACAGGTGGAAGACAATCTCGCCTCGCTGCGAATTCTCTCCGTCGAAATTCAGCAGCAGGACACCGCGGTGAAGTCGGCCGAGAGGAATTTGAAGATTGCCACGGACCGCTACAGATTGGGAATCGATCCTTATCTCAACGTCATCACCGCTCAAACTACGCTTCTCAGCAACCAACAAACGGACGTAAATCTGCGCATACAACAAATGACCGCCAGCGTTCAACTCATCGAGGCTCTGGGCGGCGGCTGGGATGCATCGCAAATTCCCACGCCCAGCCAGGTCCTGCATCAGGATTCACCGCCGCAACCCCCGCCTCCGCAAGGAACGCAATAGAAGCTCGGGTTTTGGGCAAGGGAACGGATCTGGGGCTGGCTACCGTGTATGGAATCGTGAGGCAGCATGATGGATTTCTGCACGTGTACAGCGAGGTAGGAATCGGCACCACGTTCCGCGTCTATCTGCCGGTTACGCCAGCGACGGAAAAAACTGCTGTAACCGTTGCGGAGTCGCGACCCGTGCGCGGCGGTGCGGAAACGATTCCGATCGCGAAGATCACGAAGGGCTGCGCGAGTTGGCCCGGGAAACGCTGGCAAACCTGGGCTACGAAATATTGATCGCCTGCGACGGCGAAGCAGCTGTTCGCCTATTCCAGACGAACCGCGACCGCGTTGACCTGCGGTTGCTGGATGTGGTGATGCCGAAGCTTAACGGCCCCGAAGCATATGCTCGGATAAGCGCCGAGAAAACAGACGTCGCGGTGATATTTGCCACGCGCGGTACAGTCCCGAAATGGCACTGCCGCAAAACGCGCAGCAGCGCGGCTTGACGATTCTGCAGAAACCTTAGGTGCCGCGGGAGCTAGCTCGGCGCGTTCGCGAAACTTTGGATCGCCAGCCGGCGAACGTCCATCCCGGTTGGCGTAGGTGGTCCGGTCGCGAGGCGCTGTGTTGGCGCGGACACAGGGCGTTGGTAGAGCTTCAAGGACCGCTCTGCTGAGTGCGAAAATCGCGGGTGACCGGATGTGGGACGCCAAATGGGGTTGACACCGTTTCTCTCCGCGTGATAAGGATTCTTACAACAGTGGATTCCGGCGGAAACGCTGGATTGCCGGGGCGTCAGGCTCTCCACACGCAAGCCAGTTCTGCGACGCTCTAGCAACAACCCCACCCACCCCGGGAGGTGGATGCTACCTGGCATCTACCTCCCGTTTTTATTTGTTGACGCCCTTCGGTAATATGCTTGGAGTCATGGGGATACGGCTTTCTGCGGAATTGATACTGCGGTCGCCATGGCTCGAGTGGCGCAATCGAGTGCGCCGCTACCACGGCAAACCAAAGGCAAAGCTGCCCGGTTCGATGAAACGGAACCGGTCGCTACAAAGTCAAAAACAAAGCCCGCTGCAAAATCCAAGTCAAAGGCACCCGCCGCGGTGGCCGTTACAAAGTCAAAATCCGAGCGCGGTCATCTAGCCGCAAGAAGTGAAGTCGTGGCCTCGCGTGACGCAGTCGTTCTCACACGGACTGTAAAGCTACTACCCACAACGTCTGCTGAGTTGCGACGCAGGCTCTTTTGCGCCCAGCTCGATGCGCAGGACTTGCTTTAGTAACTGCCGAAAGGGTTATAATGCGGCCACTTAGCTGCGCGCCTGAGAATCAGCGCGGGTGCTTGGCGCTGGCGCTCGACGACGGGCGGACTCTCCGCCCGGTGGATGTCACTAAACAGCAGGGTCGCGAGCGCGGCCTGGGAGGCGAACATGGGCCTGCAAATTTCGACGCGAAAATCCGGCAACGTAATCGTTCTGGATTTGGTGGGGCGGATCATCATTGGGACGAGCAATGATTCGCTGAGCGCTGAATTGCGCAAGTTTGCCGAAGCGGGACCGTCGGAGGTCATCGTAAATTTGGTGGCCGTCTCGCAGATGGACAGCTCGGGGATCAGCACGCTGGTGCGTTCGTTTGTAACGCTGGAGCGGCAGGGCGGCGGATTGAAATTGCTGAATCCAACCGGACATGTGCGCGAAGTTCTGGAGCTAACGCGATTGATTCAGTCCATTCCTACGTTTACCGATGAAGGCAAGGCTGTCGCTGCGTTTCGCGGCGGCGTAGCGCACGCGTAACGCTTGGCGATGAAACTTTCGTGGGTGGTCGCAGTTGGTTTCTTGGTCGTCGCCGCTATTTCCACGGCCCGCGCTCAGCTCCCCGCGTTGGATCCGCTCGCCGCGCCCATGGCCGAGGCTATCGTCCATGCCAAACGGAAGTCAGTGATCGTTCTGGATTTCTTGGGGCCCGACGAAAAATATACAGCGTTAGGGCAGGCCCTCGCCGACGAATTCAGCACGGCTCTGAACAAATCAACCGATAAATTTTCTGTTGCTGCGCGCGGGCAAATCGGCGAAAGTCTTGCAAAAACGGGAGTGCCTCCATCCGCTTTCAGTGATAGCGGTATCGGCCTGTGGGTTGCGAGCGAGCTCAAGGTAGAGTCGGTGGTGGTGGGAAGGCTTACGCTCGCGGGGGGCAGCCTGGGCATTGCGGTGGAATGTTATCGTGTGGATTCTGGAGAATGGATCAACGGATTTAAGACGACTTCCACGATCTCAGCCGAGATGAGAGAGCTGATGAACAAAGTCGTCGAATATCCGGGTCCCAAGGTTGACGCGAGCGTGCCCGCGGCGGGACAGAAGGGGTACTCGTATCCGAGATGCGCGAAGTGCCCTGAAGCGCCATACGATCAGCGCGCGATTTCACAACGTTATGAGGGCACGGTACGGCTTTCAGCTGTTATAGGCGCGGATGGGCGCGCAACCAATATTGTGGTGCTTAAGGCACTGCCGTACGGTCTGACTGCTAAGGCAATTGAAGCCGTCTCATCGTGGAAGTTCAAGCCTGCACGAGACCCTCACGGAAATCCCGCAGCCGTCCGTCAGCAAATCGAAGTAACTTTTCATCTACACTGATGTGGACTGACCTGCTATTCGCTGTGCGTCGGGAAACGACCATTGCGCTTAGGCGTTCTTTTTGAGTTCGGCGAGGACGAGTTTGGCGACTTCTTTCAGGGTGTCGAAGACGCCTTGGCCGGTTACGGCCACGGCTTCGAGCGTGGGCTCGGCTTTAACCAAGAGATGTTTTTGCAATTCGGCGACGGGGAGAATGTTGGGGAGGTCGCGCTTGTTGAGTTGCAGGACGTAGGGGATGGAGGTGAAGTCGAGGTTGTGAACTTTCAAGTGCTCGCGCAGGTTGTCGAGCGTTTCCAAGTTGGCGTCGAGACGCTCTTCCTGCGAATCCGCGACGAAGACGACGCCATCGGCGCCTTTCAAGATCAAGCGGCGGCTGGCTTCGTAGAAAACCTGTCCGGGAACGGTGTAGAGGTGAAAGCGCGTGCGAAAGCCGCGCACGGTGCCCAAATCGAGAGGAAGAAAATCGAAGAAAAGAGTGCGGTCGGTTTCGGTGGCGAGCGAAACCATCTTTCCCTTTTGATTCGCTCCCGTGTGCTCGTAGATCCACTGCAAGTTGGCAGTCTTCCCGCCAAGGCCAGGGCCATAGTAAACGAGCTTGCAGTTGATTTCGCGAGCGGGAAAATTTATAAACGGCACAATTTCCTCAGAATAAGCAGACTCGTACTTATAGCATAGCCCCCTGCCAACGGCCAACGCGCGCCCACAAACGATGCTTCGCAACTGATAACCCGAGCTCGCGGCCCGGGAAGGGCGGGTGCCTCGGACGCCCAGCCGGAGCGGGGATCCAAGTGGCGCGCGCCGATGGGCCCGGGGGATCGTGCGCGCCTCGTAGCGCGCGACCCGGCGATAAGCGATGCGACTGCGGGCGACGCGATCAGTGCGTAAAGCTGACGTTGATGCCCGTCGAGAAGATGACGTCGTTCGATTTCGTACCGGCGATTGGCGGATCGGTGACGTAGCGGTCGGTGAGCGACGTCTGCCAGCCGAGCCATTTGTTGATCTTGGTGACGGCAGCTGCGTCGAGCGAGAACCGGTATTGGCTGGTGTCGCTGAGGTCAGGGTAGAAGTAGAAGACTTCAGTGAACGTGGTGGATTTTCCGAACTTGTGCATGAAGTTTTCGCCGAGAGTGATGCCGCCCAGGTTGCGATCCACACTGGTGGCGCCGCCACCACCGTAGGTCTCACGCGTGTAGTTTGCGCCGGCTAGAAAATCGAGAGTGGTGTTGGGATTGTTGATGATGTGTACACCGAGGCCGCCGCTATAGATTTGACGAAGGTTCAGATCCTGCAGCGCGTCGTGCGCGTAATCGGCGCTGACAAATACGAAGAGGCGCCGGGTGAAATTGCGGTCGTACTTCGCGCCGCCGAGAATGGAATTAGCGAGCACGCCGCCTCCGGGCAGATCGTTGGTGGAGTACAGGGAAGACTCGTAAAGCGTGAGCTCGTCATGCGAGGTTTTGCGGTCGGCGGTGAATCCGGTGGTGAGGTTGGTGGTTTCGCTATTGCCGCGCGCAATCGCGAAGCCCAGGCTGGCGCCGCCTTTCCACGCTTCGAGCAGGCTGGGGTGCAGGCTCTTTTCGTAGGCGGTTTCGAAGTCGGAGGAGCGCAAGACTGTTACTTGCGCCAGTGCTACCTGAACGGCTCCGTTGTTCGTGGTGTGGATTACAAGGTTTGAGCCGTCGGTAGTGACCGTGCCGCTGACGGTTTTCTTGTCCGGGGTCACAAGGTAAATCGGTTTGTCTGTTTTCAGTTCCTGGACGGAAGACCACTGGATTTTGATTTCTCCGGCGTACTCGGTTTTCAGGGTGACGTCTTTGCCGTCGGAAACTTCCACCGTGCCCGAGAGATGATCTCCGTTTTTCAGTACGACGGCATCCGCGCGCGCCACGGACGCCATGGCCATAGCACCGACGAAAATTGCCAGAAATTGCTTAAACTTCATGATTTCCCCCGTCAAGATTGGAATCGGGATGTAACCGGGAACTGCAAGCGAACTGGGCGGACACATATTACGACACGGTGGCGGAGTCGTGGCGAGGTTTTGATGGATAGGCGATACCGTTAAACGTCTTGAGCTTGTCCGTTAGAGCGACATCCCCATCCCAGAAACGGGCATTTGCGGGCTCGGGTTGGGACTCCACTGCGGCCTAACCTGTTGCATCACATGAATTTCCTTCCGCGTCGCAGAGGCACGAAAATTGCAGAAAGCTTTGGAACATTCCCCGGGGGAGGTGTCTGCTTGGCGACTCTGTGGCAGGACTTGGAGTACGCGATACGAATGCTACGGAGGAGTCCGGGTTTCACGGCAGTAGCCGTGCTTACTCTCGCGCTGGGGATCGGCGCGAACACCGCGATTTTCAGCGTGGTCAGCGGGGTGCTTCTGCGCCCGCTGCCCTATCCTGAGCCTGGGGAGCTGGTCCGGGTCTTCACCGTATTACCGACGCAGCCGCATTTCCCGATCGCCGTCGCCGATTTCTATGATTACCGCGAGCGGACCCGGGTGTTCGGCAGCTCGGCGCTTTATGCGGAACGCGACCTGGACCTGACCGCGAATGAACGGCCTGAACATCTTTCCGGCATGGCCGTGACGCATGAATATTTCCGCGTCCTGGGATTTCATCCGATTCTGGGGCGAGACTTCGAGGAGTCGGAGGAGTACAAGAAAAACAATCAAGTGGTGGTGTTGAGCGAACGCTTGTGGCGAACGCGATTCAATGCCGATCCCCAGATCGTCGGGAAAGGCGTGCTGCTGTCGGGCGCGTCGTTCACGGTAGTCGCCGTGATGCCCGCGGGGATTCAACACGTGGGCGGCGATTTCCACAGTCCGGGACACGGAGAGACCGTTGATTTGTGGTGGCCGCTCGGGCTGCTGCCGCACGATGCCGCAGGCTGCGACCGCGGCTGCCATTATTTGAATATGGTGGCGCGGCTGGCGCCGGGCGTGAGCGCGGCACAAGCGGGAGCGGCGATGAACTCAGTTTCGGCGCAGCTTGCGAAAGAGCATCCGGATAACGCGCATCAGATTCTGGTGGTTCCCCTGAAGGAAGAAATCGTGGGACGGGCGCGGCTGACGCTTTTCGTGCTACTGGGCGCGGTGGGGTTTCTACTGTTGATCGCGTGCGTGAATGTGGCGAATCTATCGCTGGCTCGGGCGACCACGCGACAACGGGAATTCGCGCTACGCTCCGTGCTGGGCGCGGGGAATTTTCGGATCTTGCGGCAACTGCTGACGGAAAGTTTGCTGCTGGCATTTTTGGGCTGCGGACTGGGACTGGTATTCGCAATTTGGGGGGTGGATGCGCTGATCGCACTTGGGCCCGAAAAATTGCCGCGGCTGCAGGCGGTTCATATGGATGCGCGCGTGCTAGGTTTCGCGGCGCTGATAACCGTGCTGACTTCGGTGATTTTTGGTTTGGCGCCCGCGCTTGCGACGCTGAGGACCGACGTTAACCAGACATTGAAGGACGGGGATCGCGGGACGACGCCGACCTCAGTGCGCGGCGGCTTGCGCAATGTGTTGGTGATCGTGGAAACCTGCCTTGCGCTGGTGCTGCTGGCGGGCGCGGGACTGCTGATGCGAACGTTGATCAATCTGCAGCACGTGAACGCGGGATTTCAGCCGGAGCAAGTGCTGACATTTCGCACCGACCTGCCCGCCAAACGGTATCCGGACGATGCGACTTCCATTCGCTTCTACAAGAATTTGGTTGAGCGGCTGAAGACGCTGCCAGGCGTCCAGTCGGCGGGAGTTTCATCGGATATTCCGTGGACCGGTTACGACGAGAATTCGAGTTTTGAGATCGAGGGCAGGCCGCAAAATCCCAACGATTCACCCGAGGGGCGATATCACTTCGCCACGCCGGGATATTTTGAATCGATTGGCACGCCGATGCTCAGCGGAAGATCCTTTTCGCTGCTGGACGATGAGAAGGCCCCGAAAGTCCTGCTGATCAATGAGGCGCTGGCGCGCCGGTACTTCCCGGGAGAAGACCCGGTGGGAAAGCTGGTAGACATGTGGGGCGTGAAGGGAGTGAAGATCATCGGGGTGGTTGGCGACGTGAAAGATTCGCCGGATGCCGGGGCCGCGAAGCCCGCGTTCTATTTTAACGATTGGCAAAACACGAATCGCGACGCGCGGGTGGTTGTGCTGCGGTCCACTTCCAATCTGGCGCCGCTGGTGCAGGCAGCACGGGCGGAAGTCTCCGCGCTGGACAAAGACCTGCCCGTGACAGACATCAAACCAATGGAGGACATTGGCGCACACGCGCTGGCCAGCGCGCGCTTCACATTCCTGCTGATCGGTTCGTTCGCGGGACTGGCCTTGGTTCTGGCGTGCGTGGGGATATTTGGAGTGATGGCGTATTCGGTGACGCAGCGCACGCACGAAATCGGAATTCGCATGGCGCTGGGAGCGCAGGCAGGCGATGTGTTGCGCATGGTGCTGGCACAGGGCACGAGGCTGTTGGCCGCCGGCGTGTTTCTTGGCTGGATTGCGGCGTTCTCGTTGACGCGGGTGATGTCCGGGTTGTTGTTCGGTGTGCGGCCATCGGATCCCTGGACGTTTGCGGGCGTTTCGGCGCTGCTCGCGGTGGTGACGATTGCGGCGTGCGTGCTGCCGGCGCGGCGCGCGACCAAGGTGGATCCTATCGAGGCGTTGCGATACGAGTGAGATTTGAACCGGGTTGCGGGAAATTGCACATTCGGTTTCGCCAGGAACTGATTTTCGAACCTTAAGGAGGCGCCATGGCTGAGAGCGAACGCATTCGGGAATCATTGCAGGCACCACTGGAGGCGACGTATGTGAAGCAGCGCGAGCAAGCCGGCTGGAAGCTGGTGGCCGTCGAGTGGGAGCGTGCGGCGGCGACGCCTGCCGTTCCAGCGCAGCCAGCCGAACCGGCGCCGAATCTGGAAGACGCGCCTTTCGGGCTGCGCGTCGCCGGGGATTGTGAGCACCTGGAGCAGAATCCCGCCGAGATGCAATTCCTGCTTTCGATGATGGAATTGATTATTCAGGATATTTCGCTGGTGAAAGTCGCCGAGGAACTGAACCGCAAGGGATTTCGCACGCGCAAGGGCGCGGAATGGGGTCCGGTGGCGGTTTTCAATATGTTGCCGCGGCTGATCGAGCTGACACCGCGAATCTTCAACAATGAAGAGTGGCTCGAGCGGCGCAAGCATCTTAGCCTTGTATATTGAGATTCCCGCATCCCGCGGGGTCGAACGCCCTAGGCTTGACAGATTCCGGCAGGCTCACTAGAGTTGCGGCGTCTGGCGGAACTCCTGCAGTCCTGTTTATCCCGCGCAAGTGCGAGGCAGGGCGGAATCCCTCCAGCTGAGGAGATTGCTATGCGCAAATCGGTTTACGTGGTCGCAAGTATTTTAGTTGTCGCCGCATTCTTGGCAGTCGCGGGAGCGCCGCAAGCGCAAACTCCTGCTGCCGCATCGGTCACGACCGTCGTCACCGTGCTGGGGCCGAAATTTACAGCGCCGCCGGCTATCAGCAAAGACGACATCGGCGTTTATGAAGGGAAGGAAAAGAGAGAGGTCACGGGTTGGACGCCGGCGCAAGGCGAGAAGGCCTTGCTGCAACTGGCGATTGTGATTGACGAGGCCAGTTCGACCGATCTGGGCAATCAGCTGAGCGACATCAAGTCGTTCATCATGGGCCAACCCAAGACCGCAGGCGTCGGAGTGTTTTATGCAAGCAACGGCACGGTGCAGCCCGCTTCCCAGTTCAGCAACGATCACGAAGCCGTGGCCAAGACTTTGCGTCTGCCACTGGGAAATTTCGCCGCTTATTCCAGCATTTATCTTTCGACCATGAGTCTGATCAAGGGCTGGCCGGAAGCCCCGGGCGTGCGCCGGGAAATTCTGCTGATCGCCGACGGCATCGATCGCTTCCGCGGCGACCCGTTCAGCCCGGACATTCAGAACACGTACCTGGCGGCGGAGAAGGCCGGGGTGATTCTTCACACTCTGTACGCCTCTGGGGTCGGCCGCGCGGGCCATAACATGTTCCGTGTCAACTACGGACAGAGCAACCTGGCGCAGATCACGGACAAGACCGGCGGATATTCCTTCTTTCAGGGGCTACAGACACCGATCGCTTTCGCGCCGTTCCTGGAGCAGCTGGACACCATCCTCAAGAACCAATATTTCTTGAGCTGGAACACCAAGCGGCCGACGAAAGGGAAAGGCGAGTTGCGCACGTACCGCATCAAAACCGAGCTGCGCGACATTGATATTTCCAGCCCGGACCAGGTATGGGTGACTGGGCCCGCTCTGTAGAGGGCGTCGCACCGGGATTTTCACGGGCGGACATGGCATGGGGCGGGATGCAAACCCGCCTCATTTTTTTGCCCGACGCCGAGTAACGAGTGGACGTGGCGTGGCTCGGCGCGGTAGGGTGCGGCTGAAAATGCTTCTTCACTTTTCGAACGCTTCTCGCGTAAGGTGAGCGCAAGCAGCGCTTCCATCTGCGCGAGGGCAACATGACTCGGACCGGGCTTCTTCTTGCGACCGTGTGCGCCGCGTCTTCTTTGGCGGTGGCGCAAGAACCTGCGAAGCCAGCGCCGCATCCGGTGACGCGCGTGGGCGCCGCTGCGGTGTGGAATCCACCTGCCGACACACTTGCCGCTCTTCGCCAGAAATGCGGCGAAGCGGATGCTACGCACATTGAGCGATGTTTTTTGAACGAAATGAAAGCCGCCGCTGCGTCGCCTGAGGCGCTGGCATTCGCGGAAAGCCTCGCGACGTCGTTAGGAGTCGTTTACCTGCGCGCGTTCCGCCACGTCGAACGGGTGGACGTTGCTTACATCGAGTATGCATTTCGCGCCAACGAATTGGAAGGCGTGCTGCTGGTGAATGGCAATCCTACGCCGATTGACGTGGATGACGATCGCTTTACGATTGATGCGGAGATGAGGAAAAACCCGGCCTACGCAGCGCTCGCCGAGCAGTATGCGCACATCAGCGTGTGGCCCGGCGATCGCTTCGATAGCAAATTGCCTACGGTGATATCGATCGGCTGGGGAACCCAAACATTTTTAGTGCAGTACACATTGCGCGACGGGTGCCAAGCTTGCGCCGAAATTGGGACTGCTACGTTGGCCTTCAATTTCGACACACAAGGAAATTTCCAGAGCGCCAGAGTGTCAAACGTCACAGCAGCAACTGCCGCCGCTTCGCGGGCTGCCGCAATGCCGACGAACTCAACCGACTTCGATGTGGCGGGAGGCGTCGAGCAAATACGTGTGCTGGCGGGCAAGCAATTTTCGATCACGCTTAAGGCCAACCACACCACCGGATATGGTTGGCGGCTGCCTACGCCGCCTGATCCCGCAAGGCTGAAGCAAACCAGCAACGAATACCACGCAGCCGATTCGGGGGCTGTGAGCGCGCCCGGTGAGGAAGTGTGGACGTTTGAAGCGGTAGGCAAAGGCACGGTGCAGCTGGATTTTGAATACGTGCGCCCATTTGAAAAAGACGCCAAGCCGGTAAAGACAGCAAGGTATTCGGTCGTCATCGAATGAGCCAAAATCAACTTCTTCGCAGACGAACGGCAACAACCTGAACCTCATGGCCTGAGGCTGATCGCACCCACGGCACACAAGAATTCCGCCTAAAAAACAAAAAGCCCCGTCCCGGTAAACCGGAACGGGGCTTGCGTTTGTCTGTAGCAAACTCGTTTGACTGCATCGGATGAGACTTGTCAGAACCCGTCGGGCTTTGAGAGCCGAACCCGGTTCACTAAGGAACCGGTGGAGAGCCGTGCCTGCTACCGAAGCAGGCCGTACTCCCTTTTCTTTTAGAAAGGAGGTGATCCAGCCGCAGGTTCTCCTACGGCTACCTTGTTACGACTTCACCCCAATCATGAGTCATACCTTGAGCGCCTGCCTCCTTGCGGTTGGCTCGGCGA
>JABCZK010000004.1 GCA_013289695.1 Acidobacteriota bacterium
CGGGTACAGGAATTTGCCTTCCTGTTGCAGCAAGACTTCTTGGGCGGGCGCGCCCGGACATATGCTGCCCAGGAAAACCGTTATCAGAAGAAACTGCCGCATGGTCGCACTCTCCCATCAGGCTATCTGCTCTTAGAACGGAGGAGTACTGATTTCTTGCGTGAATTAATCCAAAAGGATATCCGGGCTCCCGATTAACCGGACAATGACCCACGATCGCCGTAAGCCGGGCGCGGCAACCGGCGGTGCGAAGCTCGGCATCTGATTAGATGAAAAGCATTCCCAGCCCTGAAACTCCCGGGCCACGATCTGGGAGGAGCGCTCCGCGCTCACCTATCGGCGGCTGGATCCCCGAGTACTCCAGCCGCCGCGTAGGCAGCATGGTCAGGACCGGCGCCCTGCAATTCTCGCCTCAACCTTCGCTGCGGCTTCTTCCAGCTTCTTCGCCGCCTCCCGGAGAAATGAGGCCGTACGGCGTTCGGTCTCCGGCGCTACTTCTTGCTCAAGGTATTGGCGGAGACGCGCAAGCTCTTCATCAATTCGCCGACCGAATTCCTCAAATCTATCCATCGCTCCCTCCATCGTGCGATACGAATTGCTTCAGATCAAGAATAGCGGTTTTTCTCGATACAAAGACAATCGATATCGGTCTCATCGGCGAGGTAGACTTGCTAGTTTCCGATTAACCGAAATCAATTCTTGGATCGTACTATTTGCACTGTGGTTCTATACATACTATGGTAATAGAGGAGCAATGTCCCTGGAATCCGGCTTCGAGCGCTACGGGGCGCTGAGGCGAATGGTCCGTCCGCGATGCGGCCTTTCAGGGGGTCGGGCCGTTGCGCCCACCCTGCGCCTCGCAAAGTGGGAGCAAATGGAGATTACGCTGGGGGCCCAGACCCAAAAACGGGCGAAAACGAGTCTTCGAGGAGAAAATGTGAGAGTTTCGATCTATTCGCGCGTCAGCACGCTAGGACAGGACACCGATATGCAAACGACGGAATTGCGGGAATACTGCAAACGGCGCGGGTGGGATTTAGTGAATGAATGCTCCGATCAGGGCGTCTCAGGTGCAAAAGAATCGCGTCCTGAATTGAATCGCCTAATTGCTGACGCCCACAAGCGCCGGTTCGACGCCGTCGTAGTTTGGAGATTCGATCGATTCGCCCGCTCGGTAAGCCAGCTGCTTCGCGCACTAGAAGAGTTCCGATCGCTCGGAACGGCCCCCAAATAAAAACGGCCTAGCGAGATTGTGATCGCTAAGCCGTTTGTGTTTCTGAATGATAGCTGGTTGCGGGGGTTGGATTTGAACCAACGACCTCCGGGTTATGAGATTGCCTATGCTCTTTCTGTCTGTTCCACGCTGTCTTGCCTGTTTCGCGTTGTCAGTGACTTAGCGATGCTTGGCAGCAACACAAGAAACAGACAGATACAGCGCGAAACAGCCAAGTGTTAGCATCGCGTTAGCACGACTCGCCTTGACGTTGCGATTCTCAAAATCGGTCCTCCGAGGGGTGCCCTAATAGAACCGTCATATCCTTCCGAATCGATTCCGAGACTCGCTCGAGTTTTCCAGCCATGCCCCTGCGTATGCCTTTAGACGTCGTTGCGGTCAATACGAATAGCTTCGGATCAATCAGCGAGTGTACAAAGGCCTCTCCGTAGACCGCTTTCCCAGGCCCTGACAAGATCCGTTCCGAGAGGCGCCCCGATGAGAGCGTGGTCCTTCCCAAAGGCCGGGGGTATTCGCGAATCCGAAGCGTGAGTGCTCCCGGCGAAGCTGTTTTCCCTTTCGACGTACAGGGCTTCGGACCTCCGCGGGTCTGGCGACGTCGCGGGGTGAGAAACACTGCTCCAGAGTTTTGCTCCTCAATCGCGTCTTCGTTCTTATCAATGCCACCCTGAAGACTTGGAGATTCTTATCGTGGTGGCGCGGAAGAGTCCACCGCTTGCTTGGGTGCTTGAAGCGCGTCGATGATACGCAGCGACAGCCGCCATTCGAGGACGAGAATGATTCCCGCGAAACCAAGCAGGATTCGCGGTAGCTTGTTGATCGCTGGAATGTTTAAATCTAGCCAGACCAGACCAAAAACAATGAAAGAATGCAGCGAGACTATTGGAATCATCGCCTTCCAGAACGAACTCGCACCGAGAGGGGGATACTCTCCCACCAGAAGGAAGCCGAAGAACAAGCCCGTCAGTAGATACCCGAGCAATGCGGCGTTCGCCCAGCTCGTTGTCAGGAAAAGAAACGGGGCACCACCACACAAAATCAATGCCAGTCGTATCGTGCCATTCCGATCTGTTGTCATTTCTATTTGCAGTTTTCCTTGTAATTCTTGTACGCTTCTTTCGCAGCCAGCACTTTGCCCGCAGCGTCTAGCACCTTCGCAAGCTTTGCGGCCTTTGCGGCTCTGGACTCAAGTTTTGCAATTCGCGCAACCCGGCTTGGACCGATTCTAGATGCTCCTTTTATTGTAGCAGCAGCGCCTTCCGCCGCCTCAGACGCCATTTCTGCACCGCTCTTCCCGCTATCTACAAGTAGACCATTAATGTCGTCGGGGTCAACTGCCGGTAAGAACGGGTAGACCACACCGGCTACGCATGTAACGGCTTTGTTCAGCCCATAAGTTCGCTGAGAGACAGCTGCGAACACCCCCGTTCCGTAATCCGACAGATCCACAGGCGGGGGTGCATTGCTGTATACAACAATCTGCGTGGGCTTGTTGTAGAAGGCGGCAAAGGCGCTGTCGCTACATGACCCTTGACAGTAATCCTCTACCCCTTCGGATGTATGGGCAACGACCCAGTCGCTATTCGGGTCCGCGGCAACATCATTCAAACTACTGATCGTGCCATTGAACCAAATGCCGCCATTCGGATTACCGTTTGCGTCCGGGCCGGTGCACTCGCTTTCAGTGGAGTCGTGATCGATTGAAGATCCTCCCAATGTCGTCCCGCTGGGACCCTCGGATGCGTTATCGTGGTCGGATGTCGAACCGTCGTTGGCAAGGTAGACGCAATCCAGACCCATCGGGTCAGTGAAGACGAGCGGGTTGTTGCGGGCGTAGGTATAGAGGTTCAATTGTTGTGGGTCGGCAGCGTCGGCAACCGAAAACCCGGAGGGATCCGGCGACATGAAGCGTCCCTGAAAAGATGCGTAGAATCTTGCGTTGGAGTTGTACAATGACGATTCGGCGTCGAACTCCTTACTCGTGAACTTATAATTTGAAGTGCAACTGCTCACAATCGGCGCTCGCTGTGTACCGAATGGATAGTAATCCGTGTCGAGGCAAAGAGTGCCGCTGTGCTGGCCAGATGGAACTTCAACGATTGCGCGCGTTGAACCGATCTGGTCGTTGAGATAGTAAAATACGTCGCCGGAGGAATCGCGCCGTGCTGTCCGCTTGCCATTGAAATAAACATACTCATTGAAGTTACTGTTGGTGACGCTTCCGGTTAGGTCTGTTTCATCCAAAAGCGTTCCATCCACGCCGTACCAATAGAGCTTACCGTTTGATTTCTCAACTCGCTCGTTGTCCCCATCGAAGGTGTAGGTGACACCCGCAGTCGATGCAATAAGGTTTTCAGCGTTAAATGTGTAGCTCCCTCCTCCTGTTCCGGGAATCGTCGTGACATTGCCCGCAGTGTCATAGGTGAGAGCGGCGACGCGGTTGTAGGCACTGACAGTTACGCTCAGGCTTTCTTGGGTGCAGCCAGTGTATGCGGAGGAAATCGGCGAAATCGAAAGGAGGTTGCCCCAGTTCCCCGTCGTGTCGTAGCCGAATTGCTCACCCCAGCAATTGGACGGGCTCGTCGCATACGTGGAACCAGCCGCTGTTGCGATCCTGTTCACCTGGTCATAGGCGAACGTCTGAGAACGAGTAGTATCGCGATCGTTCGTGATGCTTGCAAGGCTGCCGTTGTCCGCTCCGAGGTTGTAATTGAATTTCATGTCAAGGTACGCACCTGCCGCGTTCGTTCCCGTGCATTGTGTCCCAGTCGGCAGGGCCGAGGTGCTTACGAACACCCAACAGGGTTGGAGCCGGGAATTCAAGAGAACACTTTCAGCGAAAAGCAGATTAAGGCTCCGACCAGCCAACTGTCCGTCCGGAGAATAGGCGACACTCGACACGTAGGTGGTGGTCGAGTCCGTCAATGTGAGAGGCTTGCCCGCGCCGCCCGGCGTGTACGTAAACAGTCTACCGCTCGGATATTGGATCGTCGCCACCGATCCATCGTAGTTGAACTGATAGCTGGAAGTTTTCGCGATGCTGTTTGTGGTGCGTTGGTCTGTGACATTCATCCCCTCGGGTGAAGCAGTCTTATTGAGAGTGTACGCCCAGGATTCCGACCCCGCAGCGTCTGTCATGCCCGTCCGCTCACCGATATTCACGCACGTATAAGGGCTACTCCCGCAACTCGAACTATCGTACGAATAAGCCACCACCGGTGCCGACATTGGGCAGGTTTGCGATGTGTACGCTTTTTGCGTCATTCGGCTCAATTTATCGTAGCAATAGGAAATCGTTTGCATTGTCGTCCCCTGCTGGTTCGGGGCTGGCCCGGTCACGGAGAGTACGTTTCCATCGCTATCGTAGGTATAGGCGGTTGCGACAGACGTGAAAGGGCTGACTGCTTCTGTGTTGGACTCCGGATTGGTGGAGCTCGTGAGACGAGAAAGGGAATCGTAAACGAATGTTCGTTGTCGCGAACCCGCCTGCACAACTCCGGTGATGTTGCCGTTCACGTCATGAGTGTATGTGGTCGCATAGACAGGACCGCCCTGCCCAGCACAGGCGTTCTTGGTGGCAGATGACGAAGTCGGTTCGTCGGCCTCGCTGATCCGTCCCAGTCCGTCGGTGATGATGCGCCTCCAGATCCCAGCCTCGTCAACTGCGAGCGTAGCGCTTCCACAATACTGCAATTGTTGAACGCTTCCGTCGGGTTCAGTCGTCGTGGTTTTTCTGCTCAGCGCGTCGTAATTGTAGGTCGTAAGCAGATTCGTGGGTGATCCACGATAAGGGTTGGACACGGTATGCGGGCGACCCAGCGTGTCGTAGGTGTAGTCTGTGTAATCCGTTCCACTGGGGTCGGAAGTCAACTGCTTGTGCAGCAGCCGTCCGAGACCATCTGAGATTTCTACACCGGCGATGGGCACGCGTGAACTGTTCGCGGTGATATTGACATCTACGGATGGAGAAGGTGGGTTGTCGTTGAATGTGTAAGCAACTTGGCCGCCGTCGGGATTCTTTGCAAGCGTCAGCCGCTCCATCTCGTCGTAGGTGTTGGTCGCTGTCTGATTATTGGCGTCGGTTGTCGATGTCAGCAGACCGGTGGTGAAATCGTAGGTCATTGTAGTCGGCTGACCCAAAGCATTTGTCACGCTCGTGAGGTAAGCTCCTGCGTAGGTTGAGGAATATCCATAAGTTGTTGTGTTTCCGTTGGGGTCGGTAACGACGTCGGCCGTTCCGGTGTCAAAGAACGTCGAAGTTGTGCTTAGATTTGCTCCTGTTGTGTTCAAATAGCGGGAAACTGTCGTTGGATTGCCTCGATATGTTCCTCCGGGCGGGGTTGAACTATGCATGGTTGTGATCCCTGAAGACACGGGGGTTGTCTGATCGTAAGCATACGTCGCGGTGGACCCCGGACCTGAGCCCGTAACGGCGACAGAAGCGGGCAGGCTGAGCATGTTGTTGGTCAAATAATTTGAGTTCGATAAAGCCTCATAGGTCGTCGTTGTGGTGCGGAGCAGCGATCCCGGTGCGCCGGCGCCGTAATCGTAGTCCTTCTTGGTTTCGAGTAAACCGTAACTCGCGCCTGATGTCGTGTGGCCATATACCGTCGACAATTGCGTTCCGCTCGCCCAATACGGCGCGTAAAAAGTCAGCGCGCTATCATAGGAATCAGTGGTTTCATTTTCCTGGTTATTGGCCCAGAGATTAGTAGTCTCAGACAACTGACCATACTGCGAACCGGACCACATAGGAGAGTAGTTGTTACCGACCGTTTTCAATAAAGTCCCGCTTGTGTGCGATCCTTGGTAATACTGTGTCTTCGTTTCATAATATGGACAAGTGTTACTAATCACCGGGCTGAATGTGTGGACGGTGTCATTCGAGGCTGGATCGGTTACATCGGTTACAATGTTTTGTATATAGTTGTAAGTCCACGTCGCAGCTGGGCTGACTCCGTCGTTCGGGTTCAACGTGCGGGTTACCACCGCTCTTGCATTCTCATAGTAATGCACGACGCAGATTGGGTCCTCTGTCCTCCAGGTATAAGAAAGCGTACCTCCGGTTGGGAATGTGATCTGCGAAAGGTCGCCATTCCCATCGCTCGTGTACTGGAAGGTCCAAGCGGTCCCATTCGGAAGGACGACACTTTGCAATTCCGTTAGATTCCCGTTTACAGTTTGGTTCTCCCAGTTTAGAGTCTCGGGCACGTTGCTCACGTAACAGAAAGTCAATTTATACGTCCCACCGTTCACTCCAGGCACGTTCCACACCCATGCAGAGCTTGGCACTAGTGGCGTCTGGGGACAGACGCTTGGACTAGTAGAGACAGGGAAGGGAATAATTCGTCCCATGGTGTCGGTCCAACCGGAACTCCAACTCGCGCTGATTTGGTTTCCGTTAACATCTTCCTGACCAAAAACCGTAGCGCCGCCCTCCGGGGCTGCAATCGGAGCCGGGGTGGGGATTGGATAACCACCGGATGATACCGTGGTGCCATTGCCATCAACAAATGTGCCCCCGTACATGTATGTTTGCCAATTGAATCCGTACACGTGACCGCCAGTGCCATCGGCCGATTCCCAGCTCGAAGCGCTGGTGGGAACCATGGGACCATCACTCCCGCCAGACCATCCAGCCGCCGCACTGCAGGTGTAAGTGCCGTACTGATCTCCGATAGGTTGGCACCCGTCTGAGCCTCCGACAAAGACACCGGCCTGTATCACATAGAATCCGTTGGCGAGATACGGACCGCTCGACGTGTAACTACATGACGATCCATCGAGATTGCAATCCCACCAGTTGCCTTGATTGACGTAGTGCAGAACAAAATCGAGGTGCAGTTTCCCTCCTCGCTGCGGATAGGAAATCAGTGGAATGTCTACATTGAGACCATGATTGAGCAAGTTTATCGAGTCGATGTTGCCGCGCTGATACGTCCGATACGGGTTTAAGCCCGTTTCAAAATCCTGGTCCTGCTGGGCAATGGCCGAGGGGGCGAGAGAAATAACCGCCAAGCACGCAACGAGCCAGCATACAACGCGAAACAGGCGCATGGGGATGCCCTCCTCGTTAGATAATTCCGTTCAATTCCATTGAGTTATTGCGTCCCAACAGAGCCTTGGCTCGGGCTAAAGTTTGCCGACGAAATCTGAATATCTGAAAAAAGCGTACCCTGAAAAAATACTTGCAGATGAAACGCAATCGGAACGCCTTGGACTTGCTGATAGTTCGAGTATTGGACCTCTTCCAGCACGGCACTGCTCGAAGTTTGCGCTGGCGCGAGGAATTGGTTGGGGTATGCGGAATTGAATTGCCTGGTGAAAGTCATAGCGACGGGAAGCCAGGTCGATGGGTCCAAATAGATGTCGTATTGGCTTTGCTGCTGGACGTACGCCGCCGACGAAGCAGGGAGACTACTGATCGGCATCTGCCAGACTGCGATATGAAAGACGGACATTCCGTCGCGCGTCTCAACTCCAAGGTCTGAACTGACATAACCAGGCAAACCGAGACCAGACATCAAAATAAACGAAGGATAGAACCACGCAGGGTGAGGCCCCATGAGGTCTTGCGGCGGGACTTGATGCACAGCGCCAGTTGAGTCGGTCCAAGATCCGGCCCGCCAACGACGTGAGATGGTCCTCGTCTCTGCTTGCGAACCCGAAGGCAGTTGAAGTTGAATCTGACTTTGCCCACTCGCAGCGGCGCTCAGCGAAATTGAACCTGTGGTCCCGGCGGTTGTGATTGTCCCAGCCAGGACGACGTTGGTGCCGGAGGGCACTCGATGTTGCGCCATGTAGATATCTGGCAAGTGAGACGCCGGTTGGCCGCTCGGAGAGGAGCCCTGCTGTGCAATCGCAACCGCGGTCAGAAGAAGCGAGGAAACCAAAATCGAAGATAGAAGCGCCAGCCGTTTCAGGGTCATAATTCCTCCACGGCGATCGGATGTTGGTGGCTTATAGCGGAGCGCGTGTAGGCTGTCAAGGAAATAACCACTTGCGGATATTGATTCTCAATTGTAGTGGCGTGGAGGATACCTGAAGAATCGATTTCATACCGAAAGCTGGAACGGGGATACGCCTTCACAAAGACCGACCGGACCGGCAACTGCAATCCCGAGTGAGTACTTGATCGCACGAACGCAATTTGAGAATCGCAAAGCGACAGCCAGCCGATGCCGCGGAGATGACCTACGGCAAAAAAGCCGTGCTGTGGAAATGGCGCCGTCCGAAACTCGAAGAGTCGCGCGATTTTGAGAATAGCAGAATCCTGGCGCCCCATTTCCGCCAATCAGGAATCGTATGACTGAAAAATATATTCACAATCTTTTTGACGCTTGGCAACCAATGTGATAAATCTACCATCGAACGATTTCAGGGAGCGGAACCCTACGGTCGCCCGATCGTGAAATCCGATTGAGCCACGAGAAGTCATCGAGGACGCTTCGGGAAACCGAAGCTCAGTCCGGGACGCCGAAGCCCAGGCACGACTCCGGTCGTGAAGTTCGGCCTGCGAAGACCCCATTCGCGGACGCAGGACAGCGAACGGCAAGCGAGCATGAACCAACGCTTACGGGGCTGAAACACCAGGCACAATAAAACTCGCGCCGATTAGCTTCGACGCGGCGTCGTTTGCGCGCAATCTGATCTTATCGTCCGCTTGAGGGCGATCAGATCGCAAACAAAGCCTGTGTGCTACCCCTGTGCCCCGATGCACCGTTCCAGCCTTCCGTGTTTCAAGGTCAGTCAGTCGATATTGCGTCCCGTTTTGGTTTGGCGCCGCAGCCGACACTACGATGTGATGGATTCTGCCAGCATCCCACCTGACTTCGAGAAACTCCGCCCCATAGAGGCGAAGGTTTCGCGCGCCGGCAAGACCAAACGGATGATTCTGCGCGTCTTCGCCAGTCGAGACAGGTCTCTGCCAAAACTCGCGATTTCGACGCCTGTGGCCGTACGCCGAGGTTCGATCAATCATCGCGGCAGGAAATTCAGAATTCGCGCGCCGCAGAACATCAGTGATTGCGGTTACACGCGCTTGCTGGACCGCCTTGCAGACGGCGACCCCAGCATTGACGAACTGTTCGGGAACTTTCCGGTTCGTCACAAGATCGTGACGGTCGAGGGAGCGATTCCCGAGACTCATCAAGGCGCAATCCTGTACATGCCGTCCGCCGGCAAGATTACCGGTAAGGGTGTGGCCGACAGTCGCCAAATGTGTTCCAAAGAGGTGGATGGTGATTAAAACTCCGCTAGATATTCGACAGGCGCGGAAACGCGCTGGGATCTCGCAAGCCGAACTCGCGCTCACACTCGGTGTCTCCCAGTCCCAAGTTAGCGATCTCGAACGCGGTCTCCGCCGTCGCGTTGCTTGCCTGGACCTCAAAGCCGTGCTGTCTGCAATAGCGAATACGGCCGCGAGAAAGGAGCGGCTCGAAACGGCGAAGCGGGAAGCGATTGAAAGAGTGACGAGCGATTTTGAGATTACCAAAATGCCTGCGGATGCCGGCTGGTGATTTGCCGTGGCCAACCCGAAACCATCCAACGTCCAAGGCGAGAGTCCTGGACCAAAACGGAAGTCGCTTCGAACGATCCTGCTTCCGAATAGCTCGCCGGTTCCGAATTGGTTTTTCGACGAAGTGCTTTCGAATTCAGAAGTGCCGCATGCAACCCGTAGCGTATTTCTCTTTATGCTGCGCAAGACGGTAGGATGGGACAACGAGGTTGAAGAGTTATCGCTTACCGCGATCCAATACGGCTCGGCCGTGTCGCGTCACACGGCAATTCACGCCATCCGGGTGATCTGCGAATGCTGGGGCCTGTTCGACAAGTCGCGAGGGCAGAAGGGTCAGGGTTCGTCAGTTTATAGCATCGCAGGTTTGAGTGAAGACGAGTTCACGGACCGTTGCTCGCTGTGTTACGACATCTATGGCACTTGCCATCCGACAGCAAAGCAACTTCGCGAGAGACCGTGTACCCCTGAATTGCGAATGGCGCAGATGGCAATCAATGAGGCCAACGATGCCAAGCGCCACGCCGAGTTCCTTAGGAGACGTGGTGCAATTACTGCACCGCAGTAGTGAAGTGAATGCACTACTACTGGTGCAACGAATGCACCTCTATTAGTGAAATGGTTGCACTCCCAGTGGTGCAGTCGCTAGTGCTAAAAACGGCACGTATATATGAAGCAGTTGAATCAGACTTGAAGCAGAGTGAAGTGAGAAAAGGAATCAGAGGTTTGATTCAACGGCAAAGCGAAAAGCTTTGTTTACTGACTCACCCAAAACCTGAAAAGCGAATTCGAAGGGCAAAATAGACCCGCGCCGTACGCAAACGTGCGCTTTGAATAATCCGATTGAAAATCCAGAACTTAGCCGCCGCATCTTGGCGGCTTTTGCTTTTTCAGGGGGCTTTTGATGCAAGACCTGCTTACCGTTGGCGAAGTTGCGGCGTTATTGCGCGTTCCGGCGTCTTGGATTTACGCGCGGACGGCTGATGCCGGTGTCGAAGAGATCCCGCACCTCAAACTTGGCCGCCATCTCCGATTTCGTCGCGCTGAGGTTGAAACCTGGGTCGAGCGTCATCATCGGGGCGCAAATTCTGCGGGTAGCGAACCCGAAGAGGGAATTGCGACTCCGCAAACGAGTGAAACAAAGCGCGTTAACAACGCCAAATTCGCTGCTAACAGCGGGTGCTAACAGACCGATGTCAAAAAAGAAGCCACGAACCGAGTCGCAGCGCGCCGCCGGGAAGCGGAATCTCGTCGAGTTCAACAAATCCCGCGGCGGTCGGCCAGCCATGAAGCACGGCGTCGGCGCATTGATCGCGACCGGCGAACTGCCAGACGTTCCTGGTGCCGCGGAAGTGGACAAGGCGGTCGAGGAAATCATTGCCGGCTTCGTCAGCGACTTGGGCGGCGCGGAAGCCATCACGGCCGCGCAGCGGGTGATCCTCAGCGGCCTTCGTTTGAGTCTGCGGGTGCAAGGCTTGGGCGAGATTCATTTGAAGAGCGCGGGTGTCGTGAACAAAGAAACGCGGAAGCCTACGGCACTACTGACCGTCCTCGCGACGTTCATCAATTCCGCCAGGTTATCCGCGCTCGCGTTGGGACTGGGGCGCGTACCGCGGAACGTCACCAATTCGCTTGATGCCGCGATGCGCGAGATCGCGGAACGGGAACACGGAGCCTCTGGTGAAACTCAGTAAGAAAATTAGCTTCGCGGCGTTCTGCGCGGACCTATTGGGCGAGGCCATCTCGCCGGCATGGGTCGCGGCGTACAAGGCACTCGACGGCGAACGGCTAAACGCCACTGAACTCGAAGCCTGGCGCGCGATGACCGGCTTGACCGATTACGTTGCGCAGGACAGTCGGGAGCTGGTCGCGATCAAAGGGCGCCGCGCGCAGGGTTCGAAGACAGCCTGCAAGTACTTGATTTACAAGCTCCACACGGGCGATTACCGGCGCTTCGCGGCGCGCAGCGACCGACTCCATGTGCCAATCATCGCCCAGGTCCGGGAAACGGCGCGGGAGATCATGTCGTACCTGCATTCGTTTTACGCGGACTCCGCTGCACTGCGGAACGAAGTACACGAGACGTTCAAGCAATCAATCGAGCTGAAAAACGGCTTCGTTTTGTCGGTCCAGACATGCAGCTACCGCGCGCCGCGCGGGATCACGGCGCCCCTTGCGCTGCTCGACGAGGTTGGTGTATGGCGCTTTGAAGGCTCCGACGTGGACCATGAAGTCGTCCGGTCGCTCACGCCGGCGATGGTCCAGTTTCCGAATCGCAAGCTGATCCTGCTCGGCTCGCCATGGGTCAAAGCAGGCGTGTTGTTTGAGCGTTGGGAGCGCAGATTTGAGTCTGCCGATCGCCTGGTAGTTCACTGTCCCACGCCGTTGATGAACTCGACGATTTCGGCAGAGGAGCTGGCCCGCGAAGAGCAAAACGACCCCCAAAACTATCGGCGAGAGTTCTTGGCCGAGTGGCTTTCGGACGTGGATGCCTTCCTACCCGAAACGGACATCGCGGCCGCAGTACGCTCTGGTGTCCGTGAGCGAGCGCTGGTGAAAGCGTTCAAGGGCGGTTATTGCGCTGCGCTGGACGCCAGTGGATTGAGCGGCCGCGACAAATTCACGTTGGCAGTAGCTCATGGTGCAAAGCGCGCATCGAGCGATGCAACGACCGTCGAACTCGATCTCCTGCGCGGCTGGTCGCGTTCAGGCGTCGGCGAGGTTTGCGATGAAATCGCGTTGATCCTGAAGTCGTACGGTTTGACGACGGTCGTTGGCGATCAATTCGGCTACTCGTTTTTGCGGGAACTGCTCGCGCAGCGCGGAATCACGGTCTCGCAGAAACCGTTCACTAGCCGCAGTAAACCAGAGATTCTGCTCAATCTCAAACTGGCGCTCGCCCAGGGTCGCGTTGGATTGCTTGACCATCCGGAATGCCTTCGTGAGCTGCGGATGCTCGAATCCAGGCGCACTTCGGGTGGTAACTACTCCATTGCCGCGCCGCGCGGTCAACACGACGACTTCGCGATCGTGACAGCGCTGCTGGCGTTCGAAATGAAGGAGTCCAATTCGAGTGCCGGCTTCCTAATTGTGAACGGCGCTGTCGTTGGAGACACCGCCCCGAACTGGAAAGACGACCGATTCTACCGGACGCCCAAACGTCATTTTTAGAGGAGTTGTGAACGATGAGTGAAAACGCACGAGATTTGAAAAGCGCCGAAAGCTTGCTGTTGGCACTGTCCGGCGACGTCGAGTTGCGGCAATCGCGCATCCGCAAAACAGGATCGTGGTGTTTCTTTTGCGCCGACGACCACTCGCTCGCGCGTTGCGGCTGCCCGATGCCCGAATCTCTCGGATGCCTCGGTCAACGTGTCTGCGCCGCTTGCGCCACAGCACATCGCGCGATTGCCGGACACCTCAAACGGATGTTCGCAGCGCCCATCGTAGATCGCAGCAGTTCCGTCAGAGCGAAGTTGTTCAGCCAATTGCACGGAGCCGCGAATGAACTCGCCGATAAAAAAGGCGAACCGATGGAAGGATCGCTGCACTTTCATTTGGCCCAAGCGTGCCCGTTTGACGACGAGAAACCCGAATTCAAAGGCAAGATTCTCCACGCTTTCGAGCGGTCGAAATTCGGCGATTTTCAGGGCCTCGCGAAAGAATTGGCACGCGAGACAGACGAGGAGTTGAAACTCAAAGTGGCACGATGGTTTTCCTGCATCCGTTAGCGCTCGAATCCATAAAAACACTCAATTCGACCCATCACGCGCATACCTGCGCGTAAGGATAAGTCATGCAACTTCACGCAAGCGCTCTTCAGGTTGGCGCAGGGACAGGTGTTCAGCCTGTTGCGGCGCCCGGCGCGGGAAAACGGATAACCGTGCTCGGCATGGTCGTTTCGGTCGGGGGCACCGCGACGAACGTTTCGTTGATTGATTCCCTGAATGCAGCGAACACGAAGCAATGGAATTTCTCAGCGAATGAGCACGCCGAACCTTCCACGGTCCGGTGGGAGCTTTCAAACAACGCAGCGCTGCAGTACACGACAAGCGCGGCCGGACCGACCTCGATTGAGGTTGACTACATCATCGAGGCGACCGGCGGGACTGGAAATTAGATTTTTAGATTCACAAATTCAGCAGGGCAAAAGGGAGACGAAATGTCCATGATCGTTGAGTTGCGAAAAACACAGTTGAAAGCCGAACTGGCCACCTTAGAGACGGCAGAGCAGCGCGCGAAAACGCTTGCGTCGCAGCTGGCCGAAGCCGATGCCGCCGTCAATGCGGCGTCTCAGCTTGTACGGGTGAACAAGGCCCGGCTCGCCGATGGAATCGCGGAGTTGGAGGTGCTGTCGAAAGAGGCTGCGTTCATTCCGCAGGGAATGTCCGGGATGCGCGCCAACCACGACATTCGAACTCAGCGAGTCGACCGAAACGTCAGCGAACTCACCGCGGAACGCGACCGGCTCGATGGCGAACTCAGGAAAAAGCAGTACGATCTCGAAAAGATCGTCGAGCAAGTCGCCGAGCATCCAGCCTACAAAACCACTGTCGCGAAGCAACACGCTCTAATCGCCAAGGCGGTCGAAATCGCCAGATCGTTGTTTGCAGTTTCGCTCGACGAAGTGCGCAACGTGGTGGCAAAGCTCTCGCAGCTCGCGGACGAAGAGAATCGACTGCTCGACGCCTTGGTTCCCACGCTACGCGAGGCCGGCTTGCCGGAAATCAGGAGAACGCTCGCCCGATTTGTCCAGCAAGTCACGCCGCACGCCGTCATCGAAGCACTGCCGGACGCTCGCAGTCAGGTATTCGCAGCCATCACGCAGATTAACGAAGTCGCGTCACGCGAGGTAGTCCGGTGAAAAGTTACTTTGGGAGACTACGCGACCGCCGGCACTTGCGGAAGCTAAACAAAGAAAAGCATGAATTGATCGGGCCAACGCCGCGATGTGGCGACACGAGGGCTCGGGTTCGCTGGCTGAACGCGGCGCTTCATCGAGCGCTTAAAAATGGCGATCGCACGGAGGTCGAAAGACTGACGCCACTTTGTTTGGCTGCGCGCAAGGAATTCGAGGCGCTCCTGGCTTTCAAACACACTGAAAATAAGCGAGTCAACGACCGCGCACGCGCGGGATTGTTGGTGGGGGTTCGCCAATGAAAATGGACTGGTTTCGCAATCTTCGCCAGCGTCAACTAACAAAAACGGTCGAACGCCACACCCGCGAAGGTCGCGAGCGGGATGCGAGGCGCGCGGACGCCCGAAGACGCCGCGAGTGGATTGTAGCGGCGGTCGCAGTGTCGGACGGAAATATGGACGTCTTGGAAACTCTGCGGACATCAGCGCTTGAAGTCGTGGCGGAACTCGAAGCGCTCGACCGCGAGGACATCGCCGCGAACGAACGACTCGTCGCGTACATCAAGAAATTTAATGGAGAAAAATAATGGGAACCATCCCAGGACCGATCATTTCTTTCCGTGTTTCCGGGCCGGAACTTCAGGGCGCGGTACAGCCCGCGTTCCAGCAGCTGCGCGATCAGGCGAGGACTGTCTCGAACCAAATTGCGGACGATTGGAAGAGAATGGCTGCGCAGATCCGCGCGAGCGTCGCTCAGGGCATTGCGGGCGACAAGGAAGTCGTTGCGCAGAGAACTCAGCTCTTGTCGATTCTCGACAAAGAACTGTCGGGAATGCGAACTCGCCATGAAATAACGACTAAAGAACTCTCAACGCTCAAGGCTATGACGCTCGAACGCGAACGGCAGGCCGACGCAATCAAGCGCGGGGTCGGTGTCGGCGTAACTGCGGGAACTTCGAGCGCTCTCGGCCAAGCCTCTCAACAGGCCATCCTTGGTATCGGGCGCGTTCTCGATTCGCTCGTGAATCGTTATCTGGGCGGCGCGGCGGGTGCAGCGTTTCGTACTGGAAGAGATGTTCAATATTACGGGGCACAGGCGGGCGGAGGACTCGGCGGCGGCCTGTCATCTATTTTTTCTTCGATTCCCACGAGCACGATAGCGGCGGGCGCCCTTGCCGCGGCAGTCGCAGCAATTGGCATCGCCGCTACCGCGTCCGCGAAGGATCTGATAGATCAAAACGAGGAGCTGAAAAACACAGCGGCCATCACCGGGCTCACGACGCGCGAGGTTCAAAAATATAACGAAGCGGCGAAGTTGCTGGGGCTCGATGCCGGAACGGTGACGACCGGACTCTCGCGCCTGCAATCCCAACTCGGCGATTTTATTATCAAGGGAAAAGAAGGCCGTGAGGAGACGGGCAAGTTTGTAAATGTCCTTCACCAATACGGCGTCGAGATTACCGATTCAAGCAATCGTCTTCGTCCCGCCGGGCAGATTCTTTCTGACTTCGCACAAGCATTGCGCGAGATTCCAGATCAAGCGACGCGCACGGCCGTGGCGATGGACGCTCTCGGTGGACGAAACAGAGAACTCGCTGCGCTCGTTCTCCGCAACGATGTAAACTTCAACCAACTTCTCGCCACGATTGACAAATCCGGAGTGATTATCGGTACGGGCATGTCCCAGACGCTCGACAAGGGCGAAGATTCTCTGAGGAAGTTTGAGCTTCAAACGGACTCCGCAAAGAAACAAGTCGAAGAGTTCCTGGCGTCTGGATTTTTCAAGGGCGTTCACATTGTCAGATTTGTTTATAAGTCGTTCACGAATCCCTCCGAAGCTAACGCCGATGCTGCGAGAGACCGCTTGGCCCGGACCACCATTGATGTGGGGGGCGAGATGTCCAGACTTATCCCCACGCCAGCATCCGCAGGAGTTCTAGCGGACAGCCTCAACGATTTTTATAACAAGGCGGCTGGGGGAGAACTCCATCGTCAAGAGGCAATACGCGCTGGCGGTGAGCAGGAATTGAATCTTCAGAGGATGCTCAAAGAGTATTCCGATGACGTCAAGGAAGGTCATACTGAAGATGCCGCGATTATCCTAAAGCAGATTAATTCGACCCAGGCACTCCTTGACCTAGAGAAGCAACGCGCTGAAATATGGCAACGCATACGGAAAGATGTCTATCGTCCTTCAGCCGGAAACACTGCGCCCGGCCGCGAAGCGCGCAGCGTTCAAGACCTCATCAATAATTTGCTCAATCCAGGTCAAGGCGGCGCGCCGGACATCGGGATTGGCGGCATCAGCACAGCGAACCCTCTTGCCGGGATTTTAGGTCCAGCCGCAAAGCCGGGTGTCAATGCCGCGGAGCTGCTCACGCAGATTAACAAAGAGCACGAAGACCTGTTCCGGTCGCAGGCTTCGATTGACGCAGAGCACTACCGGGACGAGCTCGACTCGCTCAACGAAGCGCTGAAAAAGAAGCTAATTTCACAGCAGGAATACAACGATGCCGCATTGAAGCTGGCCCAAGATCGCAACAAAACTCTCTCGGATGCGGATAAAAAGTACGAGGACGAAGCAGGGAGTCTGTTTGAAAGCCTGATCTCTGGGAAGACGAAGAGTTTTACCGAAGCGTTGCTCAAGGATGTCGAGAACATCGCGCTCGGTCCAGTAAAGAAAATCTTCGAACAGTTGATCGGCTCGCAACTCCAAGCATTGTCAGACCTGTTCAGCGGCAAGAAGTCGGCTCCTGGTAAGTCGGGCGGTATCTGGGGAACCGTGTTCGGGAAGATTGGCGGAACGGTCGGACCTGGCGGGACTCCTGGTTGGTGGCCGGGAGCTATTGGTGGTGGTGCGGGCGGCGGGGTTGGGCAGACAGGTGTCTCGACGCAGGTTATGAACGTCACCGCGCAGGTGGTCAACATCCTTAGCGCGGGCGCGGCGGGAACTGGCGGCGCAGGTGGCAGCATTGGGAATTTCTTCGGTGCGAACAGCCTTCTCGGTGGTTTCGGTAACTTTTTTGGGAATCTCAATCCGTTTGGAGGGTCGGGAAGTCCATCCGCTGGCGGCGCTGGCGGGTCAACCGCATCCGTCTCGACGCTAGGGAGAATTCTAAGCGCGGCGAGTCCATTCGCTGCGGGAGCTGCAGCTCTTGGTCTTGGCCTTGCAACGGGCAACGAATCCACAATGGCAATCGGCGCCGCGGCGCTTGCAGGGAAAGCCTCAACCCTGCTTTCTGGTATCAGCGGGCTTCCTTCTGGACTTTCGAGCGCGCTCAGTACGTTTGGACAGGCGGCTCCGGGATTTGGAATCGCCGCGTCCGGAATCATTAATGCGGGGCAGGCTCGCACTGTTGGCGGGAAGATAGGCGGAACCCTCGAAGCTGGAGCGGGCGGTGCGCTTGCAGGACTGATAATCGGAGGGCCGATTGGCGCGGCGATCGGCGGGGCCATTGGTCTGATCGGTGGAACTATCGCCAGCGTATTCGGCGGCGGCCCGCAAGGTTTTCAACAGAGCGTTCAGTACGCTATGGCGCACAATCAGTACCACGCCCCGCTGTCTGAAAACTTCTCTTTCGCTTCGAACGGTTCGATTGCAAACACTCTCGGGACAGGGTTCTTTCAGTCTGGAAGCCAGTTCTCACAGTACAGACTTCCGGCAAACACATCCTTTGCCGCGAGCGCTCTGACAGGAGATTTGACCTGGCAGCAAATCTACCAACTTCAAAACAGCGGCTTGAATCCGAACGCGCCATTCCTAGGAAACCCCTCAACGAATCCGTATGTTGGACAAGGGCCGGTGGGCAATCGCGCATCAACGCCGCCACCAGTCGTGAATATGACTGTGGCGCTACCGGGTTTCATTGACGCTCAAGGCGCAACGGCCGCGCTCGCTCCGCATGTGGCGAAGCTAACTCAGATGATTTCGAAAGAACTTAGCAATTCATCTTCGGGATTTGGTAACAGTACTCGCAGGGCTGTGTTTCTGCCATAGTTTGAGACTCTCAAAATTCACGAGTTTCTGGTTGGTAGGCGAAGAAACCGGGGTGCCAGAAAGGGGCCACCTTCCCCGAAATCCATCCTGACTTCGCGCGCAAAGCTGCCGAGCCTACCGTCAAAATGGAATCGGTGGCTTGCAACAGCGGGCCGGACGACGCGAATCGTCCGGTCCGTTTTATTTTGAATGGCAAAGTTTGAATTTCAGGTGAACGGGCGGAGGGTGAAGGCGACCTGAAAGGGGCGATGACAATCGTCCTGGAAATCGCTATTACCTGTGCGTGAGTACGTCGTGTCCGTTCCCGGGGCTCGCATCCTCGGAAAATAATGGCGGCTCACACTGAGCGTGCCGGGTGACCACCTCCGCCCGGCACGTTTTTGTTTGTGTGGTGGTCGATTATTTCCGCTGTTCGTTCAACATCACAGTTTTGAGTTTCGGGAGCACGAGTAAAGGATCGAAGCGACCCGGAAGTGGCCACAGACCACGCAGACGCTTCGTCCACCGTACACTGTCGCGTCCGTCCGAGGATAACCCTCGCTTGAAACCGGCAGCTACACAACAACGGGCCTTTCGATTCACGTCGAAGGTCCGTTTTTCTTTGTAGTCAATTTCCAAAATCAAATGAGGAGTGAGAAATGAAAAGAATATTTCTATTGGTGTGCGGTTTTCTGTTCCTTGCGCTCGGATCGCGAGCGCAAGGTCCCAGCGCCTTTCCTTACGCGAAGCCCGTCCCGAACGATACCTCGACCGGGACGACGCAGTTCACGCTTACGAAAATCAATTCTTCGGGGAACGCCGTCATCATGTCGTCTTCCGATGTGAACGGATTTTCAGGCGTCTGCGTGTCTAACTGCGGCACGTCCGGGACGGCATGGATCGTCTTCGCGGGACTCGTACCGTTAAAGGTCGAAAACACCGCGACGGCTAGCCACTACGTCACCATTGGTTCAACGACGGGCGGTGACGGTCACGATACCGGCTCGACGAGTTATCCTGGATCTGGTGCTGTGGTTGGCCGCGTGCAGGCTGGCGCGTCTTCTGGCAACGTCGCGATGGTTGACATTTTCGGGCCGGAAGTTATTGCAAGCTCTCCCGCGGCGCCGACGATCACCGTCGCGAATGCCAGTTCCACCGGGACGACTACCAGCACGCTCACGAAGCTGACAGGAGCGCCTTCGACTGCCGTAATCGCTGCGACGACAGACACGAAAGGCATTGTCGGAATCGTGACAAGCGGAGCCGGTACTACTGGAAACGCAGTGATTCAGATCGCCGGAACGGTCAACTGCGTTTTTGACGGTACAACCACGGCGGATGATTACGTTCAAATATCTTCAACAACGAGCGGAGACTGTCACGACTCAGGGCCGAATTATCCGACCGGCGGCCAGGCGATCGGCAGAGTTCTTTCGACGAACGGAAGTGCTGGAACATACAGCATCGTTTTGTTCCCGGCGGAAATTCAGGCGGCTGCCAGTCCGGCCTGGAACTCCAATACCAACCCTACGGGCAATCTATCGCTGGCGATGGGCAGTAACACTTCGGCCTTTCAGACCACCACAGCCGTAAATAACTTTTTTGAGTGGGCCAACACCGCAGCCGCCACAAGCAGTGTGGCGCAAAGCTCTCCAATTCTTTCGCTTTGCGGGCAGGCTTGGGAAGGTGGTACGCCGGCGAATACGCAGGACTGCATTCAGTTGCAAACCGTACTGGCGAACGGATCGAACCCCATTCCGACGCTGACCGTTACAGATAGCGGCTCAAGCACCAACAGTGGCTTTGAACTGTTACTTCCGGCGGCGGCTATCGTGAAGGGTACCAACTCTCTAACGATGTCCTCTGGTGGGGCCTCTTCATATACTTCCGCAAACGGTCAAGGGGTTATCGTCGGTGACGCCAGTCACAATTTTTTCTACGGGCAGAGGCCCGGGCAGTCCACGACGGAAACGATTCAACTCTGCGACAGCGCGGCGACAGTGCAATGCGTCATCGGAGCTACGAGCCTCGCAGCAACCTCAGCGGGCATAACGGCCGGGCAGACGGTTCAGGTTGACACTTCCAATGCCAACAGCCTTGTTGTGGGAGCCACTGCTTCAGGTGCTGGAGTGGTAATCGGATTTGCAGTCAATACCACAACGACCGGGCAGATTGTTCAGTTAGCGATACCAGGATCGGTTATTAACACTCCCATTTTAGGGACTGGCACTTGCGCCACTCTTGGGCAGTTCGTAATTCAAGACACAACAACTGCGGGCCGCGTGAAATGCACCGGAACATACACAGCGGGTACGGTGCTCGGAACTGTGGTGACAGTTCAATCCACGGTTGGATCGGCTGTGGGCGTTTTGGTCTGGCCAAGATAATGAAATTCCTACTCGCACTTTCGGCGCTTTTGTTGGTAACGACCTTTGCCGTGTCCGCGCAGACTTGCACCGCCGCAAGTCTGCGCGGACGCAGGTAGGGGTGTCATTTGACTTACGGACGGTGCTATCCCATGTTAGTTCTCAGATTAGTCTTAATTGCTTGGGCAATTTTCCTTGCGTTGAATCCAATCTATACCCCCTGTGCGTTTCAATCGAACCGCATCAATTGGACCGCCGATGGGCTGAACCATTTCGTTCCCGATTTTTTCAAGAGGTTGGTTCGCCATCGAGAACCTTACGGCATCAATGGTTACGAAAGCTATGGGGTCGTCGTCTTTACGGATTCTCGCTTTCATATCGTGCCACCACTCGTGAGCGCGGTCAGTTCTGCCTTCGAAAAGTTCATAGGCGACATCCGAGTGACCAATCATTTCCCATACCGGTTCTTCAAAAGTATCCAAGGAGAATTCGGTTTCGATTTGCCCATTGTCGGTAATGCTGAAGGTGATCTCTACCACAACGATGAATGGCGAGCCGTGATAGAACCCCGCGAAAATCGCGTTGGCCAGCAAATTCCCAGGGACACCTTGCAAGGTTTCTTGTCGATCTCGAACCAAATCCGCTTTCAGCTTTTCTTTGACCTCGTTTCCCCAAGCTTTCGCGAACCTAAGAGGCGTAGGTTCCTGTGTTCTTTCCTTGGAGAGGCCGTCGAATATCTTCCTGGCGATTGTGTGAGCGTCCCACAGGACGACCCGCCCGCCCTGGGCGAACGAATAAGTAGTTCCGGCAGCCGCGACTATCAACTCGTCGCCAAATGCGGTGATCTTACAACGATCATCGAAATCCCTATGCGCAGAGGCCATGTGCATCCGGCTGTCAGCCGCGACGACGATTTCTTCTTGCGAAGAGTTAAGAATGACCAAAGTGCCGGTGCCGGTTTTGATCTGGGCACTTGCTATCAGAGGAACCAAAACGACCGCGCTGACCAGACAAATCGCGTAGAAGGAAGTTTTCATATGTGGGTTAACTCAGGAGAGACTACCGTATCTTCATATTCTGAAGCAAAGCGCCTGCTCGTGATACAAAACGCTACGGTTTTCGTCAAATCTCTTGAGGGAGATAAGTACGAAATCATCGCGCCGCTAGGAGTTCTAAAACATTCCAAACGGAAGTAGTAATGCCCGCTGCCATTGCCGGAGTAACTCTAAGAGTTTGGTGTATTCTGCAAAAGTTAGAATGCGCAAAATGTAGCGCGATTGCAGCCCTATCCGTCCTCTCTTCTGACACTTTATTTGTCAGTAGCGATCACTATGGGAGAGGCACCGCTAAGTGGCAGTTTTTTTAATTCGGGCTTATCGCCGACAGACGCGATTAACTTTGATGCGCTGCCTCGCACTCATAGCGTCGCCTTCTGGCCCTTCGTGCGATTGAGATACGCCAGTCCAATCAACGCAGCCAGTCCCATTCCTGAAAGCAACAGCGAGGATGGTTCTGGCACCGTGTAGGACAGCGAAGTGATTCCGCCGAGATCGTTCCATGAGGTCCAGTCTATTTCGCTGATCGCTGGCCCTGAAAATGTCTCGGTCCCCGCTACCGGGTCGTCTGGGAAGTACAGCCTGTCCCCTATGTTGTCGCTCAAGCTGAGCGGGCCGCCAAAGTAGTCGAATGTGACGCTGGAAACGGGAATCGTGAACTCGATGGAACCTGCGAATCCCCAAGAGAAGTTCCCGCTCGTGGTCCCGCCACCATCTGCAAATTCATAGCTCACGCTGTAGATGAAACCAAAATAGGGGTCTGGTTCGGTGTAAGAAATCCCCAGTACCGTGCTGCCATCTGGGATTATCAGCGTGTCATCTGGAGGGCTGACAGAATCCGCGCGGGCCGGGGTTGCAAACAGCAGAACCGCAAAAGCGACTGCGAGTTTCATATTCATGTCGCGCCTCACAACGGGCTGGGTACTGCGGGCCGCCAATGTACATCTTTCGTTCGTTACCAGCAAGTAAAACTATTCAACAATCGCTCGCTCGCACGATTCACCTGACACGCCTCAAGGGAGATCAATTTGCAGGCTCAAACCGGCGTGCTTGTTGTCCTGATATGCGCTTGCGGTGCCGCACAGATCCCGGCTCCTATCGGTTCCACGGAGAATACGCGTTACACCTGCAGGCGGTGCTGCGCATCGATTGTGCGAAGGCGAAACATCGAATCCCTTCTGGCATTTCGACACGGACGCGCGTGGACGAACGACGCGTCGAGCGCACGACCGCGTGAATCGATCGAGGATTTTGGGTAGTGACTCAGTTTGAGGGTTGATCAGTTTGATTTTTTGTGACCTGCTATTCTTTCTTGAAGGCGCGCCTCTCGCAATTCCTTTCGCATCGCCGCTATGCTTCTAGGCCCAGGAATCGCAAGGAATTGGAGAGCAAAACCAATGATCGTAATTATGAACCCAAGGGTAACAAAGAACGGATGCTCAGAATTCACTACTGCTGTAGGGCGCCCATGCTCCAGCTCTGGGCACGGGGCGCCACCAATTCTCCATCCGTGGCCTGGTAATTCAGCGACTAAAGACTTGCCATTTACGCAAAGAGCTGATGTCCCATCGCTTCCGGTTATGAGTATGAAATTAGATGATGTGGCTTGAAAAGAGAAGAATAAGAGGGCCGCGCCTAACAGATTAAGAAACAGTGCCAATCTCATCCATCCGCGAGTTGCGAACACGGCTGCGTCACCTCGATTTCTTCGATTGCATTGTATTCACTGTGTGCGTAGTTTCAATCGTGACTGCTTTTTACTTCATGGGGTTACGCCACCCTTAACTGTTGGGTATCAAGTAAATCAATTACCTCTTCGATTGTCGAGATGTGGTCTGTAACTCCAGCTTCCATCGCCGGAGTGAGGCGCAAGGTCTGGCGGACGCGGCAGAAGCTGTGATTCATGAAACGGAATCCAGCCCGACCGGGGCGCTGTCGAGCCATGTTCGATCAATTGGGTTTGGTTTGCGCGCGGACTAGTCTAGGACTTCGGAGCCCTGCACCAACTCGCGATCGTCAGCAAGAAAAACAGCACGGCACCGTGAAAGAAGCTCAAATGGGAAATGGCGCTGCCGCCGTGAACACCAATCAAGGGCGGAATTATATTAAGTACGGTGAATCCCCGAAAGATCAATGCAAGGACGGTACAGATCAAGCCTAGCCAATAACCAAGGGTAGAGAGTTGCTTTTCCATTCGTTTCTCCCTGATTCAAGTTTTTGTGGTTTGGCCTGTGTTGATCTGTACGCTACTCTTGGCAGACTAGGGAGTCAACCGTAGGTCCCACGGCGCGGGATGTCTCGGTGTGCAAATCCGGAGGCGAAATGAGTCGGAAGGTGGTTGTGCTGGCGACCATCCACGATGTGCAGGGTGCCGAGAATAGACCACGCGGGTCGTTCGAAGACCCTGAGTACCGCGACGTGATCGAGGCTCTCGTTGCGCACTATTCCATTGATTCCATATTTGAGGAGGCGTGCGCCTGCGGGCCGACGATTGCCGAGAAATTCGCGAAGGACCGCGGCTTGAGATATCTAGACGTGGACGCACGCGCATTCGGGACCGAAATCGACACCGAGGAAGGTCCGTTCCTTGCGGAGGAAAATCTCGACGCGCAAGTGCGTCGCGAAGAGTTCTGGGTGAAGAAAATCACGAAGCAGGGTTTTGGAAGCGGACTCATGATCTGCGGATATTTGCACGTGTTCAGCCTCGCCGTTCGTCTGAAGGACGCTGGATTTGCAGTAGCGGTGCACAAATATCTGCCGTTTCACAAATTCTATGCCAGCAAGGAACTAGCGAATGAAAACGAATAACAGTGGGGCGTTTACTGTGCGGCTGGTTGAATAGTAAACGTTTATGCTCGATCTGCTCTTGAGTGATATGATGAGGTTCTACGGCCCCCCATGCCCAATGGGAGATTCTACGTTTCAACTCAGTACCGCGCGGGAGGTGTGCCATGGCCGAGACCAGCGCGCAGCGACTCGCTGACTTTATTCTCTTTTCCGCGTGTAAGCGCGAGATCCTGATTACAAACCTGAAGCTTCAGAAGCTCCTGTACTACAGCCAGGCATGGTATCTGGCGATCGCCGATAGGCCTCTTTTCGACGAACGCATCGAGGCTTGGGTCCACGGCCCGGTCGTTCCGCCCGTTTTTGGAAGTTTCAAACAGTTTCGCGCGCGCCCGATCTCAGCGATTCCGATTGATGGGACGATCGAAGCGGGTCTGAAGGATCGACCGATCTCGGACCATGTGCGCGAAATATTGGACATTTACGCGGGCTTCACCGGCGGCCAGCTGGAGTCCTTGACGCACAAGGAGGCTCCGTGGCTAGAGGCGAGAAACGGACTTGCGCCTGACGAGCCCTCGAACAACGTAATCACGCTCAAGTCCATGACGGCGTTCTTCCGAGCTCAGCTCGTAACTCGCTAAATTCGTGGTCGATCGAGTCGCGCGTGAAGAACACCCACCGACGCGAATTCCCGCACCACATCCGACCGTTGACACGTCTCCTGTTACGTTCTCGTTCAAATATCTAGACCTCGTCGGTAATCGCAAGTTTTTCTTTGTGCATTGCGAGCGAGACTTCCTAGAGCACCTCCTGACGGAACTCGCGAGATTGAGCCGGGGAACTGTGACGGACTTCTGCGAGTACGACAACGATCGCCACAGCCACGCGATCATTTTTGAGGACACCGGCGAGCCTCACGGTTTCGCGAACCTCGGCGAACAGGTCGAGCCCGAAGAGTACTGGCAGTTCGGGATTCGCCCCGACCGTCGGTGGCGAGTGCATGGATTCTTCATCGACTCGGTATTCTACATCGTGTGGCTCGACCCGCTCCATAATCTCGCGGCGGGTTAAAGCAAGTCGCGACGCCGTAACGAACCGATCAGACCTATGCTCATTGGAAAGATCAACTCGCTGAATTGGTATCAGGCAGAATTCAACCCATCAGTTGAACTCATCGACAGTTTTGTGTTGATCATGGAAACGCAAGCAGAGGACTCCATTCGCAGATACAAAGCTGAAAAGAAAACTACGGAGGTGATCGAAGACGACCTCGGAGATGACTATGGGATTCACCGGCAGAATATCGAGGTATACGCGGGCCTGAACAACTTGACGTGGAGTTTCGAGGAGGTATTTGAGTTCTACTTCCCCAGTTTACAGCGTCGCTCTGCTTTGCTTACTGTGTGTGGCTTCTTTGAGCACGAATTAGACAAGCTGTGCGTTCTCTTTCAAGGCGAGCGAAAACTCACGCTAGGACCAAACGACCTACGCGGACAAGGACTCGAACGATCGACCGACTACCTTACGAAGGTAATCGGGCTGGCGCTAGACAAGAAATCCCTCGAATGGAAAGCCGTCACGCGAGTACGAGAGATTCGCAACATAATCGCTCACCGAGACGGCAGAATGAAAGACGCGAAAGGCAAGATTTTTCCAGAATACAAGGACGCTCTCGAAAATCTACGGTATCAGACTAGCGAAGGTGACGAGATCGTGCTGGAGAAGGGCTTCGTTTCTCAGGCCGTCGTCATCTTCAAGGCCTACTTCAAGCTGATCGAAGACTCGATTCAGGGGAAGGCATAAACATGCACGAAGTGGCTACCATTTTGATGAGGTCCACACCTAATTGGACTGAACTCGCAACGTCCGACGCAAACTTTGTCTTTCAGTTTAGGGACGCCACCATGACGATCTTCCCCGATGGCAGTTGGCGGTGTGTGATTCCTCAGGGTCTCACCGAAGCGATTAGTCAGGGTAATGTTAACAACTTGGAACAGTTTTTGAAGGACTTCGCTCTAGCCAATCCGCTGTAACAACTTTCAGATGGAACCTCTTGCGCCGAAGGAACGGCGCACTCATGATCGACTGCTTTGACACAAGCGCGATCAACCGACTTCACGATGACCCGGAACGGGTCGCGATCGTTAGGGGACTCCTCTCGACGAGCGTCGTGCGTGTGACGGCGTTGAACGTTATCGAAGTGGGTGGTACCGCCGACGCAGAGCGCAGGAACTCGCTGCTGAGGTTGCTTGGAGAGCTAGCCCCCGGCGTGAGACCGCTGGCGTCGCCAACTGCGCTGTTGAGAATTCTCGCGAAGGCACATGCCGAAGGGAACGACCGACCAATTATCTCGCTCCCGGAAGAGGAAAACGGAATCTGGGCCGGCCTCAACAACCCCGAGGGCCACAACGAGGAGACTCGGCAGGAGGCGCTGCGGTGGAAGCAGGAGCTCGAAGGACCCTTCCGACAAGCGCATGAGACGGCGCGCCCCGTTCTTCGCGAGTTCTTCACCGCCCGTGGGGCAGCCCGGCCCGAGGCTCCCTCGGACGTGATCAGGCACTACGCGAATAGCGAAGACTTTCTCCATGAAATTGTGGCCCCGCTATACCAGAGGGCGACCGGCCACCAGCTGGAACGAACGGCATTGCGTGGATTTTTCTCGCAGATTCGATCTTGGCCGCTCTATTTCTCCGGATGGGCCTACGCCATCTACGAGCGGGCGATTCAAGATTCTGGCTACGGGCACAAAAGCAAGGCCGGCACGATCGACCTATCGTGCGCGGTCTACCTACCATTCTGCCACAGATTTGTGACCGATGACGTGGCCCAGAGGAAGGCCCTGCGCCTGGTCAATGTTCACAACTCGCGCGAACCAAGAACGCGAGCGCTTTCGTACGAAGACTTCAGGCGAAGGCTTCTGATTCTTTGAACCTAGATCCTGCGAAAAACCCATTCTCAGCTGGCGCTTGTTCGTCAGTCACGCGGAAGAACAAAAATCCCAGGGGAGAGAGCGCCCTCGAAGCGCCATAGCCGCGCCTCGCCGAGTCCGTGTTGGCCGGAAAAGCAATTCGGGCATCCGCCACGCCGAGTTTTTGTGGATCAGCTAAGAGAAGCGCGCGCTGAGTGGCGGCGCCGGCGTTCCAAGATGTCATTGCGAACAGGAAAGCGCGCCAGTGAGATCACTTCTGGGGCAGAGTGTCACACCCGTTTTTCAGGAGTTTGGCGTCGGGACTGCGGAGTTCGCAAACGGGCGTACTAGTTCCAGCGGAGTTTAGTTTAAAGGAAATTAATTCGACGAACGAACGTGTTGGCGGGGTGATGACCGCTTCATACTTGTGATCTGGACCTGCGTGAATACCGTACTGAATGTAGCGCGCCCCTTGCCGCCTGGGGGGAACGTTTTGCAGAGAAATTGGCGGTTGGTTAAATTTTTGAACCGCTTGTTCACTTGTGTCGGTGGGGCTTGGAAGTTCGACCAGCCGTATCGTACAGGTCGGCAGAACCACATTTCCTGAGTTGCCAACCGCCAACTGCTCGAAGTCGTTTGCGCCCATAACCGGCGGAATCGGTACCAAGTAGCAATATGCATCTCCGCCAGTGATGTTGTTTAGAAGTACGTCAGTGCGGTCCATGGTCGTTTTGAACTGCGACTGGCCTGTCTGTATTGAATTCTTTATCCCGTCTCCAATTGCCGCAAAATTCTTTTGGAGTTCGGCCTGTTCGGCAGCCTGTCGCTTGTCGCGCTCTGCTGTGTCCTTGCGGATAGCTTTTATTTCGATGACAGCAAACAAGATTAGGAGCACGGCCCAACATGAGCGTTCTTTACTCGGCGGCTCGTACCTCAGTGCCATCAGGCCAGCCGCAACCGCCATGGCGATGAGCGAGTAATTTGGGGGTGGAGTGCGAAGCAGCCACCATACGACGAAGACGAATCCCGCCGTCAAGAAGATCCAGCCTAGGAGCGGCCCGCGCCAAAATCCTGCGGGATTTTTCTGTCTTTCGGACAATGCGATTTCCAAAGGTCGATGAATTCTAACACGCGAACTAGCATTTCCTCTTTCCTGTTGACGTACGGAAGTGAGACTGGCTTTTTGCTTTGGTTAAATAATCCAGCATGTGCTAGATTCGCCAGCAATATGGCGCTACTCCCGGATTTGCACGTTAATCTTGACCGGCCAACGATTCAGCACATCTATCAACTGTTCCTGCCCATCGTTCCCGGCGGTACGCTGGTTATCGGTATTCTTGCGGCCCACCCTAATTATCTGAAGCAATTAGCGACTGCAACCGGGGTGGGCTATTATTCGCTCGTTGCAACGACGGTATTCATTGCCTACAGCGCCGGTGTGATGCTCTACGCGTTCGGCGTCCACTTCGGACTGTTGCTCTCGACGTTTGTGGGTGTGGTCTTCGACCGAAACCAGAAATTGCGTCCATTTAGAGAGAACCTTTCCATTTCGCAAAACCACGTTTGGCGGACTGTCGCCGACGCGTTTTTGGGTAAGCAACTAGCCCCGGCACCGCCGACTCTGCCTGGGAGTGACGGCCTCTTCACGAATGCGACGCACTTTCCGTCCGTTCCTGTTCCACCGATCGTTCAGCAATACGATACCGATTGGAATGACTGGTATAACGTCTTGCAGGATTATGTTTTGCGAAGCATGCCAGCCCTCGCGCCGGAAGTCTACTTTCTATTCACGATTGCGCAAGCGACAGGCTGGGCCGTTATCATCACATCGCTCCACGCCCATATCGTAAGGAATCATTTGCTAAGTTTCGTTGTGATAGCGTTCGTAGTCTCGGCTACAGCATTGGTGCAGTTCGGATCGAACTTCTTTTACCGTAGATACGACCGGTTGGCAGCAACCGACCTTGTCGCTCGACTTTTGACTGAAGTTCGCGCGAGGGAAAATGCCGATCGACTCGCATCCGTTCGACCGACTGCTCCTCCACAATAAACGTGTCGGAGAATACCAACCCCGGCGGCACTCACAATTGGAGAGCTACGTGTTGGGAGATTCAACCGATATCAGCGTTGGGGCCGGCTCAACAGTAGCGGCGCTGGTCCTCGCGCGCAGACTGCCGACGATGCTCTACCTATTTTTTAGATTTCGCCATCACTTCGCACGCATCCTTGACCGCGTTGCCCAATTCGCGTGTCGAGTTACTGAAAATGTCGTCGCCATCCTGATTGAACACCGCAATCTTATTTCGGTGCGCAAGGAGCCCTTTCCCACCTTCATGGTCTAGAACGATGACAAAATTAGCCTTTCCGAGATTGTTGGTCACAGTTAATTCCGGGCATCGTTGATTGAGAGTCTTGATAATTTCTGCCGTCTGCGGCCGCGCACCGCCAGAGAACGAGCTGGCCGCGCCCCAGCCATTCTTATTGCCCCCACCGCCGCCGCTGCCGCGCGACTCCCAGGATTGGCTATCTGTGACGAACACCCGGACTTTGCCGTCGCTCGGTTCGCTCCCGGGTGTCGCGTTGGCCGCCGGCGCGGTTTCCAACATGACAGCGACCACCTTTGAAGAAACTCCGGACTTTTTCAATTCCATCAGATCGGAATCCGAAAGCTGAAAGTCACAAACGGAATGCTTGATTCGAGCGATGATAACGTCTTCGTCCAGCCCCATTTTTGCCATTTCAACAACGCGGGCATTGGTGATTTTCGCCGTTGTAGCGGTTTGAGTCATTGCGGGAGTGCCTGACGCGACAGGAGGCGGCGCTGACTGTTGAGCTGGGGCACTTGAGCAACTAGCGGCACTGACGAGGCACAGAACTATTGAGGACGATGCAAATCGCACTTTCGTGGCTGGGCTCCTGCGCCGACAGTAACACACTATGCCAATTTCATATGAACTTTGTCATTAAGTGGCTGGGCTGTTCTTGTCGGAGCGGAGATTCAGCGTCACTGGTAGAACGCATTCAGTCGACCGTCCTTCTTTTCCACAACACATGCTACTATTCCGGCGTCGACAGATTGAGACCACTCCCCGAAGCACAGTTGCTTGTAGCAGCGTTTTGAGAATCACAAACTAAGTGCCTCACCCTATGACACATTTCCTCTTGACAAGGACGTAATCAGATGTACTCTATTCGCATGTTGAAGGGTTTGAGCACGCGACAGGTTGCCAAGAAAATTGGCACGACGCCGCGAACGCTCTTTCGCTGGATCGAGGGTCGCCTGCTTCCGGCACCAAAGCGACTCGTGATGCCCGGTCAGGCTTGGTATATCTGGAGCGACCGAGACATTAAGCGCGCTCAAATGGTAAAGAAAACGGTGAAGCGAGGTCGCAAACGAAGTAAGAAGAAATAAAAGGCGCGCCGTCTCGGTGTTCGAGCACCGGGACGGCGCTAAACACCAAAGGAGGGTCAACTCCCATGGCATCTATCATCAAATCTATTCAATCTGTATCCCCCGCGCAACCAATCCCGATCGTTTTTCTCATCGCTAACTGAAGTCCGAAACGCCCTTGCCTGGCACTCGTGTCGGCCGGGGCGTCCAGTCGCATTGCGCATCGCGTCGCGGCTGCTGAAAAGGAAGGCGAGCGCAGGAGAGAAACGAAGATGAAGAAAAGCAAAGGCGCTGAGGTTGCAACGGTTGCCGTCACACCGGAAACAACCAGCAAGACTCTCAAACAACTACTCTACGCCGCTCGCGAGAAGTCCGGAGAGAAAATCGACCAATTGGATTCGATGCTCGAATTCAATTTCAGTAGCAGAAATGCCGTTCCAGAAGTACTTCTTTCCGTTAGTTTTTTGATGGACTGGTACACGGATGGAATCAACGTACCGCTGTCAGGTCGGGTGTCCAATGGCCTCAGTGGCATTGTTCGTCGTTGTGGAACGAAGTTGAGTGGGAAAAGATGTGCGGGGCAAGCGCCAAGGTGCCCGCAACTCTTCAGGAAGCGTTGCTGATGGGCTACGCGTTGGATGCAGATCAGCATGAGTCAACCCACCGGGGAGGAATTCTTAGTGAGGAGTTAGTCGAAGGGTATTTCGTGCTGAGAAGGGAGTGGACCAGAGGTCCAGACCTCGTTCTTCCGTACCGTGCTCGCCTTGAATTTGGACAGCCGCGGGTAAAAGAGGAATCCCAACAGCAGGGAGAATCGAAATGAATTCTGACGGAAAAAAGAAGGTCGCATCGATCAGCGCCGAACGCACAGCCTCGTCGGCTCCAACCAATCACGTCAGGGCGTCGATCGGCAGCGATGAGCCGGCGTTCGCGTACACATCCAACGACCGATTGAATCTCGAAAAGGGAATCCTGTCTGTTTCATTGCTGCTGCTGGTGCTTACCGACATGGGAAACGAGGACCTCGACAGGAGAATCGCGATGGGTCTGGGCATCGTTCTAGATCAGCTAGCGGACATGTCTCAGAGCTTGTACTCAAGACAAGAAGCCGAGGAACGAGCCGCCGCTGCGATATCCGGCTTGAAAGAAGAGGTGAAAAAGCTTGCCCTTCGAGTGCGCGAGTCACGCGGGCCATCTGACAAGTCGGGAAAAACGCCGACCGTCGTCGCTGATCAGAAGTAATTTTCGTTCTGACCGATTGGAACGTGGAGTTGAGGATGGCCAGGTCTGTACATCCGCTGAGTAAGACTGGTCGGTGGGGTGCCGAGGATAGGAAGTTGGCCGAATTGCAATCGACCGTCCTCGGTTTCCTCGGCAAACCGATTGAAGACGCGACCGTTGCAGATCGCGAGCTACTCAGATCGACGCTATCCCAGAAAGATATGCGCGCGGTCAATGAGTACGCTCGCCTGATGCAAGCGGCGATCGGCACGCCGTGGTTGACGAGCCGAACCAAAACGCAAAACCGGAACCAAGAAGCGCAGCTAGGGATTCGACTCGACTTTTGGCTGAAAGCTCGCTTGGAGGAAATTGCTGAACGGGAAGAACGCTCAGTTGCGCAACTCGTTCGGCGCGTCTTGAAGGATTTTGTATCCCGGAGTATTCCGCGGCCTGACGGCGGCGGATCGGAGGAAGGAAGATGCGAACAGCAACAGCAGTGAAAGCGCCAGATCAGCACGTGTTTGCTCGAGTCCTGGGCAAACGCCCGAGGCTGCGAACCACAAAGTCGTCCACGGTGGACCAGTTTGGTCTCTTTCTAGAAACCTTCGGGCCACCAGAACGAGCGAAGCAGAGGAATGGCAACTTGTTGTTCTGGAACTTTATTCGGAAGGATGCGGCCGGTGGCTTCTCTCTGTACGCGAGAGTGTCGCGTCAAGCGAAGCTGCACCCGCATTCCGAGTTGGAAGTCCAGCTTTCGGCCGGCGCTGGCGTGACTTCATTCCGCAACTGGACGGCGCTTCGTCTCGCCGGCGTCGAGAGCGGCGAAGATAACCCGCTGTTCATCGGCGGCCGCGCGTTCGTGATGGAACCGATCAACTAAGCTCCGTGGCCCTCCGGGGCCAGACGGGTGTTTGAGAATCGCAAAAATGGAGAGGTGATGCGATGGAAGCTGAAACGGCACCGATCCCGCGTCCGCGTCGCAAGGGGCGCCGCGGGCAGCGCGGTTCGATCATTCACCGAGGCGACGGCTGGACGATTGTGTTTCGCGCTCCAGACGGAAAACAGAAGTGGCAGGGCGGATTTCGAACCAAGGATGATGCCCAGGATGCCCTCGGCGTGATCCTGAAGGCTGTTCGCGATAACCGATACGTGGAGTCGAAGCACGTGGAGTTTCGAAAGTTCTGCGACGACTGGATGAGCAGATCGAAAAGCCGGCTGAAGCCGAAGACGTGGCTGTCCTATCGGTCCGCACTGAACATTCACATCCTTCCTCGTTTCGGTGATTGGCCTTTGAACGATATATCTCGCTCGGCCGTGAAGCACTTTTTCGACGACCTGTTGGGGCGCCAAGACCTGTCCCGCAAGTTCGTCAGAAATGTTCTCGTGCTGCTCCATCGGATTTTCGAAGAGGCAATCGACAGTGAAATCGCAGCAACGAATCCAGCGCATCGAATCAAACTGCCGAGCCCTGAGTCGGAAAGCGTCGATCACGGAGATGTCAACCTGCCAGGTGTTCCAAAGCCGGATGAGGTTGTTCGCACATTCGGGAAATTGCCGCTTACGCATCAGGTCTTGATTTGGATGGGAGCGGTAACCGGACTGCGCCGCGGGGAACTCCTCGGTCTGTTTTGGGACGACATCGACTTTATCCGTTGCACGGTTCAGGTGAGACGATCGCTCCAACGAATCAGCAAGAAGCTTTTGTCAGAAGGGCACTTTCGCGGCGTCGAGCGCGTCGAAGAAAGCGGTCTTGCACTGTTGGGATTGAAATCGCGCAGGGCGAGACGGACAGTCGAAATGCCCGCGTACCTTGCTAGCCTGCTCGTGGATCTGCGCAAAAACCAAGCCAGCACGAAGTTTGTCTTCCAGGATGATATCGGCCGACCGCTTGATCCGGATCAATTGTACGCGGTTCTGCACACCGCGCAGGACGCGGCCAAGGTCGATCACTTCGGCCTTCACGGCCTACGCCACCTGTACTGCAGCCTGCTCGTCAACAGCGGCGCGCCAGTGAAGGATGCGCAGGCGCGACTTGGGCACGCCTCCGCCACCACAACGCTCGACATCTACGCTCACGCGATCAGCGAAGATGGCCGCAAGTTCTCGGCCGCCGTTGAAGCAGCGTTTTCCTCTGTTAGCAATTTGTTAGCAGAAACCAATCCTGGGCAGGAAGTGCGGGAAGTTGTTAACTGAAAAAAGTGATGGGCGCTCAAGCAGTTACGCCGAGCGCCCATGGTTGCGGGGGTTGGATTTGAACCAACGACCTCCGGGTTATGAGCCCGACGAGCTACCAGGCTGCTCCACCCCGCGCATTTATACTACGCGACTTGTTGCACTTCTGCAATATTAGCCCGACGAGCTCAACCATTTCTGAACAATTGAGGATGCCGGAGAAAGAAGCGTGGAGCTAGGCAGGATTTCTTGTGGCCTGGCCGGTTGCAACCGGAGGGTCCTATTTTCAGACAGGTCTGTTACGTTTAATTTGCCGCCTCATGGAGTTCTTGCGAGGTGCAGTGGTCTTATGCAGAAAAAGGGGACATCTAGTTTTTTTCTGCTGTGCGTCAACTGCTGTCGGCGGCAAGCGGGCGGGAAAGACTGAGCCACAAGAGCAGCAGCAACTGGGCGCTGCTAGGCACCCGATGTTTGCCACGGTGGAGATACCGGAGGCGGTAGAGTCGTTCGATGGTCAAGGCCAGCATGGTGAGGAGCCAGCCGATCAGCAGACTGTTGGCATGATGATGACAGATATGCTCGAGACCGTGACGAGTCTTGGCGTCGTTGAAGCCTTGGTTCTCGATCTCCCAACGGCTTTTGGCCATGCGGAACAGAGCCTGAGGGCCCACGGTGGAGCAAGGAAAATTCGTCAGCCAGTAGGCTTCCACCACTTTGCCGTCTGGCTTGTGCTGGCGATAGAAGAACACGCGCACGGTTTCCCAGTCCAGCGTTTCCCAGGGATCGAAGTCCTCCGCGTCCCACAACTCCACGCGATCCGCTCCGTGCTGAAAAACTGTGGCCGGAGGCCCAGAAGGAAACCGTTGCTGGGCGGCGGCGAATAACTCCGGCAAATTGTCTTTCAGCCGTGCCACCACCCGGAGACCAGGATCTCCTGCCGTGTGCAGGAACGGTGCGGTAGCGAATTCTCCATCGACGGCCACATACTGGGCGAAGCGTTTTCCAACGTTTCCGATCACCCGTCGCAACAAGCGCTGCCCGGCGGCGTACTCGCTATCGCCGGGTCCGTAGGGTTCCCCATCGAAAGGCAAAGACAGACCGGTTCCCACCACGCTGACCATCACCAAAGAATGCTGATAGCCCAGGATCTGTTTCGCAGCGTTCTGCTTCGGCCGACAGAGGTTGCAGCCCTGGTGGGTTCGCCATCCTGCACCGGTGCCGTCGATGGCCCGCCCGATCCAGCGGCAGTTGTCGAAGGCCTTGTTGCGCTTGGCGCCACGGATGAGGCAGAGCAGGGCTTGCCGCGTTGGACCGGGAGCGAGCCGCTCGGTGAAATAGCCCAAGGTATCGTCACAGAACGGAGCGGCGATGGAGAGAGTGCGTCGTGCCGAAGAACGCACCAACGCCTCGAGCGCATGAAAGCTCGATTGCCGGAGGATTTGGCCAATCAAGAGGGCCCACAGCAGAGTCTGCGCCGGAATCTGGGGCTGTGGCCGGCCGTCTCCAGAATCCTGGAGATAGCGCCGGAGGTGAAGACGCCATGTCACATAATGAAACAGATGACGTGGCGTCGAACGGTTCATTTTTTCTTAGGCTTCTTACGTTCCAGCACGAGCAGTTGTGCGTTGGCCGCGAAAATTTCGTTTCGATTGAGCACGGCAGAAAGATAAGACCCGCGAGGAAAATCACACAGCTTGCAGCCTACCAGGAACTATACGGCGTGCTGGTAAATGGCGACAGCTGATCGGAGGCGGAATTCACGTCGCTAATGCCATAGCAACTTTGTTCGGGGCTCAGAGCGACGTCGTCGGATTTCGTAACCCAGTTGATTTCGCGGGTGATCGGATCTTTCGGCACTGACCGCAAATAATTGTTGCTCACCAGATCGTCCAGCGAAGAAGGTCCGCATTCTTTGTCGCGAGTATAATCCTGAATCGCCTGCCTCATCACCTTGAGGTCGGACGCCAGCGTCGCCTCTCGCGCCCTCACCACCATTTGCTCGAATTTTGCCGTGGCGATGGTCATCAGAATTACGATGATCGCCATCACCACCATTAGCTCCAGTAGCGTGAAGCCGCGCTGCGCCGTGCCGCGCCGCCCCAGAATCGTTCTCGAGTTGAACCCTTCGAGCGTCATCTTATCAGCCGCCAAACCGGATCAAATCAATCTACCAATCCGAATACTTCGATCCATCCATCGCCGTTCCGGAAGATTTCGAATACACGTCGAACACGTCCTGTCCGCCCCACGATGTCGAATCGGAATCGTCCTGCACCGAACGCAGCCCCCAATCTTTGTTCTTGGTGATGGGGTCCATCGGAATTTCCCGCAAAAAACGAATCTTTTTGTCAGCGGCGGTCCCAGTCAACGGGGTCGGCTTCACCAGCGCGTCCAGGCTCTCCGGATAACCTTCCGTTCCGGCCTTCACCTGGATCTGCCCTTTGTCCGACGCGTCCTTGTACCGGTCAATCGCGTCGCGCATCTGACGCAAATCCCAGCGTAGCTCTTCCTCTTTCTTCCACTTGATCGTATTGCGCGCAATCGGGATCGACGCTGTCGCCAAAACCAGTAGAATCGCGCAGGCCACCACCAATTCCAGCAGCGACATTCCAGACGCAGCATCGCGCCGGCTAGGGCTCAACGAAAGAGACAGGGCGGGGATTTGCCGGCGCGCAACCAGGGGATTCGACCTGAAACGATTCCGGCTCATCGCGCCTCACTGCACCTGGATCGTGGCTTCTCCGGAAACCATTGGAATCGTCTGTTGTTGCGAATCATGAGCGTTCACTTGCAAAATCTGCAGTCGCGCGGTCCCGGGACCGATCGCGCGCACCACCAACCCAAATACTGTCCCGGTCCCATTTACCCCGGGCGTGTTGGGCTGGCGCGTCGCAGAAACGATCACCTGTCCCTGCTGCTGATCGATTCTCTGCACCACGGCCACCTGCTGCGAGCCTCCGGACAGAAATCCGCCGTCACGCACTTCTTCCACGCGCACCACCGCCGGATCGAAATGAATCATCAGCGGAATCGAATAGAGATCGCGCACGTTCGAAACCGCTAAGCCCAGCGTGGTCGTGTCGCCCGCCTTCAACACCACCGTGGCAGGCTCGAAATGAAGCTGCGCCGCGGCGCTCGCACCCTGCGCCGGAGCGGGTTGCGCCATCGCAGTCGGCGTCACGCCCGGCGTCGGCGCGACATTGCCAGAATTCTGTCGCGCCGCAGGAGGCTCTGGCGCTGCTGCAGGTGCCGCGGTCGACGTTCCCTCATCTCCTCGATAAACGCGCACGTTCGAATCGGTGCCCGCCGCCATCGATTGCAGATTTAAAGCCGTCAGCGAAGGCAAGCGCAGGATGTGCGGCGTCATCACGATCAGCGTTTCATCCTCTTCGATTTCGTGGCTATTATCGGAAAACAAATACCCCATCAGCGGCACTTCACCAAGCCCGGGAATGCCATTTATGTTTTTTGTGTCGGTGCGCTCGATCAATCCGGCCAAAATGTTGGGCTCGCCTTCCTTCAGCCGCACGTCAATTTCCGTTTTCTTCTGCCCGATCACCGGCTGCTGGATTCCGCCGATATTTTCCGTGTTCGTGACCAACGATACTTCCACGGTTCCCTTCAAGCTGATGTCGCCATCCGGATGCACGCGCGGCGTAATCTCAATACTCACGCCCACGTCAATATACTGGAATTGCGTGTTCACTAGGGGGTTCACGACGCCGGAACTGCCCGTCACGCCTACTCCAACGCCTGCTTGAAAGCTGCCCGTCGCCACTGGCACTTTCGACCCAATCTTCAGCGTGGCCTTCTGTCCATCCGTCACCCGCAATTCCGGATCCTGAATAATCTTGGTGCGATCGTCGGTAAGAATGGCGTTCGCCGTGGCCCCTGGCAGAGTGAGCGCAAAGTCCGAAGTTCCTAGGTTTTTCAACTGGCTCAACAAGACCTGCGGTATCGTTGAACTCGAAGTAGAAGTGCCGCCCGAAGTGCTGCTCGAAGTGGAAGGCGAGATGGAAGACCTTGGCGTGAACGCCAGCGAAACCGTCTGCCCCGGCAAAATCCCCAGATCGCGCAAGCGGTCCATGCTGGCCGACAACACTTGCACGTGGATCAGAACTTCTGGTTTGGCCTTGTCAATATCCCGGATAATTTTCGCAGCCAGCAGCAGTTTGTCCGGCGTATCACGAATCACAATCGCATTCTGCGCGTTCACTTGCTGCAAGCGATGTAGATCCAGCAATACGCGCAAGCCGTTCACAACTTCCGTCAAGTCCTGCGGCGTCAGCGTGTTCGACAGATAAAAAGTCTGTACGACTTCATCTTCCAGATCCTTGCGCTTCTGCGGCTGATCTTGCGCCACAAATATAATGTTTGATGTGATCGGCTTCCAGAACGCCTTGCTTTCCAGCGACACCGCGTCCAGCGCCTGTTCCAGTGTCACGCTCGGGAAATCCACCGTAATCCGCCGCGAAGTGAAGTCCGGATCAAAAATCACGCTCAGGCCCGCCAGCTTCGCGATCGTCTCATAGACCACGCGCGCGTCGTTGGTCATCTTCAGCCCGTTGATCGGGTCGCGCGATAGCGGCTTCAACTCCGGCGGCTGCGCCAGTATCTGCTCGTCCGGCTGCGTCGCCGGGTTCAGCGATGTGGGCCTGCTCTGCCCGTTCATCAGGTCGATCGTGCGTTTCACTTCCTGCTCGGCTGCGGTATTCGAAGGATCAATAAGTTGCGCCTTCTGGAATTCTCCCAGCGCCAGCTGCAAGTCGCCGTTCTTCAGCGCCTTTTTTCCCTGCTGCACGTGGAACTGCCCGGCGTCGTAACGCGCCTGCGCGGCATAGAGCTTGTATTCGGCGTTCGTAGGGTCGGAGCGGGCGGCACGTTCGTAGTGCACCAGCGCGGTGTCGTAATCCTGCAGAGCGGAGGCCTTTTTGGCCTCCTCATAGTCCTGATTGCCTTTAGGGCACCCGCCCACCAGCAGGGCAGCGGCCACCAGAAATGACAAACATCCGGAACGACGCAAAAGCACTCCTCCGACGGGTGGGCTGTTTCCCAAAGAGTCTAGCACCCGTCATCTGATGCGGCAAGGAATCCCCAAAGTTGTGTTAGACGTATGAGTAATAGAAGTGCCTCAGCCGCTTTGGATGAAAGTTTCGTGAATTCGCGCGCTGGCGCCCGGAAATCCGTGGCCATCTGTCACTTGCGGCGGCTCGGCCCCGGCGGCTATGATAGCTCTGCCGTGAAATCCAAGTCCGATAAATCTCAACACGAAGGCGTCAAGATTGTTGCGCAGAATCGCCAGGCCTCCTACAACTACCATCTCTTGGACAGCTTGGAGGCGGGCATGGTGTTGGTCGGCACCGAGGTAAAAACCCTCCGCGAAGGGAAGGGCACGCTCCGCGAAGCGTATGCCGAGATTCGCCTTGGCGAGGCTTGGCTGGTAAACTGCCATATTCCCGAATATCTTGCCGGAGGTTACCGTAACCACGATCCCCTCCGAAAACGAAAGCTGCTGCTGAACCGGCGCGAGATTGACCGCTTGTTGGTGCAGACCCAACAGAAGGGCATGACCATCGTGCCCACCAAAATTTATTTCCGGGACGGCATCGCCAAATGCGAGTTGGCCGTGGCGCAGGGCAAGAAATTTCACGATCGCCGCGAATCCGAAAAACAAAAAGAAGCAAAACGGGAGGCCAGCGAGGCCATGTATCGCTCTCGCCGGCGCTAAAAGTGAAAGGGAGACATGCAGATTCAACTGGAGAACCAGCCGTACTCCTCAATTCAGGCCGACGCCATCGTCACCTATGTCTTCGACAAAGAAAATAAAATTGATGGAATCTTAAGCGACATAGACCACGCCATGGACGGCCACCTCGCCGCCCTCGTCGCCACCGGTGAACTCACCGGCAAGGCCCTGGAGCTCGTCCTGGTTCATTTTCCCGAAGGTCTGGACGCCAAGCGGCTCCTGTTGGTCGGAGCGGGCAAGCCCGAAAAATTCGCGCCGTCGGACTTGCGCAAAATTGCCGGCACCGCGCTGCGCTATCTGAAATCGCGCGGCGTGAAGAAATTCATTTTCCTCACGCGGGAAGGCGAACGCGGTCCTGCCGCCGCCCAAGCCGTCACCGAAGGCCTCGGCGTCGCCGATTTTGAATCCAATAAATATCAAACGGACAAGAAAACCAAACGCGAGATTCAGTCCGTCCTTCTCTCCGGTTTCGACGCCAATCAAAACGGCAATCTGCCCCAAGCCGTCGAACACGGACGCATCATCGCCGAATCGCAAAATTTCGCCCGCGATTTGATCAACGAGCCTTCCAACCACCTCACGCCACGCATGCTCGCCGCGCGAGCCGAGGCCATGGCCAAGGAAGTTGGCCTGGGCGTTGAAATTCTCGATGAGCGCAAAATCTCCGAACTGAAAATGGGGGCGCTCATCGGCGTCGCGCAAGGCAGCGTCGAACCGCCCCGGGTGATTGTGATCCGCTACACGCCCGAAAATGCGCGGCCCGATGCCCCGGTTCTTGGATTGGTCGGCAAAGCTGTCACCTTCGATACCGGCGGCATCTCCATTAAGCCCGCGGACAACATGGAAAAGATGAAGTACGACATGGGCGGGGGCGCCACCATGCTTGGCGCCATGCGCGCTATCGCCTATCTGAAGCCCTCAGTCCCGGTGATCGCGGTAATTCCCGCCACTGAAAACATGCCAGGAGGCCGCGCGCAGAAACCCGGCGACGTGCAGGTTGCCATGTCCGGCAAGACCATCGAAGTGATCAACACCGACGCCGAAGGCCGCATGGTCCTGGCCGATGGTGTTTTCTACGCGCGCAAGCTCGGCTGCACGCACCTGATTGACGCAGCCACGCTCACCGGCGCCATCCAGGTCGCGCTGGCAAACGTCCACGTCGGCGCATTCGGCACGCCGCGCGAATACCTCGATCAGTTTCTGGAAAGCGCAAAGGCCGTCGGCGAAAAAATGTGGCCCATGCCCATGGACGACGAATACGAGGAAATGATCAAGAGTAATATCGCGGACATCCGCAACACCGGCTCAGGCAAAGGCGGCGGCGCCATCACCGGCGCCTGGTTCATAAAAGAATTCGCCGAGGACACACCATGGATCCACCTCGACATCGCCGCAACCTGCTGGGTAGATGACGGGAAACCTTGGCTGGCAAAGGGCCCCACGGGCGTGGCGATTCGCTCCATCGTTGACTTCGCGATGAAGCTGTAGCGGCTATTCTGCCGGACTCGAAGACCCGAAAAACGAAGAGAGATCCTTCGCTGCGCTCAAGATGACGGCTGCAGCGAAGGATCGTCACATTTTTTCCGGCGCCGTGATGCCGAGCAATCCCAACGTGGTAACCAGCTGTTCCCGCACCAGGGTTGTCACATGCAGCAAGAACGCGCGTTTTTCGGTGTCCGCCTCCCGATTAATATTGTGCTGGTGATAAAACCCATTGAAACTCTGTGCCAATTCAAACGCAAACCGCGCCACCGAAGACGGCTCCTGCGCCGCCAGCGCCAACTCCAACCGCGCATCGAGCGACCCCGCCAGCAAAACCAGATCCCAAATATCCTCATATTCAGGCGAAGCCAGAAACCGCGAGGCATCTAACTCCCCGCTTTCAATCCGAGAAATGTTCGCAGCGTCTTCGACCGCGAGGCTCGGATCCATCTCCGCGCCCTTGCGCAAAATTCCATTCACCCGCACCACCGCATACTGCACGTACGGCCCAGTCTCGCCCTCAAAACTCAACGCGTCCTTAAAATCAAAAGCGATCACGGTCGAGCGCGTGAACCGCAAAAGAAAATATCGCAGCGCTCCAATTGCCACCGCATGAGCAATCGCCGCCCGCTCCGCCTCCGGACTCTCCGGATGCCGCGAATCCACTTCCTCCCGCGCGCTAGCTTCCAACCGATCCAACAGGTCGTCGGCCTTCACGCCCTGGCCCTTTCGTCCGCTCACTTCGACGTACGGCCGCTTGGCATCCTCCGGCGGAATTTCGTAGCCCATCTCCAGCGCGCAGCGCGGCGTCAGCGCCACCACGTTGTAAGCGAAATGCTTCAAGTGATCCGCTTCGGTGTTGTAGCCAAGAGCGCGCAGCCCTGCGACAACCACTTGCTGCGGATACGACTGCCGCGAATCAATCACATTGAACACTTCATGCGCGTGCCCAAACGCAGGCGCGCCAGGATCGTCGCGCTCGCTTGCGGTAATCCACGCCTGATGCCCATCCGGATGCTCATAAAAACGGTGATAGTGAAAATCCCGCGCCAACAACCCAAACTTCCACAAATGCAGGGCGATATCCTTGCCCACGTACGTCACTGTCCCAGTCGAGCGCACAATAATCTTCGCTTCAGCTTCTTCCGGCGGTTCGTCAGCCTCTTCTCCACTCGCAGTTGCAGCACCCTCCGCAGGCGGTTTCGCGGCAGCGTCGCGCTCCGAAGGCAATTGCATCACCCAGCACCCGGCATTCTTCCCGGAACTAGCCAGCTGCACTGTCCCGCTGCGTTTCAACATCTCAAACGCCGCATCCCAGAATTTCAAATGCAGGATGTCGCTCTCCTGCGTCAGCAAGTCGTAGTCAATCCCCAACCGGTCCAGCGTGTGGAGGTGGCAGTAATTGATCGCTGTGGCGACGATTTCCCCCATCTTCGCCGCGTCGCCGTGCCCCTGTTCGATTTCCTTTAAAGTGTGATTGCGCAATTCCAGCCGCGCCTTGTCCTCGGCGAGAAACAGCGTCACCCTCGTGTACAAATCCCAGCACAAATAATCGAATTTCGGCGCCTCCGTCAGCGCCTTCACTTCCGCCAAGGATTTTTTCTCCAGGTGCAGAAATCCCAGCACCACGTCCGCAACCTGTACGCCGGTATTATCAATATAGTTCTGCACCTCCACTCGCCGCCCCGAGTGCCGCAACAAACGCGCGAAAGTGTCGCCCAACACCGCATTGCGCAGATGCCCAATGTGCGCCGCCTTGTTCGGATTGATGCTGGTGTGTTCGACAACAGTTTTTGTCGCGCCAACCTCCGCAGTCACCGCCTGCCGTCCAGCTTCCTCCGCAGCCGCCCGAAAGAACGCAGCACGGTCGAAAAACGCATTCAAGTATCCGCCGCCCGCCACTTCCACCCGCGCGATCCCCGCAATCGGTTTCAGCGAATTGGCGATTTCCTGCGCCAACGCCCGCGGCGGCTTCTTCAACCGCTTGGCCAGCTCGAAACAAACCGGCGACGCCGCCTCCCCCATCGAAAGCTTCGGCGGACGCTCGGTTACAATCGGCACATCGGTCTTGTAGCGTTCGTGAATGTGATGGCGCAGCGCCTTGCGAAACCGTTCTTCGACGGCTTTGTACACGTGGCTCCCTGTGCAAAGTGAATCCGGCGATTATAGGGAAAGCGGCGGAAGGCGTCAAAGCGGCACCGTGTATTTTTTCTCGATTAGAGTGCGGGGCCGAGGCGCGTTTTCTAGATGTTACGCGAGGTCCTAATCTCGGGAATTTGCGATTAGAAAAGGCGCCACAGATGAACGCAGATAAAACCGATGAAGCCGAGGACAGAAAGTAGGAGAGGCTGCGGACTGCGCAGCGAGATTTGACAGCGTTGGGAGGCCAGACTAGTATCGTTTTTTCGCATTTCAACAGGATTCGCTTAAGCACAAGATGAAAAGCCTTCGGCACGCGTATTTCGACTGTTTTTCCGGCATCAGCGGCGACATGGTTCTCGGCGCCCTGGTAGATGGCGGCGCCGACCTGCGCTCCATCGAAGCTGAGCTGCGCAAGCTGGGCCTCGAGGGCTGGTCAATTTCCGCCGCCAAAGTAAAGCGCGGCGAAATCTTCGCCACCCAGGTAAAAGTAGAAACCAGCGAAGGCCATCACCACCGCGGCCTTTCGATCATTCTGCAGAGAATTGAGAATGCGAAACTTGCCCCGCGCGCAGCCGACCGCGCCCGCAAAATCTTTACCCGCCTGGCCGAAGCCGAAGCAAAGGTCCACCAACTTCCCGTCGAACAAGTGCATTTTCACGAAGTAGGCGCGGTCGATTCGATTGTGGACATCGTCGGGGCGGCGATCGGCTTCGAGCTGCTAGGCATCGACGAATTCGCCTGCTCCGCATTCGACCTAGGCGCAGGACAGGTAAGAACAGCGCACGGCCTCCTGCCCGTGCCAGCGCCGGCCACCGCCGAACTGCTGAAAGGCGCGCCTATGTTCACCAGCGGAATCGACAGAGAACTGGTGACGCCAACCGGTGCCGCAATCGCCACGACGCTGGCAACGCGCTACGCCGAAATCCCGCAGATGACGCTGAAAGCCATCGGCTACGGCGCCGGCTGCGCTGACTTGAAAGAAAAAGCCAACGTCCTGCGACTCCTGATTGGCGAAACAGCCGTTCCCGAACCGGGAGAATATTGGGACGCGCCCGTCACCGTGATCGAAACCAACATTGACGACATGAGCCCGCAAATTTACGGCTATTTCGCAGAACGCGCGCTGGAAGCCGGCGCCCTGGACGTATTCTCCTCGCCGGTCCAAATGAAAAAGAACAGACCCGGGCAGCTGGTAACGATCCTAAGCGAGCCGCACAACGTCAGCCGCCTGATTGACCTCGTCTTCCGCGAGACCACCAGCCTCGGCGTCCGCACGCACGAGGTCCGCCGCAAGACGCTAGCCAGGGAATCCGTCACGGTAGAAACGCCCTTCGGGGAAGTGCGCATGAAAATTTCGCGCATGCACGGGTCGGTGCTGAACGCCACGCCGGAATACGAAGACTGCCGGCGGATTGCGGCACAGATGGGGATTCCGCTGAAGCAGGTGCTGGAAGCGGCGACGTACCAATTTCAGAAATGGCTCGAAGCGCAACCAAAGACCGCGACCCCTGACGGGAAACCCGCATAGTTCATGGATAATTCCAGGAAAAAGTATTACCTCACCACTCCCATCTATTACGCGAACTCCCGCCCGCACGTCGGCTCCGCCTACACCACCATCGTCTGCGACGTGATCGCGCGCTACAAACGCATGTGCGGCTTCGACGTCGCTTATCTCACCGGCACGGACGAGCACGGCGTCAACATCGAACGCGCTGCGGAAAAACTCGGCATTTCGCCAGCTGATCTAGTTAACCGCAACCAGCAAATCTTCCGCGATCTCTGGAGGCTGCTCGGCATCAGCTATACGGATTTTGTGCGCACCACGGAGCCGCGCCACGCCGTAGCCGTGCAGAATCTGGTCCGCCGCACCCAACGCGTTTCGCCCGACGCGATTTTCAAACGCAAATACGAAGGGCGTTACTGCGTCTACGACAACTTGTATGTAAGTGACACGCCCGAACCCGCCGACTGCCAGATCTGCGGCCGCCCCGCGGAACTGATTTCCGAAGAAAATTATTTTTTCCGCCTCTCGGCGTACCAGGAAAAGCTGCTTCAGCTCTACAAGGACCAGCCCGATTTCGTGCAACCGGATTTCCGCCTGAACGAAGTGAAAAGCTTCGTCGAAAGCGGACTGAAAGACCTTTCCATCAGCCGCAAGACAATCAAGTGGGGCATTCCCTGGCCCGGCGATCCCGAGCACGTCTTCTACGTCTGGTACGACGCGCTAACCAGCTACATGAGCGGCATCGGCTTCGTGGACGGCGAAACCAACAGCAAAAAAGACAGCGAGCGCTTCAAGAAGTTCTGGCCCGCCGACGTCCACATGATCGGAAAGGAAATCATTCGCTTCCACGCCGTCTATTGGCCCGCGTTCCTGATGGCCGCGTTTCCAGATAAAAAGTTGTCCGAGTACATGCCCGGAAGAATCCAAGCCCACGGCTGGCTCCTCTTCGAACAAGAAAAAATGAGCAAGTCGAAAGGCAACGTAGCCTACGCCGAGCCGATCGTGAAAGCCCTGGGCAACGACGCGCTGCGCTACTACCTCCTGCGCGAAGTCGTCTTCGGCCAAGACGGAAATTTCAGCAAAGACGCGTTAATCACGCGCTACAATGCCGACCTCGCAAACGGCCTCGGCAATCTCGCGAGCCGCGTACTGGCGATGGTTCAACAGAGCCTCGACGGCGTGGTCCCTGTTCTTGATTCCGTGCCGGACCCCGCTCTAATGGGTTTTGGCGATGAAGTTAGCACCAGCCCGGTTTTGGTCCGGGCCAAATACGAAAAGTACGATTTTGCTGGCGCGCTGTCCGACATTTGGAACTTGGTCGCACGAGTGGATCTGTTTTTGGCCGAGCGTCGACCTTGGGTACAGCCAAATAACGAGAGCGAGAAGAAATCTCGCGGTGTGATCTTATACAATGCGCTCCAGGCGCTGTACTTAATAACACCGATGGCGCATCCGGTAATTCCGGACGCGACGCAGAAAATTTGGGAGCAACTCGGACAGCCGGGAACGCTGGCGGACGTACGAATTGACCAATTGCAGTGGGGTGGGTTGAAGCCGGGAACGCGAATCGGAAAGCCCGAAGGTGTTTTTCCGCGTGCCGATAAGAAAGAAATACTGGAGAGGATCGAAACCATGGAGAACGAAATTCGCAATCCGGGGAGTACGCAACCCATAGCTCCCAGCGCCGACTCTGCACCAACCGCGCCGATAATCCCCGCCGTAACAGGTGCGGCCGCCGCGCCTGCGACCCCAGCAAAAATCAGCATTGAAGATTTCGCGAAAGTCGAACTCCGCGCAGGTGTAGTGAAGTCAGCCGAGCGCATCCAAGGCGCCGACAAGCTCCTCAAGCTTCTAGTGGACATCGGCGACGAAGTCCGCCAAGTGCTCGCGGGCATCGCACTTTCTTACGCACCAGAAGACTTGGTAGGCCGCAAAGTAGTGATCGTCACAAATCTAGCCCCCAGAAAAATGCGCGGCCTCGAATCCAACGGCATGTTGCTTGCCGCGTCAGTGGGACCGGACGGCAAGCCGGTGCTCTGTACGTTTGCGGAAGACGTCCCGGCGGGCGCGAAAGTAAAGTAAGCGAACGCGCGCAGAAGACGAAGCCAGATCCTTCGCTGCGCTCAGGATGACGGGCAACAGCGGTTGACAGTTGAAAGTTGACAGTTAAGAGTCCAGAGCGAGAGCACGGACTTAGCGCGGAGCCGCAGAGAACGTCAACGGCGGGGTTGAATTTGGAAATCATTGATTCACACGCGCATCTGGAATCTGAGGAGTTCGATGCCGACCGCGCCGAAATGCTCGAGCGTGCGCAAACCGCAGACGTGCAAGCCATACTTGCCATCGGCAGCGGCGGCTCCGGCCCAGACCGTCTCGACGCAGCAATTTCAGTAGCGAACGATTACGACTGGATTTACGCCACCATAGGAATCCATCCGCAACACGCAGCCGAAGCGCAAGCCCCGCACTACGCGCAACTGGACGCCCTGGCGAAAAATCCCAAAGTAATAGCCTGGGGCGAAATGGGCCTTGACTATCACTACGAAGAACCGGCCGCCGAAATCCAGCAGCCAGTTTTCCGTCGCCAACTGCAACAAGCCCGCGCTGCAAAATTGCCGATCGTCATCCACTGCCGCGACGCCTGGGACGATTGCCTGGCAATCCTCGAAAAAGACTGGAATCCCGCGGGTCTGGGCGGAATTTTTCACTGCTTCACCGGCACGCTGCGCGATGCCCAGCGCGGCCTGGACATGGGCTTCCTCGTTTCCTTCGCCGCCAACATCACCTACCCGAAATCGCAGCAAATCCGCGACGTAGCAGGAAACCTTCCGCTCGACCAAATCCTCACCGAAACCGATTCGCCTTTTCTTTCGCCCCAGGGCCGTCGCGGAAAAAGAAATGAGCCCGCCAACGTAGTCGAGGTAGCGCAGACGCTTGCGAATGTGAGAAACTTGGGCCGCGAAGAGGTTGCCGCCGCGACGGCGGCGAATTTCAGGCGTCTTTTCAGGCTAGGCGGCCAGGCAAGTCCAGCCCGGCCAAGGTGAACCTTGGGATGGCTTTCGCTGTCCAACTTGCAAAAGGCATTTTTGACCTGGTACGAGACGATTTAGCGCTCGTGGAGCAGGAAATTGCGGCGCAAAACAGCGCGGCGATCGAGCCGGTGTGTGAAATTTCCAGTTATCTGCGCGAAGGCGGTGGAAAACGCCTGCGTCCCGCCCTGCTTCTGCTGGCCGCTGGAGCCTCCGGATATCGCGGCGAGAGCGCCATCCGCCTCGGCGCAGTGGTGGAAATGATTCACAGCGCCACGCTGATTCATGACGACGTCATTGACGGCGCGAACACCCGCCGCGGCCGCCCCAGCGCCAATGCCCGTTGGGGAAATCACATGAGCGTGCTGGCGGGCGACTGGCTCTACATGCAGTCGTTCGAAATGGCCCTGCGCGAGCGCAATTTTGCGGTGCTGGATATTCTAATTGACCTCACGCAAAACATGGTCGAAGGCGAGCTGTTGCAACTGACGCACCTGGGCCGCATGGATTTGAACGAAGCCGAAGCCACTGAACTCGCCTATCGCAAGACCGCCTGCCTCTTCAGCGGATGCGCGCGCCTCGGTGCCGTGCTCGGCAAACAATCCAAAGAAATCGAAGACGGTCTCGCGGATTACGGACGCAATGCCGGCCTGGCGTTTCAGCTGGTGGATGACCTACTGGACTTTACCGCGTCGCCGGAAAAACTCGGCAAGCCTGTGTTGAGCGACTTGAAAGAAGGAAAAGTCACGCTGCCATTGATTTTCGCGCTGCAAGCGCAGGCACACGCCGCGGTATCTGACAGCAATGGGCAATCGCACGCAAACAGCGAAGGCCGTCGCTTAGTCGAAAAAGTTTTGGAAGAGCGCGATTTCCGCACCGTCCGCGCCGAGCAAATCGCCAGGCTCGTTCGCGAAACGGGCGCGCTCGATCGCGCTACCAAGCTCGCGAAAGAATATGTCCGCCGCTCCAAAGCCAGCCTGGAAGTTTTGCCCGACACGGAATATCGCCGCGCGCTGCTGGCCGTCCCCGATTTCATCCTCGAGCGCGAAAATTAAAGCCTCAGCTCATTGAGCTTTCGCTGCGGCAGGGGCTGCTGCGGGCGGTTTGCCGAAGCGCACTTCGTGCGCGATCAAATCGTTTCCGACCGGTTTCGCGTGAATCACCACCCGATCGCCCACTTTTAAATCCTTGATGCTCGCGCTCGCGCCGCTCTTCACGAACGACGTATCCGGTGCGATCTTCACCACCTGCAGCGAACCGTCCTGCGCCTGCACCGTGATTTCGCTGTCCGTGATTTTCGTCACCGTCCCCAGCACGTGCTTGTCCGTGCCGTGCGCCAGCGTAGCCAGCGTCACCAGCGAAAACGCCAAAAATAGCAGTATTGCCGAACCGATTCTACGCATATTAATTTCTCCTCTCATGTGAGTGTGATTTCGCCCGTCCACCTGCAGCAGACGGCTCATTCAAGAACTCGTTCTCCATCTCTTCTTCCTTCATCTCCGCCGGACCGCGCGGGTTGTGCTCCTTCATGTCCTGTATATCTTCGTCAGTCATTTTCGGCAGATGGCGGATGAACAAAACCAGATGCCACGTATCGTGATCAGTCGTCCCGCCCGTGCCCCAGGCGGGCATGCCGGTGAAGCGCACGCCATTTTCAATGATGTAGTAAATCTCGCCATCGGAAAGATTCTGTGTCTGCGCCAAACGCATGTCCGGAACGCGCGGATAGAGTTTCTGTCCCATCTCCGTCGTGCCGCTGCCGTCGTTGCCGTGGCAGCTGGCGCAATGGTCCGCGAAATGTCGCCGCGCCTCCACCAGCAGTTCCGGCGTCGCTTGCATCGGATTGTTCAACTCGCGAAAGCCGCGCGGAATAGCCCAGCGTTGCAGGGCACTCGCCAAGCGAGACTCCATCGCGCCGGGATTGCCGCGAGCGTTCAAGCCTGTCGCGCTCAACAAGCAAAATGCCGCGATCACCACGATAGCGGGAATGACCACCAGCAGCAATATTCGCGTGCAAAGAGCTTTCACAATTTTCCTCGTGCCGCCGGTTGGCGCGGTCCGCTTCTGATGATAACCAAGATGTTGATATTTTTCCTCAGTAGTGGAACCTCCACTTGAACTCGACGTAGATTTCGCGCGGGTCGTTGTAATGAAAGCCGCCGAAGGTGAGGCTGTTGTCAAGCTCCACGCGACGGTTGGCCACGTTGAGCGCGGTAAATCCCACGGTATATTTTTCGCCGAACGATTTCCCCAGCGAAATATCAAACGTGGTGTGCTGCGGCAGATAGTTGCCGGGATATGGCGCATCCGGCAGCCCGTTGTGGAACCCCGAGCCGTAGTAAACATTCGTCGAAGCGAACGACTGCCACGGAAGGCTGGCTGTGAATCCCACGTTCAAAGTGTTTCTCTGATCGTGGTCTACCGGTCCATATCCCGGCGGCGGATATAGCGGGCATAGCGGCATCGAAGGAGGGCAGACCAATCCTCCCGTGATGGGCGAGGTGGCCTGCGCGAATTGATTCGAGTAAGCCAGGTGCGCCTGGCCGCGATGCCATAGGCGGGGGGACCGCAGTGTGAGTTCCCAAGCTTGGATCTTGGCCGCATCCCACGTGATCGGCCAGAAGAGGTTGGATTCTCCGATGTTGTTGTGATCGAGCCAGTTTGTCGCGCGAGTTTGAAATGTGTCGGCGTCCAGAGCCCACCCACGATAGGGAATCGTCACGCCAAACTGGTATTCGCGATCCCGCTCGCCGTGCAGCGGCGCAAAAGCGGAGTTCTGGTTGGTAGCCAAATCGCTTAACGGACCGGTAGCGGTCAAAAGTGGCGGAGCCTGGTAGAACTGACCGTAGAACGCGCGAAAAACCCAGTTCAGGTGCGGGATTTGCACGGCGATGCCAACGCGAGGGTCGGTGGCGTTCTCCACGATTGCAGGCAGAATTCCGACGGATGGCGAATCGAAATGCGATTGGCGTAGGCCGGCAATGATCGTCAACCATGACGTCACCTTAAATTTGTCGCTAAAGAACTCTTCCGCCAGGCCGCCGGTGACGGCGCCGGTGGACGGGCCGGAATTGCAGTTGGGAGTGGCCGGGGAGCACTGGGCGAGGATGTTATTAAAATAGTTATTCTGGTGTTGCGCGAATCCATAGACTCCCACTTGAATGTTGTTCTTCCAAACGGTGGCATCCAGGGTCGCTTGCGCACCGCCATAATTGGCGGTCAGGTCCACGTCGGTAAGCACCGGCACATCGTTCGGCGAGGCGATGTAGCTGGCTTTGTTGTAATGATAGAACGGTGAAACAGTGACGAGCAGGTTTGGATTAAATGTATGCACCCAGGAGAACGTGACGTAACCATCGGTCTCACGTTCACCATCGCGCAGTCCGTTACTGGGCGCCGCACCCGCCGCAATCAACTGTTGATTCCCAATTGAGTTGGGATCTGGATCGTACGGGATCTGGTAATAATCCTGGCGCAATGAAGTGACCAAACGAAATTGGTTCTGGGAATTCGGGTTGAATATGAAGGATGCGAACCCGCCGTACCCGTTTTCCGCATCGTGAAAAACCTGGCCGATCGGTGTCTGCAGTCCGTAATTGCTACGATTGCCGTTTAGGCTCACGTAATAGGCGAAGCGCTGCGTATGCCCGCCGAAATTGAGCTGTTCGTTGGTTTGAAACCAATTGCCGAAACTGGTGACCAGTTCCCCTTCGTTGTTCCGCTCGAAGCCGCTGCGAGGCACGATGTTAAAGATGCCATATGTGCGGTCGCCGTAATCGGCGTCGTAGCTGCCGCGCTGCACCTCCAGATAATCAATGTCCTTGGGGTCAATCACCGGGCCTAGGTTGGCGGCGATGTTCGTGTTGGGTACGGGCACGCCGTCAATCAGCCAGTCAACCTGATGGCCGCCTCGCATATGCAGCATGTCGTGCGTCACGTATGCCCCGGGGACGTAATCGGTGATCATCGCCAGGCTGTTGGTGCGGTCGGCGCCGGGAGTATGAGCAACGTCCTGCCGATCGACCAGCGTGGTGGGGGTTACGGAATCCACGTTGGCCACTTCAGCCTGTCCCAGCACCACGGTCGTTTGATTCACGCTCGCGATGGCCAATTGAAAGTGCAGTATCGGTGACGAGTTGGACGCGACCGTAACGTTCTGCTCCGCGGCTTGGAAGTTGGGCGCGGTCACGCTGATTTTGTAATCGCCCACCGGCACCGAAGTGAACGAAAACTGGCCGTTATCGTCCGTCTGAGTTGTCTGAGTCCAATCTGAAGTGATCGCCTGCAGCATTACCGACGCGCCAGATACCGGCCGGTGCTGCGGGTCGTGCACCATTCCTTGAATTTTTCCAAAAATCGTGGCGCGCACCAGTGAACCACAGAGCAGAAACAGGGCTAGACACGAGCAGAAAATGAACTTGCGCACAAAGCCTCCGTCCTGAATTTTAATTTTTTTCAGCTGTTGCGGACGAGGCTAGCTGCGCGGTGGTTGAAAAGGACCAGCGAAGAATCCAGCGGACAAATTGCCGTCGGGAAAATGCGAATTGGCGAAGCGTGATACTTGCGGGCGATCGAGCGACGCTACCACCGACGTTTGAGCCGGCGGAAACGATGCGAGCAAACCGTAATCCATGCGCGGTTGCCCGGACCTCATGCTGCACTCCATCATGTGCCCCAACGCGCCATGATGGCACGCCATGTCTTCCTCGTGGGAAGCTGGCGCCGTGTTCCGTGCCGGGGAATGATGATGCCCGCCATGCGGCAAGCAGCACATCCCGTTGCAATCTGCCATGCCGGGATCGTCCGCGCGCGCCAGCAATGCCAGCGGCGTAGCCAGCAGCGCGACGATCACGAGAATCGCTTGCACACGGCGCATCGCTAAAAATTCTACCACAGCCGGTCCAGCCTCGCACACGCAAGCCACGCTCGCGCCGCAAGCTACCCTCACGTGTGATTTGCGCCCGTAAAAGCATCGCGGTACGCTGGCTCCATCGTGCTGCCCTTCAAATTGATTTACGACCACCGCTACGACCTGAACCTGGGCAACCACGTATTCCCCTCCCAGAAGTATCGCCTGGTTTACGAAGAGCTCTTGCGAGGCGGAATCGCGGATAACAGCGATTTCCTCTCGCCTGCCCCCGCAACGGACGAAGACGTTCTGCGCGTGCACACCTCTGAGTACGTGCGCAAGCTGAAGACCGGCTCGCTCTCGTACGCCGAGCTCCAACAACTCGAAATCCCGTACTCCCAGGAATTGATCGAAGCGTGTTGGCTCGCGGCTGGCGGCTCGATCCTTGCGGGGCAGCGTGCGCTGCGGGATCAGGAAGGCTGGTCTGCGAATATTGGCGGAGGATTTCACCACGCATGTCCCGACCACGGAGAAGGATTCTGCGTGATTCACGACGTGGCCATCGCCATCCGGCGCCTGCAATTCGACAAAGCGATCGAACGAGCGATCGTTGTGGATACCGACGTGCACCACGGCAACGGCACCGCCACAATTTTCCGCGGCGACGATGACGTCTTCACGCTTTCAATTCACCAGCAGCACAACTATCCATTCGTGAAGCCGCCATCCACGATGGACGTCAACTTACCAGACGGAGTGGGAGACGAAGACTACCTCGCGATTCTGGAAAAGCACCTGCAACAAGCGTTCTCCGATTTTTCGCCGCAAATTATTTTTTATGTCGCTGGCGCCGATCCCTATCGCGAAGACCAGCTAGGAGGCCTCGCACTGACAATGCAAGGACTCGCGCGGCGCGACGCGCTGGTGATGGACTGCGCGCACAGAAGCAAGTGTCCGCTGGCAATTACGCTGGCGGGAGGCTATGCGCGTCGTGTACAGGACACAGTGGCGATTCATGTGGGTACGATTCTGGCGGCGCGGGATGCGGTGGATCGTGCAGCGACGCGCGACCATGCGAAGAGAGATCCTTCGCTACGCTCAAGATGACGGCGGCAAGGCGAAGAGAGATCCCTGCCTGCGGCAGGCAGGCTTCGCTGCGCTCCCTTCGCAAAATCACTCAGAGCGAGCAGGATGACGGCCGAAAGGCAGAACCGAGCGAATGTTATCAGGGAGTCGTCGTGGATGCTGCGGAGCCGACGGCGGCTTGAATCGCGGCGGTGAGGTTTTCCGCAAATCCTTCCGGCGGGTATCCGTTAATGCGGTAGGTGATTTTCCCCCCGCGATCGAGGATCATCACCGTAGGCAACGACTCAACTTTCACAAAGGCATCCAGTCCATCCGCATAAACCACCGGCACATCCCACTTCTCATGGCTTAGAAAAGGCGCCACCAGCGATTCGTCCTCATCCGTATTCACGGCGTAAAAAACAATGCCGGTATTTCCCGCGTAATTTTTCGCCACCTGCACGAACTGCGGCTCCAGTTCGCGGCAAGGTCCGCACCAGGTAGCCCAAAAACTCAGCACCAGAACTTTCCCGCGATCACCCGCCAGCGGAACGGCCGTTCCATCCAGCTTGCGCAGCACAAAAGCATAAGCGTCCTTGGCGTTCTTATTTCCCGCACCCGGATTGGCGGTTGCTTGAGCCGCACCCAGCAGATCGTATTGCGCCAAGACAGCCTCGCCAAGCCCCTGCTCGCTCCCGTGCAGCTGCCGCCACACATTTCCCAATCGCTTACGCACTTCGCGCCGGTTCACTTTCCCCACCGGCCCATCTTCCGGCAGGACAAACGCCACCAAATATTCCTGCACCGCAGTCGCGTAGTCCCGCTGCATTTCGGCAATCTCGCCAAGTTGTTCCGCGGCGACGGCATTTGGCCGAACCGAGTAGCTCATGCGCAAGTCTTTCTCCGCGGCCGCATCATCGTGTTGCGATTTCTCAATCTGTCCGCGCAAATTGTAGAGCGCCGCGCGCAACTCGTCGTGATGCTGCTGCCAATCGGCGAGCGAAACCCGCGCAGGTTTTTCCGTCGCGGTGGATTTGTCGATGCGGTCCAGCACGCGGCTAACGTATCCCGCCGCGCGCGTCAGGCTGGCTTCGTCCCCCTGCTTCTGCAACAAGCCCACTGCCAGCATCATGATTTCGGAATCGTCCGGGCGCAGCGCGATCAATTGTTCGGAATACTTCAGTGCGCAAGCGTCGTCCTGCACCTGCTCGCAGGATTCCACCAGCGCGCGAAACACCGCCGCTTTTCGCGGCGCATCTGGAAAACGCTGCAGATAACGCTCCAGGTTGCGCACGAGCGCTCCGCGATCGTTGCCCGCGTCTGCAATCGTCTTTTGCAGTTCAGTCTCGGGGTTGGCGTCTTTCTTGGAAATAGCGTCAGACGGCGTTTTTGGCGCACTGGCCGGCGGCGCATTATTTTGCGCGCGCGCACACAACGCCCCTCCAAGAAAAATGCCGAAAATACAAAGCAGGCAGAAAGGACGGCGAATCGCAGATCGGCTATCGCGGGCTGGGAATGACAACTAATTCCTCTCAGAATGCTCAGCGTAGCAACACTCGAAACGCAATTCTAGCGCGAAAGCGCCGGCGTGCGCGGGGAATTACAAGCACCCGTCATTTCAAGGAAATGCTGCCAGAAGAAGTCTGCACCTCGACGCGTGCTTTCCCATCGCCGAGCCGCGCGCGCAGCTCATGTTTTTGCGCGGTCCCTTCCATCACGATGGGGATCGCCGCGTCAATATCGCCCGAATTCGAATGCGCCATCAGGCGAAAGCTCGCGGATGGCGAAACCTGGAGCACCACGTCGCCAGAACTCGTGCGAATGTCCCAATAATTCGAACCAGCGGGATTGCCCTCAATATTCACGTCGCCCGAACCCGTGCGTAGCCGCAAATCCGCGGACGCGCCCTTGATCGTAACATCTCCGCTTCCGGTGCTGGCTTCCACGGATTCAGCGGGATTCGTGATTTCCATGCCGCCGGAGCCGCTGTGCAGCCGCACCTGATTCCGCACATCCTCGAGCGTTATGTCGCCAGAACCGGTAGTCGCTTGCACCTGCCCTTGCACCCGCGAAAATTTGATCTCGCCGCTGCCGGTCATGGCCTGCACGTCGCCCGAAATATTCGAAGCGGTGATTCCGCCGGAGCCGGAAACGAAATTTGCCGGGCCCTTGATACCGTCTACTGCCACATCACCCGAGCCGGTAGCCGCGTGAACCTCCGCGTCGGCCGGCACCACGATCGTATAGTCGATCGCAACGTTGTTGGTGTGCTGTCCCGAACCGCTGATGCGGATCAGGTTGCTTTCCTGCGAGACCGGGGGATTCGATGCGATTTCCTGCACGCGCTCCTGGCTGTTTTTTTCAGACCACGAGTGCGCGGCGATCTCGCCGTGTACGCGCACTTCGCCCGGAGCGCCCGCGCTGATATGCGCGTCACCGCTGCCGTTGGTAAGTTCGATGCGCACAGGGCCATTCACCGTGAAAGTCTTATCGAACGTTCCTTCGGCGCTGGGTTGCGACCTGCATCCAGCGAGCAGCAAAGATGTGCAGACTGCCAGTGATATCCAACCGAGTTTGTGTGAGCGCGTCATTTTTCGTGTTTGCCGTTTGAAAGCAGGCATCTCGGGCATCTTTGGCGATGGCGCCTGGCCATCCTTCCTATCAGAGATATACGAGAAAGCGCAACCAGAAGTTCCGCGCGCACCGGGCGGGTACGTTTGGTGTTGGAACGACCAGGAGGCAGAAGCGAGATCCTTCGCGGCGTAGTCCTGCCGGAAATTTCCCAGAATGCGAGTGCGCGCTGGATCCGCGGCGCGAATCGCGGGACGTGGTCACTTGATTTTGAGGAGGGAATTCAGCGAGCCCTGGCGATAGCCTTCCAAATCCACGGTGACAAGCGCGAAGCCAGCGCGCTTAACGCCGTCGGCAATCTGCCGCCCGATCGCCGGCTCGAATCCCCGCGCAAGTTCATCAGGAGCAATCTCGATACGCGCCAGCTCACCGTGCGCGCGCACGCGAAATTGTCGGAAATCCAGCGCGCGAAGAACCGCTTCCGCGCGATCGATTTTCGCAAGCAGCTCAGGCGTCACCGCCGTGCCGTACGGCACGCGCGATGAAAGGCAGGCCGAAGCGGGACGGTTCCACGTAGCCAAACCAGCTCGTTGCGAAAGAAACCGAATCTCAGCCTTGTACAGCTCGGCGTCCAGCAATGGCGCCAGTACATGATGTTCATGCGCCGCGCGATGCCCCGGCCGGAAATCGCGCGTATCATCCGCGTTGATTCCGTAGGCGATCGCCGCGAACTGGCGTGAGCGCGCCAGTGAATCCATCTGGCCGAACAGCTCGTCCTTGCAGTGATAACAGCGGTCGGCGTTGTTAGCTACGTACAGAGGATTTTCCAATTCGTGCGTGGCGATGAATTCGTGGCGCACTCCTGTGGCGGCAATAAAAGCCTCGGCCTGCTCGCGATCGTGACGAGAAAAGCTAGCGGAAAGCGCGGTGATAGCCAGCGCGCGCTCCCCCAACACTTGGTGCGCCGCCCAAGCAAGATAAGCCGAATCAGCGCCGCCGGAAAACGCCACGAGCACGGAATCAAGCGCGCGCAGAGCAGTAGAAAGTCTTTCCTGCTTGGCAAGCGCGTGCGAAGCATCCACTGCCAGAGCATCGGCGGCAGCTGTAGTGATCGGCAATCGTGAGGCGCTGGACATAGTCGAGCCAGTATAACTGAGTTCCGCCTACTGAAAATCCAGCAGCACATCCACCTTGGCGTTTTGCGGATCGAGCTGCAGGAACTTGCCAGTCTTGTCGTAATGAACCGGCAGCCCCACAAACGCAGCCTTAATTCCCGTGTTGACGAAATCGTCGTACACGCTCTTATCGAAAACCGCGCCCGGCGCGATACTCCAGGCCTTCCTAAGCCGGCGCTCACCCTCAATCGAGAGGCCGGTGAGCACAAGTTTTCCCATGTGATATTGCGGCCCTTCGCTGACCTCCACCACATACGTCACGCGTTTGTTCTGATCATCAAACTTCGGCACGGGATGCAAAGCGGCGTCCAGAAATCCGAGTTGCGCGTACGCCGCCCGCACCGTTTCCCAGATGGACTGAATTTTATTTCCATCTGCTGGATCGCCAGGTAGCAGCGCGGAAAATTTGTTCAGATCCTGCGCCGGAACGGAATCGTTGCCCTTCCATTCCACGCCGGCCCACAGATACGGGACGCCCACATTAATCGGCGCCGCGACGATCAATTGCCCGGAAAGCGGACTCGCCGGATTCGCGGCAAAATGCGCTACTGGCTGCCCGAATTGCACATTCAAATACGCATGTGTCAAATACACCGGGCGCACCTGTTCGAACTCAAAAAGTTCCACACGGCTGCGCGAGTAGGGCTTGCCGATTACGTCCGGCAGGCGCTCCTGCACCACTCGGTCGTTCTGCGCCAGAGGATCGGAAAAATCAATCTTCTGAATCGTCAAATCCGTGTTCTCCACGCGAAATTCCTGCACGGTTTGATTGTTGAAGGGATGCGCGATGACTTCGTGCGACACGCGCACATGCAAGTTGTGTGCATCCAGAATCTTTTCGAGCGCGTCCGAGATTGCATCCAGAATCGTGCCCTTCGTTGGCGCGCCGCCATCGAACAGAATTCCCGAACTTTTTAACCCGGCGGCTAATTCTTCGTCGGTAAACCACGGAAAATTATCGAACGTTACGGGCAGTGCCGGCACATCCGAGACCTGATACGTGACCTTCACACCGTTCGCGACAGTCGCAAAACGATATTGGATATTAGAGAACAATCCGAGCGCCGCCAATTTGTCAGCGGCACCCTGTAACTCCTCGCGGCCAACGGTCGTGCCAGGACGGAGTCCAATTGCCGCCGTGATCTGCTCTGAAGTAAATCGCATGGAGCCCGCAACCAGCACGGAATCCAGGCGTGCTGTTCCGGGACGAGCATTTTGCGGCGCCGCGAGAGGACGAGACGCAGACGACGGCGTGAATGCGATACCGAAAAGCAGGCACGCGCAGATGAGGGACGAGAGATTGTGGAAGTGGTGGTGGCGCATCATCCCGTAATTCTAGAACACAGCAACAGGAAGGGGAACCTGCGAATTACAAGCCGCGAAACCAATGGCCGGAAAGGCCCGTGACTCCGCTATTCGACAGTGACGGATTTCGCGAGGTTGCGCGGCTGGTCCACGTCGCAACCGCGCCGCACCGCGATGTGATACGCCAGCAGTTGCAACGGAACGATTTCAAGTATCGGCGCAAGCAACTCGGGCGCCGCCGGCACTTCCACCACGTGATTTGCGATCTCTCTCGCTTGGCGATCGCCTTCGGTAATCACTGCGATCACGATTCCGTCGCGCGCTTTCACTTCCTGCATGTTGGAAATGGTTTTCTCGTAGCGCGTCATGGAACCCGGGTCCGATTCGTCGCGTGTAGCGATCACCACCACCGGCAGATCCTCATCAATCAACGCGTTCGGCCCGTGCTTCATTTCTCCCGCCGGATATCCCTCCGCATGAATATAGGAAATTTCCTTGAGCTTCAACGCGCCTTCCAGTGCGATGGGGTAATGGATTCCGCGTCCCAGGTACAGAAAATCCGTGTGGCGGAAAAAGAGCCGCCCCAGCTCTTCCAGCTCCGCGTCGTGCTGCAGAATCGTTTCGATCTTGTGCGGTATGCGCGTCAGTTCCTGCATCAACGTTCTCGCAGCCGCCGGCGTCTGCTTGCCGCGCACCTGCGCCAGGTAAAGCGCCGTGAGCATCAGCGCGGTCAATTGGCCGGTAAACGCTTTCGTGGACGCGACGCCAATTTCCGGTCCGGCGTGCGTGTAAATCGTCCCGTTGGCCTCGCGCGTCAGCATCGAACCGACCACGTTGCAAATTCCCAGAATCTTCGCGCCTTTCTGGCGCGATTCACGCTCGGCCGCCAGAGTGTCGGCCGTCTCGCCCGATTGGCTGATGGCAATCACCAGATGATGCTTATTAACGATCGGATCGCGATAACGAAATTCGCTGCCGTAATCCACTTCCACGGGCAAATTCGCCAGGCGTTCGATCATGAATTTGCCAGCCAGCGCGGAATGCCAGCTTGTACCGCAGGCGATGATCTTCACGCCTTGAAAATTCTGGAATTCCTGCTCGCTGATGTCCATCTGGTCGAGGAACACTTTTCCGGTGTCCTGCGAAATTCTCCCCAGCAGAGTGTCGCGCACCGCGCGAGGCTGCTCGAAGATTTCCTTCTGCATGAAATGTTTGAACCCGCCCTTTTCCGCCATGATCGGGTCCCAGGTCACGTGCTGCGGCTCGCGCTTCACCGGCCGGCCCTGAAAATCCGTCACACAAACGCCCTGCGGGGTTAGCACCGCGAGTTCACCATCAGCCAGAAAAAATACGCTGCGCGTGTGCTGCAGAATTGCGGGGATGTCACTGGCGACGAAGAATTCCTTTTCACCCAGCCCCAGCACAATCGGCGGCCCCAGCCGCGCGGCAACAATCTTCAACGGATCGCGCGTGGACAAAGCCACCAGCGCAAATGCCCCGGTCATCAGTTTTACAGACTTCAGCACGGCCGCTTCGAGCGACGCACCCTGAGAAAATTTCTCGATCAGGTGGGCAATGATTTCCGTGTCGGTCTCGGTGAGGAATTTGTGCCCTTCGGCGATGAGCTGGTGCTTCAGCTCGAGATAATTCTCGATAATGCCATTGTGCACCACCACAATTTCACCGCTGCAATCGCGATGAGGGTGAGCGTTTTCTTCGGTGGGGCGTCCGTGCGTGGCCCAGCGCGTGTGGCCGATGCCGTACACGCCTTCCAGCGGCGTGATTCGGATGGACTCTTCGAGGTTGTGCAGTTTCCCAGGCGCGCGGCGAATCTCCAACTTGCCGTCTTTTTGCACCACGGCAATCCCGGCGGAATCATAGCCGCGATATTCCAGGCGCTTCAGCCCGTCGAGAATCAACGGCACAACGGGCTTGTTGCCAATGTAACCGACAATTCCGCACACGAGAACTTGCTCCTGGAAGCTGCCTTGGGATCGAAGCGATGGGCAGCTGCGCCTAGAATAAGGTTAGCATATCGGCAGAATCAGACAACGGGGGCGACCAGCACGAGTGCGGCGGACGTTACGCGGCACAAAGAACGGCCCATGAAGCGGCAGGCCCGTCACTCCAAAATTTCGAAGCGGAACTCCTCAATCACGGGATTGGTAAGTACGTCCTTCGCTATCCGTGCCACCTGCGTCTGGGCTTCCTCGCGGCTCAGGCCACCGAGCGCCAGCACAAAAAATTTGCCCTGACGCACATCCTGCACCGTGGAATATCCCAAGGACGACAACGCTCGTTGAATGGTTTGACCCTGTGGATCGAGAACCGTGGACTTTAGCATTACCCAGACGTGTGCTTTCATCGCTCGGATTATAGCAGCCCCGCCGAATCCGTCGCCGCACGAAAATCCACCAAATATTTTCGCTTCTCATCCGGTGGCAGGAATGCGGCGTGAAAACTCTGCTCCATCAGCCGCACCAGGTGCTGCGTGGACACGCCCAGCGACGCCACGTTGGAATATTCCGTCAGCAAATCGGTATGAAACATCCCTGGATCATCCGTTGAAAGCGTAACCGCAATGCCGCGCTTGATAAAATCCGGCAGCGGATGATCTCGCAGCGAAGCATCGACTTTTTCCACGTGCCGCGCCAGCGCGCCGGTGCACAAATTACTGGTGGGGCAAATTTCCAGCACCACGCGCCGCATCGCCAGAGTGTCCGCGAATACGGTGTCGCGCATCACCGCGATGCCATGCCCAATTCGCTCCGCGCCCAGCAGTTCGATGGCCTCGCGCACCGAATCCGGCCCGCCAATCTCTCCGGCGTGGCACACGATATGCAGCCCGTCCTGCCGGGCCAGATCAAAGGCCGGGCGAAAATTGATTGTCGGATACGCGAGCTCGTCGCCGCCCATGCCAAATGCCACAACTCCTCTCGTCTGCAGTTTGGCAGCCCAGGCCGCAACTTCCTTCGCTGGATCGGGACCGAATTGCCGCGCGGCATCCAGGATAAACGCAGTACGCAAACGCGCAAACGGTGCGGACTGCGTGGCATCGCGGATAGCCGTAACGGTCGCCTCCAGATTTTGCGTCCGGCGCAAGATCACGCCCGCTGAAATCGTCAGTTCGGCATACACCACGCTCTGGCGCACCAACTCTTCGCACAACTGCCGGGTGATCAGCGCGTAGTCATCCGGAGTGCGCAGAAAAGAAGTCACCCACTTGAACGTTTCCAGAAATCCGTTGAAGCTGGAGAAGTCGTAACGCGCCGCCACTTCCTCGGGCTTCACAGCGACGCCATGGCGCGCCGCCAGTTTTATGGCCGTCTCCGGGCGGATCGATCCTTCCAGATGCAAATGCAATTCCGCTTTCGGCAATGCGTCAATGGCCATGGGCGGCCGAGCTGACTGTGTCTTCGGGTCCATTCTATTGCTGCGGCAATTGCGGTCGCCCGGCATTGATCCAGGCAGTCAACCAGTACGAGCCCACATCGGTGGAGGCGTCCGAAAGCTGGCGGACCAGAATCGCTCCAGCCAGCGAATAAAACTTGTCGTAGTAGTCCTGCGAGTAAGCGGAGAGCCCTTGGTGCGCGCGCCGATCGGCCAGCAGCACGTTCTCCAGCCAGGAATGCGAAGTCAGGCAAAGTTCGAAAGCATGGTCCGTGGGATCGTGAATGAACGCGGCTTCGTTCGGCTGCACGAAGAAGAACAATTGATAGCGGTCAACCAAGCCATTGGAGAAGCGCTCGTTAACGCCAGGCTGCGCCGAAAGCTTCCCATCCACGTTAATCGTCGTGTTGAAAGGATCGTGCGCTGCGTTCACGTAGTGCGCCAAAGTGGCGGCGGACATCCTCACCTGGTTCCAATCATGCTCGCGAAACGCGTCGGTAAGCTTCTTGCTGTAAAAGCCGATCTCCCAAGGAAGAATTCCGTATTGCTCCAGAACGCGCCGGTTGAACTTTGTAATCGCCGCATTGTAGTCGCGCGGCAAAGCGGAGAAGGGAAACGGCCCGTAGTGATCCAGCTGAATGAAATCCGTGTGACGCGCAGCCCCACTTTTCGGGTCCGCATCGTCCGCCGCGCCCACGTGCTCCACCAGAAACTGCCGGTTCGCGTAGAAAAACGGTTGCATTTCCTGCGGCAGCGTGTCCACCGCCCGATTTGTCACCAGCCGGTCCGCAGTTTCGCCCCAACCAAAGAGCGGTGCCAAGCCGAGGACTAAAATCCCCGCCGACAGAACCAAGGCGCGTTGCAGCGAACGGCGCATTACCCCACGTTACCCTTGTCGGCATCCGCCTTGATATTCGCATCGGAAAGCTGGCTGTGGCGGCGCCCGTAAAAATAATAAAAACACAAGCCGATTAGAAGCCACACGATGAATCGGATCCAGTTGGTAATCGGCAGCCCGGCCATCAAAAGCAGGCACGTGAGAATCGTAATCACCGGCGCCAGGACTCCGCCCGGTGCGCGAAACGCGCGCGGACGGTCCGGCTGCTTATAACGCAGAATCAGCACTCCCCCCGCCACCAACGCGAAGGCGAACAGCGTTCCGATGTTGGAAAGGTCAGCCAGTGTGCCGATATCCAGCAGCCCGGCCGGAATACCTACCAGAAAACCGGCAACAATCGTAGAAAAATCCGGAGTACGGAAGATTTTGTGCACGTGGCCAAAAACGCCAGGCAACAAGCCGTCGCGTGACATGGCGAACCAAACTCGTGCCTGCCCGAGTTGAAAAACCAGAAGCGAAGAAATCATTCCCGTCAGCGCGCCCAGCAGCACGATCAGTTGAATATTTCTGAAGCCCAGCCGCTTCAGCGTGTTCACGACTGGCGCCGCGTCGTCCAGCAGCGTCTCCCAGCGCACCAGCCCCGTTAACACCACCACGACCGCGATGTACAAGATCGTGCAAATCACCAGCGTAGCGATAATTCCGACCGGCACATCCCGCTTGGCGTTCTTGCATTCTTCCGCCGCCGTCGAAACGGAATCAAATCCAATATACGTAAAAAAAATGATCGACCCGCCCGTCAGAATCCCGGGCCAGCCATTTGGCGCGAAGGGATGCCAGTTCGCCGGATGCACGTAACGCGAAGCAAAAATCACAAACACCATGATCGCGGTTATCTTCAATAACACCATAATGTTGTTGGCGTTCGCCGACTCGCGAATCCCGCGCACCAGAATCACCGTGAGCAACATCACGATAATAAAAGCCGGCCAGTTGAATCCGAAATGCCAGCCGGGAGCGTAGAGAGGATTTCCCTGCAGATCCGCGAGTCCCGCGGGAAGATAAGCCGGCGTAATCCAGCGCAAGCTGGGATGAATTCCAAACCAATCCAGCAAATTCACGACGTGCGCCGAAAATCCGACGCTCACAGCCATATTCGACACGGCATATTCCAAAATCAAATCCCAGCCAATAATCCACGCGATCAATTCGCCCATGGTCGCGTATGTGTACGTGTAAGCGCTGCCCGCGATCGGAATCATTGCCGCAAGCTCGGCGTAACAGAGCGCCGCGAACGCGCATACAACTCCCACCAGCACGAACGACAACGCAATCGCCGGACCCGCACCAGGACGCCCAAACGACGCCGAGTGATAAATCAGATATTCCAGCAAGGGAGCGTTCAGCACGGATTTGAACTGCAGCTTTTGCCCGGCGATCGCGGTTCCGATGATCGTGAAGATTCCCGAGCCGATCACCGCGCCGATCCCCAGCGACGTGAGGCTCAACCAGCCGAGCGATTTCTTGAGCCGGTGTTCAGGCCGTTCCGAGTCGGAAATAAGCTGGTCAATGTTCTTCTTGCGGAAAAGCTGTGCGCCCAATCGTCACCTTCCCTGTGAGAGAGCGAGAAACTTTACCCTGCGACAAGCTACGGTGCAACCCTGGGCGCCAGGAGATGGGGCAAGGAATCTATGGCGCCGGCGCAGCCGCCCGCGGTATCGGCGTCCGACAGCGCCATCATCCTACAGCACAGCGGATCGTCCTAGCTTGTTTGTGCGGTGTAATGACGATTTGCAAAACCGCGCCTCAAGCGAGCTGCAGGTTGGCATAGCGCTCGATGAGCTTCTTCGCTCCGTGGTCCTGGAAGCTCACGGTTAGCTTGCGGTCTTCGCCTTCGCCTTCGACTTCGATGATCGTGCCAACGCCATATTTGGAATGGCGCACGCGTGCGCCAATTAGAGGATCCGTCGACGAGCGCTTCGCACCGCGCGACGCTTGACCGTAAGGCGTGCGCGTCTTCTGCCGGTAAGCATAACCCTCTGAAAATTCCGGGTCAGGCTCGTAGCGTCGCGTTTCGCCGGGCTCGGATTGCGAACCGAGCGCCGCCTCAATCAAATCTCCGGGAATTTCCGCCAGAAAGCGAGAAGGCAGCGCCGCGCGCAATCGCTCTTCGCCGTAAGTGCGCCGATACACAGCACGAGAGAGAACCAGCGACTGCTTCGCGCGAGTCATGCCCACGTAAAATAATCTCCGCTCCTCTTCCACCTCGGCTTTGCTACCGAGCGCGCGGCCGTGCGGCAAAAGGCCTTCTTCGAGTCCGGCGAGAAATACGGCGTCAAACTCCAGCCCCTTCGCGCTGTGCAAAGTCATCAGCGAAACAGGAATCGTGTCGTCATACTGGTCCGAATCGCTCGCGAGCGCGGCTTGATCCAACACGTCTTCGAGCGTCTGCCCCTGCTCGGTAGCTTCGGCCATCGCGTTGGCGAGCTCGCGAAGATTTTCCGCGCGCGAAGTGTGTTCCAGATTGTCCTGTTGCTCCACCCAATCCAGATACCCAGTGCTGCCCAACACGCGCTCGATCAATTGTGTGGGCTGCATGTCCTGGCAATCTTTCTGCAGGTCTTCAATCAATTTGCAGAAAGACCGCAGCGCCCCGCTGAATTTCTTGCCCGTAAGAAATTCACCGCTGGAAATCACCGACCAGAGTGATTGCGCGGTGTCCTTTGCGCGCGCTTCCAGTGCAGCTACGGTGACGGCGCCGATGCCGCGCGGCGGCACGTTCAGCACCCGCAGCAAAGCGACATCGTCCTCCGGGTGAAAAATCAGGCGCACGTATGCAAGTGCGTTGCGAACCTCTGCGCGCTCGTAAAAGCTAAATCCGCCCACTACCCGATAGCGCAAGCCCAGCCGCCGCAGCACTTCCTCAAAGGATCGTGATTGCGCGCCCGTACGATACAGCACCGCGATCCGCGCATCCGGATCGTTGCGCACCAGCGTGGACAACTGGCCGCAGATGAACTCTGCCTCCGCCGAAGAATCCGGCGCCTCAAAAAATTTCAGTCGCGCCCCCGCGCCCAGGGTCGCCTGCAGATTTTTGCCGAGCCGGTCGGAATTGTTTTTCACCACCGCCGCGGCCGCGTCCAGAATCGTCTGCGTCGAGCGATAATTTTCCTCCAGCCGAATCAGCTTCGCCTCCGGAAAATCGGTCGTGAAGCGTTTCAAATTTCCAGCCCGAGCCCCGCGCCAAGCGTAAATGGACTGGTCTTCATCGCCCACCACGCACACGTTCTTGCGCGTCCCGGCGAGCAGGCGCACCAGCTCTTCCTGCGAGCGATTGGTATCCTGAAATTCATCCACCATCAAATAATGGAAACGCGCATTCCACGCCGCGCGCACGTCCGCATGTTCGCGCAGCAGCTCCACGGCGCGCAGCAGGAGGTCGTCAAAATCCAGCGCTGCAGCTTTGCGCAGAATTTCGTTATACACGCGAAAGACAGCAGCAGCTTGTTTGCGCGCGTCATCGCGGGCTTCGGCGGCCGCGGCGGCCATTTCGTCCGCGGTGAGTCCGTGATTTTTCGCGTAACTGATCTGCGCGCGCATGCTGCGCGGCGGGTAATCGTCGGTAGAAAGATCCAGCTGCGCCAGGGCGCGTTTTACGGCGGCGGTCTGGTCGTCGTCATCGTAAATCGCAAAATCGCGAGGCAGCCCCAGGTGCTGCGATTCCCGCCGAATCAAGCGCGCGCAGAAAGAGTGAAACGTCGAGACCCACACGTCGGAAGCATCGCGTCCAGTCGAGCGCAGCAGGTCGCTGATGCGCTCTTTCATCACGCTTGCCGCTTTGTTGGTGAAGGTGACGGCGAGAATCGCACTACCCGGCACGCCCAGTTCGATGAGGTGGGCGACGCGATAGGTAATCACGCGTGTCTTGCCCGTGCCCGCTCCGGCCAGCACCAGCAGCGGCCCTTCGGTGGCCAGCACCGCTTCGCGCTGCCGGTCGTTCAATTTGTCGAGCAAGGTTGAAGATGAAGTGGAATTGTTCAAGCGCAAATTCTAACCGAGCGGATGCGATAGAGCAATTTTACGATGCGCGACGGACTTGCGGGCACGCCGGAGCGGCGGGGAAAGTCTGTTACAATCGTGCGAATTTCCAGGAGCATTTTGCAAATTATGGGGCGGCGAAAAATACTCGTGTGGCTGCAAGGCTTGGTCATGGCCTTCGGCGGCGGCGGCTTATTCGTCGTCACCTTCTTTGATTCGTCGCTGCTTTCCTTCCCATTCTTTCCGGATGCGGTCCTGATCGAACTATGCATCGCTAACCACGTGCGTATGCCCTATTACGCAGCGATGGCGGCGCTCGGCTCGCTCTCCGGCTGCCTGGTCCTCTATTTGATCGCGGAAAAAGCCGGCGAGGCCTTTTTTCGCAAGCATGCGGGCGGCAAGGCGGAAAAAATCAAAGAGTGGGTTGATAACAACGGATTTCTCAGCGCGTTTATTCCCGCCGTGCTCCCGCCGCCGATGCCATTCAAGCCCTTCGTCCTGGCCGAAGGAGTTTTCCAGGTCCCGCCACGCACCTTCATCCTCGCCATTCTCCTGGGCCGCGGCCTGCGCTACGGCGGCGAAGGATTTCTCGCGGTGCGCTACGGCGACGCCGCGCTCGGATACCTGAAATCCCACGGCGGGACCTTCGCGATCGCCGTGCTGGTGCTCATGCTGCTGCTGTACGTCCTCACCCACTTCGTATTCCACTCTTCTTCGCCGAAACCGTAATTCCCGGTCGACCTTCGAACAGCTCAAAAAGCGTCATTAGCGAGCCGCAGAGTTGGCATAGTGAAATTCCTGCCGCGTCACCCGCAAATCGGCGCTCAGCCCCACGCGCACAATGATGTTTTCCGCACCGTAGTCGCTGGACGCAAACCGCATGTCGCGCAGTGTGAACCGATAACCCTCATCGTCGCGCTCCAAACTGGCCAGCGGAAATCGCGCGTACCGCAAAAATGTCTTCGCAGCCGGCGTGTTTTCCGCCGCCTCCAGCGCCGTTGAATCTTCAGCCTTGAAGTGCGGCACAGCTCGATCCGGATCAAATCCCGCGCCAGGCGCAAGCGAAATCTCAATCTGCTCAATGGTGTTGTCAGTAGAAACCAACCCTCGCCACGCAAACGGCGAGAGCGCAGAAGGGAAGGCTCCGGTAGCGAGCGGCGCAGCTCCGCGATACTCGCGCGAATTCAATTCGTCCACGGCGCGGCTGTGCAGTCCAGCTCGCGCTCCGACGTAGATCAGAAGCAGCAGCAAAGTGACGAAGGCGGCGCGCCGCCCCCGCGGCCGTTTCTCCCGCTCCCCAATCTCCTCGCTGACTAAGCGAAACACCACGGGCAACAGCAAACCCAACACAAGAAACGCCAAAATCCAGGGATCAAGATTGCTTAGCAGATTCCACGCGGTCCACGTCTGCCGAAACGGCAGAAGCAATTGCACGCCAATCCCGCTGGCCAGATCGAGAAGCAAATGCGCCGCGACACCGGCAGCGCAAACCGCAAGCGCCGCAAGCAAACTCACAGGAGGCAGATTCGAACCTGGCCGGTTCGCAATGGGCCGACGGCCAACAGCCCAGAAGATCACCGCAAGCAAACCCACCACCACAACCGACCCAGCAACGGAATGCAACACCCCACGATGAAATCGCAAAAACGCGGAAGGACCGCCCAGAAAACTAGCAAAATCAAGATCAGGCGCAACGCCAGAAACCACTAGCATCGCAGCCCCATAACGCGGCAACAATGTCTGGCCAGCCCGCGCCAGAATCAAAGATAGCAACGCGTGAGTGAGAATCTCCACGGTAGTGTATTCAGCGCGCAGCCAGCACAGCGAACCCATCGCGTTTTTCCGAGCGCAACTCTTCTATTTCAAAGTAGCCGGCGTGACCAGCGAAAGCGCATCCGGCACAATCCGAAACGCCAGCGGCAAAGGCCCAATCGGCTCACCGTCCACCTGCGCGTACACCACGGCCCCGTTCGCCGATTCGCAAATCACCTCAGTGTGCTTCCAGGCGGCGATGCCTTCCATGCTGCGCAGTTTTCCCAGCCACAAAGCGGGCAAACAAAGCATGTAACGCAGCCGGCTGCGCGTGGAATTCGTCAAGAACTCGAACGAATCCTCGAACAGGTTCGCGCCGGTGGTGATCTTGAACGGCCCGCCATAATTGACAGTCCTACCGACCACCAGAATCGACGCCAGATGGTCCTGCCCGTCCGAGCGCACCCGCATCTCGGGAAAATCGTAGCGAACCAGCTGGCGAATCCCCTCCGCCCAATAAGCCAAAACACCAGCGCGCTTTTTCAATTCGCCGTTCACCGCATTCACGATCGCGCCATCCGGCCCCGCGCCGCCCACGCTGAGAAAATAGCGCCCACCAGAAGGCATATCAGCAGAATGCGATCCGTTCGTCGAAGTGGCCAGTCCCAGAGCAACGCGTCGAATCACGCCACCAGGAATCAGCCGCGCTGCGTGTGGAATGTCCCACGGTATGCGCAGCTCTTTCGCCAGAATATTCGCGGTTCCTGCGGGCAGCAGAGCCATCGGCACCGCGCTCCCCGCCAGCCCATTAATAATTTCATTGATCGTGCCGTCGCCGCCGCACGCAATCACCATGCCGCGGCGTTGCTGCACCGCCTGTCGGGCGATCCCTTGCGCGGATCCCGCTTCGGTAGTAGCGGCGATCTCCGTTGTGATTCCCGCTTCCTTCAGAATCCGCACGGCCTGCTCGATTTCCAAAAAACGTCGGTGCCGCCGCCCGCCGCTGGTCGGGTTGTAGATCAGCAGCGCGTCATGAATTCGTTCAGGCATAGGTTTGCGTTCGTCCTGTGAAACTAAACGGCCATTGTATAATACCCGGCGCAATTCACCGATGGCATTGGCACGGAGTGTTCATGGCTAAGAACAGCGCGGTTGCAAGAGAAATCGAACGTCTGCGTGAAAAAATCCGGCATCACGAATATTTGTACTACGTGAATGACGATCCGGAAATTTCCGACGCGGCATTCGACAGGCTGATGAACCAGCTGAAAACGCTGGAAGCCGAGAATCCGAAGCTGGTCACGCCGGATTCGCCCACCAAACGTGTCGGCGGCGTTCCGCGCGAAGGCTTCCAGACCGTGCGGCACAAAACGCCGATGATCAGCCTCGACAATGCCTTTTCCTTTGACGAACTCGCGAATTTCGATCGCCGCGTCCGCGAACTCACCGGCCGTGAAAAAGTCGAATATGTCACCGAACACAAATTCGACGGGCTGAGCATGTCCCTGATTTACGAAAAAGGCGGGCTAGTCCGCGGCGTCACGCGCGGCGATGGCACCACGGGCGAAGATGTCACTCCCAACGTGCGCACCATCCGCTCCATTCCCCTGTGGATTGACGCCGCTCAGCTCAAGAAAGCCGGTCTCGCAGGCAACTTCGAAGTCCGCGGCGAAGCCATCATGACCCGCAAAGCTTTCGAAGCCATGAACGAACAGCAAGACGCCAAAGGCGAAAATCGCTACAAGAATCCGCGCAACGCCGCCGCTGGCTCGGTCCGCGTTCTGGATCCGAACATCACCGCATCGCGCGGACTGGGCTTTTTCGCGTACTACCTGTTAGTGGACGGCCGCGTCCCGAAGAAACGCCATTCCGAAATCCTAGAAGCACTAAACGACCTTCGATTTAAGGTCAGCGCGGACTGGGCCCTCTGCCGTGGCATCGGCGAAGTAGAAGACTATGTCACCAAATGGGACGCCAAGCGCGAAAAGCTCGGCTACGACATTGACGGAATCGTGGTGAAGGTAAACGAAGTCGGCCTGCAGAACGAGCTGGGCTTCACTTCCAAAGCCCCCCGCTGGGCGATCGCCTACAAATATCAAGCTCACCAGGAAACCACGGTCCTAAAACAAATTGAAGTAAGCGTAGGCCGCACCGGTGTCCTCACTCCCTTCGCGGTTTTCGAGCCCGTGCAAATCGGCGGAGTCACCGTCACCAAATCCACCCTCCACAATATGGACGAAGTCCAGCGCCTCGGCGTCCATGCGGGCGATACAGTGCTGGTGGAGCGCGCCGGCGAAGTAATCCCCCACGTCTTGAAAGTTGTGAAGCACGGCAAAGAAGAAAAAGAATTCAAGATGCCGGAGAAATGCCCCGTCTGCGGGATGCGCGTCCACCACACCGACGGCGAGGTCGCCTATCGCTGCGTGAACGTGTCTTGTCCCGCGCGCAAAAGGGAATCGCTGCTGCACTTCGCCGGACGCCACGCGATGAATATTGATGGCTTGGGCGAAAAAATCGTGGACCAGCTGCTCGAAAAGGATTTGGTGAAGGATTTCGCCGGCCTTTACAAACTCGATCTGAAGACGTTAGAAAATCTGGAGCGCATGGGCGAAAAATCCGCGCAAAATCTCGTCGACGAAATCGCCGGCAGCAAGAAGAACACGCTCGCCCGCCTGATCTACGCCATCGGCATGCCCTTCGTAGGCGAACGCACCGCGCAGCTGCTCGCCGAGCATTTCGGCTCGATGGCCAAACTAGCCGAAGCCACCCAGGAAGAGTTGATGGAAGTTCCCGAAGTAGGCCCGAAAGTTGCCGAAGGCGTCCGCGAATTTTTTTCCGAATCCGCCAACCGCAAACTGATCGACCATCTCCGCGCCGTAGGCGTGAACATGAAAGAAGCACGCCAGGCCCCAGTGTCCACGCGCTTCGCCGGAATGACCTTCGTCTTCACCGGCACCCTCGCCAAACGCAGCCGCGAAGAAGCCGAAGCCCTGGTAGTCTCCCACGGCGGCAAACCCGGCGGCTCCGTGAGCAAGAAAACCAACTACGTGGTAGTAGGCGAAGACGCCGGCTCCAAGCTAGAAAAGGCGAAAGCGCTCGGTGTGAATATTTTGAGCGAAGCGCAATTTGAAAATCTGCTTTCGACCAAGTAGCTCCCGCGGTCTTGTCATCGACTTGGCGTTGATCTGTCGAGCGAACGCACCGCCTCAGGTGTAAATCCGGGTTCACCCTATTTATGTCTTGGACGGAATGATGCTCGTGAGGAAATCGGAGACAATCGTCTGCATTTGCTCGTCGTAGTCTGAAGGATTCTTGGGCAGATGCGGCCAAGCGACGCAAGCGAAAACACCGCAGTCCGCGACAACGCGATAACAATACCAATCCACATAGCGCGTCGACCTTTGCATTGCCGTAAAGCTGCTGCAGCGCCACCCATCGACTAGTATTTTCTCGCGCGCGTCGTGTCCTAGACTCGAGGCTTTCTTATCGAACGCAGCCCGATCCTGAGCGTTCTTCAAGGAGGAGGCAATGATCGCGAGATTTGAAGAGTCAGGAGTCCCTTGGTCCGCCGCGTTTGGGATTTGGAACGCAAAGACGGTTTTTTTCGGGCGTAGACTTGCTCGAAATCGCGGGCCAGTCGCCGGGGACAGAAAATTGAACTCGACCGACGATCGTAAAGTCTATACGGTCCGTGCCAAAAGCGATGGAAGCGGTTAGCAGCAAGCCGGCGAGGATTGCATTCTGTAGTAATGCCTCAGGGGCGGGCTTCCGTTGAATCCATTTCATGCCGGAAACGTACGCTCTCCCGCGGGGGTTGTCCGTTCCAAGGTCACGGGCGAACGTGGAGTTACTTCCCGAGAACGAGAGTCTCATAAAGTGGCGGGGGCTTTACAGTAGCCGTCACGATGTCTGCGATTGGAACACTGGATCGTTCAGCGATGACGTATAATAGCCCCAGCGGGTGAGTCGGATGGTCGCCGGTTTGCGTCTCGCAAGAAACGCAGGCGGGAGGAAAGTCCGGACTCCGATAGTCCTCAGCTCGCAAGAGTGTCGGACTACAGGGCGACGCGCCTGGTAACGCCAGGGGGTTGTCGTGAGAGCCCTTCGATGCTGCCGCTGGCAGCTTCTCAGGATCTTGCGACGGCTACGGAAAGTGCCACAGAAAATTAAACCGCCGGTGATGCTATCGCCTCGGCGGCAGGACTGCGGGAAACCACTGCCCTGCCTGTTTCGGCGCAGCGCATTTGGCAAGGGTGAAAAGGTGGGGTAAGAGCCCACCGCCCGGGTGGCAACATCCGGGGCACGGAAAACCCCGCGTGGAGCAAGGCCAAATAGGAGGGGAGGGCTGGCCCAGCCCGTATGCAACGCGCTCGAAGGAGCAAATTGCTGCGACCCTCGGGTAGGCTGCTCGAGTCCCAGAGCGATCCGGGACCTAGAGGAATGATCATCGCGCTAAGCCATCGGTAATCTCAACGCAAGTTGGGGCGAACGATAGCGAAGCACACAGAATCCGGCTTACAGACTTGCCCGCTAAAGTTTCTGTTTGCCGGCCCCGGCTCGGCATTTCGCCGCGGGATCAAGGTTGAGCCGGGAACTGCGCCCGCTCAGACGCTTGGCCGGAACCCCAGCTCACTACTCCACCCAATCGAACGAACGCGCCACTGCTTTCTTCCACGATCGAAATAAATCTTCGCGCGTCTTTTCATCCATCCGCGGCTCCCACGTGCAATCCACGGCCCAATTCGCGCGCAGATCTTTTAGGTCAGGGTAAAACCCAGTTGCCAATCCCGCGGCATACGCCGCGCCTTGCGCGGTAGTCTCTTGAACAACGGGTCTCACCACGGGAATATTCAAAACGTCCGCCTGAAACTGCATCAGCAAATTGTTCTCCACCATGCCGCCGTCAGTCCGCAGGACCGCGAGCGGAATGTGCGAATCCTTCTCCATGGCCTCCAGCACTTCGCGCGTCTGAAACGCAGTAGCCTCCAGCGCCGCACGCGCGATATGACTTTTGTTCGAGTGCCGCGTAAGTCCCGCGATCACTCCTCGCGCAGAAGTCTTCCAGTAAGGCGCGTACAGCCCGGAAAACGCCGGAACGAAGTAAACGCCGCCATTGTCCGGAACGGTAGCAGCAAGCGCCTCAATGTCCGCACTCTGCTGAAGGATTCCCAAATTGTCGCGCAGCCACTGCACCAGCGCGCCAGTGATGGCGATGCTGCCTTCCAACGCGTAGCGCGCTGCCTGCTCGCCAAATCTGTAAGCAACAGTGGTGAGCAACCCAAATTTCGACGCCACCGGCCGCTCACCCGTATTCATCAGCAGAAAGCTGCCAGTTCCGTAAGTATTCTTCGCCTCGCCCGGCTCGAAACACGTCTGACCCACCAACGCAGCCTGTTGATCGCCTAGAATCCCAGCGATTGGCACATCCTTGATTGCAGCTAGCTGCGCGCTCCCAAAAATTTCGCTGCTCGAGGCAATGCGCGGCATTATCGCTTCCGGAATCCCGCAGATTGCCAGCATCTCCCGATCCCACGCCAAACTCTCCAGATTCATCAGTTGCGTTCGGCTCGCATTCGTCACGTCCGTGACGTGCATTCCGCCCGCAGCCCCACCAGTAAGACGCCAGAGCAGAAACGTATCAACGTTCCCGAACAAAAGCTCGCCCGCCGCCGCTTCTTCGCGCGCGCCAGAAACATTATCCAGAATCCAGCGAATCTTCAGCGCGCTGAAATACGTCGCCAAAGGAAGCCCGGTCTTCTGCCGGAACCGGTCCGCCCCGCCCTCGCGCTCGAGTTCCGCAACGGCGTCCGCCACCCGCGTGTCCTGCCACACGATTGCGTTGTAAACCGGCGCACCCGTACGCCGCTCCCACACAATCGTGGTTTCGCGCTGGTTAGTGATCCCGATCGCAACCAGTTCACTGGCACGAAAGCCGCCAGTGCGCATCGCGTCAGCGATAACTTGCTGCGTGCAGCGCCAGATTTCCTCGGGATCGTGTTCCACCCATCCCGGCCGAGGATAAATCTGCTGATGCTCGCGCTGCGCCGACGCAACGATCCGCCCCGCACGATCGAACACGATAAATCGCGTGCTGGTGGTTCCTTGATCGATCGCGCCCACGTACGCTTTCATCCCAACCCCTCGCACGCGCAAACCCGCAGGTCAGAAGCACACCCCAGCACAGCGCGCGATCGAAATCCATCCAGCGCATCCAGCAAAAAACAACGCCGCGCAGCCGCTCTACCGAACGCGCATCCGCAGTTCCGGTTTGTGTACGTAAAAATGCAGGAAGGTTTCGCAAATATTCCAGGCCAGATTCGCGGCTTCAGGATGGTAGCTAGTGCGCGCGTTGCAGAAAAACCCATGGTCCGCATCCGAAATCTCCACATTCAGATAAGGCTTGGCCAGCCGCTTGCATTCGTCAATCACGGCGCGAATCTGGTCAACGCCAATATGCTTGTCGCGCCCGCCCCAAAAGAACAACATCGGCGCATGCAAGCTCGCGACCTGCGGCAGCAGCGCCGGCGCAATCCCGCCTCCATAGAACGAAATCGCCGCCTGCAAGGGAACGGTTGCATTCGCCAAAAACGAAGCGCGCCCTCCCATGCAAAACCCAATGCTTGCGATCGATTGCTTCCGCACCTGCGGATCGCCGAGCAGCCAATCGTAAGCCGCGCGAATATCCTGAGTCAGCCCCTCGACGCTCATCGCCTGCATGTGTGGCACGGCGGAAGAGAAGTCGGCGTAGTTGCCTTCGAACCCCACCGCCGTGCGATGAAACAATTCCGGCGCAATCGCCACTACCCCCGCGCGCGCAAACCGCTCGGTCACTTCGCGAATGTGCGCGTTCACCCCGTACGCTTCTTGAAACACCAGCAGTCCCGGATGCACGGAGCTGTCCGCAGGACGCGCCACACAAGCGTTCATCGTGCTGCCGTCAGCCACGTGCAGCACAGCTTCCTGCGTTACAATCTGCATCACCAGTGGACCTCTCGATTGCGCCTCGCGCCGAAGTCCCATAGGATAATCGCGAGCGCTCGAAATAGGAAACGATGTTTGCGCCGAGCGCCGCCCATAACGCCGCTCTCAGCCGCGCCGCTCGGATTAAGGGAATCGCGCCGGTCGTGCGCGGCATCCAAAGCATGCGGAGGACACAAACATGAGCTTGACTGACTACGTAACGCTCGGCCGTTCCGGATTGCGCGTAAGCCCGCTGTCGCTGGGTACGATGACGTTCGGCACCGAATGGGGCTGGGGCAGCGACGAACCTCAAGCCCGCGAAATTTTTGACCGCTACACCGATCAGGGCGGCAACTTCGTGGACACCGCGAACCTGTACACCCTGGGCAAAAGTGAACAAATGCTCGGCAAATTCATCGTGGACAAGAAACTCCGCGATCGCGTGGTCCTCGCGACGAAGTTCACTTTCAACCAGGAACCGGGAAATCCAAACGCGGGCGGCAACGGCCGCAAAAATATCTACCAATCTCTCGAAGCTTCGCTGCGCAGGCTGCAAACCGATTACATTGACCTCTACTGGCTCCACGCCTGGGACACCATCACTCCCGTCGAAGAAGTCCTGGCTACGCTGAACGATCTCGTGCGCGACGGCAAAATTCGCTACTACGGATTTTCAGACACGCCCGCATGGTACGTCGCCCGCGCGCAAACACTCGCCGAAAAGGACAGCAAGGCGCCGCTGATCGCGCTGCAACTCGAATATTCACTGGTCGAGAGAAATATCGAACGCGAACACATCCCGGTCGCGCAGGAGTTGGGCATCGCCGTCTGCCCCTGGAGCCCTCTTGCCGGCGGTTTCCTCACCGGAAAATACACGCGCGAAGGAAATTCCGGCACGGGCAAAGGCCGCCTGGAAACCACTAAAGCCTCAGGCAATCCCGCATTCGACAAATTCAACGAACGCAATTGGAAAATCCACGAAGCTCTGGTGGCTGTGGCGAAACAAATCAACAAGCCGCCCGCGCAGGTCGCCTTGAACTGGGTGATCACGCAGCCTGGCGTCACTTCCACCATTATCGGCGCCACAAAAATCGCTCAGCTCAACGACAACCTGCAAGCCGCGGAAATCTCGATTCCGCCGGACCTGCGCAAGCGCCTCGACGCAGTCTCCGCGCCCGAAGCCATACATCCCTACATTTTCTTTAGCGGCGGCATCCAGTCCATGGTCAACGGCGGCACATCGGTCAGAAGTTGGGCGCCAGCTCACGTTAGCGGGGCGCCGGCCGCGCCTCTCGCAATTGCGAAAGCGAACGCCGCCACCGAGAAATAACGCAACCCGACCAGAGATGCCATTTTATAGCGGACCGATCTCCGATCATTTCGACGGCGAGCATTTTTACAATCCGCGCGACGGTGCAACAATGCACGGCACCGGGAGCGTGGCCAAATGGTTGCTCACTCGCAGACCCGCACGCTGGCGCAAATGGATTGACGCGTCGGCAGGTCCCACTCCGCCCGAACGTGTCAACGACGGAAAAATCCGCGCCACGTTCGTCGGACACTCCAGCGTTTTAATCCAGCTCGAAGGTCTGAACGTTCTCTGCGATCCCATTTGGTCAAATCGCGCTAGCCCGCTCTCTTGGATAGGGCCGCCGCGCCACCGCGCGCCCGGAATCCAGTTCAACCAACTTCCCACAATTGATCTGGTTCTGCAGAGCCACGACCACTACGATCATTTTGATGTCCCCACGCTGCGGCGCATCGCGACCGAGTGGGGTCCGGATTTTGCTGTCCCGCTCGGCGTGCGCGCGCGCCTCACCTCCCAAAGCCTCGCGCGCGATTCTCAAATTCAGGAAATGGATTGGTGGGAATCCGCGGACGCCTTCGACAAGATCCGCGTGACCGCTGTTCCCGCCCGGCATTTTTCTGGTAGAGGACTGCGCGATCGCAATCGCACTCTATGGTGCGGCTACGTGATCGAAAGCGCCTCCGGCACAATTTATTTCGCGGGAGACACTGCCTACGGCTCGCATTTCGCCGCAATCCGCGAGCGCTTCCCGGAAATCCGCCTCGCATTCCTCCCTATCGGCGCCTATCGTCCGCAATGGTTTATGGGCCCCGTGCATATATCCCCGCAAGACGCGGTCCGAGCGCACAAAGAGGTAGGAGCGGCCACAAGCATCGCGATTCACTTCGGCACATTTCGCTTGGCCGACGACGGCGAACAAGAGCCGGTGACCGAACTCCAGCGCGCCCTGAACCGCGAAAAATCCGCCCACCGTTTTTGGGTCCTAGACGCAGGGGAGGGAAGAGACATCCCCTAATCAGCTTTTTTAGTGGCGGTCTTGACGCCGAAGGCCTTCGCCGTTGCCTTACCTGAGAACGCCGATCTCCTGATTGGCGATCCGCACCGCAATCTCAAACTGCGTCCTACCTTTCCCCCACCACCACTGCATCAAAAAATAATCCCAACAAATGGCGTATCTCCGCGTCCGACAACGAACTCGAATCCACCAAATGCTCCAGCAACATCGCATGAGAAAAAGCGCCCAAAGCCGTAGCCGCAGCCACGCTCGAAATCGGCAAAGACCGCCCGAGCGACCTCATCACGCGCCGCAAAATATCCCCGCCGCAAGACCGCAAGCCTCTCTGCCGCGCCCGCAACCGCGCATGGGCTTCCGGATGCCTCACTGCAAAAAGTTTGAACTCAAGCGATAGCAACGCCAGCCGCCGGTCCTGCGCAATCTGCGCGTAATGCTCGCGCAATGCCCGCAAACGCTGTTGCGGATTGTCGTGCCGACCCAACAATACATCCACCTCCGAAATTCGCTGCGCCACCCACTGCTCCAGCAGCGCGAAAAAAATATCCTCTTTGCTGTCAAAGTTCGCGTAGAACGCTCCGCGCGTATACCCCGCCCGCGCCGCAATATCCTCCAGCCGCGCTGCCTCATACCCATCGCGCGCAAATGTCTGCTCCGCCGCCAGCAACAGTTTCCGCCGAGTCGCCGCCGTGCGCGCCTGCTGACGGGACGTCGCGAGAGTTGCAGTGTTTTTGCGGCGGGCCGATGAGGCAATCGAAGGGATGTTCATGGTTTGGGTTCTCTCACACTTCTCAATGCTTTACAACATACATACATGCATGTATATGATAGGTTATCCACACACCCAAGCAAAGGTGATTCCTGGCTACTGCCACCCTAACCGCTGACTCATCCTTCGATGTCGCCGCCTGGCGCCCCCGCCACAATCCGTGGCTCATTGCCCTGACGGTCACCCTCGCCACCTTTATGGAAGTTCTCGATACCTCCATCGCCAACGTCGCCCTGCCGCATATCGCCGGCTCTCTCGGCGCCAGCTCCGACGAATCCACCTGGGTGCTCACCAGCTATCTGGTCTCCAACGCCATCATCCTGCCCATCAGCGCCTGGCTTGCCACGCGCATGGGCCGTAAACGCTTCTACATGACCTGCGTCGCGCTCTTCGCCGGCAGCAGTTTCCTCTGCGGCCTCGCTCCCAGTCTCGGCATGTTGATTTTCTTCCGCGTCCTGCAAGGCGCCGGCGGCGGAGGCCTGCAACCCAGCGAACAAGCCATCCTCGCCGACACTTTTTCGCTCTCGAAACGAGGCATGGCCTTCGCCGTGTACGGAATGGCTGTGGTAGTCGCTCCCGCAATCGGTCCCACGATCGGCGGATGGATCACCGACAATTACAGCTGGCGCTGGATTTTTTACATCAACGTCCCCATTAGCCTCATCTCTCTGTATCTCACCCACCGCCTCGTGGAAGACCCGCCCTACCTCAAAATTGAAAAAGAACGCCGCAAAGGCATTCGCGTTGATTACATGGGCCTCGGACTGGTCGCGCTCGGAATCGGCAGCTTGCAGCTGGTTCTCGATAAAGGCCAGGAAGCCGACTGGTTTTCCTCGCACTGGATCACCGCGCTACTCGTGCTATCAATCATCCTCCTGGTGACCTGGGTCATCTGGGAATGGCACCACGACCATCCCATCGTTGAGCTGAAGCTGCTGAGAAAACGCAATTTCGCCACCGCCATGTTTTTCATGTTCGTTCTCGGCGCCGTCTTGTACGGCACCACGGTCTTGATCCCGCAGTACCTGCAACTCTTAATGGGCTACTCCGCCGTCAGCGCAGGAGAAGCCCTCGCCGGCGGCGGTTTCATCATGATGCTAATGATGCCGCTCTCCGGCTTTCTCGTCTCAAAAATGGACCAGCGCATCCTGATGTCCATCGGATTTGCCACCACGGCGGCCTCGCTCTATTACATGACCACCCATCTCACCCTGGGAATGGATTTCCGCACCGCCGCCATGCTCCGTGTCTATCAGGTGGCCGGCCTCGCCTTCATCTTCGTGCCATCGAACGTGCTTTCCTACGTGGACGTGCCGCCCGAAAAAAATAATCAAATCTCCAGCATGATCAGCTTCATTCGCAATATCGGCGGCAGCATCGGCATCGCGCTGCTCGCCACTTTCATCACTCGCGGCACCCAGCAACGCCAAACCTATCTATCCGGCCACATGAACGAAGGCAACCCGCGCTTCCGCCAGATGATTGACGGCCTCACAGCCACGCTCCACAGCCAAGGCCTCAGCCCGTCGGACGCCGCGCACCAAGCCTACGCCCGCGCTGCCGCGTTGCTCCAACAGCAAGCCGCTACGCTAGCCTACACAGACGTCGTCTCCGCCCTGGCAGTCATAGTCGCCTGTCTGGCGCCCCTGTGCTTCATAATGAAGCGCCCGCGCAAAGGCGCAGCAGCCCCCTCACTACACTAATCACGCGCCACGCCGGGCGATCGCCGCGCGCGCCATCTCATCTCTTTACAGGCTTGTCGGTCGGGTAAGTAATCCGCAACCCGCGCACGCGCGCAAACGGCGTAAGTTCGTGAGCCTGCGCACGTGCGACGCTCATGATGTCTTCCACGGGAAACTGGCGAACCAGCAGCGCATCCGCGATCAACGAACGGTGGCAGCGCCAAGGCACCGCTTCCGCGCACATCATTGCCGTTGGTTTTGTCGCCACCAGCTTTTCCAGGCGCGCCAGCCCCAACTGAAAATCCCCGGTCTGCATATAGTCGGCAAAACCGCGGAAGCCGGCGTTATGCCAGCCCAGATTTCTCGAATCCGTTTTGGCGTGCCGCAATCCACCGAGTTTTTTCAGGTGAACGTAGCCGATGCGAGCCGCGCGCAAATGCCCGGCCAGCGATTCCCGGTTGAATTGCGGATTGTGGCGGGAACGCGGCACGCTGCGAACGTCCACAATGCGTTGCACGCCATGTGCCTTCAGAATCTCGATGAATTCCTCGAGCGGCCGGGTGGAATGCCCGACCGTGAAAACCTTTGGTTGTGATTTTTTGCGGCGTGCGCTCATGCGGTCAGCAACTTCCCATGATTTTCAGCATAATGCTACGACAAAAGGCGCAGGCGGGCGGCGCGGAATTGGCACGGCGATAAATTCCTTCGGCCCGTGAGCATTCGAAGGGATAATGGTCCCGCTGGCCAGCCGCGAGCCATCCCGCTCGACTCCTGGCGGCTTGAGGAAACCATGACGGAAATAAGCGCGTTGCTCTGGGACAATGGCGGCGTAATTCTCACCAACGGTTGGGATCGCACTTCGCGCCGCGCGGCCGTCGAAAAATTCCATCTGGATTGGGCCGATTTCGAAGACCGCCACGAGTTGATGCTGAACGCGTTCGAGACCGGCCGCGCCACGCTCGACCAATATCTGCGCCGCACAGTTTTCTATCGCGAACGCTCCTTCACGCCGGAAGATTTCAAGCGGTTCATGTTCGAACAATCCCAGCCGTTCGCGCAGCCGCTGGAATTTTTAGGCCAACTGGTGCAGCCGCAGCGCTACCTGATGGCCGCGCTGAATAATGAATCGCTCGAGATCAACGAGTACCGGATTCAGAAATTCAATCTGCGCCAGTATTTCCAGTCTTTTTTCAGTTCCTGCTATCTAGGCGTGCGCAAACCGGAGGAGCAGATCTACAAGCTGGCGCTGAAAATCTCGCAGCGCGAACCGAACGAATGCGTGTTCATAGACGATCGCGGCTTGAATCTGGAATGCGCGCGCGAGCTGGGGATGCACACGATTCAGTTTCAAAATCTAGAGCAGTTGCGCAAGGATTTGTCGCAACTAGGAATAAACGCGGCTGCAAAGTAGTTTGCAAACGTAAAACGCGAGCAAGCTGGAACGGATAAAAAAAGGAGCGCAGCGCAAGATGAAACTCGATACACGCGTGTTTCCGGATATTGACGCGCTCAGCCGCGCGGCGCTCGAAGAATTGCTGCGCGACTTGGACGAAGCCATCCATCAACGCGGCCGCGGCGCAATTGCGCTTTCCGGCGGCCACACTCCCGAGAAAATGTACGCAATCTGGGCTGCCAGCGAAAAATATCGCAACGAAACAGACTGGAATCACGTGCACCTCTTTTGGGGCGACGAGCGCTACGTTCCGCAGGGTGATCCGCTCAGCAACTACCGCATGACGCGCGAGGCCCTGCTATCGCACGTGCCGATTCCCGCCGCCAATGTTCACGCGGCTCCCACGAGTTTGCCAACGCCCGAACAAGCCGCCGCAGCCTACGACCAGGAATTGCGAAAATTTTTCGGCTCGACCGCGCCCGCGTTCGACGTCACTCTGCTGGGCCTGGGTCCCGAAGGCCACACCGCTTCGCTTTTTCCGGATTCTCCAGCGCTCGAGGAAAAAAAGCGCTGGGTGGTGCCCGTTCAAGTGGCCGCCGTCCCGCCAAATCGCCTGACGTTCACACTTCCAGTGCTGAACTCCAGCCGCAACACATACTTCCTGGTAGCCGGAGAAAACAAGCGTACCATCCTCGCCGCTCTGCGCGCCGAGCCGGATTCCCGCCCCAGCGCGTACCCCGCCGGACGTATTCGCCCGACGAGTGGCCGAGTGCTATGGTTTCTAGACCAAGCCGCCACCGGATGATCTCGCGCCAAAATTTCGTGAAGCCTTCCGCGGTTCGCTACGTCTAAATTGTAGCGGAAGTGTATGAGGGCGCTGCGGGTTGAGCCGTATCGGATCGCTTCCGGCTGGCGCTTAATTATGGCCGATTCTGCGCGTCAGGCTGTAAAATGCAGGGAAATCGCGCACGGAAATTGCCCACAGCTCATGCCCCGATCGTGCTGAGCTAGTGGATAGCCGAAACTTTTCGCAGCGACCCAAACGAACCATGACTCAACGATTCCAAAAAATGCCCATGCGCGCCGCAGCAACGGTGGTTCTGCCAGCGATCCTGCTCTGGCTTTCCGCCTGCAGCGCCAAGACGGCCGAGACGGCGCCGAACCTCGCCGTTCCGGTAACGGTAGCGAAAGCCGTGCAGAAGACCGTCCCGATCAATCTGACGGCAATCGGCACGGCAGAAGCGTTCTCGACAGTTTCGATCAAGAGCCAAGTGAATGCGATTCTGGAGCAAGTGCATTTCAAGCAGGGCGACTTCGTCAAGAAGGGCGACCTGCTTTTTACGCTCGATGCCAGGCCGTTCCAGTCGGCCCTCGCGCAGTCTGAAGCGAATCTCGCGCGGGACCAGGCGCAGGCTGAACTGAATCAGGTGCAATCCGCGCGCTATGAAAAACTCTATGCCGCGGGCGTCGCGCCCAAAGAGCAGTACGACCAGATGAAAGCCACCGCGGACGCGCAGGAAGCGTTGGTTCACGCCGACCAGGCCGCAGTGCAATCCTCCAAGCTGCAGCTGCAGTACTGTACGATTTATTCACCGACCGACGGCCGCACCGGAGCTTTGCAGGTGTATCCCGGAAACCTGGTGAAAGAGAACGACGTTCCGATTCTGGTGGTGATCAACCAGATTTCACCAATCTTCGTGGATTTCTCCGTGCCGGAACAATATTTAGGCGTCGTGAAAAAATATATGAGCGGCGGCCGTCTGCAGATCGAGGCAACGCCCTACGGTGAAACCGTCTCCGAAGTCGGCTATCTCACGTTCGTGGATAACAACGTGGACAACACCACCGGAACGATCAAGCTGAAAGGAACTTTTCCGAACGAAGACCACCGCTTGTGGCCGGGGCAATTCTCCGTCGTTTCATTGCGTCTGGCGGAAGAAGAGAAGGCCATCGTGGTTCCGTCACAAGCAGTGCAAACTGGCCAGACCGGTGATTTCATCTTCGTAGTGAATGCACAGCAGAGGGTGGAATCGCGCCCGGTGAAAGTAGCGCGGCAACTGGAAGGCGAATCAGTAATCTCGAGCGGCATCGCGCCCGGAGACACGGTTGTCACCGACGGACAGTTGCGCCTGATTCCCGGTATACAAGTCCAAGTGAAGGCAGCCGGCGCGGGAAACTAGAGAAGTTCGCGGCACAAAGATGATCAGCATCGCCGAACCATTTGTTCGCCGTCCGGTCATGACCACTCTGGTCATGCTGGCGATTCTGCTGTTCGGAATCCTTGGCTATCGCGCGCTCGCCGTCAGCGAGCTTCCCAACGTTGATTATCCGACGATTCAAGTGGGCGCTTCGCTTCCTGGCGCAAGTCCCGACACCGTGGCTTCGGCGATCGCCACGCCTCTCGAAAAACAGTTCTCAACCATCGCTGGCATTGATTCGATGACGTCCTCGAGTTCGCTCGGCGGAACTTCGATTACCTTGCAGTTCGACCTGAGCCGCAACATTGATGGCGCAGCGCAAGACGTGCAGGCGGCGATCTCGCGCGCTTCTTCGCAGCTGCCGCCGAACATGCCCACGCCGCCGACGTACAACAAGGTGAATCCGGCGGACCAGCCCATCCTGTACATCGCCATGGGCTCGAAAACTCTGCCCGGTTACACCGTGGACCGTTACGCGGAAACGCTGATGGGCCAGCGGATTTCCATGGTCAAAGGCGTGGCGCAGGTGCAAGTGTACGGGTCGCAGAAATATTCAGTGCGCATACAGCTCGATCCGCAGGCCATGGCCACGCGGCAAATCGGCATTGACGAAGTTCACGCCGCGGTGCAGAACGGCAACGTAAACCTGCCGGTGGGAACTTTGTACGGCGACCATCGCGCATTCACTCTGCAGGCCGACGGCCAACTGACGCATGCATCAGTGTACCGTCCGCTGATCATCGCGTATCGCAACGGTTCACCGGTGCGGCTGGAAGACGTCGGTCAAGTTTTGGACAGCGTGCAAGATAATCGTGTGGCGAACTGGTGGAACGACACCGAATCCGTGGTGCTCGCGATCGAACGCCAACCCGGCACGAACACCGTGGAAGTTGTGGATGCAGTGAAACAGTTGCTGCCGCAGTTTCGCGCGATCATTCCGCCGTCCATTGAAATGGCAACACTGTATGACGCGTCGGAATCCATTCGCAATTCCGTTGCGGACGTGAAGTTCACGCTGTTTCTGGCGATCGCGCTGGTGATCCTGGTTATTTTTCTGTTTTTGCGAAATCTTTCCGCCACGCTGATTCCCAGTTTTGCGCTCCCGATGTCCATCATCGGCACGTTCGGCGTGATGTACGTGCTGAACTACACGATTGATAATCTGTCGCTGATGGCGCTGACGCTCTCGGTGGGCTTCGTGGTGGACGACGCCATCGTGATGCTGGAAAACATCGTCCGGCACATGGAAATGGGCGAAAGCGTGATGGAAGCGGCGCTGAGCGGTTCGCGCGAGATCGGTTTCACGATTCTTTCGATGACCGTTTCGCTCGCGGCTGTGTTCTTGCCTGTGTTCCTGATGGGCGGAATCATGGGGCGGCTACTGCACGAGTTTGCGGTGGTCATCATCACCGCGATTCTGGTTTCCGGCTTCGTTTCGTTGACGCTCACACCGATGCTGTGCAGCCGTTTTCTGCGTCCGGTGGCCGAGCAGAAGCATGGCAGCGTCTATATGGCACTGGAGCGATTTTTCGATCGGTTGCTGCACTACTACGATGTTTCGCTGCAGTGGTCGCTGCGCCACCGCGTATTCGTGATGGCGGTTTCGGCCGTCATTTTGATTGCTACTGTCTGGCAATTCGTGGTGATACCGAAAGGATTCCTGCCGCCGGAAGACCGCTCCCAGATTTTCATTTCCACCGAGGCGCAGCAGGGAATTTCGTTTGATTCGATGCGGACCCACCAGCTGGAACTGAACAAAATTGCCCTGGCTGATCCCAACGTGCGGGATTTCTTTTCGGGCGTGGGCGATTTCTCGTCGAGCAATTCGGGAATCATGTTCCTGCACCTGAAAGACCGTCCCGACCGCGCGCTGATTCCCAATCAAACGATACTGGCGTGGCAAGACAAATACGGCACGGTTCCGATCGTGGGTGGCGCGCTGCGAGCGATCTCGCCGCTTTTCGCGCATCGCACCACCATCGACGAAGTGATCGCCGAATTGAGTGTGAAATTCGCAACCGTAACCGGCATGAACGCCTACATGCAAAATCTGCCGCCGATCCAGGTGGGCGGCGAACTCACCAAGAGCCAGTACCAGCTCACGCTGCAAAGCCCAGACACTCAGGAGCTGTACCGAGAGTCAACGACCTTTCAACAAAAGATGGCCAAGCTTCCGGGCTTACAAGATGTGACCAGCGACCTGCTGATCGCGAATCCGCAAGTGAATGTCAACATTGATCGCGACAAAGCTTCGGCGCTGGGCGTCACGGCCGAGCAAATCGAGGATGCGCTCTACACGGCGTACGGTCAGCGCCAGATTTCCACTATTTACGCGCCCAACGACGAATACTGGGTGATCATGGAGCTGCAGGATAAGTACCAGAAAGATCCCGCGGCTCTTTCCATGCTTTATATTCGCTCGACCGGTGGCACGCTCGTGCCCTTGAACGCAGTCGCCAGTCTTACGTCCAGTCTCGGGCCGCTCACTGTAAATCACTTTGGCCAACTACCGGCCGTTACGATCTCTTTTAATCTAGCGAACGACACGGCCATCGGCGACGCCGTGGATTCCGTGAAGCGACTGGCGCGCGAAGAACTTCCTCCCACGGTGACCGCGCAATTTCAAGGAACTGCGAAAGCATTCGAGGCGTCGCTCACCGGTCTGGGCTTGCTGCTCCTGATGGCGATTCTGGTGATTTACATCGTGCTGGGAATTTTGTACGAGAGCTTCATTCACCCGATCACGATTCTTTCCGGGCTGCCGTCTGCAGCTTTCGGCGCGCTGCTCACGCTGCAGATTTTCCACCTGAGCCTGGACCTCTATGGTTTCGTGGGCGTGATCATGCTGATCGGGATCGTGAAGAAAAACGCGATTATGATGGTTGATTTTGCCGTGGAGCGCGAGCGCACCGGACATAAGACCGCGGCGGAAGCGATCTACGAAGGCTGCCTGATTCGCTTCCGTCCGATCACCATGACGACGATGGCGGCATTGATGGGCACCGCGCCCATTGCGTTCGGCGTCGGCGCGGGCGCCGACGCGCGACGCCCGCTGGGGCTAGCCGTGGTCGGCGGACTGATCTTCTCGCAAATGGTAACGCTGTACCTTACGCCTGTTTTCTACACGTACATGGATACGTTCCAGGGGTGGCTGGCGGACCGTTTTGGGAAAGTGACCGGAAAAAGGAATGCCGATCTTGCGGATGGCCACGTTTCCGCGGATTAGCAAGCTCGGAGAACGGAATTTCCTCGCTTCGTAACCGCTTCGTCCGGTTGTCCGTAGGGACAGGTGCGTGTGACAAGCTGTACCAAAACTACCTGTCAGTTCGTACCATTGACCGAACCGAGCCTGCTGTTTAGCATGGGGTTAGGACGCGCATGCGTCCCGGAATGTGGGATTGCTTACCCGTGTTTCGTGCCGGCCTCGCGGGGAGTCAATCAGGATGCCGTTTGCCGAAGACCTACCAAGAGATATAAGAATGCGCCGCAAACGGCGCGGTCCGCGGATGAATTCGCGCGTGCCAGTGACTATCCAGTTGAACGGGCAGGCGGGCCCGCTGAGCCAGGAACCTGCGATTACCCGCGTGGTGAATGCCTACGGCTGCCTGCTGGTATCTCCAAAGGAAGTTGAATTGCAACAAAGATTGCGTGTGACGAATCTGGCTACGCGCCGAGCCGTGGATGGGCATGTCGTCTGGAAGGGAATGCAGCGCCCGGACGGGTGGGATGTGGGAGTAGAGTTTATTTCGGCCGACCAAAACTTCTGGGGTGTGGAGCTTTGAAACTCGAACCGTTAAGGGTCCCTGCTTCGAAATCATTTTCAACGCACACGAAAACGGCGTTGGCGCCCGCGCGCGCGATGGCACCGACGACTCCGACGCGAACCTCCAAGTCTGGAGTATCCGGCGAATTGCAAACTGCCGCCGGAGAAGATCGGCGCAGCAGCCAGCGCGTGCTGGTGCGTGTGCGCGCACGCCTGCACGTGGCGCTGAACGGCACGCCAACGACATTTGAAACCGTGACGCTGAGCGTGAACAATCACGGCGCGATGATTATTCTGAAGCAAGGTTTGCTGCCGGACACCCGCTTCGTGCTGGAGCACTCCGGAACGAGAGAACGGGTGGCCTGCAAAGTGGTTCGCCCCTCTCGCGAAATGCCAGACGGATTTCAGATCCCCATCGAATTCGATTCTCCGGCTCCCAATTTCTGGAGGATTGCATTTCCGCCCAACGATTGGCGCCCACTCGACGATTTGTAGAGCGCAGATTCGTGCCGACGAAAAGATCGCGTTGAATCAATTTGCTTAGGCGAAGGGAAGTTTGCGCAGGTCGAGGTTCCCGCCCGAGAGGATGATGCCGATCTTCTTGCCCGCGGCGCCGATTTTTCGAAACAGCGCCGGCGCGGCGGCCACGGCGCCGGAAGGCTCCACGACCAGTTTGGTGCGCTCCCACAACAGCAGCATGGCCTGCACGATTTCTTCTTCCGTCACCAGCGAAACTTCGTCCACTCGTTCGCGAAGAATTGAAAACGTAAGCGGGCACAACGTGGCGCGCAAGCCGTCCGCGATGGTTTCAGTGGATGCCGCGGGCTCGATTTTTCCAGAGGCGAGCGAGCGGTAAACGTCGTCCGCGTTGCGCGGCTCACCGCCAATCACGCGAATCGCGGGGAGCAGACTTTTTGCGGCGATTGCGGTGCCGCTGAGCAGGCCGCCACCGCTTGTCGGAGTGATTACCGCATCGAGATCAGGAATTTCCTCGAGCAACTCCAGCGCCGCGGTTCCCTGGCCGGCTATCACCCGCGCATCATCGTAAGGATGCACCAGATGCGCGCCGGTTCGCTTGAGCACCTCGGCGGTGACGGCCTCGCGCGACGCGATATTCGGCTCGCTTTCGGTGATTTGTCCGCCGTAGGCTTCCACCGCGCCCTTCTTTGCCGGCGAGGAGTTTCGCGGCATCACGATATAGGCGGGGATTCCGCGCCAGCGCGCCGCCTGGGACAGCGCCGCGGCGTGATTACCGGAAGAGGGCGCGGCCACGCCAAATTTAGCTTGCTCGTCCGTCAGCGAGAAGACGCCGTTTGTGGCGCCACGAATCTTGAAAGAGCCTGTCTTTTGCAGGTTTTCGCACTTGAAGAAGAGTCGGGCGCCTGCGATGTGGTCGAGCGACGCGCAGGTAATGACGGGCGTACGGTGGATGCGCGGTGCGATAAGGCGATGCGCCGCGCGAATAGCGTCCAGAGTCAGGTTGGCCGCGGGAAAGTTGAGCGGCTCGTGCGCGTGGGGCTGGAATTCGGTTGATTTGCTATGAGCGGACATGGTGCACGCAGTCGAGCATTATGGCACATCCCGCGCGAAAACGGATTCGGCGCACGCGCGGCGTCAGTCACGCACGCCAGGGAACATTAGAAATCCTGACGCGGCTGGGGGCAAATGCCACCCTCAACATCACCCTTCCAGAAGTGCCTTCGAGAACGATCCAGAACGAAAGCTCCCGAGCAGGAGTCTATGTCTAGCCACGAGCGTCGTATCGCCCCGCGGAAATCCTACGCAATTCCTGTGCGAATTAATGTGATCACCGAACAATATGCGATGGTGGGATCGACGGGGGCGGCGACTGTACCGGCGCAGGCGAACGCGAAATTATTGTCAACCATTGCGCTGCCGCAGCAGGACGAAATCATAAATCTGTCCGAGCGCGGCATCGGATTCAAGGCACCGCAAAGTCTCAACATTGGGGAAAATGTGGAAATCTGTTTTGCGCTGCCCACAGCATTGACCGCGCGCGCGCCGGAAGATGTGCGTTGCAGCGCTCGCGTGGTGCGCGTGGAGAAGGATCGGGAGACGAACGGAACGATGGCAATCGGCGCGACCATTGACCGCCTGGAGCGCACTGCAGTGACGCGGAATTGGGCCAACTAGCGCGTTGTGCGGTGGAATTAGGCGCCGCCATTACCTGGCAGGCCGCGCAGTCACGGTGAAAGTCACCTGCGCCGCCGCGGTGTTGTCAAAGCGGTCGGAAATCTGCACGGCGATCGTGTGCAGCCCGGGCGCAACGCCCGGAAGTTCCAGCTGATAACTTTCCTTCGGCCCGTCCGACAGTCCACCTGTGGGAAATACGATTAGCCAATCACCGGCATCCACACTGTACTGCGCTTTGGTGATCGCTAGGCCGGAGCTTACTCCCTCAAACGAAATCTTCGCGGCCGCGCCGCTGGTGTCCGCACGGAGGTTTTCGATGCGCGGCGCAGTGTTTTGAATTTCGAAGCGCTCGCTGGTGCGCTCGTTGGTGAGCGCCTGGCTCGGGGGATTCGAAGGCAAATCCGAAGCTACAATTTTCAGATAGTAGGCGCCGTCGGGCATGGTGGTGCTGTCCCAGGAATAAAAGTGCTGCGTGAGTTTGTCTTTCAACAGGCGCCAGATTTGTTCGCCCTCGCCACGATAGTAAACCGAGAAGGCCAGATCATCGTCGTTGTCGTCGTGCGCGCTCCAGAGGACGCTCTGGTAGCCTTTTTCTTCGAAGCCCTGAGGCGGCACGTCCATCTTCAGCGACTTGGACGAAGTATCCAGTATCGCGCCGATATTTGGAAACGGAGTGACGCCGCCGGCACGCTGGGGCGTTTTCAGTTGCACGGATGCGGGGCTTGCCGGGCCTCCAGGCGAGGCGGAAAATCCCTGCACGCGGACGCCAGGACCTTGAATGGCGATATCGTCCACGACGGGCGCTACATTTTCCGGCTGGTAAGCCACGCTGACCCAGGAAACTTCCGGCGCATCGCGCTTCTCGGAGGCTTGAAATACCGCCTTCCATTGCAGGAAACGCGCCGGCGGACAGCTGATGGATTCGCCGCTTGCGCTCTTGTAAGGGCCGGACCACGGGCTCCATTCTTTTTCGGGGTTTGCAGTGTTGCCGGAACGCACGTAAAAGGAAACCTTTCCCTGCGTTGCGCCGTTTTCGCCCCACCACGTCAAGCGCCCCCAGTGCGAGAATATCTTGGCGTCGAAGGGGTCGGACTCGAAGCTGCCCTGCGCTTCCTGGGCCGGGCCCAACGTGAAAATTTTTCCGGGGTTGGCGGTGCCGACGAGCAGGTGGCCATCGCGTCCTGCGATCAAGCTGGTTACCTGCGAGGAAGCAGTCTTGGCGACGATGGAATAAATATTGTCGCCTGGGAGCTCGATGATGGCGCCTTTATTTCCCGTGCCCAGAAGGAGCTTTCCGCTCGGCGAAATACCCATCGAAAAAACGATTTCTTCGCGCGAGGTCCAGAGCGTTTCTCGCGAGCCTGTGGGTGAAATCTTTACTACTTGCGATCCTCCGGTGGTGGATGGGAAGACAGTGAACGCGGGAGGAGGTTGCGCGGATGCGGCGGCCTGGAGTGCCAGCGTCACGGCGCCCTGAGCCGAAAGCGCCGGAGCTGTCGCTGCGGGTTGCGGTGTGATCAGTGGCTGTGGGCTTGGGGCCGCGGGGCGTTGTTTTTCGCCGATCGCGGCGGCGTAGAGGTTTCCGCTGGAATCCGTGAGCAGCGAGGTCACTTCCTTTTTGTCCGTTTCGTAGACGACGAAGGATGCGCCGGCCTTCGGCGCAGCTTGCGAATCCTTCGCGCCGGTCGCGCGCGCGATTTCGATGCGCAGAATCAATCCATCCGGGTCTGTGCCGACGAGGAGATTGCCTTTCGCGTCGAAGGCGAGCGAGCGGGCGTGGCGTTCGTCACTTTGATAAAAGAGCTGAACCTTGCCGTCGGGAGTTACAGCGAATATTTCGCCTTTATCGCCGGTTCCCACGAATAGAGTCCCTTGGGCGTCCAACGCGAGCGCCCAGATATATTTCGATTTGGGATCGAAGAAGATGGACTTCTGCCCGTCGGGCGTGACTTTGTAGACTTTGCCGTCCGGCGACGTGCCTACGTAGAGATTGTCGTGCGCATCGAAAGCGATGGTTTGCGCGGAAAGTTCCGGAGCTTCGAAGACTGTGGTGGGCTTGGTTGGGTCGTCGAAGCGCAGCACTTTTGCATCGGAGCCGCCCGCGGCATAGACGCGGCCGCGCGAATCCGTGCGCAGCGCCCAGAGATACATCAAATCGGGGTCGGAGAACGCTGAGAATTGCGGCGCGGGAACCAGCTTGCCGTCGCTGCGGATGGCCACACCTTTGGCAGTGCCCTTCTCGAAGTCCGAGTAATCGGATTGCCGCCAGAAATGGGTGTGCTCGGCGTACACGAGCGCGGGCGCGGTGAGCCCCATCGCCAGAAGGCACGTGAAGATGAGTCGCCGTGTCATTGCTGCCAATCTCCTTTACTGCTGGACGTCACTTCACGGTAATCGTCAGCGTGCGCTCGCCCGAAATTACCTGGTGCATTTCAATGGACCATTCTCCCGCGGTGGATTGATACAATAGCCGCGCGCCGCCGGGATTTTGTCGCTGGTCCAAAACATTGATTGCGGATGCCGGCGCATTGGGCATCACCTTGTCTTCCACCATCAGCGTGGGAGTAGGTTGCAGCAGAGTTGCGTATAAGCGGTCATTCTGATGCGCGCGGTTCATCAGTTTAATCAGCTCTTCGAGACCGGGCAACTGTCCCTGCGAGCTTGCGGCGAGCGATTGCACGGTGCGATTCACCGTTTCCGCGTCGCTGATGACTAGTTGCAGCGGGCCGCGCGCGGCCTGCATGGGAATGGTGATGGGGAATTCCTGCACGAAAGCGGCGCCGCGATAGGGACGCAGCTGGACTTTCACCGCCACCGTTTGGCCGGGCCGCACTTCGTTCGCTTCAACCCAGGCGTCGTCAATGGTGGCGGCGCGGCGCTGGGGCAACGCGGTGACGCGCAGATGAATTCCGGCGACACGAGGAATTTCGTACGGGTTCGAGTAAATCTGCGCAAAAATGCCCTGCACGTCAGTGGCGATGAAGAATCCGCCGGGCACGGGCACATCGGTCGGCGCGAATAGATCTTTCAATGCGACCGTGGTGTGCCCTTGGATGGCGATCTCGCCGTCCAGTTGCAGGGTGGAACCTTCGCCGTAGGCCGCGTTGCCTACGATTCCGTTATAGGTCGCCAGAGCCACCAACACGGGAGTGAGCTGCGGGCTCTCGATGACTTCGAAGTGAAATTGTTTTTGCGCATCGCCGGCGACGAGCGTCACCTCGACTGGAATCATGGGCGGCCCATCGCCCAAATGTCCCGCGATGGCGGTGACGCGATCTTGTGTGAGCGTGCCGATGGTTCCACCGGTGGTGATGATTTTCGTGGAAGCCATCGCGGAAGCGAGAGTCGTGAGCACATGCGCGCGGGCCAGCGGCATGGAGACGTTGCCGAAGGAAAATATGGGGTGACCGCACGCGAGGATTTTGCCGTGGTCCACGGTGGTAACGGTGCAGCCGGGAGTGATCGAGAGATCGCCGCGAATCAATTCCACTCCGACCATGTCGCCGGGTTTCAGTTGCGCGTCTTCGGGTGAGGGCGCGGCGGTGCCGCCTGCCATCATCGTCATGCCCCAGGCAGAGAGCTGCTTGCTGAACTGCGCGATTGTTTCCGGGTACAAGCCGGTGGAAATAAGCGGCGTCTCGATGGGCACCAGAAATTGGCCGGAGCCGGCGCTGGTCTGCCGCGCGAAACTTTCGGGGAGGGGAATGCGCGACGCAGAAAGCATATTTCCGGTATTCGCTACTTGCGCGCCTGAAGCCGGCACAGATAAATTCGCAGGAGGTTCCGGCGCATTTCCAACATCGAGCATATTTTCGATAGGAGTGACGCCGCCGATGGCTTCCTTGGTGAATGCGCCGAGCTTCAGCGACAGCGCGCCGACCAATTTGCCGTCGTAATAGACCGGACTGCCGCTCATGCCGGCCACCACGCCGGTGTGTTCCACTTTTTTACCCAGAAGCTGGACGAGGATGATGTCCTGCTTGGGACCGATTGCGTTGTGCAGCACGCCTAGGACGACCAAATCCACTTTTTCGATCTCGTCGCCAGCGAAGATTGTATAGACGACGCATTTCATCCCCGACTGGACCTGACTGAGCGGAAAAATTGGGGGCAGGTCTTGCGCGTTTGGTGCTGCCGGGCCGGTTGGGAGAATCAGAGCGGCAAGAAATGTTGGAAGCAATTTCCGGAGGGCCACGGGCATCAGAAGTTCATGATACCCGCCGCATACCGGGGAAGCAAATCGCGCCGTGCTAGAATCGTGCGATGGCTAAAAAGACGATTTCGCCGGGCGGAAGCGTCAGCGGAGTGGTGGAACTGCCCGGAGACAAATCAATTTCGCACCGCTACGCGATTCTGGCCGGGCTGGCGGAGGGCGCCAGTGAGATTAGAAACTATTCTCCCGCGGCGGATTGCGCGAGCACGCTGGAATGTTTGCGCCGGCTGGGCATCGCGGTGGATGCCAAAGGCGAGCACGTGCGCATTGCCGGGAAAGGGCTGGACGGCCTGAAAGCTCCGCGTCGCACGATTGACGCGGAAAATTCCGGCTCGACGATCCGCATGATGTCCGGTGTTCTGGCCGGACAGAGTTTTACTTCGACGATTACGGGCGATAGTTCGTTGCGTCGCCGTCCGATGCGCCGGGTGGTTGAGCCCCTGCGGCAAATGGGCGCGGATATTCGCAGCACGAATGGCAACCGCGCGCCGCTGGAAATTCGCGGCGGAAAGCTGCACGGGATTGATTACACGACGCCGGTGCCGAGCGCGCAGGTGAAGTCGGCGATTCTGCTGGCTGGCTTGTACGCGGACGGCGTGACCACCGTTCGGGAGTCGGTCCGTACGCGCGATCATACCGAACTGGCGCTGCGCGAATTCGGCGCTAACGTTGCGGTGGCGAAGGGCGAGATTAGCATCGAGCCGCGGCCGAAATTGCAGCCGCGGCAATCGATCGTCCCGGGTGACCTATCTTCGGCCGTGTTTCTGATCGGCGCGGCGCTGGTGCTGCCGGAATCGTCGTTGATGCTGCACAACGTGGGACTGAATCCCACTCGCTCGCGCGTGCTGGATTTTCTGATTTCGATCGGGGCGTCGATCAATCTGGCGTCCGTGCAACTGCGCGATGGAGAACTGATTGGCGATGTTTCGGTACGCCACGCGGTACTTGCGGGCGGCAGCATATCCGGCGCGCAGGTGGCAGAAATGATTGACGAACTGCCAATGCTCGCGGCGCTGGGCCCGTTCACGGAGAAGGGAATCGAAATCCATGATGCGCAGGAACTGCGCGTGAAGGAAAGCGATCGCATCGCGACCCTCGCGGAAGGCCTACGGCAGATGGGCGCGCGCGTCGAGGAATTTCCAGATGGATTGCGTGTGGAAGGCCGTGCGGGCAGCTCAGCCGCAACGAAGCTGCGGGGCGCAAGAGTGAATCCGCAGGGCGATCATCGCATCGCAATGGCGCTGGCAGTGGCGGCGCTGGGCGCGGAGGGCGACACGGTGATCAAAGACTTCGAATGCGTGGGCGTTTCGTTCCCGGATTTTTTCAAGACGCTGGAGCGTTTGCGAGGCGGTGAAAATCAGGACGACTTGCGCAAGTAAATGGTCCCGTAGCTGGTGACGATCTGGATTTTCGGCCCCGAAGAGCCGACCTTGCCGCTGAGGCGTCCTGTGCCGTTCTCGTCGGCGGGCTGCAATCCTGGCGCCTCGAAATCGCTTTGAACTTCTCCCGAGCGGGAGATTGCGGAAATTTCGAAACTCGATTTCGCGGGTAGCGTCAGGTCCACTTCTCCGGTTCCATTCGCGATGTTGATGTCTTCGCGGGGCGGTTGCGCACAAGTCACCTTAATGTCGCCGTGCGTTCCGGCGATGTCCAGGCGGCCCGCGACGTTTTCCACTCCGATGTCCTTATCATGGGTGACGAGTTTGGCAAAGCCGCCCACGTCCGATATGTCAATCTGTCCGGAATCCAGTTCTAGCCGTCCGGTGAGATGCGCCAGGGTGAGATCGCCGGCCTGCGACGTGTAATGTGTGGTCTTGGTGACGTTGCGAATGCGCACCGGCCCGAAGAATTCGCCCTGTAAGGTGGCGTCTCCCGTCACATCGTTCACCTCGATTTCGTTTCCGCGGCCTGTGATGCGGACGCTGCCGGTGATGTCGTCAAAACGCGCATTACCTTTCACGAGCTGTGCGGTTACGTCCGAGACGATGTCATGGACTTCGATATCGCCAGTCTGCGTTGTGGCGGTCACGGCACCTGCCAATCCGGAGACAGAAACATCACCGTGATGCGAATCGGCGGCAAGCGATACGCTCTTGGGAAGCGTCAAGTCGAAGTCCACGGTGACGTGGCCTGCGCCCATTTCTTGATTCACGGGATGAACGCTGTAGCCGTCACGGGTTTGCTCGATCACCACTTTCAGTGACTTCAAAAGCTCTTCGGCGGCCGACTCGTTCGCTGCTTCCGCCGTTTCCGTGACGCTGACGCGCAAATCACTGCCATCGCCGACGTGCGCGACGATACTTCCCATCGCGGTGGTGACCATGATGTGCGCGCCGGCGGGAATTGTTTTCGGAGGGAGTTCCTGGCTTTGACTGGACTTGTGATTGAAAACGTCGAGGTCAATGTTCAGATCTGGATTTTTCTCGCGGATCTTGGTGTAAATTCCCATTCCCGCTAGAACGAACACCACCAGCACCAGCAGCGCCGCTTCACCACCAGTCAGCAGCGGCGGGCGCGCGTCGCCGGTCCGCTGCGCGCCCATGTGATCGACCAGCTTGGCGATACCCCACAAAATGATCAGCACCGGCCAAAAGCTCCAGAAGAGGTGCCAGATTCGTAGGTCCGGATGGAAGCGGGCGAGAAGAAACAGCACTCCGAGGACGATCAGGAGCAAGCCGCTGAAGATAGAACTGCGTTGTGACCCGCCATTGCTCACGCGCGCCTCACGAGCCGAGATGGCCTTCTTTGGAAGCCAGCGACTGCGCGGTTAGCACGACACCCGCAACGATCAGAAGAACCGGCCAAAGTTCCATGAAACTGAAGCGCGTGTACTCTCCGATCAGAAAGAGAACTCCCACGGTGATGATCATCAGCGGACCCATCAGGCCACGAATCTTGCAGTGGGGGCAGTGGCAAACTGTTCGATTTGGATCGCTCATTTTGGCGTCCCCTAGGATTTTTTGTGCAGACGATCCCAAAGAATCCATCCGCCGACCAGGATCAACGCTACCGGCCAGCTTTTGGAAAACCACTCGCGCTGCAACAGGCCGAAGTTCGCGAGCAGCACCAAAACGCCGATGCCTATGAGCACGAACGCGCCGATGGGTTTGCGGTCGGGACCTTCGATCAAATTGGCTGGCTCGGGCTCTCCCTTTTTGCGGGCCTGCGCGGTGCGATAGGCCTCGATCGGCATGTAACAATAAAAGCAGCCGAGAGCGACTCCCAAGAACGCATCGTAAGCGTCTGGCAGGTCGCTGTTGAGCGCCGCAATTAGCCCGGCAAAGATCAACACGTGAATCAGGGCTTTCAAGTACTGGCCGTTGTACACAGCGCCCAAGCCCGGAATGATGCCCAGCGTGGCGGCGAGACCGGGGTTCACTTCGGACTTTCCAGTTTCCGGTGCGGGCGGAGCCGCTAGCAGTCCGGCGAGACATTCTTCGCAATAGAGCGCGCCGCGCACCTCGCGCGTGCACTCTGGGCACAGCGCTTTCCCGCAATTGCGGCAGAAACCGGTGGCCTGGACCTCTGTATGGACCGCGCAATTCATTGAGGGCTCCTGGGGATGTTGCAAATCACAACCGCGCCAAAATTCCCCGTCCAATTGCCGCTGAGCAGAGACGCCAGCATCGTGCCGTTGCGCGACTGGCTGTGACCGGGATGCGGCGAGGTCTGCGATTTCTCCTGCGGATTCACGGCGGGCGGCTGCGTGTTCTGTTGCGGCGCGGGCGCCGGCGTGATGGAAGGAGAAGGTTCGGCATCGGGCTGCAAGCGCGTCTGGATTTCGTACACCACGCGGAGGTCGTTCACGAATTTAGCGCTGCGCGCGTAGGTGAGATGCACCTGGCGGTTGGCGGTGCGAAAAACGTTTGTGGGGCTGAGGTCGGCCTTCTTCAGTTTTGTCGGGGATATCCCGGTGGTGTAAAGGGCGATCAATATAGTGGCCGCGACTGTGATGACTCCCATGGCGAATCGCGGTTGCCACAATTGCGGGACCCAGGCGAACCAGCGCTGCCAGCCGGCGCTTTGCGTGCGCGGGCCCAGGGTGCTTTCGAGGATCTTGGGAATTAATTGCGGCGGCGTTTCGAGCGCATCAAGAGCGCGCATGTGATGCACGAGGGCGCCCACTTGCGCGACCAGCTTGCCGCACGCGTCGCAACTGCTCGAGTGCGCGGAAAATGCCGCTGCTTCGGCGGGCGAAAGAATCCCGTCGAGATACTCGCTCAGCCTTTCTTCGGTTCGTGCGCAGTTCCAGTCCGTCATACTCTCACTCCCGCGAATCAATTCTGCGGTCGAAGCCCCATTTCTTCCAAGATGCGCGCCAGCTCGATGCGCCCGCGGTTAATGCGGGATTTTACCGTACCCTCGGGCACTTCCAGGACGCTTTGAATCTCGCTGTAATCAAGGCCCTGCAAATCGCGCAGGATTACTGCCTCGCGCAATTCCGGAGAAAGGCGCCCGAGGCCCTGTTGCAACTGCGCGCTCAATTCCGAAGCCAGCGCCAGCTTGTCTGGAGTGCGCGCCGCCGATTGCTTGTTCTCCAGCTTGGGCATCGCGTCCTCGATCGAATCCGTCAGCCGGTCGCGCCGCGTGCGCCGATAATGATCCACCAGCAGGTTGCGCGTGACGCTGGTGAGCCAAGTAGGAAACGCTCCGAAAGCCGGCCGGTAACTCGCAAGCGTGCGATAGATGCGCAAGAAAACTTCCTGGCTGAGGTCCTCGGCTTCGGTGGAGTTGCCGGTGAACCGGTAGCACAGGTTGAAAACGCGCCGGGTGTGCCGCCGCACAAGTTCCTCCCAGGCCGGCCCTTCGCCCCGGAGACATCCCTGCACCAATTGGGCGTCGGGCTCCAATCTTCTTTAGCCTCGCAGCTAGCATTGCCTTTCAGCCTCACAAGATGTAACGCAATCCTGGGCCAAAAAGTTCCGCGCGCCGGACGACGTGTGGCGCCGGACGGCCTGGTAGTTCCGCGGAGACTTGCATTGTGCCGCATCTTAACTAGCTTGGCGGCGGGAACACAAGCGCCGTGATGAATTTCGGGCGCCGCTGCGAAAGAAACGCGAAACGCGAAACCTGCCTTGACACTCTCGGAAGCTTGCTGTTACGGTGCGAAATCCATGCTGCGCACTTCACGTCGGATTCTCCTTCTGCTGCTGGCCTTGGTTGCGCTCGGCGGTTTGTTCTATAAGTTTCGCAATTCGATCACGCTGGAAGGGTTTCAGTGGGCCACGGTGGGGCAGTCGCTGCGGGACGCGCGTCTTTCGTTGCTGGTGCTCACTGTGGCGACGATCTATGTGTGTTTCGCGATTCGCGCGCTGCGTTGGATGCGTTTCTCGCGCACTCTGGGAACTACGCACTTCCTGAATGTGTACAGCGCGACGCTGATGGGGTTCACTGGCACATTCTTGCTGGGCCGCGCCGGCGAACCCATTCGACCGGTGCTCATCGCGAAGAAGGATGGGCTTTCAATCCCGCGCATGTTCGGCGTTTACGTGTTGGAGCGCGTGTTCGATATGGCGGCGACGGCAGTGATCGCAGGCGGGGCGCTGCTGTTCTTCGAGCAGCAAGGTTTGACGCCCGGCGAGCAAGACATGGTGTTGAAGGTCCGTTCGGCGGGAGTTTTGCTGCTCGTCGCGCTGCTGGCGGCAGTCTCTTTTCTGATTTATTTTCGCTACCATGGCGCGGATTGGTTGGCGCGGAGGCTGCAGAAACCTTCGTGGCGAGGCGGTTGGCGAGGCAGGATCATTCTGCTGCTGGAGGGATTCGCCGAAGGGTTGCAGGGAATACGAACTTGGAATGATCTCGGCGCGCTGATTGGACTCTCGGCCGTGCATTGGTTCCTCATCGTGGTGTGTTATTGGTGGGTGGCGCACTCGTTTGGCGGCAAGCTCGGCGAACTCACTCTGGCCGACGCGGCGCTGGTGCTGGCGTTTTCCATGGTAGGGTCAGCCGTACAATTTCCCGGCGTGGGCGGCGGAGCGCAAGTTGCCACATTCCTTGTGTTGACGCTGATCTTTGCAGTAGAAAAGGTGCCGGCGGCGACGATGTCCATCGTCGTATGGCTGCTCACGTTTGCATCTTGCAGCTTGGTAGGGCTGCCTATGCTATTCCGCGAAGGATGGTCCATGGGCGATTTGCGCAAGATGGCGTCAGCTGCCGAGCACGAAGCCGAATCTGTGACGCAAGAAATTGTGCTTGGCGCGCATCCTGCGAAACCGGGAGAAGAAACGCGGTGAAATGCCCTTTCTGCACGAACCTGGACGATAAAGTTGTGGACTCGCGCGAGGCGCGCACCGGCGATCTGATCCGGCGCCGCCGTGAATGCTTGAAATGCAGCCGCCGCTTCACGACGTACGAGCGCATTGACGAAATTCCTTACATGGTGATCAAGAAGGACGGACGGCGCGAAAAATTCGAACGCGCCAAACTGTTGCAAGGGCTGTTAAAGGCATGCGAGAAGCGGCCCGTGCCGGTGGGCAAGCTGGAAATGATCGTGGATGAGGCGGAGCAGTTCGTCAGCGAGGCGCCGGAGCGCGAGCGCACGACGAAGGATATTGGCGAACACATTATGCAGAAACTGAAGAAGCTGGATAAGGTGGCTTACGTGCGATTCGCTTCCGTGTATCTGGATTTCAAGGACGTGAAGGAGTTCATGGACGAGCTGAAAGTGCTGCTGAAGGACCGTGTAAAGAAATAATTCTGCTAGCCCCGCCAGACGCCCGCTGCAAATTTCTTGATGGTGCGAAATCCCAGATGTTCGTAGAGCCGCACGGCGGAAGTGTTGATGCTGGTGACGGTGAGCGAAAGCGATTCGTAACGCCTGCGGCGCAGCGCTTGGATGGAGCTTTCCATCAATGCGCGGCCGATGCCGTGGCCTTGATATCCGGGCATCACGCAGATTTGCGTGGTGTGGCCCACGCGCTCAGCCACGGTGGATGTCAGCACCATACCGATGGGCCGGTCGCCCGTCGCGGGACGCACCAGGAAAGAAGCCTCGGGCAAAAACTGGCCGCAGCCCGGTAGCAGCACGATATTGCGCAGGAATTTCATTCCGCCGGATTCGGTGCGGTACTGGTCGTTGATTTCTCCATCCACATGATCGGCATAAGCTAGATGAATCAGCCGCGCCGCGGATTCAAACGCGCGATCCGTCCACGGCTCCAGGCGCAGGCCGGTGGAAAGAGGCGTGCCGCCGAGCTTGGCGTCCGCGAGCGCCAGCAACATGAACTGCCGCGTGTACAACTTGAAGTACTGCGAGAGAAATTCAGGATCGAGTTCGGTGCCGAAGGGCATCAGCTGCGCTTCCACGCGTTCCAGGCGAGGAGTGGCATGCAAAGCCGTCACCATTTCGGTTACCAGCGCGCGAGTGATAGGCGCCTGCGAAAAACGGGAGGAAACGAACAAGCCGCCGATGAGTCCTTTGTGATCTTCCAGCACGTAGAAGCCATATCCGGCAGGATTGCCCTCTTCCATGGACACGTAGCCTCCCAGCGAGCGGGAGTCGATGAATCTGCGAATCAGCTCGATCGAAGAGCGGTAGTCCCAATGCAGCTCGTCGCGCCAGTGGCGAGCTTCTTCCTGGAAGAGCGGGTCCAGGGTCCGCGCCTGAATTTGCCGGAGATCAACAATCTGCATGTATTAAAGGAAACAACCCCCATGCCATTATAAGCATGGGCGGCGGTAGAACCCAACTGGGGGGACTTGCCGACCCTCTGGGTACGAAACCCGTGCATGTTCTGACGCTTGAGGGAATTTGTCTGAAACGTAACTGCCTGTACCATCAGCCTACCGTGCGGTTGCAGGGAATTGTGCTACCATGCAATTCGCCGAGGCGAGAATTGCGCGCGCCCGCGCTCACCGGATGGCCGTCCTCTCAGAACTACGCTATCCAACAACGCGTATCGCTAAGCTCCTCTCGGGACTCTTCGCGATTGCGCTCTTTCTATTTGTGTCTGTTGCGACTGTTTCCGGATTTCTTCTGTATCAGATGCTGCGAACCTCGCATGCGGGTGCAAGCGTCGATCTGAGTGTGATGATGGGGCATCCGGTGGCCTTCTCGTTTCCGGTTGCCAATGGCGGGACCCGCGACGGATGGTTTTATCCGGGATTGCGCGGCTCGCCGACCATCGTGGTCTGTCACGGCTTTCGTTCGCAGCGCTCGGACGTGCTGACGTTGGTCACTGCGCTGCAGGACCAGCAGTTCAACGTGTTCCTCTTTGATTTTACCGCGCATGGCACAAGCTCCGGCGTCACTACGCTCGGTTATCGCGAAGTGGCGGAATTGCAGTCGGCGATGCAGGCTTTGGCGAAGCGCGACGATGTGGACCCCAAACATTTCGGTCTGTGGGGCGTGGATATGGGCGGATATGTGGTACTGGAGAACGCCGTCTCCGACCCTCGAGTTTCCGCGTTCATCGTGGACGACGCCTACGCGGATCCGCTCGACATGGTGCAGATCGAAGTGAAACGCTCGGGTCTTACCGTGCTGCCGTACGTGAGCAAGTTCTGCGATCTGGGATTTCGTATGCTCAATTATCAATTTCGGAATCAGCCGCCGGTCACCGCGCAATTGATCCGAACCAAGGGGATTCCGAAACTTTTCATTGTGTCGGACGACCGCCCCGACCTGGCCAGGGACGTGACGAACCTGTTCACCCATGCTCCGGAGCCCAAGCAGATGATTCGCGACCGCGCCAGTTATCCGGACATGTCCGATGATGACCGCAAGAATTATGAGAGCCAGGTGGTGAGTTTCTTCTTGTTGAATCTGCCGGCGACGTCGCGCGCGCCGAGGAATTAGCGCGGAGCGGCCTCGACGGGGACGTAGAGGATGCCTTGGTGGGGCAACTCTTCGACGCCGCGAAATCTTCCCGCCTTTCGTATTTTTTCAAATCCTTCGCGTGAAGTGAGCACCAGAGCTGCGTCAGGATCCTGCGGCGACCATTCTGGGATTTCGCGGTGGAAATAAAAGGCTAGGCCGTAGTTCCAAGTGCGTCGCAGCTGATAGGTGAAGATTCGATCGGGATGGAGGTCATTGCTGAAGAACGCCGCATGGGGCCTTGCCGAAACGTAAGGATCGAGTGCCGGAAGGACCACGATATTTGCGATTTCCAGCGTCACGACGGCGCATAAGCTGCAGAGGACCACGGTCAGATAAAAATTCTTGCGTATTGCGGCGTAGAGAACTCCCGCGGCGAGCGCGATTGAGATTCCCAAAGCTGTCGCCGCCAGTAATGGGATGGAATGGCCCATCTCCGCGAAGGGCGATTTGTGCGCGGTATGCAGGAATATGGCGGCCAGCACAATCCATGCGACGCCAATTCCCGCGCTTAGCATGAGCGCGTTGGTACGACTTGTCTGAAACCGGCGGGTGGCGCTGACTGCGATTAACAATGCTAGCGCCGGGACAGCGGGAAGAATGTAACTCGGCAATTTTGACTGCGAGAAGCTGAAGAACACTATGGGGAAGACGGCCCAGCAGGCGACGAAGAACCCGGGAGAATTTGTCCACGATTTTTCTCGCCACAGCCTTAGCGCTTCCTGCGCGGCGGCGATCAAGAATGCGGACCACGGAAGGAGCGCGAGAATTGTAATCGGTGCGAAGAACCAGAATGGCTGCTGGTGCTGGAATAGCGGCGTCAGGTACCGTTCGAAATTGTGCTGAAAAATGAAAATGTGCAGGAAGTCAGGGTTGCGTAGCGCGCAGAGCAAGTACCACGGCAGCGCGACGGCACAGAACGCGACGATAGCGAACGGATGCGCAAGTCGGATTGCAGCGCGCCACTGGGATGTGCCGAGCGCCCAGATCCCGACGCTGCCCCCCGCGAGGATTACTGCTGCTGGACCTTTAGCGAGCACTCCTGCGCCGAGAAACGCTCCCCACAAGATGACGATCCGCAGATTGTACGTTTGATTTTCGGCCGACGCGCGGTCCGGAACGCGCAGCGCGCCGGCGCGCGTCAGGACGCTCGCAGCGCAGACCATCGCAAGCGTGATCGCGGCGCTGAACAGCATGTCCGGCGTCGCGGCGCGTGCGAATCCGATGGCCGCGACGCTGGTGGAGAAAATTATTGGCGCGAGGAGCGCCGGGCTTGCAGACCAATCCTCGCCTTCGCCGTAGTGCCGCCATGCGAACCAACCGATCGCGACCGCGGCTGCCAACGCCGCAAATGCGGAAGGCAAGCGCGCCGCCCACTCCGCCGGCAAGTACATCAAGAATCCAATCGCCGCCGCCCAATAGTAGAGGACAGGCTTCTCAAACCACGGAACTCCCCACAGCCGGGGCGTAACCCAGTCACCGGTTTCCGCCATGGCGCGCGCTATCCACGCATAGCGTGGCTCATCGGGGCCGACCAGCCCGATGGCGCCGAGGTTCGGGAACAGCGACACCAGAGTTGCCAGCGCCGTCACAGCGAGCGCTGCGATGTTGGTCTTCCGGCCAGATTGCGTCAATTCGTGCAAAGCGCGATGAGTCTAACATCCTCGCCACGAATCTTGGCTCGCGAAGCGCGGCGCTGCGCGCGCCTGGCGCGCGGAACATCGTAACGGGCAATCGTGACAGACAATGGCAACGTACGATTGTGGAACGATTGCTGGCATCCACTCCGCAGCCTCTTGCATAATGGCCCGCTATGCGGGAATGGTTGGAGTATGCCGTCGCCTGGATGGGGCTGAAATTATTGGGACTGCTGCCGCGTCCGGCCGCGCGTTGGGTGGGCGCGACCTTCGCGTCCACGGCGTACGCGTTCCGAACGCCGCTGCGGCGAGCCGCGATGTTCAATCTGCATCTGGCGTTCCCAGACTGGAGCGAAGCAAAACGCAAGAACGTAATCCGCGGGATGATCCGCCAAATCGGTTGGATGGCCGGCGAGTTCTCGCAATTTCCGCGCTACACACCGCAGAACATCGAGCGCGTCGTGGTGCTGGATGGCTCTGAAAATTTCGACGCCGGGCAACGCCGGGGAAAAGGCGTGTTGTTTCTGACCGGGCACATGAGCGCCTGGGAACTGTCTTCATTTGCGCACGCTCTTTATGGGCACCCGCTGCATTTTCTGGTTCGGCCGATTTCAAACGCGCGGGTGGATGGGCTTATTAATCGTTACCGGTGCATGTCGGGGAATCGGCCCATTGATAAGAATAAATCCGCGCGGGCGATCTTGAAGGTCTTGGCGGACGGCGGCACAGTGGGAATTCTGTCGGATCACAACACCGCGCTCGAGGAAGGTGTGTTCGTGGATTTTTTCGGCATTCCCGCGTCCACTACTTCTGGCTTGGCGCGCATTGCATTGCGTACGGACGCGGCCGTGGTTCCCGGCTTTCTTTTTTGGGACGATTCTCTGCACAAGTACCGGCTGCGATTCGAACCGCCCGTGGAGCTTGCGCGCAGCGGCGACGAAGAGGCGGATGTGCGGGCGAACACGCAGCGTTTCACGCGAGTGATCGAAGGTTACGTTCGCGCGCATCCCGATCAGTGGCTTTGGGTGCACAAAAGATGGAAGACGCGTCCGCCGGGTGAGCCGCCGATTTATCCGTTTTAGGTTGGCGCATACCGCAGAGCGCGGTTGTCTTACAACGATTCATTTTTTCAAACGAGGTGCAGTGATGATTCACACCGCTGGTGAGCTTGCGGAGTATCTGAGCGCACGAATTCTTGGAGATGTGCAGGCGCCGATCTCCGGCATTGCAAACCCGGAAAGCGCGACGCCGGAGGATCTGATTTACGCGGACTCGCCGCGGCAGGTCGAACGGGCTGCGGCCTCTGCAGCGCGTTGCGTTCTCGCTGTACTGGGCACGGATTTGTCCGGGAAGACAATTCTAGAGGTCGAAAATCCGAAGCTTGCGTTCGCAAAGGCGGCCGCATGGCTGCTCCCGCGACCTCAGCTACGCCCGGAAATTCATCCGACTGCCATCATCGCGGCAACTGCGCGGCTCGCCCCCAACATCCGCGTCGGCCCCTATGTGGTGATTGAAGACGAAGTGGAAATCGGCACGGGGACTGCGGTGAACGCATTTTGCTTCTTGGGCCGCGGGGCGCGCCTGGGGGAGAACTGTTGGTTGCATCCCCGCGTAACACTCTACGCCGGCGCGCGGCTGGCAGATCGCGTGGAAGTTCACACTGGCTCAGTGATCGGCGGCGACGGCTTCGGCTATGTTTTCGGTGACGGCTGTCACATCAAGTTCCCGCAGATAGGCAGCGTGGAAATTGGCGACGACGTGGAGATTGGCTGCAACACCACGATTGACCGCGGTTCGCTCGACGCGACCCAGATCGGAACCGGCGTCAAGATTGACAACCTGGTGCAAGTTGCACACAACGTGCGCATCGGCAGGAACTCGGTCGTAGCCGCGCAGGTGGGGATTTCCGGCAGTTGCTCCATTGGCGCTCAGGTCCTGATCGGAGGCCAGGTGGGCATCGCCCCGCACTGCACCCTGGAGGACGATGCAATCATTGGGGCGCAGGCGGGCATACCGAGCGGCAAGACCATTCGCCGAGGCCAGACGGTTTGGGGCACACCGGCGAGGCCCTTCGCGCGATTCAAGGAGCAGTATGGCTGGCTGTCGCGCTTGCCGGAGCTGGCGGAACGAGTTCGCAAATTGGAACAAGCAAAGACCGGCAAGTAAGCTGCCGCGCAAGGGAGGTCAAGGCCGTTTCAGACCCAACGCTCAACACTCAGTTCGATTTCTATTCGCTTTTTAGTACAGGATGCCCGCCACCTAAGGAAAAGCGTCTAGCAATTGTTTTGCACATATTTGCCCGGCCGTTTGCCTAATTGAAACATTTTAAGCAGCCATCTAGCCTCGGCGCACATCTACATTTGTGGGAATGGGCAGCCCGTTTTTAGTTGACCCTGAGGGCAAACCCAAAGATAATATTAGCGTTAGCGTGAACCCTCTGGAATTTGGGTGGCAGAGGAGGCCGATTTTCCACGGGACTCCTCCGCGGAGCAGCTATTTAGCACGGTACAAAGCGGTTTGTCGGTCGCACATAGATCCAAACAACCATATCTCGGGGGATCGCAGCAACCCGCAGTTGCTGGATTCGTCGCCCGGCGAGCACCGAGGTCCATCGAACTCGGCGCGAATGTAGTCAAATAGTACTGAGGGATTGATGACACCGAAAGCAAGACTGCAGGTCGATGCCCCGAACGACATCGGTTACCGAGGCACGGCCACGGTTCGCAGCCGAAACATCGACTTTCAGGTCGAACAAGCTGTTGCTCGCACCACGAACTGGCTGCTTTCTGCGCAGAGTCAGGACGGCTACTGGTGGGCGGAGCTGGAAGCGGACACCACGCTGGAATCCGACTACATCCTGTATCTCCATATCCTTGGTCAGTTGGGATCCGAGAAGACGGCGAAGCTTGCTAACTACATTCGCCGCAAACAGCTATCCGACGGCGGGTGGAACATTTTCGAGGGTGGTCCCTCCGAGCTGAATGCCACGGTGAAGGCATATGTCGCGCTGCGCTTGACCGGTGAGTCGGCTGCGGCGCCGGCGCTATTGCGCGCGAAAGAGAGAGTTCTGGAACTGGGCGGTCTGGAAGGCACGAACTCCTACGTGCGCTTCTATCTAGCGATGGTGGGGGGCGTGGATTGGAGCATCGTTCCATCCATTCCGCCGGAACTGATGCTTTTGCCCGATTGGTTTCCGATCAATATTCACGAGATGTCGTCCTGGACGCGCGGAATCGTGATTCCGCTGGCGCTGGTCTACGCGCACAAGCCGGACTGGCGGCTGCCGGACGGAATCACCGTAGACGAACTTTTCAAAACTCCGGGCGGCAAGCCGAAATCTTTTCAATGGGATAAGCGCGTTATTTCCTGGCGCAATGTGTTCCTGGCACTCGACCGCGGATTGAAGTTGCATGAGCGGCTGGCCTGGAAGCCTTTCCGCGAAAGAGCGCTGGAACGCGCGCGTCGTTGGATGGTGGAACGGCTGGAACGCAGCGAAGGCTTGGGTACGATTTACCCGGCGATGATGAATTCGATTTTCGCGCTGCTGGCCGAAGGCGCCGACACGAGGGATCCGCTGGTGGCGCGCGAAATTAATTTTTTGGCGCGTTATGAGATTGCCGAAGACGATACATTGCGCGTGCAACCCTGCATTTCACCGGTGTGGGATACGGCCATCGCCATGGTGTCGCTCGAAGAAGCGGGGCTCGATCCCGCGCATCCGTCGCTTATCGCCGCGGAGCGCTGGGTCGTCGCGAATCAGATTCTTGGGCCTGGAGACTGGCAGGTCAAGAATCCGGATGCCGCGCCGGGCGGTTGGGCGTTTGAATTTAAGAACGAATTTTATCCGGACGTGGACGATACCGCTTTCGTGCTGATGGCGCTGGGCCGCGTCGCCGATCCAGATTCCGAACGCTTGCGCCGCTCGATGCACCGCGGGCTGGCGTGGCTCGTCAGCATGCAGAACGAAGATGGCGGCTGGGGCGCGTTCGATCATGAAAATAATCTGCAATTCCTGAATCACATTCCGTTCGCGGACCACAATGCCATGCTGGATCCTTCGACGGCCGACGTCACCGCTCGCGCCGTGGAATGCCTCGGGCAGATGGGTTGGTCGGCGAATGATCCGGTCATTCAGCGGGCGCGGGCGTTTATTCGGCACGATCAGACTGCCGAAGGTCCGTGGTTTGGGCGCTGGGGCGTCAATTACATTTACGGCAGCAGCAGCGTGCTGCGCGCGCTCGAGACGATTGGATTGTCGAACGGAGCTGATTGCCAGGCCGCGGCGAATTGGTTGCGTTCGGTGCAAAATCCCGACGGTGGTTTCGGCGAATCGATTCTTTCATACTACGATCCCGCGCTGAAAGGGAAAGGGAAGAGCACGGCTTCGCAGACGGCATGGGCTATCATCGGATTGCTCGCGGTGTGCGGACCATATGATGCCTGTGTCGAGCGCGCCATTGCGTGGCTGGTGGCGAATCAAAACGAAAACGGAACCTGGAACGAAGACGAATTTACCGGCACGGGATTTCCCTGCGTCTTTTATCTGAAGTATCACATCTATCGCAACGCGTTTCCGCTGTACGCCCTTGCGCGCTACGACAACATGCGCCAGGGCCGGCGCAAATTCCTCGGCGTGCAGATTCCTGCCGCGGAATTGCAGAATCACAACGGACGGCAGACCTAGGCGATGCGGGCGTCGCTCGTTGTAATTCGCCGCTGCGGCTTCCGCAGCGCGAGAATCTCCGATGCGGCATTCGACCTGGCTATCCTGGATGCATCGAGCCGCGATTTCAGAGTCAACCGAGACAAAATGCTGTTGCGAAATCGCATGTGCCATACCGTATGACTACGCTCGTAACCGGCGCCACGGGGTTTGTGGGGAACCACGTCGCGCGGCAACTTGCCGCCGCCGGAGATTCTGTGCGCGTGCTGGTTCGCGCCAGCAGTAATCTCGCGGTACTCCAAGGTCTTGGCGTCGAGCCTGTGCAAGGCGATCTGCGCGATGCAGCTTCGCTCGATCGCGCGATGCAAAGCGTGCGACGCGTGTACCACGTGGCCGCAGATTACCGGCTGTGGACACCGAATCCAGCGGAGATTTACGAAAGTAATGTGGAAGGCACGCGGCGTTTGCTCGAAGCCGCGCAACGGGCGGGCGTGGAACGCATCGTATATACGAGCACCGTTGCGACCATGGCCGTGCCGGGCCATGGCGCGTTGCCGAACGAAGAGACGCAGGCCGTGCTCGGGGAAATGATCGGTCATTACAAACGATCCAAATTTTTGGCCGAGCAAGTCGCGATCGAAGCGGCTCGCGCGGGCGTTCCGGTAGTCATCGTGAATCCCACCGCGCCGGTGGGACCCGGCGATTGGAAGCCGACGCCGACGGGTCGCATCATTCTGGATTTCCTGCAGGGCAAAATGCCGGCGTATGTGGACACCGGATTGAACGTTGCTGCGGTGGAAGATGTTGCCGCAGGTCATCTGCTTGCGGCGGAGAAAGGGCGCATCGGTGAGCGATACATTCTCGGTGCGCGCAATATGACTTTGAAGCAAATTCTGGATGCGCTTTCGGCAATCACCGGCCGTCCGGCGCCGCGCGTGCGTTTGCCCCATGCGATTGCGCTTGCGGCCGGCTATGCGGATGAGTTTTACTCGCGGCTGGCGGGGCGCGAGCCACAGATTCCGGTGGAAGGCGTGAAAATGTCCCGCCATAAAATGTTTGTCGAAAGCGACAAAGCGGCGAGGGAATTGGGCTATAAGCCGGGGAAAGTGGAAGCAGCGCTGGAACGCGCGGTGCGCTGGTTCGCAGAGCATGACTACATTGCGAATCGCGCGGGTGGTAAGCGTGTGGCGCATGCCGCCGCTGCATAAAGAAGCGCAATGAAAATACTGGTAACCTTCGCGCTCGAAAATGAATTTGCGCCATGGCACGCGATGCGAAAGTTTCGCCCTGGCAAGTGGGGTGAGGCGGACATATATCGCGCGGAAGTTGGCTTCGCCGAAGTCGGTGTCATTTTGACCGGGGCCGGGCCGAAGCAGGCTCATCTGGCAGCGGCGAAGGTTCTCGGGAGCGATCCGGACTCGATCAATCTGTGCGTTTCCTCCGGGCTGGCGGGCGCGCTCAAATCTGATTATCAGATCGGCCAGGTTTTGGCGGCGCGCTCTGTATGCACCGAGGCGGAGCTGACTGAACCAAGCAACAATCCTTTGGAGAGCAGCGCGCCATTGCTTTCGTTTGCGGCGGAGTGCGGTGTGACGGTGGTGGAGCGGTTCTACAGCGCTGTGCGCGTGGTGGGCAAGTCGGAGGAAAAGCGCCATTTGGGTGAGCACTCGGACGCTGTGGAGATGGAAAGCTTTGAAATACTTTTGGAGTCGGCCGCGTATGGAATTCCGGCGGTCGCGATTCGAGCTATCAGTGACACGGTTGACGAAGACTTGCCGCTCGATATGAACCGGATTTTTACGGACGAAGGGCAAGTGAGCATTCCGCGCGTGCTGGGGCAAGTGGCGATGCATCCAACATCAGTTCCGGATCTGGTACGGCTGGGACAGAACAGCAAAGCGGCGGCAGAATCGCTGGCTCGTTTTCTCGATAAATTCGTCGCATCTATATCGGAAAGATTTCAGACCCTGGAACGGCGGTCTGGGGTAGCGGCGCCGTAAACGGCGGCAATTTGAAGAAGATGAGTCAAACCATCGAACACATCGGATCGCACCAAGCGCGCCAGCCCAAGCGCGGCCACATGCGCGCAGGGGTGTATCGGGGCAAAGGGCAAGTCGTCGTCGAATCCGTGCCGATTCCTGAAATCGGCGAAGGCGAGCTGCTGTTTCGCGTGGCGGCCTGCGGAATCTGCGGGACGGACATCAAGAAAATTCATCACGGTTTTGTTCCGGCGCCGCAAATACTCGGCCACGAGCTGGCGGGCACGGTCGTAGAAGTCGGCGCGGGCGTGACGAAGTTCAAGCCGGGCGATCGTGTGGTGAGTTTTCATCATATTCCTTGCGGCACCTGCTTTTACTGCGAACGGAAACTTTTTTCGCAGTGCTCGGGTTATAAGAAGACGGGATTGACGGCGGGATTCGATCCTAACGGCGGAGGGTTCGCAGAATATGTGCGCGCGATGCCTTGGATTGTGGAGCGCGGAATGATCGCGCTGCCCGCGGGCGTCAGCTTTGAGGAAGCCACGTTCGTCGAACCCGTGAATACATGCCTCAAAGCCATCCGCAAAGCGCGCATCGCGCCGGGCGAGCAGGTTTTGGTGCTGGGCCAGGGCCCCATCGGCATGTTGCTGATGATACTGGCGAAATACGAAGGCGCGGAAGTCTATGCCAGCGATCCCATGCCGGGACGCCGCGACGCGAGCCTGCGTTTTGGCGCGAAAAAAGTATTTGATCCCACCGCCGGGAATCTGCAGCAGGAAATTCGCCAGCGCACCGGTGGCCGAGGTGCGGACGCCGTGCTGGTGGCTGTGCCCAACCCATCATTGGTGCCGGAAGCTCTGGCACTCGCGCGACCGGGCGGACGCGTGTTACTGTTTGCCCACAACGATCCGGTCCTGCGGCTGGAATTTCCGGCGGCGGCGGTGGGGGTGGAAGAAAAAGAAATCCTGGGGAGCTACAGCGCATCCGTGGACGATCAAGCAGAATCCGCCGCGCTCGTTTTCGAGCGGCGACTACCGGTGCGCGAACTAGTTTCTCACCGCTTCCCGCTGGAGCAAATCGCCGAGGCACTGGAATTGGCCGCGTATCCGAAGGATAATACTTTGAAAGTAGTCATAAGGCACGAATGAGCGCTTATAGGCAGGGCAGTGGGCATATGAACGCGGCGGTTTTATACGGCGCCGAAAATCTGAAGATTGAGACGGTGGATATCCCCAAGGTAGGAGACGACGAAGTACTCGTGCGCGTCGCCGTCGCGCTCACCTGCGGAACCGACCTGAAAGTGTGGAAGCGCGGTTATCATGCGCGCATGATCCAGCCTCCATCGCTTTTCGGCCACGAGCTTGCCGGCGTGATCGAAGAAACCGGCAAGAATGTGAACGGCGGCATACAGCCCGGCATGCGCGTGCTGCCGGCGAATTCGGCGCCATGCAATGCGTGTTTCTTCTGCCGCAAGGGCCAGCCCAATCTTTGCGAGGATTTGCTCTTCAACAACGGCGCCTACGCGGAATATATCCGCATCCCCGGGCGCATCGTACGGCAAAACATGATCGAAATTCCTGATGGCATCTCTTTTAAAGATGCCGCCATGGCGGAGCCGTTGGCTTGTGTGTTGCGCGGCATTCGCGAGACCGGCGTGCACCCCGGCGATACCGTGGTCGTGATCGGCTGCGGACCCATCGGATTGAAATTTATTCGCATTCTTTCGCAGCGCAAGGTGCGCGTGATTGCCATCGGAAAACGCAAGAGCCAGATGCGGGCGGCTGAGCGCCTGGGCGCAACTGCCGCGTTTGACGTGGACAAAATCGAAAATCCGGTGGAACTCGTCCGGCAACTTACGGACGGCGGGCGCGGTGCGGATTCCGTCATCGAAGCCGTGGGACGCGCGATTACCTGGGAATGGGCGCTGCAGATGGTGCGCAAGGGTGGGACGGTGAATCTATTCGGTGGCTGCCCCACCGGCACCGAAGTGAAGATTGATCCCGCGGCGCTGCATTATTCCGAGATCACCATCAAGTCCACATTCCATCACACGCCGCAGTTCATGCGCGAGGCCATGGACACGATTGCGCGCGGAGAGATTCGCTCCAGCGACTTCATCACCGGCGAAGTGACGCTGGAAGGACTGCCGAAAGTATTTCAGGACATGAAGAACAGAAACGGCGAGCTTAAGACTGCTGTAATCCCCTGACGTTTTCACGAGTCAGGGCACCATGCTGCCCACACCGGAACTTGAAATCGCGCGCAATCTGCCGCGGGCGAATTGCGCTCCTGCGGAAGCCGAGCGCTACACGCGCTGGCTGGCGACGCACCACTACGAAAATTTTAACGTTGTATCCTGGCTTTTGCCGCGGGATTTGCACCAGCATTTCTACAATGTTTATGCGTATTGCCGGTGGTCAGATGATTTGGGCGATGAAGTAGCGGATCCGGCGCGGGCGCTACAACTGCTCGACGCGTGGGAAGATGAGTTGCGGCTGATATTTAAGGCCGGCGACGGGCCGGCGCATCCGGTGTTGATTGCGCTGCGCGAAACGATCCGCGCGAAAGATATTCCGCTGCCGCCTTTTTGCGATTTGCTGCGCGCGTTTCGGCAGGATCAGACCGTCCATCGCTACGCCACATGGGACGAAGTGCTCGACTACTGCGTGTACTCGGCGAATCCGGTGGGCAGGCTGGTGCTTTATCTGTGCGGCTACGGGGACGAGGCGCGGCAGAAGCTTTCGGATTGCACGTGCACCGCGCTGCAGCTGGCGAATTTCTGGCAGGACGTGTCGCGCGATTTGCAGAAGGGCCGCATCTATATTCCGTTGGAAGCGCTCGCGACGCACGGACTAAGCGAAGAGGACATCGTCAGCAGGAGATTCGACGCGCGCTATGCGGCTTTGATGGCATCGCTGATCGCGAGGACCCGCGAATTATTCTGCGCTGGCAGGCCGCTCGCGCAAACGGTGCAGCCGTTTCTGCGCGTGGATTTGGAGATGTTCAGCCGCGGGGGGTTGGCAATTCTGGATGCGATTGAAGGAGCCGGGTACAACACGCTCGAGCATCGGCCTTCACTGAGCAAATGGACGCACGCCAAGCTCCTCGCCCAGACGCTGGCGCTCCGCGTATTTTCGCGCGGCGGAAATTCGCAGCACGGGACTGCTACAGCAAGCGGCGTACCAGAATTGGCAACGGCATCGGACGAAAATGCAAACGAGGCCGCACCGCGCAGTCGGCACGTCGTCAAGCTCCATCCTTATTCCGATGCAGTGCGCGATTCCTACGCGGAGTGCAATCGCATCGCGCGGGCCGCGCGCAGCAGCTTTTATCTGGCGTTCTTCGGCCTGCGCAAGGAAAAGCGCAACGCCCTGTGCGCGCTCTACGCTTTCATGCGCCTAATTGACGACGTTTCGGACGAGCCGGGCGATCTGGAATCCAAGCGCCAGGCTCTGGCGCGCTGGCGCGGCATGCTGGACCAAGCCATTGGCGGCCGGACGAATGACCACGCGGTTCTTCCGGCGTTGGCCGACACGATCGAGCGCTTCCAAATCCCCACGCGATATTTTCACGACCTGATTCTCGGCGCGGAAATGGACTTGACCGTTTCCACCTACGCGACGTTCGATCGCCTTTCGGAATATTGTTATCGCGTAGCGGGAACCGTGGGCCTCACGTGCCTGCACGTCTTCGGATTCAGCGATCCAAAGGCCCCCGATTTAGCCGAGCGCCTGGGACTCGCGTTCCAGCTGACAAATATTATTCGCGACGTCGGCAGCGACTACGCGCTGGGTCGAATTTATCTGCCGCAAGAAGATCTCGATCGTTTCAGCGTAAGCGCGGAAGAATTGCGCGGGCCCGTAACGCCCAAGCTCCAGGAATTGTTCGCGTTTGAAGCGGAACGCGCGTGGCTGATGTATCAGGAAGGAGCGCCGCTCGTCTCAGGCGTCAATGCGGACAGCCGCGCCACGCTCTGGGCGCTGGTTCGCACCTACAGCAGTCTCCTCGCGCGCATCGAAGAGCGCGAATTCGACGTATTCTCCGCGCGCATCTCGCTCTCCAGTGCGGAAAAAATCCAATATCTGCTGACGGCGGGCCTCGCGGCGCGACGGGCTGGCTGGTGGAAGGGTGATGTCCTCGCAAAGCGTTCTAGTAATCGGCGGCGGACTGGCGGGCCTGTCGTGCGCCGTCGCGTTGGCTGAAGCGGGCCTGCGGGTCCGGCTGCTGGAAAAACGTCCCCGCCTGGGCGGGCGCGCCACCTCTTACACGCTGCCCGACGGCAGCGAGGTGGACAATTGCCAGCACGTCACGCTGGGCTGCTGCACGAATTTAGCGGATTTTTATTCGCGTGTTGGCGCGGGCGAAAAGATTCGCTTCTACGATCGCCTCTATTTCGCGGATGCGCAGGGCCAGCGCTCCACCATCGAGGCCGCCCCGTTGCCTCCGCCGCTGCACATGGCGCCGTCGTTCCTGCTGTTTCGCGCGCTGACGCTCGCGGACAAGCGCTCGATTGCGAATGCGATGCTGGCCATCGCGCGTTCCGGCGGGAACCCGCCGCTCATCGAGGGCATCTCGATGTTGGATTGGCTGCATCGCATGAAGCAAACCCCTGCTGCAATTGAAAGGTTTTGGCGCGTGGTCCTCGTCAGCGCGCTGGATGAAGAACTGGCTCGCACCGACGCCCGCTACGGAATCGAAGTGTTCTGGAAAGCATTTCTGGGAAATAGCACAGGCTACCGCGTGGGAATCCCCACAGTGCCGCTCGCCGATTTGTACGAAGGCTGCCGCGAAGCCATCACACGACAGGGCGGGGAAGTTCGCTTGCGCTGCGGAATCAACAAGATTCGCGTGGTGGGAAATTGCTTCACAGGCGCCGTGATGGACGATGGCGCCGAGGTTTTCGCCGATGCTTGCGTTTCCGCGGTGCCGCATGACGCGCTCCTGGATTTGGTGCCGCCAGAATGCTCGGAAACGAACGCGCCGCTCGAGGGCTTGCGCCATCTCAAGACGTCTCCGATCACCGGCGTGCACTTGTGGTATGACCGCCAGGTAATGACCGAACCGTTCCTGACGCTGCTGGACCACACCACGCAATGGGTTTTCAACAAGACTCTTTTGTACAAGTCCGCTGAAACGAATCATGACACGGTGCGTCCAAGCGAGGGGCAGGCCGCCACGGTTGAAGATTCAGGGCAATACTTGCAGCTCGTGATCAGCGCTTCCTACGATCTGATCCCGCGTTCCCGGCAGGAAATTATCGAATTGTGCCGCCGCGAACTCGCCGACGTGCTGCCACTCACGCGCGAAGCGCAATTGCGCAAGGCAACCGTGATCAAAGAGGTAAACGCGACATTTTCACCGGAACCGGGTTCGGACCGTTGGCGGCCTGCGCAGCGAATTCCGCTGCCGAATCTGTACATCTGCGGCGATTGGACGCGCACGGGTTGGCCCGCAACGATGGAAGGCGCGGTGCGCAGCGGTTACCTGGCGGCGGAGGCCCTGCTTGCGGACCGCGGTGAGCCTCGGACTTTTCTTCAGCCGGATTTACCGTTCGAAGGGCTCTGCAAATTCTGGGCCGGCCGGCACAATGGAGTGCGTTCGTGAGTGCATTGGGCGATGCGAACGTTGTGCTGCTGGCGGCTGCGGCGTTTCGCGGCCGGACGATGCTCCATCCGGTCGTGCCAGAATCAAGCGACAAAATGAAAATGCATGTTGCAATTTGCGCTCCAGGGGTGTTCTATACAGAGGATGGTTGCCGCTCTTGGCAGCCACGAAATCGCGGTACTCGCGCTGATTTTCTACCTGACAGGCATCCCGGTTTCGGCCAGTGTGTGCATAAGCTGCTCGCAGCGGCGGATGGAAAGCGCTTCCGCCGACTCGACCACTGCGGTATGTGTCGGAGCAATTCTCCCCGCGGCGATCGTGAGATTTTTCCGCGCTCGATTCGATGACCTTTCCACACCCGATTGTGAAATCGTCATGGGCAGAAAAGTATTCGGAGCAACATGAATTAACCCCTTAGGAGGTCCGATGGACCGGAAGTATAAGCAGAGGGGCTACAGCGACCGCGATTCCCAGGACAAGAAACGAGAAAGAAGCGAACGCCCCAGCGGCGAGCCGCGCCCCAAGCAGGATTCCATGGGCCCACGCACGCCGCGCATGGTTGGTACGGTGATGAGGGCGCGCTGCTCCAGTTGCGGTGCGGTCCTGATGCCCGGATTTGATCCCAACGCTGAATGCCCTCGTTGCCATACCGAATTGCATTGCTGCAAACAGTGCGTGCACTTCGATACCGGCAAGCAGTTTGAGTGCACCCAGCCGATTCCAGAGCGCATCGCCAAAAAAGACGCCAAGAACGATTGCACGTTCTTTGAATTCCGCATGACCGTGGAGAAAGACACTTCACCGGTGACCTACGCCAGCGCCGCTCCGGCGCCCACAAACCCCGGGCGTCCTAACGACGCGCGCAAGGCATTCGAAGATCTCTTCAAGAAGTAACGGCTTCCAGCCACGCGGTTTTGCCCGTCTCTCCGAGCACTGGGATATGTCTCGCCAGTTTCGTGTTGTGCGCGCTGCTCCGCCTATTTCGGGGGTAGGGGGAATAGCGTCGGCTCGGCGGCCGACTCATTCGCGATTGCTTCCAGCTGTGGATAGTGTGCGCGGAGCGTTTCCGGAACTTTCACTTTGTTTCCGCTGAGCAAATGAATCAGTTGCAACGCGTTAACAATCCCTTTTGCTTCGAAATGGTTGTTGGTCACCACGAACGTAGTGCTGGCATTTTCGGCAACGTGCTCGATGCGTTTGGCCCAGGGATCGAGTTCTTCCTCGGAATACAGATAGTTGTACCGCTCCGACGGAGGCGAAGCAGGATCGTCGCTGAACCATGTGTCGTAGCGCCGCCCATGCAGGCGCACGTAGCCGATGGGAGACGTCACGCGCTCGCTGGGACGGATCGAACGGCCGATTACCGGCTGGTCAATGTTGCAGAATCCCACGCCGCGCTGGTGCAGCAGCTCGTAGAACTCCTTTTTCGCCCAGGACGCGTGACGAACTTCCGCGACCAGCGGATAGACGCCAAAGTCATCCAGGATGTGATTCAGTCGCGCGAGATTTGGCGCGGTGTTGTGAAATGAAAAAGGGAACTGCAGCAGCACGGCGCCCAGCCGGTTCGCTGTGCGCAAAATATCGAATCCGGCGCGCACGATATTCACATCCTCGCGCGTCGCGTCGTCTTGATGCGTGAATTTCTGCCAAAGCTTTGCGGTAAACAAAAAGCGCGGATTCGCGGCGACCTGTTCGAGCCACTGCGCGGCGAATTCCGGTTTCAACGGGTGGTAGAACGAAGTATTGATTTCAATCGTGTCGAAAAAATCCGCCAGATAAGCCGCTTCGTGAAATCCCTTTTCGCGCCGCGGCGGATATAGAATTCCTTTCCAGTCGGGATAGGACCAGCCGGCAGGCCCCACAAGAATGCGTGCGGGACTGGGTCCTGCGCTTTTCGCTTTCGCAGCCATGGCTACTCTAAAACCTCTGACTCGTCACTCGCCGAGCGTATGACGCTGCCGCGGAGTCTGTCAAATCCGGCGAACGGCGCGCCACAGTGCGCTACGTTCCATTGCGGAACGCAGAAATGGAACAGTTCACCGCCGCGTTTTTGGGCGGAGTCCAGTTGCAACTCACGTTGCGCAGCGCTATGCTGGACTCGCCTCAATGCCACGACTTTTTCCATCCGCAATTATCGACACACCAGGGTGCCTCGATGAAAATAACTTACAGTCACGTGGATCCCGAATTTCGCGCCATCGTTGAGCATGAAACCGAACGTCACGCCGCAACTCTGAATCGCATTCTAAAGCGTTATTCTCCCGATCTGGTTGTGCTGCACGGTTCGCTGGAAAAAACGCCCCGCAAGACCGAATTTAATTTCTCGCTGAATCTGAATCTGCCCACCGGCACGCTGCACGCGACCGGTGTGGGCGCCGACGCCCTGGGTAGCACCAAGGCCGCATTCGCCGAACTAGAGGTGCAGGTGAAGAAGCACCAGGCCAAGGTGCGCAAGGATTACCTCTGGAAGCGAAAACGCGCTATCGCATTGCCGACGCCGCGCGAAGCCCCGTCTTCGGACTAACCTAGCACTCCATTTCATAAATACGATGAAGAGGGAATTACTTACAGCGTGAAGAAGCCTGTCGCCTCCCACAGGTTAACTCGGGCAACTTCGGTGAACATCTCCGAGAACCACTTTGCCTGGCGAGGCAAAAACTCAGGCGGCAGAAGACATGGGGAAAATTCATGAAGATTGAGGCCGATTGCAGCAAGACCTGAGCGCAGCCACAGTTCTCACTTGGCATAATATCCAGCTCTGGTGTTCACCGTCAGATGGCGATCTTTCGTGGTCAATTTGATCTTGTGATATTTTCCATCCGAGTGCGCTCGCGCTGGCGTGTAGCCGATGCTGTACTGATTGCGCAGCGCCTCTTCGATCTGCGAATAGATGTCCTCGATTGACTGGCTCGCCGTCACCTCGAAGTATGCTCCGCCGGTCTCATTGGCCAGCCGGCGCAGCCCTTGCTTGCCATGTTCGCTGGCGATGGCGAGAATCGCGCCTATCACGGGACGGGAAAATGGCACAGGGTCGGAAAAGCGGATCGGATAGATGATGGTGTCTGCCCGTTGCGCGTATTCGATTGCCGTGGTGATCGATGTCGGCTCCTTGAATGCCACGCCGTCCGACAGCAGAATGAAAGCCTTGCGGCCCATCAGCGGACGCATCGATGCTTCCGAAGAATCCTTGATCGCGCTGAAGACCAGAGTGGAATCGCGCTCGGGAATTTTCAGCCGCGCGAGCGCTGACTCCAGTTCGCTGCGCGAAGATGTCGGGCCTTGCAAAGTTTCGACCTGCAGATCGAAGTGCACAACGAACGCCTCGTCCTTGCCCTCGCGCAGCACTTGATCCAGAAATGTGTAGCTTGCCCGCCGCTCTTGTTCCAGGACGCCTGTCTGGCTCCGGCTGGTGTCCACCAGAGGCCCGATGGTGAGAGGAAGGTCTGACTCTTGCGCGAAGTAGTCGATCCTCTGCTGCGCGCCATCTTCCAACAATACAAAATCGTCGCGCGTCAGATTCTTCGCCACCTTTCCGTCGGCATCGTGAACCGTCGCGAAAAGTGTGACAACATTTACTCGACTGGAAATCGTGGGCCCCTGTTGCGCCGCGATCGCTGCACCCGAAGCAACCACCAGAATCGCCAGCGCGATCTGCGCTAGCCGGTCAATTCCTCCGACGATTCTGCGTCGAGCATACATAGACGTGGTGTAACACATGGATGCACCAAGTGTTGCGTGGGTTTGTCAGCTTTTGTGACGGCCTGCCTTCCGCGCTATCGCCGCGCGCTCCCAACAAAGTGAAAGGCTCCCGCTTCGCGTCAAGCACACTCTTCCGGATAAATTCGTTTCGCGAAGACTTCCATTGCCCGGAATTCCGGATAGTAAGCGCAAGCCGTCCGCGCTATAAATAATCATATGAATCCGGTAAAATTCCTGGCGGGCGCAGCAGGGCGCGCATCTCGCCGCGGCGAGATTCTCGCAAAAGCCGCGAAGCCTAGCTCGCGCAAGTTCCAGGCCATCATTACGACGAACTAATAAAGGAGCACCAACATGGCGGCACGCACAAAATCCGCTGTAAAAGCCAAAGCCATCACGCCTCTCACCAAACGCAAGGCCTGGAAAGCTCTCGGCATCCATTATAAAAAGATCGCGAAAGTACATCTGCGAAAGCTCTTCGGGGACGACCCCAAACGCGGCGAGCGCCTCACTCTGGAAGCCGCGGGCATTTTCCTCGATTACTCCAAGCACCGCATTAACGACCAGACCATCAAGCTGCTGCTGCAACTGGCCGACGAGTCGCGTCTGCGCGAGCGCATTGACGCGATGTTCAGCGGGGAAAAAATAAATATCACTGAAAAGCGCGCGGTCCTGCACGTCGCACTGCGCGCACCCAAGGGCTCCTCCATCGTCGTTGACGGCGAAAATGTGGTGCCCGGCGTTCACGCTGTGCTAGACAAAATGGCTAGCTTCTGCGACCGCGTGCGCAGCGGAGCCTGGAAGGGCCACACCGGCAAGCGCATTCGCAACATCATTAATATTGGCATCGGCGGCTCCGATCTCGGCCCGGTAATGGCCTATGAAGCGCTGAAGCAATACAGCGAACGTGCTCTGACGTTCCGTTTCGTCTCCAACGTTGACGGAACGGATTTCGCCGAAGCCGTTCGTGACGTGGATCCGGCCGAAACACTCTGGATCGTCTCGTCGAAAACTTTCACCACACTCGAAACCATGACCAATGCGCACACCGCGCGTGACTGGACGCTCAAGGGTTTGGGCGGCGATGAAAAATCCATCGCCAAGCATTTCGTCGCCGTCTCCACCAATGCCGCCGAAGTCACCAAGTTCGGAATTGATACCGCCAACATGTTCGAATTCTGGGACTGGGTCGGCGGGCGCTACTCGATGGATTCGGCGATCGGGCTTTCCACCATGCTCGCTATCGGTCCGGATAATTTTCGCGCGATGCTCAGCGGCTTCCACCAGATGGACGAGCATTTCCGCACCGCTCCCTTCCAACAGAATTTGCCGGTGCTGATGGGCCTGCTGTCCATCTGGTATGGCGACTTTTTCGGCGCGCAGACTTCCGGCGTCTTTCCCTACGAGCAGTACCTGAAGCGCTTCCCGGCGTATTTGCAGCAGCTCACGATGGAGAGCAACGGCAAGCACGTTACGCTCGACGGTACTCACGTGAACTGCCAGACCGGAGCAATTTACTGGGGTGAGCCGGGAACCAACGGCCAGCATTCTTTCTACCAGCTGATCCATCAGGGAACGGAGCTCATTCCTTGCGACTTCATAGCGTTCGCGCAGGCACTCAATCCGGTCGGCCGCCACCACGACATGCTGCTGGCAAATGTGTTCGCCCAAGCCGAAGCCCTCGCGTTCGGCAAGACACCGGAACAAGTGAAGAAAGAAGGCACGCCGGACTGGCTCGTCCCGCATCGCGTGTTTGAAGGCAATCGCCCGTCGAACACAATTATTATGGACAAGCTCACGCCTGAAGCGCTCGGCAAGCTGGTCGCGCTTTACGAACACAGCGTATTCACGCAAGGCACCATCTGGCACATTGATTCGTTCGACCAGTGGGGCGTGGAACTCGGCAAGGTTCTGGCGCAACGCATCATTCCCGAAATCGAAAGCGCCACGGAGCCTAAGCTCGCGCACGACAGTTCCACAAACAGTTTGATCCGTCGCTACCGCAAACTGAGGAAAATCTCGTCCTGACGTCTGCACTGACCTTGACCGATGCGCGCCGGTTCACGATCTCGCGGCAGCGCGCGTTATTATGGCCAGCCGCGAAGATATAATCTTCGTGTGAAGTGTCTGGCGGATGGAATCCCGGCTGGCGCAAGTGCAACCGGCGTTGCCGTTCCGCAGAACCGTTCAGTGGGACATTGAAGGCGCGCGAAATTCTCATGTCGTCGCAACGCGCGTGGGATTGTCCGGACTTTTACAAAAGAATCACTCGATTTACCGCACTTTCTGCGATTCATCACAAATATCTATCGAATGCATCCACGTAGCTGACGCCATCAAATTTCTATTGGATGCATCAGCTTTGTGAGTTTTACTGTACGGTTCCGCATGAGTTAGTTATGTATCATGCGGCGTTCGCGTTCCAAGCCGGAAGTGGACCACGATGCCTGCGGCGTCGGGTTTATCGCCCAGCTGGGGAGCACTGGCTCGCGAGACGTCGTTGAGCGTGCTCTCACCGCGCTGGAGCGCCTTTGTCATCGCGGCGGAGTTGACGCGGACGGACTGAGCGGCGACGGCGCAGGCATCCTGACGCCGATTCCGAAGGAATTCATCCGCAAGTGTGCCCGCGAAATAAACATTCAGTTGCCGGAATCGTTCGGCATGGGTATGGCCTTCATTGCTCCCGGCCAGGAATTCGCCGCCCGCGCGTCGGTTGAATCCTCAGCACGAGAATTAGGATTGCGTTGTCTCGGCTGGCGCGAAGTGCCCACGCATCCCTCGCTGCTTGGTCCCTGCGCGCTGGCTACATTACCGTTAATACAGCAATGTTTTTTCGCTACCGACGATTCCTCCGCCGATCTGGAGCGCCAGCTTTTCCTGATGCGCAAACGAGTCGAATCCGGCGCGACCTCCGGGATTTATTTCTGCTCGCTATCGTCACATTCGCTCGTTTATAAAGGATTGCTCACGCCACTGCAGCTTGCCGCTTTCTATGCGGATTTGGCGTGCCCGGATTTCGTCGCGCCATTCGCCATCTTTCACCAGCGCTATTCCACCAATACCAACCCGTCGTGGCAGCTCGCGCAGCCTTTCCGATTTGTCGCGCACAACGGCGAAATCAATACGATCAGCGCCAACCGCCGCTGGACGCGTGCACGTGAGGGCGCGCTGCGGCAGGAATTCGGCGCGCAGGATCGCTTTCGCGTTTTGGAAGAAAGCGTGAGCGACTCGGCCAGCTTCGATAATGCGCTCGAAGTTCGATTGCGGCAGGGCTCCAGCGTCGCCGCCGCGATGCTGCGCATGGTCCCGCCGGCATGGGAGAGCGATCCGCAAACCGGTCCCAAGCTTCGGCGCTTTCTGCAAAAAGCAACGCGCGAACAGGAACCGTGGGATGGTCCGGCTGCGCTGGTGTTCAGCGATGGCCGCATGGTAGGTGCGAAGCTCGACCGCAACGGACTTCGCCCCATTCGCTACACGCTCACCTCCGACGGATTGCTCGTAGTCGGCTCGGAAGTGGGCATCGCGGATCTGCGTGGCAAACAAATCGCGGAACGCAATCGGCTCGGCCCCGGAGAGATTTTCCTGGTGGACTCGATAGCAGGAGCAATTTTCCGTGGCAACAACGAAGTGTCCGAATTACTCGGCGCGGAACCGAGCCGCGTCGGCTGCCGTGACCGGGATTCGCAGACCCGCATCGCGCGGCTGGAAAGCGTCGCAACAGTTCCTTACGCATCCGAGGTTGAGCCGCGACGGTTGGCTGCAGCGATGGGTTGGACCGAGGATCAGTTTCGTCTTTTATTTCAGCCGCTCGGCCGCGAAGGGAAGGAAGCCGTGTGGAGCATGGGCGACGATGCGCCGCCCGCATTCCTTTCGTCCGTCAAGCGTCCGCTGTGGGATTATTGCAAGCAGCGTTTTGCGCAGGTAACCAATCCACCCATTGATCCGCTGCGCGAAGTGCACGTCATGTCTCTCGATGTGTATTTGGATCCAAACATTGTGGCCGGCTCGCCGGTGCTCGATGCAGGCCACGTCGCGGCTCTAGCGAACCGACTCGGCAGTCCGCTGCAGCGCATTGATTTCACATTTGATGTAGCCGGTGGAACAGAAGCCGCCCGCGCGGCGTTGCAACGCGTCCGCCAGGATATTTCCGCCGCTATCACCCTTGCCGTCAACGAGAAACCCGCCGTGATTATGCTGAGTGATCGCGAAGCCAACCAACAGCGTGCCGCGCTTCCTGCTTTGCTCGCGGTTTCCGCCGCGTGGAAGGAGATGGTTCGCCTGGGCGCTCACGATGTGCCGCTCGTCGTCGAATCCGGCCAGGTGATTGAAACCCATCACATCGCGTTGCTGATCGCCGTGGGCGCGAGCGCCGTGTTGCCGTATCTCGCGATGGAGCTTTCGGAGAACCTGAAACCGGGCGGCGCGGTAAGCTATCGCGTAGCGGTCGAAGCAGGGCTGCGCAAAGTTCTCGCGCGCATGGGCATTTCGACGGTCGCGAGTTATCGCAATAGCCAACTGTTTGAAACTGTCGGCTTGGACGAAGATATTTGCGAGGAATTCTTCGAAGACGCCTCCGCGAGTCTTGGCGGCAAAAGCCTCGACGACATTCTTGAGACGAGCATCCACTCACACGTTCGCGCATTCGCGGCGGGCGGTGCTCCGATGCAAGACTCCGGGTTGTATCGCTTCCGCCACGCTGGAGAGCGCCATTCTACTTCGCCCGAACTCGTGCACCGCATGCACGCGTATCTGAAATCGCCGACGCCGGAAAAATACGCGGCGTATTCCGAGCTGGCGGACAGTCGCGACCCGGTCTCGGTCCGCGATCAGCTCGACTTTGCGCCAGGTTCTCCCGTCGCGCTCGAAGAAGTGGAACCAGCGAGCGCGATTCTCGCTCGATTTTGCGCGCAGGCCATGTCCTTGGGCGCGCTCAGCCCTGAAGCTCACCGCACTTTGGCCATCGCTATGAACCGCCTGGGCGCGCGCAGCAACACCGGAGAAGGTGGTGAAGATCCGAGCGTCTATCGCTTCGAGCCGGAGGCGGCCAATCGGGTGAAGCAAGTTGCTTCGGCGCGTTTCGGTGTGACAGCTGAATATCTCGCGCGTGCCGACGAACTCGAAATCAAAATGGCGCAAGGTTCGAAACCCGGTGAAGGCGGCCAGCTTCCCGCGATCAAGGTAAATTCCTACATCGCGCGCCTGCGACATGCAGTTCCGGGGATGTCGCTAATTTCTCCGCCGCCGCATCACGATATTTACAGCATCGAGGATCTGGCGCAGCTGATTTACGATCTGCGCTCGGTGAATCCGGTAGCAAGAATTGGCGTGAAGCTGGTTTCCGGCGCGGGCGTGGGGATCATCGCCGCGGGCGTCGCGAAAGCAGGCGCGGATGTGATCACCATCGCCGGCTTCGACGGCGGTACCGGTGCTTCGCCGCTGACTTCGATCAAAAATACCGGCCTGCCTTGGGAAATCGGCTTGCGCGCCGCGCACTCCGCGCTGGTGCGTTCCGGTTTCCGCGAACGGGTGCGCCTGCGCGTGGATGGCGGATTTAAATTTGGCCGCGACGTGGTAATCGCCGCGCTGCTGGGCGCCGACGAATTTGGTTTTGGCACCGCTGCTCTGCTCGCGATCGGTTGCGTGATGGCGCGGCAATGCCATCTGAATACTTGTCCCGTGGGCATCGCCACGCAAGACGAAAAGCTACGCGCGCGTTTCAGCGGCAATCCGGAAATGGTGATGGCTTATTTCCGCGGCGTGGCCGGGGAAGTTCGCGAACGCATGGCAGTGCTGGGAATTCGCAGGCTCAGCGAAGTAGTCGGCTCAGCGGAAAGATTGCAGCCGCGCAACGAATCGGCGTCGCACTCGGTTGCCGGATTGCTGCGGCCATTAACCGATGCGGCGCAACAATCTGCGAAAGACTTGCCGCTCGAAATCCAGCTGCCCGAAAACGCTAGAGATATCCGGCGGAAATTGCTGCGCGGCGTGGATGGGCTGAAGTCTTTCCCGTTCGTGCACCACTCGCTTTCCATCTCGAATTCCGACCGCAGCGTGGGCGCTCATCTGAGCGGCCACATTCTGCGACGCACGAATTTCGACGGCCTGGAGGGAAGGAGCATCCGCTGCGAATTTCGCGGCTCCGCCGGACAAAGCTTCGGCGCGTTTTTGGTTCCCGGCATTCGTTTCCGGCTCGTGGGCGATGCCAATGATTACGTGGGCAAAGGCCTCTGCGGGGGCACCATCGCCATCACCGCGGGCGCTGCAGCGTCGAAGCGCGGCGACGTGCTCGCAGGCAACACCGTGCTCTACGGCGCCACCAGCGGAAAACTCTTCATCGCCGGACGCGTCGGTGAACGCTTTGCCGTGCGCAATAGCGGCGCGCTCGCCATCATCGAAGGCGCCGGGCAGCACGCTTGCGAATACATGACCGCGGGCATCGCCGTAATTCTGGGGCCGGCCGGAATGAATCTCGGCTCCGGAATGACTGGCGGACTCACCTATATCCTTCGCGACGCGCTCACCGGCGATAATTGCAATCGCGAATTCGTGCGTTGCGCCGAAATTGGCGACGGCGCCGGCGAACAAGAAGAAAGCTGGTTGCGCGCGCTGCTCCAGGAACATTTCCGTCTCACCGGCAGCCAGCGCGCGCGGCGCTTGTTGCAATCCACGCACTTGCTGCCTTTGGTGCGCCTCGAGCCCGTTCAACTGCCGTGTGCGATTGCCGATACCTGGGCGCCCTTCCTCACGCAGCCGAACACTCGCAATGAAACAGAAGTTCCAGAAGTGGGCCGCGCGCTGCCGCTCGAGAACGAAATCATGCGCCAGGCCAGCGAATCGGCCTGCTAAGTTATTCGCCAATGGCAAAAATGGCTAGGCCCTCCCCGCGCCTATCGGATACTGCACAGAAATGCGTCGCGTTTCCTCTTCTGATTCTGCTTTCGCGCCGGTCGTCGCGGCCGGCCAATCGCCACCGACCCGAACCCGCATTTCCCGCCATTTCACGCGCCGCGCGGGCGAATTTTGCCGCCTAGAATTGCTCCGTCCGCCAATGTATTAACTAAATAGCGTTAACCTTTTAGCACACGGCCCGGATATTCAGGTTGAGCGCGGCCCCCACGCCAACTAGGTTAACGCTAGGCGTTTTACCTGTAACTGGAATGCGGCTGCCAACCAGTCGTTAGGCGCTCAGTTTCCTTTTTTGGGTTGGTCTTGCCGATGGCGAATTCGGCAATCGGCTGAACTGCGCGGATTCTCTCAGGTCCCGCGGTTGCGAGCATCACTGCGAATGCACTTGGGAAAAATGGCTCGATTCGATCATCCAGTTGAACCGTTGGATCGCGGTGTGCCGCTTCAAATCTCCATTGGCGGCGTGCCTCTCTCGCTTTTCATCCGGGAAGAAGCGCTACTCAGGAATGCCTTAAGGCGTTATCGGGAATTTGCTCAGAACTCAGACAACGGGTTTCCTGTTGTGCTTACGCAGTCGGACGGACGCATACAGCCGCGTGTCGAGTTCTCTTACTTGCTTGATGACGCAAGACTGATCCTTGGGCCCGAGTTTGCCGAGTTTCACGGCGTTCGCCACGAGTACGCGCTCGATTCTTTGCTGCGGATATTGCTCACCATGGTCCTCCTGCCGCAGCGCGGACTCCTCTTGCACGGCGCGACTATCGTGCGCGACGGCCGCGCGCATATTTTCTTCGGGCGCTCGGGTGCGGGGAAGAGCACGGTGGCGTCGCTTTCTCCCGAAGGCACCGTACTCACAGACGAAATTTCTCTTCTGCGGTTTTCCGATGGCTGCTGGCAAGCTCACGGCACGCCTTTCTGGGGCGAATTCCGAGCCGCTGGGATCAACCGTCTGTTTCCGGTCGCCGGTTTGCATTTGCTGAAACAAGCGAATGACGATCGCGCCGAAGCTCTTTCTGTGAAAGATGCACTACGCGCTTTGTTGCCTTGCGTCCTGTTTTTCACTACTGAAAATCGCGCACATAAAACATTACTGTGCACGTTGATGGGTTTGATCCAAGAAGTGCCCTGCGATCGGCTCCATTTTCGCCGGAGCGCCGAATTCTGGAAGGTGATCGCAGCATGAGCAGATTCATCATTCGAAATCCAAAACTCGCCTGGCGCGAGATTGATGGCGAAACGGTCATTATTTCGCCGGAAGACAGCCACGTACACGAGCTCAACGAAACGGCGAGCCTCATCTGGAAGCACGCCGAAGGTAAGACTTTGCAAGAAGTAGCCGAGCGCGTTTCCGCGGAGTATGAAATTAGCGTAGAGGCGGCGCGAGCAGACGTTGACGCGTTAGTGACCGCGTGGCAGCAGAAGCAACTCGTGATCTTGGCAGCGGAAGCGACGGGCTAGCCGATGCCGAATACTCCAGTAATGGACGGCTTGATTCGCAGGACCGTCGAGCGCCACCTTCCGTGGAGCGTCCATCTGGACGTCACCTACCGCTGCAACGAACGCTGCATCCATTGCTATCTCGATCACGAAGACCACGGTGAGATGAAAACGGCCGAAATCAAGAATGTGCTGCAGCAACTGGCTCATGCCGGCACGCTGTTCCTGACGCTGAGTGGCGGCGAGATTTTTTTGCGCCAGGATCTTTTCGAGCTACTTGAATTCGCGCGCTCTCTGCACTTTGATATCAGCCTGAAGACCAACGCGCTTTTGATTGACGCCGAGCGGGCCCGCAAACTGCGGGCGTTGAGCGTGCGCCGCATTCAAATCAGCATTTATAGCGCGGAACCGGCGGTTCACGACGCAATCACCAAGGTTCGCGGGTCGCTCGAGCGCAGTTTGACTGCGGTTCGATTCCTGCAGGCGGAAGGGTTGCAGGTAAAGATCGCGTGTCCGCTGATGAAGCAGAATCTGACGGCCTATCGCGACGTCCAAGCGCTCGCAGGGGAGTTGGGCGTGCCTTACGTCCTGGATATGACGATTACTCCCAAGATGGACGGAGACATGAGTCTGCTGCAATTGCGCAATTCGGCACAGAGCCTTCTCCCGATTTTGCGGGATCCAACTCTCAATCCGCCATCCACGTCGCTCGACAGTGCAAAGGTAGCGCCACTTTCGACGGGAAGCGCGACTTCCAGTGGAATTGAAAGCCAGGCGTATAACGACATCCCATGCAGCGCGGGGCACAACAGCTGCTACATTTCTCCGTATGGAGATGTGTTTCCGTGCGTGCAGATGCCCGTTGCCACCGGCAATCTGCGGGAGCGGCCCTTCGAAGATATTTGGTTCCGATCGGCGGAGATGAATCGCGTAAGAGCGGTCCGCGAATCACAGTTGCCAGTCTGCTCGAAATGCTCGATCCGGCAATACTGCGAGCGTTGCCCGGGTCTGGCACAGATGGAGGGCGGGGATTTACTGGGGGCGTACGAGCGCGCCTGTGAATTGGCTGAATTGAAAGCAAGCCTCGCGGGTATCGAGGATCCCGTTAGCGCCTTGCACGCGCGGGACCCAAAGAGAAAGGGATCGTGTTCAATTCCTCTGCCGGTCGCCGCGCCGGCAGCTCAAATCGGCAGAATTTAGTTCAGGTGAAATGATGGATAGCACGCAAAAAACTGCGCAAGGCGACGAAGAGAAGCAGAAAAAGAAGCGAGTCTACGTCAAGCCGCAGTGTGTTTCGGAGCCCATTTACGAGACACTCGCACTCGCGTGCGGGAAGTTGCCCGGTCAGGGCGGAGTATGCAACGCAGCACCGCGCCGCTCGTAGCTGGTCGCGAGTCGTGGCACAAATCGGTTGGAGGCACGACGATTCATGGATAGACAACGTCCAGTAATCGGAATTCAACACACTGACTGGCGCCGGTGGGTTGCTTTGGCGTTGGCTTTGCTACTGGCCGCGCCTGTGATCGCGCGAGAGACAATCGTACTGCAAAAATCGACGACAGACACCCAAGCACGCGGCGCGGACGCCACGCTTCTCCAAGTAACTCCTACGGTCAACGATGTGGGTAATACTCTCACCGTCGCCTCTGCAACGGGCGCAAACCAGCACGCCATCCTCGAATTTGACTTATCGCGCATTCCGAACGTGGGGATTAAACAGGCACTGCTGACGCTGCACGTGATCACCCCGCCGGTGACCGCCGGAAATTTGACCTACGGAGCGTACGACGTTACGAATTTCTGGCAGGCCAATGCCGTCACCTGGAATACACGCGTGGCCACCACAGCTTGGACCGCGGCGGGGGGTGACACGGCGGCCGCGGCGACGGCAACTGCTAAAGTGAACCACACCAGCACGAGCGTACAGTTCAACATCACCACCGATGTGGAAAACTGGTACAACGGCAGCACCAATTACGGCACCATTATTAAAGACCAGGCGGCAAATGATGGTGCTGCGACCATTTTTGGATCGAAAGAAGCCGGCAACGCAACTTCCCCTGAGCTGGATGTAACCTTTGTCCAAAATGTGACGGGTCTCACGGCAACTCCCGGCAACGCGAGCGTCACTCTGAACTGGAACATTCCGGCGCTGATCGGTACTCCAGTTGGCACGGAAAAATATACTGGCGTGCTTATCCTTCGGCGTACCGGCTCTCCCGTGGATAAAGCTTCCGTTCCGGCCGACACCACCAGTCCAGCCCTGTGCTCGACTGTGGGCTCGGGCACCGTGGTGTTCAGTGACACCACTGGGAAAACAACTTTTACGGACAACGCTACTAACAATACGTGCGCTGCCCCGGGCGGTGCGCCGGTGAACGGAACCACGTATTTCTACAAAGTATTTTTGCACGACAGTTCTAATTATTATTCCGCGCAGGATCAAGTCACCAGCGGCTCAACATACACCGAAGAAATTTCAGCAACGCCAGCGGCTACCACTGCCGCTCAGCAAAATACACAGTGGATTGCCGCGACCTTCGCTACGGATCTCGCCAGCCCGGCGCTGGATCCCGGCGCGGTTGTCGGGGTCGGCTCGCAAATCAATCTTCTATTTCTCATCAACGCTTCCACGGGACTGCGACAGTTTGTTCCCGTCTCGGTGGGCGGAACGATTGCTTCGCGCTCGCCCGTAATTGATGCCTCGTCTTCATCCACCGGTCAAGACATCGTTTATCTGACGAACGAGGATGGTCTTATCTACGCCGTAAACGCCGACACCGGCGTGTTCGATTGGATCGTAAATCCCATCGGCAGCGGTGTTTTGTCGCTGCAAGGCGGTCCCGCGGTGCAGTTGAAATCCGTTGCGGGGGGCGCGAATGATCTGGTTTTCTTCGGAACTCGTAACGCAGCAACGACGACGGGCAACCAGATTTTCGCATTGAACGGCGACACCGGGGCCAATGCGTCATGGTCGCCCATAACCGGAGCGAAGGGCGCCGTTCCCAATCTGGACATGATCAGCTCGACCCCTCTGGTGGATTACGCGAATAACGCCGTGTGGATCACGAGCCGCAGCGCGTGCGGCGCTTCGCAGCCCAGCCTTTGGAAAATCAATCCAAGCACTGGGGCCATTCTGGCAACTGAGGACCTTGGGGATATTGACGCTTCGCCGACCCTTTCGTTCGCTGGCGACGCTTTGTTCGTTGCCAATAACGGTGATTCGGGCGGAACCACGTGCACGGCGGGAAACAGCACCATCTACGCGATCAATCCCACCACTGGCGCCACTTTGGCTTCGCTCGCGACCACGGACGGAGCTGTGGTGAGCTATCCGATTGTTTTAGGAAATTCGCCCCCCTACTCGGTCATTTACTCTGGGGCTACTGCCGTCCATTTGCTTTCAATTAACACGTCGAGTGCAACGCCGACATTCGTCTCGGTATGGAACAGGACGATAGCCAATCCTTCCGCGCCGATTTCTTCCACCGGGCAGCAGTTTGTATATGTGGGATCGAGCGATGGCAAGATTCATGAGCTGGCGTTAAGCACTGGCGCCGACACGAAGGACGCGATTGTAAATACCGGCGCGACCAAGGGTACGGTGGGCGACCCATCGCTCGATGAAGTGATGTCACGTATATACGTCACGACGACAGATCAACGCGCGTACGCATTTACGATCCCATTCTAAATCGGAGTTTGCGTTTGCTGCGAATGAACAAAGTATCTCAACTTAACATGATGTCGGTGGCAGGCGTTTTTTTGGCCGCGATGAGTTTCGCCGGGTGCCAGATGAGTTCGGCGGACGGCGGAGCTCCGTCGCTCGCTCCGACGGCGACGTTCACATTCTGCGATCACGAGGCCTCGGATTGTGAAGCGGGAGCAACCTTCAGCGTGGCCGCGACGCGCGACCTCGAAGTCGAGGTTTCCTGGCAAAATGTACCGGCAGGCAATCATGTTCAAACACTCGAAATTCTGGCGCCTGGCGGAAATCTGTATCAGCAAACGCAGACGCCCTTCCAGGCACCGGAAAGTTCGACGGCTCCTCTGGTGTCGATCCAAACTCTGCCCGTGGCTGGAACGTGGATCCAGCAACGCAACATCATGGGAGCGTGGACCGCGCGTGTTTCGCTTGACGGTCAAGCGATCGCGACTCAGACGGTGGGATTGACTCCTTGATGAGCCTCGCCTCCGCGGCATCCCGACTAAGCATACGACGCCAAGAGCCATTCGTTTTACCGGACCGGGATTTCGCCCTCCTGGTTGCGGAAAAGATGCGCTCACAGGGATCTGTGTATCTGCGAGTATCGGGCGGCAGCATGGTTCCATGGATACGCGCAGGAGATTTCGTTTTTGTTCGGCAGTTTGATTTTGCAAAGGTCGCCGTGGGTGACGTGGTCGTTTTCCGGCGAAATGGGCTGGTGGTCACCCACCGGGCCATTCGCCGTGTGGCTGCTACGCCTAACGACGCAACGGCCAGTTTGCTGGTCACTAAGGGTGACGCTTCGGCCGAAACAGACCCTCCAGTTTCCGCAGCGGAGTTTCTGGGGCGGGCAACGCGCATTCATCGCCGACGCCATCACATCGATCTCGAATCCTTCACTCAAATATTGCTGGGGCGCATACTGGCGCGCTTTTCGCGGATGAGTCGGCTGGTGTACGGCCCACTGCGTTTCAGCAAACGTCTATTTCCTATCTAGAAGAGAATCCCCGACGAAATTCGCAGGGACAAATCCGCGAAACGCTTCTCGCTGTCTGAAGGTTTGTGCCTGTGTATGATCGGTCTCACATCTGGCGATAGCGCAGGGAATCCGACCTTACTCCGCGCTACAATCCTACCCGGGCAGGTACCGTGCAAAGCTTCGACAAGCTCTCGAAACGAATCGCAATCATCGTGCTCGGCACGATCGCCATCTGTTACGCGGTCGACTACGCCGTGCTGCAACTCAAAATGCACCAGAACAACGGCGCCGACGCCCTAGGGTCCGTCACTTCCTACTACGGCACCGCGCTAAAAGACGGGAAAATGGAAATTTTCACCGACCGGCCGCAGACCGAAACCTGCGTCCACTCTGTGTTCCCGCATTCCGGCTACAGACCCTGCTGGTATGCCAGTCGCAATAACGTGAAGCCCATCGGGTGAGCATTCCGCCGCGAAATTATTTTCCGCGTGCCCTGAACGGCCTGCGATTCTCCGCAAGCCATCTGATATTTCAGAGAACCGAAAGGGCCGGGCTTCTGGGTCCGTGTCAGAACTCGGGAATCTTTGTGGGTCGCGGCTTTAGCCACGACATAAATCGCGCAGAATCCGAGCGGCTTTAGCCGCTGAAGTACCGATTTTGCAGTTCTCAAGTAGGCTGTTCAGCCCCGCCGTGAAGCTCGCCCAATGAGGGGCTTTAGCCCCTGAAGCCGCGCTCACGATCGTTGCTGAACACTTATCGAAGACCGCCTAACGCTTGCGCTTTCGCTTGCTTGTCCTCCGCACACGGCTTTCGGCGTTCGCGGCTGTCTGCAAAAGTTGCAACAAAGCCTGCGCATCCCGCGTAAGCGCCCGGTGGCGCGGATAAATCACGTCCAGATTCCGCCGCAGCGGCTCTTCATTGACGATCTCGATGGCCACCAACTTGCCCTTGTGCAGCTCGTGCGTCACCGCAATCAGCGGCAGAAAACTCAACCCCAGCTTCCGGTCCACCATGCGCTTGGCTGCCTCGATCGTTTCCACCTCCAGCACGGTATTCGGCAGCTGGCCTGCGCGGCGAAATAGTCCCTGGCTTAGAGTCCAATCGCTCGAGCCGCGATCAAAAAAAATCAGCGGCATGGCTTCCACATCTTCCAGGCGCACCCGCCGTTTCTGCGCCGCCGGATGATTCGGATGACCCACCAGAATCAACGGATCGTCGCGCAGCGTCATCGTCTCCACTTCCGGATGGTTCAACGAGCGCGCCACGCCAATCTCAGCTTCGCCGTCCAGCACCATCTTCAGCACCTGCGCGGAAGTGCCCGAGCGCAGATTCACCAGCACCTTGGGATTCGCCGCCTGGTAATCCTTCATCACGTCCGGCAGAAAATACGTGCACACCGAAAGCGCCGCCGCGATGCTTAAGGACCCGCCGGCGGAAGGCTGCAGTTCGTGGACCGCTTGTCGCGCGCGCGTCACGTCGCGTAGTAGTTGTTCGGCGTGCGGCCGCAGCGCCTTTCCCGCGGGCGAAACCGAAAGATTCCCGTGCACGCGCGCGAAAAGCTTAACTCCCAGGCTATCCTCAAGAGCCCGCACACGCGCGCTCACCGCCGGCTGGCTGATGTTGAGCGCCTCCGCCGCGCGATGAAACCCGCCGTACGTCAGGACCGCAAGGAACGTCTCGAGCTGATCGATTTCCACGTGACCTCGCTGCACACCACAAATCCACTGCGCCCTGACGCCTGAAGCGCCCTGGCTCAACAGCAGGGAAGCAGTTTCCCCGACGCCGTACTACACAGCTTAGTACCGGGGTTGGAAACTGTTTGATAACCATATTCTATCAAGGTGATAAGGACAATCAGTTTGACTGATTGGCTTTCTCCCTGCACACTCTTATCAGCCGCCAGTACTTCCGCGGACCGCGAGCGATTCGCAATCCCGCTCAACTCCGGCCTGGCTGCTCCGGCCCACAAGACCCAGCAGCTGTATCTCGAGAGAAGGCTCGCGCCACACAGGCTTTCTCCATCGAAGAGGACGGAACCGATGACCACGAACGGCAATCACCGCAATCTGGAGCACCACTGGAAGACCGACCTACGCTGGGAAGGCATCACCCGCCCGTACTCCCAGAAAGACGTTGAACAATTGCGCGGCTCCGTCCACATCGAGCACACCCTCGCGCGCATGGGCGCCGAGCGGCTCTGGCAATTGCTGCAGGATGACCTTTTCGTTGCCGCGCTGGGAGCCTTGACCGGCAATCAAGCCGTGCAGCAGGTCTCCGCTGGTTTGCAGGCGATTTACCTGAGCGGCTGGCAAGTCGCGGCGGATGCCAACGACGCCGGCCAGATGTATCCGGATCAGAGTTTGTATCCCGCCGACAGCGTGCCGAACGTTGTACGCAACTTGAATCGAGCCTTGGCGCGCGCCGATCAAATCCATCACGCTGAGGGCAAGAACGGAATTCATTGGTTCGCGCCAATCGTGGCCGATGCCGAAGCCGGATTCGGCGGCAATCTGAACGCCTTTGAACTGATGAAGGCCATGATCGAAGCCGGCGCCGCCTGCGTGCACTTCGAGGATCAACTGTCTTCAGCGAAGAAGTGCGGGCACCTCGGCGGAAAAGTTCTTGTCCCTACCGTCGAAGCGATTCAGAAACTAGTCGCCGCGCGGCTGGCTGCCGATGTGATGGGCGTGCCCACGCTGATCATGGCGCGCACCGATGCAGACAGCGCGCACCTGATCACCAGCGATATTGACCCGCGAGACCGCGAATTCCTCACCGGCGAGCGCACCAGCGAAGGATTCTACGGCATTCGCGCCGGCCTTCGTTCCGCGATTGCCCGCGGACTGGCCTACGCGCCGTACGCCGACTTGCTCTGGTGCGAAACCTCCAAGCCGCATCTCGGCGAGGCCCGCCAATTCGCCGAAGCGATTCACGCCAAGTATCCGAACAAAATGCTGGCCTACAATTGCTCACCTTCGTTCAACTGGCGCAAGAATCTCGACGACGTCACCATCGCGAAATTCCAGCGCGAACTCGGCGCGATGGGCTACAAATTCCAGTTCATCACTCTGGCGGGATTCCACGCATTGAATCTCAGCATGTTCGAGCTGGCGCGCAATTACAAACAGGACGGCATGACCGCATACTGCCGTTTGCAGGAAGAAGAGTTCGCCAGTGAGAAGGAATTCGGCTACGCCGCGGCGAAGCATCAGCGCTTTGTCGGCACCGGTTATTTCGACGCGGTGCAGCAAGCCATCACCAGCGGCACGGCTTCCACCACCGCGCTCGCCGGTTCCACCGAAACCGCCCAGTTTCAGGAAGCGAAGCCGCTGCATCCATCGACGCAGGCGAAACAGGAAATGCGCCACGCAGCTTCGGCGGACTAAGTTCGCTTCACACGGAAAAGCTAGGGGTAGACTAACAAAAACGGGCGAGCTCATCGAGCCCGCCCGTTCGTTTTTCAGCCTGACGTAACTACAAGCCGTCCCGCAAGCCGCCGACCGGAAGGGCGGGGCTTCAGCCCCGCCGTCACGCTTCACCACGAGAAGGGCTTCTAGCCCCTGAAGCCACGTCTTGCAATCGCGCTTGAGGCTCCGCAGATCCGATTCTAGTCCGCCGCGTGGACGTTCGTATTTCCCGCCACGATGTCCTGGATGAATCCGCTGGCGATGAAAGCTGCGGCAAAATAGCGCGTCGCAGGTTACCGCCACTCGCACGCCTGCAGTTCCCGAGCTAGCCGCGTCGCGCAACCACAATCTTGGACGTGGTTATTGCCTGTCCCACGTGCCGCTGCGTGTGGTCCGCTACGTGAACGAGCAACCCGCCCACAGTAGTCGGCAATCGTTTCGTGCCCACCTGCCGCGGTTCCTGCAAACGATCCGCGTCGAATCGCCGGATGCGCATCGCGCCGCGCGCAAGGGCCGCCGCCAGTTCCGCGAATAGCTCGTCGCGCGTGGCATTGCCGTCGAGCTCAGCCGTCAGTGCCGCAATCTGTTCGTCACTCAGCTGCTCGCCTTCCGCGTAACTCAGCAGCCGATCAATGCTCCGCGCAATATGGCGAAGATGGAACGCCACCGGGGCAAGCCCCTCGGGCCGCGCATTCAATTCCGCATCCGTCAAATGCCCGCACCAGCGCGTCACATCTTCCTGCGCAAGCTCCAGCGCGTGCAGCACAGCTCTGGGCACCGCCGCCACGTCCATCAGCGTTCCGCGTAACCAGGGCTCCGCCATCCTGGCTTCACTCATTCGCGCGCGCCTCCCATCCCTAACCTACCTGAAATCGCGCGCGCAATAAATGACGACGCCAAGCACTAGAAGCTGTTCAATGCGGTGGGGAAGCAGGCTTAGCGGCGGGTGTCTCGGCAGGTTTTGGCGCCCCCGGTGCTTTTTGATCGGAGAGTTTCGCCTCAGCAGCTATCGCTGCCGGTGTTGCTGCTGCAGCACGGGCAGCATCCGCATTTTCCGGTTCCGGCTTTACCAAATATTGCACGATCAAGAAAATACGCCGGTTCGATGGATCGAGCGGGGCGTCGAGCTTACGCAGGCTCTGGTCCGCGAATCCCCGCATCTGGGTCACTTGATTTTCCCCGATTCCATTCAATGCATCAGTCTCCGCGCCGCATTGGAGCGATCCGACGAAAGTTCCCGGTTGCTATAATTGCGTCCTTCCGCATCGGGCTTAGCGTCCGTGTGACCTTCAATCGCCAGCTTGTTGGGAAGCTTTCCCAATTCTTGTGCCAGCACGATGACGATATCCTGCCCATCGCTATTCACCTTGGCGCTGCCCATATCGTAAAAAGTTCCCGGCAAAAATGTCCCACCACGTCCTGCCGGAAGTACCCGGTAATCTTTTCCGCCCCTTCATTCCAGAACTGGATTCTCTGGTCCCGGTCCACCATGTAAAGCCCTGTCTGCATACTTTCCAGGGCGATTGGGTAGATTTCAGGCTCTTTGAAGCCGGACATCGGACTACTCCATAATGAATCATCGGTCAAAACCCGAACAAGTTTAGGCCGCCAGCTCCAGGCTTCGTCGTGCACGGAGCGCTCCGTCACGGGTGAAATCGTCACACGCTCTCGAAAGAATCATCATTCATGTCTCCGTAACACTCCGCTAATAGTATTCTGTGGTTCGTAAATACTCGCTGGTGCGCGGCTTGCCAGGTTCCGAGGAGAGAATTCCGGATGGAAAAAAGAAACTTCCTTTTTGTCTCGCTCACCGGCCTTATCAGCGACATCGCCTGGCAAGTTTCCAAGGAAGGCCACGAAGTCCGCTACTACATTCAGGACAAAAAGGAGCGCGACATCGCCGATGGCTTCGTCGCCAAATCGAAGGACTGGGAGAAGGACGCGGAGTGGGCGGACATCCTCATCTTTGACGACACCCTGGGCCAGGGTGAAAAAGCCAAGAACCTGCGCGCTGCCGGAAAAAAAGTGATCGGTGGCACGCCTTACACCGATCGCCTGGAAGACGACCGCTCCTTCGGCCAGGAAGAGCTGAAGAACGCCGGCGTCAACATCATTCCGTACGGTGAATTTTCATCCTTCGATGACGCCATCGAGCATGTCGAGCAGAATCCCGGCCGCTACGTCATCAAACCCAGCGGCGAGGCGCAAAACGTCAAGCGCCGCCTGTTCGTCGGCGAAGAAGACGATGGCAAGGACGTAATCCACGTGCTTGAGGCCTACAAAAAAGCGCTCTCTGACGAAATTAAAGTGTTCCAACTGCAGCGCCGCGTCACCGGAGTCGAAGTAGCCGTCGGCGCATTCTTCAACGGAAAAAGTTTCGTCTATCCGATCAACATCAACTTCGAGCACAAGAAACTTTTCCCCGGCGAAAATGGACCCCCCACGGGCGAAATGGGCACCACCATGTTCTGGAGCGAGGCCAATCACTTGTTCGATCAGACCCTGCTGAAGATGGAAACCCGGCTCGCCGAAGAGGGCTACATTGGCTACATAGATTTGAATTGCATCGTGAATCATCACGGCATCTATCCGCTGGAATTCACTTCGCGATTCGGCTATCCCACCATCAGCATCCAGCAGGCCGGAATGATCACTCCCATCGGACAATTCTTCTGGGATCTCGCGAACGGCAACGATCCGAAACTCAAAGTGCGCAGCGGCTTCCAGATCGGCGTGCGCATCGTCGTCCCGCCATTTCCTTTCGACGACGATGAAACCTTCGACTCCTTCTCCAAAAACGCCGTCATCGTTTTCAAAAAACCTCCCACCGACGAAATGCACATCGAAGACGTAAAACAAATAAACGGCCAGTGGCTAGTAGCCGGCACATCCGGAGTAATCCTGGTAGTCGTCGGCCTGGGCCAGACCATGAAGCAAGCACAAACCCAGGTGTACTCCCGTATCAAAAATGTTCTGATCCCCAACATGTACTACCGCACCGACATCGGCGACCGCTGGGTAGAAGACAGCGACCGACTCCACACCTGGGGATACCTGCGCTGAGCCGTTGCCGTCAATAGCGCCGGCGTCCCGACGGCTTCGTTGCTGTTGCCGTTGCTTTTCTCGGGCTTCTCGGCACCTCTGCCGTACCTCTTGGTCGTTGCCTTTGACTTGGCCTTCGTAGCGGCGCACTTCAGTGCGCCATCTGCCACGCGCCAACCACTCCTCCGCAGCGTCCTTGTCAACCACCCCTCCCTACGCTAAAGTAACCGCTCTTCCACGGAGCGCGCCAAAAAATGCCAGTAGTCGCTGGAAAGGAAAAGCTGAAAGTCCTGATCCGTCGCGCGGCCATCCAGAAACGCGTGCGCGAAGTGGCCCACCAAATAACGAAAGACTTCGCAGGCCAGCGCATTCATCTAATCGGCGTGCTAAAAGGCGCGTGTATCTTCCTTTCCGACCTGGTCCGCGAAATCAACTTGGAAACCTCTATTGATTTCATCGCCGTCTCCAGTTACGGAAAAAACAAAGAAAGCTCCGGCCAGGTTCGCCTCTTAAAAGATCTCGACAGCAGTATCGAAGGCCTCAACGTCATCGTCGTCGAGGACATCTTGGACACCGGCATCACGTTGACGTATTTATTGCGGGTGCTGGAGCAGCGCAAGCCCAAATCCCTGCGCATCGCCGCGCTGCTCGATAAGCCGTCGCGCCGCATCAAGCAAGTCAAAGCCGATTACATCGGTTTCCAGATCCCCAACGATTTTGTCGTCGGCTACGGCCTCGATTACGCCGAACGTTATCGCAACCTGAAAGACGTCTGCGTCCTGACGCTCCCTCCGGAATGATCATGCCCCTCACCGAATCGGAAATCGCCCGGCTGATTGATCACACGCTGCTGAAAGCGGATGCCACGCGGGACGAAATCCACAAACTCTGCGAAGAAGCCCTGCAATTCCAATTCGCTTCCGTCTGCGTGAATCCCTGGAACGTGGCGCAAGCCGCCGAACTTCTCCGCGGCAGCACTGTGAAAGTCTGCACCGTCGTGGGATTCCCGCTGGGCGCCACGCTGCCGGAAGTAAAAGTTTTCGAAGCGCAGAAATCGAGCGAGCGCGGAGCCCAGGAAATCGACATGGTCATCAACATCGGCGCCCTGAAGTCTGGCCTGCTGGACGCGGTTCAGGCGGATATCCATGGTGTAGTAAAAGCCAGCCACCAGGGTGGCGCGCTCTGCAAGGTCATCATCGAAACATGCCTGCTCACCCGTGACGAGAAAATCCAATCCTCGCTCGCCGCCAAAAATGCCGGTGCCGACTTCGTGAAAACCTCCACCGGCTTCAGCACCGCCGGCGCGAGTCCAGACGACGTGAGGCTTATCCGCGAAACCATCGGCGCCGATACCGGCATCAAAGCCGCCGGAGGCGTGCGCACCCTCGAAGACCTGCAAAAAATGGTCGAGGCAGGCGCCACCCGCATCGGCGCCAGCGCCGGTGTCAAAATCATCCAGCAGCTGCGCTCCGGAAAAATTGCGGGAGCCTCTGGCGCCTCCTCCGGCGACAAATATTGAAAATTTCAAAGCAGGCTCATCTCGGCGGCAAGCGCTCCACACCTGCCTGCTATAATGAATCGATTCTGTGCGCGCCTTTTCGGCGTGGTGAAAATATCGAGCGCAGATGTATGCATTTCTCCGGCGGGGGCCGGAGAGTTTCAAAAAAACGAAATGGACGCGGCAAAACTAAATCCCAAACTCGACGTCCCGGCCGACGCTCTCAAAGTCCTGGCCGAGCTTAGCCAGGAGATCAACGCGTCGCTCAATCTCGACGAAGTGCTACCCAGCGCCGCCGCGCTGATCAAGCGCCTGATTGACTACGAAATCTTCGCGGTGCTTCTGCCCGAAGAGGGCACCGACCAGATGTACTTCCGCTTTGCCATCGGTCACCGCGCGGAAGTTGTGACCCACTGGCGCATTCCCTTGGGTGAAGGCATCATCGGCGCCGCCGCGTCCACTGGCCAGGCGATTCGCGTCGGTGACGTGCGCTCGGACCCGCGTTACCTCAATGCACTCGATGCCGTTCGTTCGGAACTGGCCGTCCCGCTAATCGTCCGCGGGCGCGTGATCGGCGTTCTGGACATCGAAAGCAGCGAGCTCGATTATTTCACTCCCTATCAGCAATCGATCCTGACGCTGGTTGCCTCGCGCATCGGCACGGCCATTGAAAACGCGAAGCTCTACGAACACGAGCGCAGTCAGTCCGAAACTCTTTTGCTCTTGAACGAAGTCGGCCGCGAAGCCAACTCCTCGCTGTCCGTCGAAGAGGTACTCCGCCGCGCCGCCGAGCTCACCAAGCGCCTCATCAATTACCAGATTTTCAGCATCCTGCTCTACGACGAGACCGACAACGTCTTTCGTCATCGCGTCACCGTGAAGTTCGGCCAGCGCGTGCAGGAAAAATTCGCTGTCCCGGGGCACGAAGGAATTGTTGGCGCCGCCGCGTCTCTGAAACGCGCCGTCGTCGTGCCAGACGTCACTCTCGACCCGCGCTACCTGCTCATCAACCCTGAAACCCGTTCCGAGCTGGCCGTCCCCATGCTGAATAAAGATCGCGTCATCGGCGTAATGGATCTGGAAAGTCCGCAGCTGAATTATTTCACTCCGGACCACGTGCAGGCTCTTTCGATTCTCGCCGCGCACCTCGCTGTCTCCATCGAAAACGCGCGCCTCTACGAACAGCTCGCCCGGGACGAAGCGCGCATGGAACGCGACCTCAGCGCCGCGCGGCGCATTCAAGGCGCTCTGCTGCCGCGCTTGCCCGGCCCGGAATTCGGCCTGGAAATTGCCGCCCGCGTGGTTTCTTCGCGCGAACTCAGCGGCGACCTTTACGACTTTCTTCGTTACGGTCCGCAGGAATTGGCGATCGCCATGGGCGACGTGAGCGGGAAGGGAAGCGCCGCCGCGCTTTACGGTGCAGTCGCGATCGGCACGCTGCGCAGCCTCGGCCCGCAGAAGCATCGCCCCGCTGAAATGCTTCGGGCCATCAACGGTTTTCTCGGCGAGCGCCGCATCGAAGGCCGCTTCATGACGCTGTGTTTCGCCACCTGGCATCGCGGCCGTCACAAATTGCGCATCGCCAACGCCGGACAGGAAGAGCCGTTCTTGTATCACGGCGGCCGCTGCGAGCGAATCATGCTCGCGGGTTTTCCACTCGGAATGTTTGAGGAATCAGCGTACGACCAGCGAAGCTATATTCTGAATGAAGGCGATGTCGTGGTGTTTCATTCCGATGGCATCGGCGATACGCAAAATCCTGCCGGAGAATTCTTCGGTCACGCTCGTCTCGCGGAGCTAATTACCGCCAACAACCATCTTAACTCGGATGGCATCGCCGACCGCATCCTGGAAGAAGTAGACGCCTTCTCTGGCGGCGCGCATCCCTTCGACGACCGCACCCTGCTAGTCCTAAAAGTAAAGTAGCCAGCTGTGATAATCCCAGCCGCGGTTTTGACTTTGTGAATCGCCCGCCGGGCGATTCATCCTGAGATCCCGCTGTGCGGGATCGAAGGGTCGCGGCCATCCCGCCTTGCGCGACGGGCGCCTTTGACTTTCGCAGCGCCGGTGTCCCGCCGCTCTCTTCCTCTTGGCTTTGAATTAGTTTTCGAATCTGTAACGGCCGGTCGCGCGAAGCGCGACCGCGCAGCCGTTGCCGATGTTTTCGCTTTTGTGGCGACTCGATAATCTTGGTAGATCGTGGCGTCAACGCTGCTGTGAGAGCCCGGGAATCTTTGTGGGTCGTCGCTTTCGTTCATCCTGAGAGCCCGTCAGTGACAGGCTCGAAGGGCCACGACATAAGCGCGTAGAATCCGAGCGGCTTTAGCCGCTGAAGTTCCTCTTTGAGATTTGTTACGCGGTCGTCCAGCCGCAAATCTTCGTCGCTCTGTGTCAATCCACCGTGGTCGCCGCCACAGGTGTCTTCGGTTTCTTCCAATGCACGAAAGTATTCACCGAATCATTAAACAACCCCTGTTGATCGACAAACGTCATGTGCCCGCTCTTCGGCAAAATCACGATCTGCGAGTCCGCGATCTTTTCGTGCATTTCCTGCGATAGCGACGGATCGCACTCGTCATGATCCCCGGCAATAATCAGCGTGGGAACATGAATCGTATGCAGCCGCTCCACATACTCCACCGACTTCAAATTCCCATCAATTACGAACTCGCCGTTCGAGCCCCACATCTCGCGATACAAATCCCAAGCGGTATTGCCGGTCGCCGTCGGGTCATAATTCGCGTCCGGATGATTCTGATAAAGATACGGAAAATACGCCTCGCCCCACGCCGCAATCATGTAATCGTTCGTGTACCGGTTTTTCTCGTAATCCTTGCCGCGCCCGAAGAGTCCTGCCTTCTCCTCGCGATCAATCCGTTCGCGTACTTCCGCAGACGCCATCGCTTTGATCCGCGCCAGCACCTGGTTCATCTCCGCCGTGCTCGCAAACGTGCTGCACAAAATCAAATGGCTCAGATTATTTTGATATTTCAGCGCGTACGCTTGCGCCAGCACGCCACCATAGGAATGTCCCAGCAGTGCGATTTTGCCCAGCACCAGCCCGTTCCGCACCGCTTCCACGTCCTCCACCATATTTTCAACGGTGTATCCGGCGGGATCTTCCAGCTTCTGCGACCGGCCGGACCCACGCTCGTCAATAAATATCAACCGGTTCTGCCGCGCCAGCGGCAGAAGATACGGCAGAAAATAATCGTGCGATGCGCCAGGCCCTCCGTGCACGATCACAATCGGCGCGCCGCGCCCGATCGTCATGTAATAAATTAAGACGCCGCTCGAATCAATGTAGCCTTCCTGAATCGGATAATCCGCCACAGGAACTCTGCGCGGCGGAACCGCCGCCTCGCTCGCAGCTTGTTCCGCCGGCGTTCTCTCCTGCGCAGGTGGAGGCGTCTGCGTAGTCTGAGTAGCAGGTGCCGCCTGTGCCAGCAGCCGGTGGGTGCCACCGCACGCACACACCAAACCCGCCAACGCAAAATAAACCGTCAATCGCATGTTATTTCCCCCGAGGACGAAACTGGTGCTGCTCAGCGCTCTCCCCACCGCAGTTTGTTGCGCAGAATTTCGTAGTACGTCTTGCGAGGTGGGTTTACCACTTGCACTTTTGTCGCCGCCTTGGTGATCACCACGCGATCCTGCGGCTGCAACTGAAATCCAATCTGTCCGTCCAGCGTCAGATACACCGGCTCGCCCGACGCCGAAAAATCCAGCTCCACATGCGCTGTGTCCGGCACCACCAACGGCCGGTTCGTCAGCATGTGCGGGCAAATCGGCGTAATCACAAACGCATCGAGATCCGGATGAATGATCGGCCCGCCCGCCGCCAGCGAATACGCCGTCGAGCCGGTCGGCGTCGCCACAATCAGTCCATCCGCGCGATAGCGCCCCACGTGGTGATGATCCACGTGCACGTCAAAATCCAGCATGCGCGCCAGCGCGGCCTTGTTCGCCACCGCATCATTCAAAGCCGTCAGCCGCTCCGCCGGTTTGTTGCTGTGCACGATTTCCGCTTCCAGCATCATCCGCTCGCTGGTGCGATGTTCTCCCGCCAGGATCGATTCCAGCACAGGGTAAAGTTCATCCAGCGTCACGCTGCTCAAAAATCCCAGTCCACCCAGATTCACCGCGAGAATTGGAACGTCGTGCCCGCCCAGTGACCGCGCCGCCGCGAGCAAAGTTCCGTCGCCGCCCAAAACGATCAGCAAGTCAACTTTTGCGGCCATTTCTTCCCGCGTCATCGCCGGACCGTTAGGATCAATCGTCGTTCGCGTCCGCGGATCCACGGAGACTTCGACGTTGCGCGACTCCAGCCAGCGCCGCAGTTCCGGAACGACGGCCGTGACCATTTCGGGGATTGGTTTGCAGATAATGCCGGCGGCGCGAATCATGTTTGGAGGCAGAATTCTACTCTACCCGCGAGCGCGGGCGCGGAGAAAAAACTCCTGATTGCCCTCCGTTCCCGGCAGGTGGCTCGGCCGCACGCCCACAATTTCCAGCCCGCATGCGGTAGCCGCCGCCTGCACGCGTTCGATCGCTTTCCGGTGCAGCGCCGCATCGCGCACGATCCCGCCCTTGCCGATTTCACTTCTCTCCAGCTCGAACTGCGGCTTGATCAATATCAAAAAATCCGCGCCAGCCGCTGCGACGGGCACGACCGCCGGCAAAACCTTCGCCACCGAAATAAACGACACGTCCATCGTCACGAGGCTCGGCCGTTCCGCAATATCCTCAGCCCGCAGATAACGAGCGTTGCGCTCAATAGTCCTCACGCGGCTATCCTGCCGCAATTTCCAATCCAGCTGATCCACCGTCACGTCCACCGCAAAAACCCGCGCCGCTCCACGCTGCAGCAAACAATCCGTAAACCCGCCAGTCGAGCTCCCCACATCTAAACAAACTCGGCCTTCCGGCGAAACCGCGAAATCCTCCAGCGCCCCTTCCAGCTTCAACCCACCACGGCTCGCATACCGCAAAGCCTCGCCCATAATTTCCACGCGCGCATCCGCAGCCACCTGCGACCCGGGCTTCTCCATCTTCTGCCCGTTCACCAACACATTCCCAGCCAGCAACAAAGCCTGTGCACGCTCCCGCGAAGGCGCGAGCCCGCGCTCCACAATCGAAACATCCAGCCGTATTTTCCCAGGCTTGCGATTCGAATGGCTCGTGCCCGAATCAGGCCCCTCAGAAGTGTTTCTCGATTTCATGAATGAGAAGAAAAACAGTAGTGCGCCCGGTTTCCTCCACGTCCGGCGTTTGCCCTGACGCAGTCGGGGCGTCTCTGACGATGCGACGAGCATCGTCATCCCGAGCGCGGCGCCCTCGCTTCAAGCCGCGCGAAGGATCTCTCCCGCTTTCTCTGTGTTCTCCGGTTTTGCTCTGTGCCCTCTGCGTTGAATCTTTTGCCTTTATTGGTGTTCATCTGTGTTCATCAGTGGTGCCTTTAACAACCGCCACTCAACCGAACAACCTTACGCCCGCCGCGCCACCAAAAGTTGCGCCAACGCCCGCAATCTCCCCGCACGCTCTCCATAAAAATCCAATTCCTTCAAAGCCTTCGCCTCCAGATCCGCCGCAATATCCCGCGACACCTCCAACCCATGCAACGCCGGATAAGTCGCCTTCTTCTGCGCCTGATCCTTCCCCGCCGTCTTCCCCAGCGTCGCCGACGACTCCTCCACATCCAGAATATCGTCCACCACCTGAAACGCCCAGCCGATATTTTCCCCAAAAGCAAGCAGCCGCGTGACGTCCCCGCGATCCGCGCCACCCGCAATCGCGCCCGCCACAATAGACGCGCGGATCAAAGCCGCCGTCTTCGAGCGGTGAATGTACTCCAGCATTCCCTTGTCGGGCGCTTTTCCTTCGGCTTCCAAATCCGCCACCTGCCCGCCAATCATTCCTCGGTCGGTTCCCGCCGCTTCCGCAATCATCGCCAGAATCGTCAGCCGTCGCTGCGGTTCCACGGGCGCAAGCGCCAAAGTGTGAAACGCCAAAGTCAGCAGCGCGTCCCCCGCCAGAATCGCCATCGCCTCGCCGAAGACTTTGTGGTTGGTCGGTTTTCCGCGCCGCAGATCGTCGTTATCCAACGCCGGCAGGTCGTCGTGAATCAACGAATAAGTGTGAATGAACTCCAGCGCGCAGCCCACCTGCACCGCTCCGCTTTGTTCTTGCGAGAACATCCGCGCGGCTTCCATGCACAAAATCGGCCGCACGCGCTTGCCGCCCGCAAACACGCTGTAGCGCATCGCCTTATGAATGGTAATCGGCAGCGCATCCTCCGGCGGCAATAGCTCCTGCAATGCCGCTTCCACTGCGGCTCTGTCCTGCTCGAAGAAATCGGGAATCGTCATAGGTTCGATGCAGACGTCTGGGATGCAAATCGCGATGCAAAAATCAGCCGACGAACGCTAATTATTTTCGTCTTCCGGATCAAACGGCTCCGCCACAATCTTTCCGTCCGCCTTCTTCAGCAAAATTTCCACGCGTCCTTCAGCCTCTTCCAGCTGCTTCTGGCACTCGCGCGAAAGTTTCACGCCCTCTTCAAAGAGCCGCATCGCCTCGTCCAAAGACAAATCCGCGCTCTCCAAACGTTTCACCACTTCCTCGAGCCGCGTAAGCGACTTTTCAAAATCACCCTTCTTCGGCGCTTCCACCGGCACAACAGATTTATTCGGCGTTGGACTCATTCTGCCTCGTTCCGCGCAACCTGCAAGCGCTGCAAATGTCTCACCACTGTAGCAGCCAACCGGATTCTATCGCGATGATTTTCTTGCAGCAATGCCACACTTCCGCCGGTGCTGCCTCTGCTTCCGGTTACGCGAGCAATCACGACTGGAGCGCCGGAATCGTATTAATATCTGTCGAAGAGACGAAAGGGACCCAGCCTGACATTTGGATTGGCACCATCGAGATTAGCTGGTCGGATGAGAAAGCGCCGACTGTATTCCACCCTGCTTTCACCGTGGTCACAACTTGGGCGGCAAGCCCTGAAGAATTCCGTGAGAAGTGCGTCCGAAGGTTGGAGAGCTACGCTTGGAAGCTTCTAGACGTCGCGCAGGCCAATCCCGTACCTAACGAAGGAGAATTTAGCGAAGAAGTCGAAGACATGTTAGCGAGAGCAAGGACGAATCCCAACGCGATTATCTACGATACTTTCCATTCGTATCCGGTGATGTGAATACCTTAAATGAGCACGTCTCCAGCGATGCGATTTGCCGAAGCACACCGAAACCAATCGCGCATCGCATTAGTCCCCATCTTTCGTACGTGTGAACGCACGACATAGTTCCAGAAAGGCCAGCCATAGGTTACTCCTGATCTAAGCCCTACCCGGAAACTGCCCCACTACCTCCCGTCGGCTGGCAATAGCGCCAGCCGATGCGCGCGCACCGCATCCTCAGCGGCAATCGTAAACGGCGCGGGAATACCGCGCCCCGCGAACCATTCCGCAAACTGGTCTCGATAATACGGACTGCCGTACTGCCCCGATTCGCCAGAGGGAATTTCCATCAGCGATCCATCGAAATTCGCCAAATCTGCCACAAAGCGCATCGCCGGACCATGCCCCACGCCCATCGCCCGCACCGTGTCAATCGTCCCGCCCTGCTCGTAAGGCCCAATGCTCAGCAAACCGTGAAGCAATCCCGAACGGCCCAGCGGATGAACCATGTCCAGCGGGTGCAGCCGCCCCCAATTCCACTCGGACTCGGTCGCTTGGCCCGTCTGCTTCTGCAAAGCAGCCACTGCGTCATCCGCGCTGGCCATCAACAACTCATCGTAGTTCGCAAATCCGCTCGGCAGCCACATCGCCGGCCGCGCACCCAAAATATTCTCCAGAAATACTTTGTCGCGCCACCACACGTCGTTATAAACACTCTGCGGCTCCCACAACTCGTACTTCGTAACCTCATCGCCCAAATAAGGCTGCAGCAAGCGCACAAAAAGAGCCCGCCGCGTGTATTCCACAAACGAAGTCTCGACCGACTCCGCGCTAGCCCGCGCATCCCATCTGGCCAGCTTCGCGATCAATCGCTGCGTCCGCGCATCCCCGGGCTGCTGCGCCTTCGCCGCTTGCAGCAGGGCAGTGGCCAAAAAACGATTTGGCAAGCTGGCGATATCGTTCTGAATCGCGTTGGAATCCGCAATTGTTAGCCCGGCGCGCCCAGAAAGCAATTCATAAAGCCGCGCCGTCCGATAAGGCCCCGCCTGCCGATCCGACAAATAATATTTGTACCCCGGCCCCACCGTCCGCGCATTCGCCGTAGCAATAATCCCGTCCGGCGGATTTTCCACGCGCGGCAGCTCTTCGAATGGAATGTATCCCTTCCACTCGTACGCGTCCGTATCGCCGGGCACCGGCAACGCGCCATCGCCACTAGCGCGCATCGGAATCCGTGCCGGAATCGTGAACCCGATATTCCCATCCACATCCGCGTAGATCGTATTCTGCCCCGGCCCCGCAATATGACGCGTAGTCTCGATAAACGAAGCCCAATCCTGCACCTCGCCCAACAATGGAAATCCGAAATCCAGCCCTCCAGTCTCCAGCGCCGTCCACCGCAACGCATAAGCCCGCCCGCCTCGCTCCGCCGGGCCGCGATAAACGATCGGACCATGCCGCGTTACCACTACGTCCAGCGTCACATCCGGTTTCCCGCGCACACGAATCACTTCGTGGCGCACCTCCGCAGTCAGCATCTTGCCGTTAGCGGAATATTCCAGCGGATTCGCATCAGAAAAGTTCTCGATGTAGAGATCCTCTACATCCGCGTTGCTGTTCGTGAATCCCCACGCGATCCGGTCGTTGTGCCCGATGATCACCAGCGGCGCACCCGGCAACGCAAATCCCGCCACGTTCAGCCCCGGCGCCGTCAGATGCACGATGTACCACAGCGCCGGCATCGAAAGCTGCAGATGCGTGTCGTTCGCCAGCAGCGGCTTGCCCGAAGCCGTATGCGCCCCGCTAACCACAAAATTGTTGCTGCCGATTATTTCCGACGACTCCTCCTCGAACTGCGCCAGAAAATTCCGCGCCGCATCCCATGTATGCGAAACAAACGGTGGCCCGTCATCATAGCCGCGCGCGCGATCAACCAGCCGCATCGAGGACTTCAGACCCGCCGAAGCAGCACGCGATGGCAGGGAAGCCGGTTCCGTCCAAATAGAATGGTCCAGCGGCGAATCGCTCACAAACAAATCCCGCGCGCGTTCCTCTCCCACCTTCTCCGTAACCCACTGCCGGTTCAGCTTTCCCTTCCACGTAGAAGTCAGCGTCTTGTACATATACAAACTGATCAGATAAGTGTCCGCCGGAGTCCAAGCCCGCGGCTTATAACCCAGCACAACAAACTCGATCGGCAATTTCTCGCCGCGCTTCGTAATGTTGTCGTTCACTCCGCGCGCATAAGCCTCCAGCAGCTCGCGAATCTCCGGAGCAGCATCCACCACCGCGCGTTCCGCCGCCTGCCGCATCCCCAGCGTGCGATTTTCCCGGTCGTAGGCGAGCCCCAATTCGCCAAAAATTTCGCTCAAGTCTCCACTCGCCGCCCGCCGCAACAAATCCATCTGCCACAACCGATCCTGCGCCATCACATAGCCCTGCGCTGTCACCACATCCCGTAGCGATTTCGCGCGAATCCAGGGCCGCCCCCAGGCGTCGCGGTCCACAATCACGCCGTCCTGCAACCCGCCAATCGCGACGCTTCCATCCAGCTTCGCCAGCGGCCTGCGCACCAGCCACCAGCTCAGCACGAACCCTGCCCCAATGACCACCAGAAGCCCCGCAAGCAAATTTCGAAAAATCCGCGATGCGCGCGTCATCCGTCTCGGCCCTTAGTTACTTGCTCCAACAGCGGCGGAGTGTAGCCCACAAAATCACCAGCGTGCAATCCAGCGAACCGCCGATGCAGCCACAACTCGTCCTCCGCGCCCTAGCTAACTATTGCCCCGGCGCCCCCAACCGATGCAAAATCCCGCCATGCCTCACGAATTCACAGATTCTTTCCTTACCGACGCCATCCGCGTCCTCCGCTATTACAAACACCTCGGTGAACGCGCCATCGCGCAAGCTCCCGACGAGGCGTTGGGTATCGCCCTCGACGAAGAATCGAATTCCATCGCCATCATCGTCAAACATCTCCGCGGCAATATGCGCTCCCGCTGGACTGACTTCCTCACCGCCGACGGCGAAAAACCCGACCGCAATCGCGACACTGAATTCGAATCGCCAGCCGCAACCCGCGACCAACTCATTGCCCAATGGGAAGCCGGCTGGAAATTCCTCTTCGACGCCCTAGCCGCGCTCACCGACGCCGACCTAGGCCGCAAAGTCCTCATCCGAAACGAACCCCACTCCGTCATGCAAGCGATCAATCGTCAAGTAGCCCACTATTCCTACCACGTAGGCCAAATCGTATTTCTAGCCAAACACTTCGCCGCCGCGCATTGGACCACGCTAACAGTCCCGCGCGGAAAATCCGCCGAAGCGACTGCGAAGATCGGCGCCGCCCAAGAGTCAAAGCAACCAACAAAGTAGTCGAGCGAACAGTCGACGAAACTCCACCAGGATGCGGCCAGATGTCCGCGTTCTCAACCGGCGCCACTAATCGCCAATCACTAATCACACATCACTCGCCATCGCTTTTCCCCCATTACCCCGCGCCTCTTGCTAAAATCAACCAGCAATGATCGCCCTGCAACTGTTCGCCGTCTTCGCGCTGGTCGGCATAAACGCCTTCTTCTCCGCCGCCGAATTTTCCCTGATCGCCGTCCGCCAATCGCGCGTCCGCCAGCTCGTCGAACAAGGCGATGCCCGCGCCAAAGTCGTCGAAATCCTGCTCACCGACCTCACCCGCGTAGTGTCCGGGGTGCAAGTCGGCATCACTCTCGCGAGCCTCTCACTCGGCTACCTCGGTGAAATCACTCTCGCCGGAATTCTCAGCCCGCTCGTGCAAGCGATCCCGCGTCCGTGGGCCGCGATAATCGCTCATGGCGCCGCGCTGGCCATCGCATTCGGCGTGCTCACCGTGCTGCAAGTCGTCCTCGGCGAACTCGTCCCCAAAAGCCTCAGCCTAGCGCGCGCCGAACGCGTAGCCCTGCTCATCGCGCGTCCATTTTCCTGGTTTCTAAACACTTTTCGCTGGGCGATTGACCTTCTCGACGGCTGGGCCGAAAAAATCGTCGGCGCGCTTGGCGTGATTTCGCCTCACAGCCACACCCTAGTGCGTTCCACAGAAGAATTGCAGGTGATGATCCAGCAGGCGCGCGATCGCGGCCTGCTCCCCGCCGCCGAAGTAAAATTCATTCAAGCCGCGATGGAACTCGGCCAGATCCAAGCTCGCGAAGTCATGGTCCCGCGCCCGGATGTCCACGCCCTTCCCGCCTCCGCCAGCCTCGAAGACGTCATGACCATGTTCGCGACCACACAGCGCTCGCGCATTCCCGTGTACGAAGGCACGCTCGACCACGTCCTCGGCTTCGTCCATATCAAGGACATGATCTGGATCCTTCTCGATCGCGCTCGCCGTGCCGAAGATCACCAGCCACTACCCGAATACAATCTACGCACCGTTCTGCGCGACGCGCTCATCGTTCCCGAAACCAAGCCCGTCAGCGAGCTGCTCCTCGAGTTTCGCGCGCGCCGCACCGGCCTCGCCATGATCGTTGACGAATTCGGCAGCATCCTCGGCCTCGCCACGCTCGAAGACATTCTCGAGCAGATGGTCGGCGAAATTCATGATGAATTCGACGTCGTCGAGCGCCCGCTCACTCTCCCCGACGGCGGCATGATCTTCGACGCGGCCATCAGAATCCGCGAGCTCGCTGCGCGCTACAATATCGTGCTCCCTGAAGATCCCTCCTACGAAACCGTCGGTGGTTTCGTACTGACGCGCCTCGGATTTATCCCGCGCGGCAGCGAAAGCTTCGAGGCCGACGGCTATCGCTTCACAGTAATGGAAATGGATCATCGACGCGTCTCGCGCCTGAAAATCAAGCCTCTGCCCCCAGCGATTGTCCCGTCGCCCGCGCCGGAATCTGCGCCGGAATCTGCAGAAGCCGCGCACGCCGAGCAGCACGTCTCCAGCGCAAATCACAAAGCACCAGCCGAAGTTTTAGAGATGCCCTCACTAACCTCCGTGGCCGATTCACGCAGCGTCAAAAAAGTCCGCCGCACCGCCCGTAAGAAATCTCGCAAGCCCCCCGACGCAACTCCGGTACCCTCTCCCGACGAGCCCGCAACAGATGCGCCGTCCTCGGGGCCAGCCCATAAATGATTCGTTACATTTCAATCCGCTTGCTGTTCGCCCTTCCGGCGCTATGGCTCATCCTCACCATGGTTTTCCTGCTCGCACACATTGTTCCCGGCGATCCAGTCGCGCAAATGCTCGGAGAAGGCGCCCGCGCCGAGGACTTGACGCAACTCCGCCACGCGCTCGGCCTCGATCTGCCGCTCCCCGTGCAATACGGCCGTTATCTCGCGGGCGTGCTGCACGGAAACCTCGGCGAATCGTTCCGCTTCCAGCGGCCCGTGCTAAAAGTTGTCGCCGAACACTATCCCGCCACGCTTGAACTCGCCGCAGTAGCGCTTTTAATCTGCGCGCTCATTGGAATCCCTGCTGGAGTGCTAGCCGCGCACAAACGCGGCGAAAGAACCGACCACGCCGTCGGCGTCCTCACTCTTTTTGGCCTCTCCGTCCCGAATTTCGCGCTCGGCCCAGTTCTCATCCTCTTCTTTTCAGTGGTGCTCGGCTGGCTCCCGGTTTCCGGGCGCGGTGGCATCTCACATCTCATTCTGCCCGCATTCACGCTGGGCGCGGCGCTCGCGGCCATCCTCACGCGCATGGTGCGCACCTCCGTGATCGAAGAGCTTTCCGCTGATTACGTGCGCACGGCGCGCTCGAAAGGCGTCTCGGAATCCGGCGTGCTCTTTCGTCACGCCCTGCGCAACGCGCTGATTCCGATCCTCACCATTCTTGGCCTGCAATTCGGCACGCTGCTCGCCGGCACCATCGTCACCGAATCCATTTTTTCCTGGCCGGGCATCGGACGGCTGGCAGTGCAGGCCATCGGCGCGCGTGATTATCCGTTGCTGCAAGGCTGCATTCTGCTGATCGCCGTCTCCTACGTATTCGTCAATCTGCTCACCGACCTGGTGTACGCGCTGGTGGATCCCCGGGTGCGCTTCGAATGAGCGCGACGCAAACGAAATCTCCGCCACGCGGTCTCGTGCGCGAACTTCTGCGCGAGCTAACCGATTTTCTGCACCGCAGCGTTCCCGGACGCTGGGGATTTGCGCTCACGTTACTTCTGGTGATTGTCGCGCTGGCCGCGCCCTGGCTCGCTCCTTACGATCCGGTCGCGCAAAATTTGCCCGCGCGCCTAGTCGCGCCCACCGCCGCGCACTGGATGGGCACCGACGAGCTCGGCCGCGACATTCTCTCGCGCATCATCTTCGGCACGCGCGTTTCCATGCTAGTCAGCATCTGTGTGGTTTTCGGTGCGGGAATAATCGGCCTGGCAATCGGCGCGGTCGCGGGCTATTTTGGCGGGTGGTTCGATCGCTTCGTCAACATCATCCTGATCAATGCGTTTCTCTCGTTTCCCGGAATCCTGCTGGCCATCGCCTTCGCCGCGTTTCTGGGTCCGGGCCTCGACAAGGTAATTCTCGCGCTTGTCGTCACCGGCTGGGCCGGCTACGCACGCCTCGCGCGCGCGCAAATTCTGCAGGCCAAGGAAATGGAATACGTGCTGGCCGCGCGTTCTCTGGGCGCTTCGCACGCCCGCGTTCTAGTTCGCCACCTCCTTCCCAATATCTTGCAACCCGTTCTCGTCCAAGCCACCATTGCCATGGCCGGCGCCATCCTCGCCGAATCCACTCTCAGTTTTCTCGGCGTCGGAATTCTCGCGCCCATGCCCAGTTGGGGCGCCATGCTCAACGACGCGCGCGGCCACCTCTTCGACGCCCCACACTTGGTAATCTTCCCAGCCCTAGGAGTGATGACGGCAGTCCTAGCCTTCAACCTACTAGGCGACGCCCTCCGCGACTGGCTCGACCCCCGCATGCGCTCCTACCTGATCATCACCTCGCTAGCCCGCTAAACGCGCAAGCAATACTCGGTAAGGGCGCTGCTTGCTGCGCCCCAGCTTGCCACGATGTCAGCTCCGCCACAGGTTCGTAGGGGCACGGCACGCCGTGCCTGTGAAAACATGGTGGAAGCCCGATAACACAACCACCCATCAATCAATTCGGAATGAAACCGCAGGAAAAATCCGCAGAAAATCGCGAACAGAAGAACACCAGAATCACCCCAACTCCACCGTAACCTCAGCGCCCCGCCCAATGCCCAACACCCGCGCCGCATTCCCCTTATTCACGCACAATTCCAAATACCCGCCCGAACCGATAATCGCAAACGGTTCGCCCGCCGTACCCGACGCAAACGTCGGCAACAACTTCCTAATCTCCGCATTCCCAGCTCGAATCGTGAATTTCGCGTCTGGCGCAACCAGCGCCGGCGTCTCCTCGCCCTTCAAATTCGTAATCAAATTCCCAAAATTATCCAGCTTCAGCACCACGCACTTGATCGAATTTCCGTTCACCTTCGGCTTCGGAATGCCGAACCGCACAAAGTCCTCGATAAGCTCGCCGAAACTCGCCGTTTGCCAGTTCTTCGAAAGCCATCCCGCCACCGGCGCGAAAATATCGCGCCCATGAAAAGTATTGCTCACCGGCTGCCGAAAATAGTGTTCCGAAGTGATATGCCACGCAAAAAGCGATTCCGACTGATCGTAAATCGCGGATAGCACTCCATTATCCGGCGCCACAAAATAATGTTGATCCCCGGCAACCAGAATCGGCCGCCGCTGCGTGCCCACGCCCGGATCCACCACCACCATGTGAATCGTTTTCGACGGGAAATAGCGATACGCCTGGCTGATCGTGAGCGCTCCGTCCAGCACGTCGTGCGCAATCACGTTGTGCGTGATATCCACGATGCTCACCTCGGGATTGATGCTCAGGATCACTCCCTTGATCACTCCCACAAGGTGGTCGCTCGTCCCGTAATCCGTCGTCAGAGTAATAATTGGCCGCGCCAAGTTTTGCCCCCTTGATTTGCGCGGCCGACCCGCAAAAATCTGTGCTGCCGCGTTCTTCGACGCTATCGGACGCCCGCAACCCTGTCAAGGCAACCCGCGCGTACCTGTAACGCACTCGTACTACCGCTGCTCGATACAGCTGCCCTGGTTTGCGTCGCGCGCACGTCCCTTCGGCGGATTTGTAATGGCGCTGTGTCGGTCTGGCCAGCGACAAACTTCAGGTGGTCTAGCCACTAGCCACTCGTCACTAACCACAGCTTTTATGACCGACCGTGACTAATTTCTCGCCAAGCGCAACATATAGTCCGCGAGCTCTGGCGCGTTGGCTTACCCTAGAAATAAGGCACAGCGCGCGGCAGGCCTTTGCTTGACCGCTCCGTCCGCTACCGCTATTCTGAATACTCGCAAGCCTTCGACATGCGTATCTATCTCGACTACAACGCGACAACGCCCGTGGACCCTGCTGTCCTCGACGCCATGCTGCCGTATTTCGCCGAAAGTTTTGGCAACGCCAGCTCGATTCATTCGCCGGGCCAGCGCGCGCGTGGCGCAGTGGACTCCGCCCGTGCGTCGGTAGCCGCGTTACTCGGCGCCAAGCCTTCGGAAATCGTCTTCACCAGCGGCGGGACGGAATCCGACAATCTCGCGCTCTTCGGCGTCGTCGCCGCATCGCAGGAACCGCGGAAGCACATCATCACCACCGCCATCGAGCATCACGCGGTGCTCAACGCCGCGCAAGCGCTCGAAAAACTTGGCGTCGAAGTCACCTACATTCCCGTCGGTCGCGAAGGAATCGTTGATCCCGAAGATATCCGCCGCGCGCGCAAGCCGGAGACAATTCTCATCAGCGTGATGCATGCCAACAATGAACTCGGCACCGTCCAGCCCATCGAAGAAATTGGCCGGATCGCGGCTGCTGCGGATGTTTGGTTCCATTGCGACGCCGTGCAGTCCGCCGGAAAGTTGCCGCTCGATGTAAACCGTCTCGGCGTGGACTTGCTCTCAATTTCCGCGCACAAGATTTACGGTCCCAAGGGCGTCGGCGCGCTCTACGTCCGCTCCGGCACGCCTCTCGAGCCGCAATTCCACGGCGGTCATCACGAACGCGACCGCCGCCCCGGCACGGAAAATGTTCCGGGCATCGTCGGCCTGGGCAAAGCGGCGGACTTGGCGCGAAAGAATCTGGCGGTAGACTCTGCGCGCATCGCAGCTCTGCGCGATCGTTTGGAAGACGCGCTGCTGGTCACGTGCGGGGATGCTCGTGTAAACGGCAATCGCACGCTACGCGTGGCCAACACCTCGAACCTATCGTTTCACGCCGCGGGCGGAGAAGCGCTCGTGATCGCGCTCGACCTGCAGAGAATCGCTTGCTCCACCGGCGCCGCATGCTCGTCCGGAGCTGTCGGCCCTTCGCATGTGCTGATGGCCATCGGGCTTTCGCCCGACGAAGCGCGCAGCAGCCTGCGGTTTAGTCTCGGCCGCACGACGACGCTCGAAGAAATTGACCAGGTAATCGCCACAATTCCGCAAGCAGTCGAGCGCCTCCGCGCTCTCTCGCCGCTGAGCGCGAACGCGGCGATCTCGGCATGATCTCGCGGAGCCGTGATTTGCCTTTGTAGCGGCGGTCTTCAGACCGCCAGCCATTGCCGTTGCTTTTGAATTATGTAGCGACCGCCTTTAGGCGGGCGTAGTTGCCATTGCCTTTGAATTTGTTTCGCAGAATTCGCAAACGAAGAGGACCAAATCGTTGTCGTCACTAACACAACTCGAAGCTTCAACTCGCGCCGCAGCCACGCATACCGCCACCACCGTCGCCGTGGCGATGAGCGGCGGCGTGGACAGCTCTACGGTCGCCGCGATCCTCCACGACCGCGCGCAAACCATCGTCGGCCTTACCATGCAGCTCTGGAATCAGCGCCGCCTTCCGCAATTGCAAAATAACGGCCCCGCGCAGCATCGCTGCTGCTCGCACGACGATGTGTACGACGCGCGCCGCGTAGCCGAGCATCTCGGCATCCCTTTTTACGTCGTGAACTTCGAGCGCGAGTTCGAGCGAAACGTCATTCGTCCCTTCGTCGCGGACTATCTCGAAGGCCGCACGCCCATCCCGTGCACCATGTGCAACAATCACGTGAAGTTCGATCAGCTCCTGGTCACCGCGCGCCAGATCGGCGCCGAGCGCATCGCCACCGGCCACTACGCCCGGGTGCGCCACAATCCGCAGTCCGGCCGCTACGAACTCCTCCGCGCCGTGGACGAATCGAAGGACCAAACCTATTTCCTGTTCGGCCTCACGCAGGACCAGCTAGCACGAACCGATTTCCCGCTCGGCGAACTTTCCAAGCACGAAGTCCGCGAAATAGCACGACGCCTGCAGGTTCCCGTCGCGGAAAAGCCCGAAAGCCAGGAAATCTGTTTTGTCCCGACGGGAAATTACGTGAAGTTTATCGAGGGATATTTGCAGGAGCAGGGAAGCGATCTACCGAAGGATCCGGGCGACATCGTCACCACTTCCGGTGAAGTTCTCGGCCGGCACAATGGGCTGCATCAATTCACGGTGGGTCAGCGCAAGGGCTTGGGACTTTCCGGCGGACAGCCCCCCATGTACGTCGTCGCGCTCGACCGCGCGCGAAATCGTCTGGTCGTCGGTGAGGACCAGGAACTCCGCCGCGCGACCTGCGAAGTGCGCAACTTGAACTGGATTCCCTACGTCGTTCCCGACGGGCCGGTACAAGCGATGGTCCGCATCCGCAATCGCCACGAACCTTCCGAGGCCGAAATCACTCCGCTCGACGCCACAACCGCACGCGTACATTTCCGTGAGCCGCAGCGCGCCATCACTCCAGGCCAAGCCGCGGTATTTTACGCGGGTGAAAAAGTCCTCGGCGGCGGCTGGATTCGCTGATTTTTTCACACATCAATTTTCGGATTGAGCCTGCCGAAAAATCAAAACGCGGAAAACGTGCCAGAAGGAAAATCGCAACCGCGGAGGAACGCGTCAGATAAAGAGTTCTTCGTCCTGCGACACCGGATCCGATTCCGGCTTATGGTTCTGCTGGCGGCGCAGCATATCCAGCCCCACCTTGATCCCCTTCATCACCGCGGAAGCCTGCCGGATCGGCCCCCACAAAGTATTACGGAATTTCGTGCCGGCCTCGTCCACCACTTCCAGCGCGCCGGTCAAAATCTGGTCAGCGCGAATCACCTGGACGCGCAAACGTTCCAGCCCTTCGGTAACGACGCGGTCCACCTTCTGTGCCTGCCCGCGCGCTATTCGCGTGATCTCCGCGGTGTCGCCCATCACGCTGGAGATGCGCTCTTCGGAATCTTCCAGTATGCGGTTCACGCGCAACAGGATCGGGTCCACGCGCCCCTGCAAGTCATTCGCGATGCGCGTGAATTCCTGCATGGACATTTTCAACTGCAGGAACATCGCCACCAGCACAGCCATCTGCACAACGATAGCTACGGCGGCGATGATGATGAACGCCTGGACCCAGCCCGTCATGAAGCTCCTTGCGCTACCTTAGGAAGCCTTGGATTCCTTCCTGTACGTGTCCTTCCCCGCGTCCACCGCCGAGGAAAGCGCATCCTTCTGCCGCGACATGATTTCTTTGCTGCGTTCGATCAAGTCTTCCGCGCGCTCGCGCAATTCCCGCGCCTTCTTCTGCGCGAATTCGCGGCCCTCATCGGCTTTGCCCGTCAAATATTCACGAGTCTCGTCGCCCGATTTCGGCGCGAAAAGAATCCCTACCAATGCTCCAATTCCCAATCCCACCAAAAACACGCTAACCTTTGAACCTACACTATTATTGTCGCTCATAGGCCACCTCAGAGCTTGACAGTAGCATAGCCGTCCCAATCGAGGCAAGAAAAGCCGTAGCATAGGCCTGCTTGCGGCGGGCAGGCCCTCTGCGGCGGGCGGGCCTGTGCGACGAAAGGCCAAAAAAACCACCTGTTAGAATGCGTCGCTGTTGTTTGTTTTCAGTCATTTGAGCCGATTTTTAATATCAAGACCACCGATTAGAATTGCGCATCGCGCGTCGCCGCGCATCATCTTCTCCGTGATCCGTAGGGGCGGGTCTGAGACCCGCCCGCTGTGGGCCGTCATATGCGTGTCAGCGCCCGGCACCTTGGCTGGCGCAACCCTGCGCCCGCAGACACCATCGCCAAGCGCGCGCCCGGGCGCCCAGCCAGCCAAGCCCCTCGCCCGCGCCGCAGTCTCCATGTCGCGTCCTCAGCAGCGCCGTAAAGCGCCCCGACTTACGCTAACAGAATCGTCGGTCGCTGGATATTCGTAGAAATACTGACGAGGGTAAACGGTAGAAAAGATGGGTTGCACTTCACTGTGGGGGCCGACGGCGGAGCGTCTAAACTCCCACCCTTCGCGTGAAACAAAGGCGCGAAGGATGGGATACCTGGCGGGTGGGCCACCTGCCCCATCCTTAGAGCTTAATTCTGGTCGGTGACCTTCGGTCCGTCTGGATTCTTCTGAATTAAATCAATGGCTGGTTGGATCGCGTATCCGATCACAATGCCTGAGTTTGTTACGACCATCGGGTCGGTATTTCTGAGGATCATCTTCTGACCGTGCTGAGATGTGATTCGCCAAGCTTCTTCGTTCGACAAGTCGCCACCTGGATTGACCTTAACCGGGTTCAACGCTGGAGTCTGTTCAGGCGTGAATCCCGACACTACGCCAGCGAGTCTGTAACTTGTATCATCAGAGCGAATGTCCCGAAACACTATCGGTCCCCCAGAAAACCCAAAGTTGTTGTGTCCGTCGAGATAAATCAACAGAGCGCCAGTTTCATCCTGGGAAAGGGCTGACACGATGGCTTTCTTTAGGAAAGCTTGGGATAGATGCCGTTCATAAGCTTGTGCGTGCTATTCATTCTTGCGTACACGTTGCCATACGGGTATCCCGCAAAGATGGTAAATCCGGTTCCGACAGCGTATGAGGCGATCAAGCCGCTCAGGCTGAGCGCAGCGAAGAGCCGCCTATTTATCGCAGAAGGTGTTGCACCGGAGTGACCGGAAAGCATGTGTGATTTGCAGATGAAAGGCCCGTGAACCGGTAACGCAACTACGGCACAAGTGAGGAGAATGACTGCGATGAATCGAACCCAAATTTTTGTGCCGTTGGCAGTATTGATTTTTCCTGTGGCTGGTTTGAGACCGAGGACCACGAGCGGCGCCGCCGTCGCGCGTCCGGCGCCAGCGCCGCAGCCTTCAGGCGCTTGGAGCTTCGGGCGATTGTGTTTCGCGCAACGCTTCGAACACGCGCTGGGCTTGCGCGCGCGGGACTTCGACGGCTAGCTGCTCCAGAGTGAGTTGCCGGAGTTGTGCGACGCTGCCGAATCGCAGCAGGAGTTTTTGCGCCGTGCGCGGACCCACGCCGCGTATTTCCGTGAGCGCGGTGCGCAGGCGGCGGCTCGATCTCCGCTGGCGATGAAACGTAACCGCAAAGCGATGCGTCTCGTCGCGAATCTGCTGGATCAAGTGCAGCACGGGCGAATGCTTTTCGAGGACCACCGGCTCGTCTTCGCGGCCCAAGACGTAGAGAATTTCTTCTTTCTTCGCGATGCTAGCCAGCGGCTGATTGATGATCGCGAGCTTGTCCAGCGCTTTCGCCGCCGCGTGCAATTGGCCAATGCCGCCGTCAATCAAAATCAGGCTCGGCATCGGTTTCTTTTCCTGCTGTAGGCGGCGATAGCGGCGTGCCACCGCTTCTTGCATACTGGCAAAGTCATCACGCAGAATTCCTGCGGAATTTTCCGCGCCTTCCGGCATGGCTTCGCCGCGAATGATAAATTTGCGGTACTCCGCTTTTTTCATGCGGCCCGCTTGCCACACCACCATCGAAGCCACCGTGTCCGAACCCTGTATATGCGAAATATCGAAGCACTCGATGCGCTTCGGCGGCTCCGGCAGTCCCAGTGCCGATTCCAGGGCGTCCACAATCGCGGCGGAGCTAGGCTTCAGAATGCGGAAGCGCTGAATGAAGGAATGCTGTGCGTTCTTTTCCACCAATTCCAGAAACGCATGTTTCTGGCCGCGCTGCGGATTCACAATCTCCACGCGGTGGCCCGCCTGCTCGGTGAGTACTTCCTCGATCAGCGCGCTGTCCTCAAATTCCATCGGCGTGTGAATGTAACGCGGCAGGTACGCAGCATCCAAGTACAGCTGCTTGATCAGCGACGGCAGAAATTCCTGTGGGTTGAATTCCTCGAGGTCCTCCCAATAAAAATCCCGGCGGTCCACCACTTTCCCGCCGCGCAAGTGAAATAAATTCACAGCCACTTGCGGCGACTCGGCGTACCACGCGAGCACGTCGGTGTCGTCGCCCGACGCCGCCGCGATTTTCTGGCGCTCCTCCATCTCGTTCAGCGTGCGCAACAGATCGCGATAGCCCGCGGCCTCTTCATAACGCTCCGCTTCCGAAGCGTGCTGCATGCGATCTTTCAGGCTCTGCGCTAAATCGCCGCGGCGCCCCTCCAGAAACAAACGCACGTCGCGTGCCGCTTCGCTGTAACGCTCATCAGTCACCAGTCCCGCGACGCACGGCCCCAGGCAGCGATGAATGTAATATTGCAGGCAGGGCCGCGGATGCGCACGCGTCAGATCCACGGTGCACGAAGGCACCAGGAAATGTTTGTGAATCAGATTGACCATCGAATAGGCCAGCCGCGCCGGAAAATACGGCCCGAAATAAATCGAGCCGTCTTTATTCAGCCGCCGCGTCACGTAAACCCGCGGATATTTTTCAAACGCGGTGTAACGAATGTAGGGATAGGTTTTGTCGTCGCGCAGCAGCACGTTGAATTTCGGCTTGTGCTGTTTGATCAGGTTGTTTTCGAGCGCCAGCGCTTCCTTCTGGTTGTCCACGACGATGTAATCAATGTCCGCGATCTCGCGCACCAGCGACCCGGTCTTGGCGTCCTGCCAATGCGATTCCAGAAAGTAAGATCGCACCCGGCTGCGCAGCGAGTTCGCCTTGCCCACGTATAGAATCTTCCCGCCGGCGTCCTGAAACATGTACACCCCGGGCTGAGTGGGCAATTGCGCGACTTTTTCGCGGAGTTCCATGGCGGCGAGTTACAATATGTGAGCGTTACAATATCTGACGACGGCCTGGGTAGTGCTGCATGTTTGATGTGCAGGGCCGCGTACAACGTTCATGATACCAAACGCTATCTAATTGCTGCAGGAGCCTGATGCGTCGCAAGGTCTCACAATTTGGTCCGCAGATGCTTTTCGCGGGAATATTGTCCGTCGCGGCGTTAGTGTTAGCTCCCGTCGGTTACGGCCAGCAAGATCAACAAGAAACGCACGGCCAGCAGCCCGGGCAACCTGCAACTCCGCCGCAACAACAGCAGCCACCGGCCGCGACGCCTCCACGCCCGACCTCAAACTCCGACTCGAGCCAAGACCCTTCGCAAGAGTCGTCCTCGAAAAAAGCGCTGCCGCCCGACGACCCCGCGCCTACAAAGAGTCCCGCCGACGCGCCGAAAAAATCCAAGCCCGGCGTCCTGCCTCCCGAAGACGATCCAGCCTGGGATCCGTTCCACGCACAGCAGGATGTTGACGTCGGGATGTTTTATTTGCACAAAGGCGACGTGGACGCCGCGATCAGCCGTTTCGAACACGCCGTCAGCCTGCGCGCCAATTTCGCCAAGCCGCGTCTGCTTCTAGCCGAGTGCTACGAGAAGAAGAACGATCCGTCCGAGGCCCTACGCTACTACAAGGAATATTTGCAGGTACTGCCGAACGCGCCGGACGCGAAGAAGATTCGCGAGAAAATCGAAAAACTTTCCAAGAAGTAACAGCCTGCGCAAAAAAGTGCCAGGTTTTGTGGCTGCGGTCTTCAGATCGCCATCGGTGATAGCCGCGCCACCGATGGCGCACTAAAGTGCGCCGCTACCCTTCGATCCCGCAGCGCGGGATCGAAGGATGAATCGCCCGGTCGGGCAATTCACAACGGCAAAGTCAAAGGCGCCCAGCTAGAGAGTCTGTGTGGGAACTGCAATTCCGGTACTTCAGAGGCTGAAGCCGCACTGATTTCGCTGTGTTTGTGTCGTAGCTAAAGCCACGACCTGCAAAGATTCTCGGCTTCTCACACACACTCTGAAACTGGCCGCTACGAAATCAATACCCGAGTTGCCGCGACCTTTTCCAAGAACTATTCAGTCGCGGCTGTAACGATCTTGCAGATCACCGCCCTGGGAAGCGATCCAAAAACTTCATCGCCCGCTGGTAATCCACGAATTTCTTTTCTTCCCGGCGAAATTCCGCGCCATGAGATTCCCGCCGGCAGCGCGCGAACTTCATCGGATGCTTCACGTGCAGCATCTCGTGGTACATCACGTAAGCCACCACAAATTCCGGCACGCCTTCGCGATCCAGTTGCCGGTTGATCACGATCTGCTGCAGCGCCGGATCGAAGCAGCCCAGCAGGCTGCTCCACACTCGACGGCTCCAACCAAGCCGCGGCTTGGTGAGCGCTCCCGCGAAATACCGCGCGTTGAGCCGCTCGAAAAGTTCGTCGAGGTCGTGATGCGTTCCCGCCGGCCGATGCTCCACTCGCCGCGCGCGCCTTTGCCGCAAAGCCAGCAAGCGCTGCCGCGTCGCTCCTGCGTACGAGAACTCGCGATAAGTCTGCAGCAATTCCTTCGGTGGTTCCCGACGATACAAACGCCCGAGCAAAATCGCAGCGGTAGCTTCCACCACGGGGTGTGGCGCATCGTCCAGCGCATCCGACAAACGCACGTAGGCCGTATCCTCCCGCAATCGTATGGTGTGGGTCAGATCCGTGTACGGATGAAACTCCACCACAAAATGCGGCGGACGCCCTTCGCATCCCAGGCGGGTATAAATCCGCTGGAAAATCCGTTCGCCGCCGGGAACGGCGTTCTTCATGCGGCGTTTGGTCACGACGGCTTTCTCCGCACCGGCGCCGGATTCAATTCCTTCAAAGCTTTATCCACGTCCGTCAAAGCGTCCTGCGTTCCTTCGATCGCATCTTGCAAAGTGTCCTTGTAGGTATCGTATTCCGGCCCGCCCTGATTGATTTTCTGCAGCGCTTCCAGAAATTCCTTGCCCTTCGACTGCATATTTTTCAACGCAGCGCGAATATCCACCTGCTTTTCCCGCGCCACTTCGATCTGGTCGGCGGCATCGTCAATGCATCCGGCGTAGGCGTTCAGCAGGCCGTTCAAGATTTCGGCCCGCCTGCCTTCCGGCACGGAGCGCGTCAGCTCGTACTGAAATTTCTTAAGCCGGTCGTCCGCGAAAATCACAAAGAGCTTCATCCGCTCCGGAGGAGTCACCGCATCGCGAATGCGATCGCCTTCCGCGTCCGTCAGGTAATCTTTCTTCGCTTCCTGCGCGTGAACGTCGCGCGTGCAAACCACCGTCGCCGCCATCAGCAGCATCGTCCAGATCCCGAGGTTCCGCGTCTGCCGCAACATTTCGCGCTCCTAACTCTTGGGCTTTTCCGGTGTTGTCGTCGGCGCCGGTTCTGGCCGCTTCGGAAAAAGCTGATGAATCAGCTGCCGGTTCAACTCATCGAGGTCCTTGCGAACCTCCGCCAATGGCGCCTGCTCGTCCTTCGCCAGCCCCACCAATATGTCGTCCAGCCTCCGCACCGACTCGCGCACGGAAATTTCCAATTGTTTGTAGCCTTCGGGGTGAGCTTCCGGATCGCGCACCTTCGCGTCTAAGGCCTTCTTGCCGGCCCGCGCTTCGTCGCGCACGCGTCCTGCAATCTCAGCGGCATCCGATAAATTTCCTTCGTCAATTTTCTGGTGCATGTCGCGAAATTCCGCATCCGCCAGCTGCTCCACCAGCCGCGCCTTGCGCACCGGATCGGTCTCTTTTTCGAATCGGGAACGCAACTCCGCCGTCCGGTCCTGGGCCAGCAACGAACCCGCAACCAGCGCCACCAAAAAAACAACTGCCCAAAAACTACTACGTACCGGCAATGTCCTACCTCTTCTTGTTCGCGAGCTCGCGAGTGAGAGTTCGAACGCGTGCGCTTGCCTCGAAGTACATGTCGCTGTTCTCGTCCTTGTTCAGTTGCAAAAATTTCTTATAGGCATCGAGAGCCGGCTGCACCTGCCCCAGTTTATCGTAACAAGTGGCGCGCACGAACCAGCTTCCCAGCGGCGGTGTTTCCCTTTGCGCCAATACGTCCAGGCCGTGCAACGTGGCGGGGTAATTCTTGTTCAGATATTCCGCCGTCACCAGATCCTTCAGCACATCAATTGACTGCTGATTCATTTTAAGCGCGACGATGAGAGTGTTCACCGCATTCGGGTAATCTTTTTTCTCCAGGTAAAGATGACCGAGTTGCGCGGGAAGGTCGGGATCCTGCGGAGCCAGCGCGATGGCCTTCACCAGCACTGGCGCGGCGTTGTCGTACTGCTTCTTGCGGAAATAAATCAGCGCGCGCAGTTTCATTGCGCGAAGAGATTCCGGCCCGGCGCTCGCGGCTTTGTCCAGTTCCGCCAGCGCGTCATCATCTTTTCCCGCATCCACGAGCAGGGAAGCGTGCTCGAGCTGCATGGCCGCGTCATTGGGATGCGCCGCGAGATAAACACCCAGCTCCGTCGCCGCGTCGTCGTTCTTTCTCTCAGCTAGCAGCGTTTGCAACAAGCCTTTGTGCGCTTGATCGGCCGCCGCGCCCGTTGGTTGCAGCGCCAGCGCCTCGCGAAATGCAGTTTCGGCGTCGCCCGCCCGCCCGCTCCTCAGCAACGCGAAGCCCAGCGAATTGCGCACCTCAACATTCTTCGCGTCCAGCTTTTCCGCGGCTTGATACTGTTCGATGGCCAGAGCGTCTTTTTTCGTCGCCTCGAGCGCGATCCCGAGCAGCCATTTCGTCCGCGCATCCTCCGGCACTAATTCCGCCGCGCGCTGCAGCGGTTCGATCGCCGCCGCAGGATCGGCGGGGATCAGAGTCACTCCCAAATTCTGATATGCCGCCGCCATCTTCGGATCGAGCGCAATCGCTTTTTCATACTCGCTCTTCGCGTCCGCGGGTTTCTGCAGTGCCGTGTAGGCGTAACCCAGGTCGTAATGCACCACGGCATCGTCGGGTTTTTTCGCGAGATAAGCCTGATAGTCTTGCGCCGCGCTCGCGTAATCCTGTTTATTCACGGCGTCCTGCGCGGCAGTGAGCAGGCGATTCAGTTCGATTGCAGCAGGGTCTTGCGGAATTTTCGTTCGAGAAGTTCCAACGGTTTGCGCGAACGCAGAGCCCACGAATGGCAGCAGTGCCGCGCCCAAAATGACGCTGCATGCGCCAAACACCAGCAGCTTCAGCAATAGGGTACTCCGCCGTTTCATTCCGTCGGCAAATCAAGCGGGGGCAGCGACGGCGCAGCAGAAGCATCGCCTTTCTCCGCCGCATGATTGCCATGTTTCCCGCCGTTGCGCGCGCCATTCAAAACACGCGCCAGATATTTTCCTGTGTGCGATTGCTGATTGCGCGCCACCTGTTCCGGCGTTCCCGCCGCGACCACGCGCCCGCCGGCGTCGCCGCCCTCCGGACCCAGGTCAATCACCCAGTCCGCGGATTTGATCACGTCCAGATTATGTTCGATGATCAGCACCGAAGCGCCACCCTCGATCAATTTCCGAAACGCCGTCAGCAATTTCTGTATGTCGTCGAAGTGCAGCCCGGTAGTAGGCTCATCGAAAATATACAGGATGCCGGTATTGTCCTGCCGGGTAAGATGCGCGGCCAGTTTCAAACGTTGCGCCTCACCACCCGAAAGAGTCGTGCCGGATTGCCCGAGGCGCAGATAACCCAAGCCGACTTCGTCCAGCACGCGGAGTTTCGCTGTCACTTTCGGATTCGCGGCAAAAAAAGTGATCGCTTCACGCGCCGTCATCTGGAGCACGTCATGGATATTCTTATCCTTATAGCGCACGTCCAGCACGGCGCTCTTGTAACGCGTGCCGCGGCACTCCTCGCAAACCAATTCCACGTCCGCAAGGAAGCGCATCTCCACCGTCACGGTGCCGTCGCCCTGGCACGCCTCGCAACGCCCGCCGGGAATATTGAACGAAAAATGCCCCGCCGTAAATCCGCGCTTTTTTGCTTCAGGTGTCGCAGCGAATACTTCGCGAATCGGATCGAACGCCTTCAAATACGTCGCCGGATTCGATCGCGGAGTGCGCCCAATCGGAGACTGGTCCACCATCTCCACTCCCACCAGCAGATTGTCGCCTTCCAAGCGGTCGCAACATTCTTTCCAATTTCCGCCGGTGCGCTTCGCCTGCAACGCTTTGTAAAGGACGTCGTACACCAGCGTGGATTTCCCCGAGCCCGAAACTCCGGTCACCGCCACCAGCAGGCCCAGCGGGATCATCACATCCACGCCCTGCAAATTGTGGCTGTGCGCGCCTAGAATCCTCAGGAATATTCCGGTTGGCTTGCGACGCCGCGCCGGCACCGCGATTTTCAGATCGCCGCGCAGGTACCGCCCTGTCAGCGAATGTGGGTCCGTCATCATCGCTTCGCGCGTTCCCGCAAAAATCAGTTTGCCGCCATGCTCACCCGCGCCCGGACCCAAATCCAGCACGTAATCTGCGGCCATGATCGTGTCCGGATCGTGTTCCACCACCAGCAATGTATTTCCCAGGTCGCGCAGTCCCTTCAAGATTTCAATCAGCCGAGTCGTATCGCGCGGATGCAATCCGATTGAAGGTTCATCCAGCACGTACAAAGCGCCCACCAGATGGGATCCGAGCGAAGTTGCCAGTTGTATGCGCTGCGCTTCGCCGCCCGAAAGCGTGGAAGTCAGCCGGTCCAGCGTCAAATAATCGAGGCCGACGTCGTCCAGAAACCGCAGTCGCTGCTGCGTTTCTTCCAGCACCTTCTCGACGATCGCCGCCTCGGTCTCGGTCAATTGCAAGCTCTGAAAAAACGGGCGCGCCTCCTTCACCGTCATTTGACACACTTCCGTAATCGAGCGGCCCGCGATTTTCACCGCGCGGGCCTCCGCGCGCAGCCGCGTCCCACGGCAATCCGGACAAGTCGCATATCCGCGATAACGGCTCAGAAAAACGCGCACGTGCAGCTTGTATTTCTTCCGCTCCAGCCAGCCGAAAAATCCCTTCACGCCGACATATTCTTCGGACTTGTCGCCATCCAGAATCGCGTGGCGTTGCGCCGCCGTCAGATCGCGGAAGGGCACATCCATCGGAATCCCTTTCGCGCGCGCGAATCGCCGCATGTCCAACGTCAGCTGCCGGTAACGCGGCTTGGTCCACGGCTCGATCGCGCCTTCGTTCAGCGTTTTGCTCTTGTCCGGGATCACGCGGTCCAGATCGAAATCCACGGTGTTGCCGAATCCCTGGCAGCGCGGGCATGCGCCATAAGGATTGTTGAACGAAAAAAGCCGCGGCTCCGGCTCCTGATACACGGCGCCGCACTTTTTGCATTCGAAGCGCTCGTTGAAGACCATCCGCTCCGGCTTCGCGTCTGGCGAATCCGGCACAAATTCCAGAATCGCTTCGCCGCGCCCTTCGCGGTAGCAGATTTCGATCGAGTCCATCACCCGCGAGCGCACTTCGGGCGAAAGCTCCAGCCGGTCCACCAGCACGTACACCGGCTTAGTGAAATCCACATCCAGCAATTCCTCGGGCGTGGAAAATTCGAATACGCGTCCCGCCTGATAAATCCGGTTGAAGCCGCGCTTGCGCAAACTGATCAGCGCCTCGCGAACTGCATCCGCACCCAGACGTACCGGTTTGCGCGCGCGCGGCGCTTGCGGCGCATTCGTTGCCGCCTCCGACGTCAATTTCAGCTCATAGAGAACGTAAAACCGCCGCCCCGCCGGCAACGCCAGCACGCGCGTTGCGATTTCGTCCAGCGTGTCCTTGCGCACTTCCTCGCCGCAGCGCAGGCAAAATGTGCGCCCAATGCGCGCGTACAGCAGCCGCAGGTAATCGTAAATTTCGGTAGCCGTCGCGACGGTCGAGCGCGGGTTACGCGTCGAATTTTTCTGCCGGATCGAAATCGCCGGCGCAATCCCGGTAATCTCGTCCACGTCCGGCTTCTCGATGCGTTCCAAAAACTGCCGCGCATAAGCCGAAAGCGATTCGATATAGCGGCGCTGGCCTTCAGCGTAGAGGGTGTCGAAAGCGAGACTGGATTTTCCGGAGCCGGAGACGCCGCTGACGACAGTGATAGCGTTATGCGGAATCACAAAATCAATATTCTTAAGGTTATGCACCCGCGCCCCACGGACGCGGATCTGCTCAATATCGCCAGGGAGGGGGGCTCCGGCAGCCGCGCCAGCAGCCGCTCTGCCGGGCGCACTCCGGCTCACGGAAACATCCCGCGATTCCGCTTCGTCCCGAGGCAGCTTGTCTAAGGGCTCTGTCGCCATGTGTGTAAACCAAAAATTATACGCCCCAAAGTCAACCCGCCGCAAACCGCCTGTCGCTCCCGTCTCGCCAGGTGGCCGAATGCTATCGAGCGTAGGAGGGGGCAAAGTCGGTTTATACTTTCGTAGGTTTGAAACGAATCGATTTTGAGCAGAACCAAAAAGACAGCCCTGGCGGTCGTCGTTTCCCTAATTGCGCTGCTGTGGATCGCGGATGAATACCCGTGGTTTCGCTTCCGTGGGGACGCCAAGCTTTCGGGAGGGCCCGTCCTTGGCTACGAAGTCAAAATGCCACCTATCCCATTCAACCGGGCAGGCGAATACTTTTTTCATTTTCGCGGTATACCCAACGAGGACATGTCGCCGCAACTCTACGCGGAAGGAAAGTCGGACAAAGACCGTGAGGAACTGACTCGACTTGATACCACGCTCGATGCGCTCCTGGTGGATCAAAACAGCCGCGTTGTCTGCCAAGCTGCAGGAATGTCGCGCGAGGGCCAGAATGGGCACATCTGGATGCTGATGTCGGGCGGCTCGGAAGCTTTATTCTGGCACTGGAATTGTGTGCACATGCCCCTGAAGCCTTCTGACTCCTACACGCTAACCCTTCGAATTAGCAGCGTGGACCCCAAGACACCCAACATTGATCTTCTTCCGGTACTTGAGGGCGGCCAACCCGACTCTTAGCAAGCGAACACGGAGCGCGTCAAGCGTCCGTCAGGCGTGGTGGCATTCTGCATGTGGAGTACAATCTCGAAACCGCCTGGTGGCCAAACTATCAAGGAGGGACCCGTGGGGCAGGGCACGACGAATTTCGCGCGCGTGATCTGGATCGTGCTGGATAGCGTCGGCATCGGCGAGCTCCCCGATGCCGCCGACTACGGCGACGTAGGCCGCGATACGCTCGGGCACACTGCGCGCTCGCGGGCGCTGCATCTGCCGAATCTCGTGCGCTTGGGCCTCGCGAATATCAAACCGCTCGAGCATCTTGCGGCGCCGGCTCGCCCCGCAGGAAGTTACGGCAAGGGCGCGACGCGCTCGCCGGGAAAAGACACGACGACCGGACACTGGGAAATGGCTGGCATCTGGCTCGATCGAGCCTTCCCGGTTTATCCCCACGGTTTTCCGCCTGCGCTAATCGCCGAATTCGAACGCCAGATCGGCCGCCGCACGCTGGCCAACAGGCCCGCCTCCGGAACCGAGATCCTCAAAGAACTCGGCGCAGAACACGTGCGCACGGGCTACCCGATCGTTTACACGTCCGGCGACAGCGTATTTCAAATCGCCGCGCACGAAGACGTAATCCCCGTGCCGGAACTTTATCGCATGTGCGAAATCGCGCGAAAACTTCTGGATGGACCGAACCGCGTAGGCCGCGTCATCGCGCGCCCGTTTACTGGCACGATTGGAAATTTTCGGCGCACCGGACGCCGCCACGATTACGCCGTCGAGCCGCCGCGCCCGATGCTGCTCGACGTCCTCGCCGAAAACAAAACGCCAGTCTTTGGCGTCGGCAAAATTCACGACATCTACAACGGCCGCGGCGTTGCAGATTACGTCACCACAAAAAATAACGCCGACGGCATGGCCAAGCTTGCGGAAGGCTTGGCGCGGCGACCAAAAGGTCTGATCTTCGCGAACCTGGTTGATTTCGACATGCTGTACGGCCACCGCAAAGACGTAGAAGGTTTCGCCCGCTCGCTGGAAGAATTCGACGAGCTGCTCGGCCCGTTCCTGGCAGCGGTGCGTCCCGACGACCTGCTCCTCCTCACGGCCGACCACGGCTGCGATCCCGACCCCGAGAATCCCACGACTGATCATTCCCGCGAATACGTTCCGATCGTTTGCTACAGCCCTGGCGGGCAGGGCGGCGTGAATTTGGGCACGCGCGAGACGCTGGCGGACATCGGGCAGACGGTGGCGGAGAATTTCGGCGGGAAGATTCCGCACGGGGTCAGCTTTCTGGATTTGATTTCAAAGGAAGGTTAGGCGGTTTCCGGAAAAACGCTCAAATTGTCATTCGGAGGGCGGATTCTGCCCGAGGAATCCGGTTTTTCCCTCGCATACGCAGCAAGAGCAGATCCCTCACCCGTTGTCGCGGGTTCGGGATGATACCTACTGCGCTTTTTCGGCAAACTGTAACGCCAGCAGGTTGCGGAGATAATCGAGCTGAGGCCGTGCGCGGCGGCTTGCTGCCGCTTTGCGGATCGAAGCGTTTATCGCAAGTTGTGGCAGGCGAAGCAAGCCTCGCCTGGCGCGCATCGTTGCCGAGTGATTGAGTTGCGAAGAAAGCGGTGGCAAGCCACCGCACTCCAAAATAAATCGAGATGACGGGCGCAACAGGCGGCTTATCAGCGGTCAGTGCAGCTATGTCAGCACGGGCAGGATTGCCTCTGCCCACTCAAAGCGGCGGCAAGCCGCGGCACTCCAAAAACATTCGATCAGTCGCCCTGCGCAGCCTTCTGCGCGTAATAACCAGTCCGCGTTCGGACCGCCAATTTCTCGTGCGCCTTCTGCGGATTCAAGTCCACCTTCACGCTGCGAAACGTCCCATCTTTCGCCGCATTCGTCGGGTAGTAGCCCATGGTGTACTGGTTGCGAATATCGCGCGCCACTTGAATGCACACGGGGTCCACATCCTCGAGCCGGTCCGGAAAGAAAGCCAACCCCCCAGTTGATTCCGCCAAAGTAGCCAGTTCCTTCTTCGATTTGCGCACCATTTTCTTCTGGCTCTTGCGGTCTTCATCGCTGAAGACGCCGATCGCATAAATCACTGCATTCGATTCCACCGCAGCCTTCACCGTGTACGAAAAATCCTTCCGGCTCGCGTCGTCATCTCCGTCAGTGATAACCAGCAGCACGCGTTTGTCCTTGTGCCCCTTCTTCAAATGGTCCAGCGAACCGATGATCGCATCGTAAAGCGCGGTACTCCCGCGCGTGTCAATTCGTTCCAGCGCCTCATGCAGTTCCTGCGGATTGCTGGTGAAATCTTCGTCCAGGTCCAAATAATATTCGTCGTTGAAATTCACGACGAACACTTCGTCGGCCGGGTTGCTGGTGCGCACAAAAGAAAGCGCTGCCGCGTTCACCTGCGGCCGCTTCTCCTTCATGCTGCCGCTGTTATCAATCACCAATCCCATCGTCACCGGGATGTCTTCTTTCGAAAATACGGAAATTTTCTGCTCCACCTTGTCTTCAAACACCCGAAAATCGTTCCCCGTCAAACCCGGCACGAATTGCCCCTTGTCATCCACCACGGTGGCATGCAGCACCACCAAATCCACCACGGATTTTAGATGATGGCTCTGATCCGTCTGCGCGTTCGAACCTGCAGCTCCAGGAGGAGGGGGTGGCGACGGGGGATTCGGGATTGGATTTTGCGCGCGAGCGCACGGCCCCGCGAAAATTGCGAGTGAGAGTATCAGAAGAATATTAGAAAGAAATCGCCTAATGTCCCGGCGCGTAATATCCGGTCTTGGCATAAACGGTAAGAGGTGGCAGTCCCTTTGGTGGGCGCAGCTTGATTTTAATCTTGCGCCATTTTCCATCGCGGTTGTGATCGCTCGGTCTGTATCCCAAGACATATTGATTGCGCAGCTCCATGCTGATTTTTGTCGCGACATCCGGCAAATCCTTCAGGTTGTTCACCGCGAACGCGCGGCCGCCCGTCATCTGCGTCAAATCCGCCAGCAAGGATGGCCCAAGTTGCTCTTCCGGCGTCGGACCGCCGCTGGGGTCGAATAGTCCGATCGCGTAAATCTGTACGTCCGCTTCCCGCGCGTACCGGCGGATGTCCGTCTCGGAGTACCGGCTATGATTATCCCCTCCGTCCGATATGATGAGCAACGCCTTCTTTGTGTTGCGTGCTCCTTTCATCTCACTCAGTCCCAGGTAGATCCCGTCGAGCAGCGCGGTCTCTCCGCGCGCCGCCGTAAACATCAGGTGATTCTGCAGTTCCTCCACGCTTCCCGTAAAGGAACTCGCCAGTTGCGCGCGATCATTGAAATTCACCAGCAGAAATTCATCCTGCGGATTCGCCGTGCGGAAAAATTGCACCGCCGCCAGGCGCGATTTTTCGATTTTGTCAGACATGCTGCCGCTCATATCGAAAATCACGCCGATGGAAATCGGCACGTCTTCACTGGTGAAGCGCACAATCTCCTGTTCGCTGTTGTCCTCGAACACCCGGAAATTCTCTTGCTCCAGCCCCGTAACCAGCCGCCCATACGGGTCCGTCACCGAAATGGGAACCAGCGTAATCTCCGTCTCAGCCTTGAGAGATTTACCTTTTTCGATTTTCTGGGAATTTTCGGGATGCGTGGGGCCCTGCGTTTGTGCCCCGGTGGGAATTGCAATCAATCCACTGCAGCAAAAAATCAGCAAAGCGCAAAATCGCGCCACGCTTGCACTTCCAGCTGGCTGCGGTGCGCGGTATCTCAACTTGGCCCCCAACTCTGCCGCGGGACTCGCCTAGCTCTGGGCAGCTCTGCAGATCGCTTGCGGCGATTCTATCACTGGCCATGGCCAAAGCAAGCGCCACGTGTAACTTCGGTGTAACTTCTGACCCGTCCGAGCCGAGCAGATTCCTGCGCTGTGTCCCTGACAATAAATGTTAAGATGCGAGCGCCCGCGAAAGGTGAGCAACCCGCATGCCAAATTCTGGCGAGCCGACGGTCCTGGTAGTAATCCCCGCGCGCTACGCTTCCACCCGTTTTCCCGGCAAGCCGCTCGCGTCCATCGCTGGCAAGCCCATGATTCAGCACGTTGTTGAGCGCGTCCGCCTAGCCAGCCTCCTTTCGCGGGTAATCGTCGCCACCGAGGACGACCGCATCAAGGCTGCCGTCGAAGGCTTTGGCGGCGAAGCCATTTTGACCCGCCCCGATCACCGAACTGGCACCGACCGCATCGCCGAGGTCGCCACCCACATCCCCGCGGACATCTATATCAACGTGCAGGGCGATGAACCCCTGATTGACCCCGGCACCGTGGACGCCGTCGCCGCAGCCATGTCCGAAGACGACGCCATCCAGCTCGCGACCCCCTGCGCGGCCATCACGTTGCCCGGGGAAATCATGGATCCGAACATCGTTAAGGTCGTGCAGGATTTTGATGGCCAGGCGCTCTATTTTTCCCGCGCTCCCATCCCCTGGGTTCGCGACACCGGCGATCGCGTCGCCGCGCGCCATTGGAAACACATCGGCCTATACGGCTATCGCCGCGACGCGCTCCTGGAATTTCCCACGCTGCCTCCTGGCGAACTCGAACGCATCGAACAGCTCGAACAACTCCGCTGGCTGGAAAACGGTTTCCACATGCACGTAGTAGAAACCATGTACAACGCCGTAAGCGTGGACGTACCTGCCGACATAGACCGCGTGGAAAAACTCCTGCACGCCCGCGCCAAGAGTTCCGCTCAATCCACAAATTAAGTTTTGGTAGCATAGGCCTGCCCGCCGCAGGAGGGCAATCTTGCCTGTGCTCCCAGGTATTCTTGGCGCCAGCGATCATAGAGAAAACCGGCGCCGCGGAAAGGTTGACGCCCGAGCAAGCTGGGGCGCAGCAAGCAGCGCCCCTACTGCCCGATTGGCCTGCTCGGCGGAGTCCTCAGCGTCTCTGCGGTTCGCGTCTCGAACTTTTTCAGATTCTTCTCGGCCTTTCCCTGTGACCTCTGTGTTAAATCTTTCCGACCACCGCCGCGCCCTAAAAAAACAAATCCCAGCAAAAGAAATTCGCGATTTGACACTCACCCCGAATCCCCGCATAATGTTTTGTACGCAGATTGTCCCGGAGGATTTCACCCGACTTGCGCACCGCCCCAAAATACATTTTTGTGACGGGTGGCGTGGTTTCTTCTCTCGGGAAAGGCGTAGCAGCAGCTTCGATGGGCTGCCTGCTGGAAAGCCGTGGCCTTCGCGTCACCCTTCAGAAGTGCGATCCCTATCTGAACGTTGATCCTGGCACAATGTCTCCCTATCAGCACGGTGAAGTCTTCGTCACCGACGACGGCGCCGAAACCGATCTCGACCTCGGCCACTACGAACGCTTCACTTCCGCGCCCTTAACGCGCGACCACAACTGGACCACCGGCCGCTTCTACGAATCCATCATCACCAAAGAACGCCGCGGCGATTATCTCGGCAAGACCGTGCAGGTAATCCCGCACGTCACCGATGAAATCAAAGCCGCCTTCCGCAAAGTCGCCGAAGGCGTCGACGTCGTCCTCGTCGAAATCGGCGGCACCGTCGGCGACATCGAATCTCTTCCATTCCTTGAAGCGATTCGCCAGATGCGCCTGGAACTCGGCCCGGAAAATGTAATTTTCGTGCACCTAACGCTGGTGCCATTCATCCCCACCGCTGGCGAACTGAAAACCAAGCCCACGCAGCACAGCGTCAAGGAACTTCTCAGCATCGGAATTCAGCCGGACGTGCTGATTTGCCGCAGCGATCGCCCGCTGAGCGCGGACCTGAAAGCGAAAATCGCGCTGTTCTGCAACGTCGCCGAATCCTGCGTCATTTCTGCGCCGGATGTCGGCAACATTTATGAAGTTCCCATGACTCTCGCTTCCGAAGGGCTCGACGAGCAGATTCTGCGCCTGCTGCGCCTGGAGGCTCCGCCGCGCGATCTAAGCCGCTGGCTGGCCATGCTGGAAACGCTCGAGCATCCCGCCGGGGAAGTGCGCATCGGCGTCGTCGGCAAATACGTGCAGCTCGAAGACGCCTACAAAAGTTTGCGCGAAGCTCTCGGCCACGGCGGCCTCGCCAATCGCCAGCGCGTGGTGATCGAATGGATTGAAGCGGAAGATATCGATTCGCCCGCTACAGCTGAGCGCCTGCTGCGGCACGTGGACGGCATTCTAGTTCCGGGTGGTTTTGGCAAACGCGGCATTGCCGGTATGGTTCACGCCATCACTTACGCACGCGAGAATAAAATCCCGTTCTTCGGGATCTGTCTTGGCATGCAATGCGCCACCATCGAATACGCGCGCCAGGTTTCGCACATCGAGCACGCCGATAGCACGGAATTTGATCCCTCCACTCCCAATCGCGTGATTTACAAACTCCGCGAATTGCTCGGCGTAGACGAAATGGGCGGCACCATGCGCCTCGGCGCGTGGCCCTGCAAACTCGAACCCGGCTCCTTCGCGGCCAAGGCCTACGGCACACTGGAAATTTCGGAGCGTCACCGCCATCGCTACGAATTCAATTGCGAGTACGAAGAAACTCTCACGCGCGCCGGTTTCCGCATCACCGGACGCACCCCCGACGGCGTCTACGTCGAAATCATCGAAGCCCCCAACCACCCGTGGTTCCTCGGCTGCCAATTCCATCCTGAGTTCAAATCCAAGCCGCTGGCACCGCACCCGCTCTTCGCCGCCTTCATCCGCGCCAGCTTGGAGAACCGCCGCCACCGCCTAGGCGCTGCAACAGAATCGCGGGTAACAGCCGCCGAACCCGCCACCGACTAGCGGCCGCGCCGACGCTCGCCACGATCGCGGATCACCTTTGGTCTGCCTCCAAGCCTCCCGTTCCTGCGCGCAGCCGATAACTTCGCCGCGCTGCGCGATTTTCCTCCAACGCCCCCCAGCCGCGCCGCCATCCAAGCCCGTGACCCCAGAAATCCTTCCAAGAGCGCCGGCAAATAGATGTCCACATCCAACGTCGGGAAATAGATCCCGAACCCCGAGGGACTAATCTCGATGTCGCGAAGCTGCGCAGCGGTAGCCTTCTGCAAGCCCTGCGCGTCGCGCGGCGAAAAAGCCACATCCAACCCCGAATTGAGCCGGATCACGACGCGCCCCAACCTGCGGTCATACCGCGCCGCAGTCGCGACCGGCTTGGCAGACCGCAAACCCGCAGCCCGCCGATTAGCTCGTTCAAATTCCTCATGTGACATCATGAATCCTCTCCCACGCTCGACAGAGCGCCACCAAGTGTTTAGCCAACGTCTTCGCTACGCGCGAAAGTTCCGCTCTCGAGAACCCGTAGTTTTCGCGCGGTCGAACCGGCCCCGCCGTGCAATTCAAGTTAGTTAGGGCCTCGCACCCTCGCCCAATCACGTGCACGTGAGCTGGCCGATGATCGTTGAGCTAGCCGGCCACCCGCAGGCCACCTAATCTCAAGATCGTTGGCATAACTCATCCTACGACGATCCGAAGCGCTTGGGTTATTAGTTTGCTTCAAACTTCCATTCTCAAGCGTTTGCCCTCTCCGCTGGAACTTTCGCCTTCCTCTGTGTCTCTGCGCCTCTGTGGCAATCCTTCTTCTGCTGCAACGCAATTCAAAGTTGAATTACCTCGCATTCCCGCATAGTCTGTTCCCTCAATCATTCGCCCACACATGCCACCCACCACCAGCTTCCAGATCGCCAATATCCGCTTCGGCTCGAACGCGCCGCTATTCCTAATCGCTGGCCCCTGCGTGATCGAAACTGAAGCCCACGCCACCCGCATGGCCGAATGCGTCGGCGCCGTCGCCGCCGAACTCGGAATTCCCTACATCTTCAAAGCCTCTTACGACAAGGCCAATCGCTCCTCCGTCTCCTCTTTCCGCGGCCCACAACTAGCAGAAGGCCTGCGCATTCTCGCGGCGATAAAAAAACACACCGGCCTGCCGATCCTCACCGACGTGCACGACGTCTCTCAAGTGGGTCCAGCGGCCGAAGTCTGTGACATCCTGCAAATTCCCGCGTTCCTCTGCCGCCAAACCGACCTGCTGGCCGCCGCAGGCCGCACCGGCCGCGTCGTGAACGTAAAAAAAGGCCAGTTCCTCTCCCCCTGGGAAATGTCCAACGCCGCAGAAAAAATCGCGAGTACCGGCAACGAAAAAATCATCCTCACCGAACGCGGCACCTCCTTCGGCTATCAGAATCTCGTCGTGGACATGCGCTCCTTCCCCGTCATGCGCAAATTCGGCTACCCGGTTGTCTTCGACGTCACCCATTCCGTGCAGCTTCCCGGCGGAGCAGGGAAGTCCAGCGGCGGCCAACCTGAATTCATCGAGCCGCTCGCGCGCGCCGGAGCGGCGGCAGGCATAGATGGATTGTTCCTGGAAGTGCACGACAATCCCGCGCAAGCCCTTTCCGACGGCGCGAACGCACTCCCGTTAGAAAAACTCCGCCCGCTGCTGCAGAAAATCCAAAAACTCGCGGCCCTCACGCGCGAATGGGACGCCCAAGCCCAATGAGCCTTGAAACCGCCAAGCGCGTCCTCCGTGTAGAATCCGAAGCGATAGCCAGCCTGATCGATCGCCTCGACGCTCGCTTCGAAAAAGCAGTCGAACTATTGCACGCCTGCAAAGGCCGCGTCGTAGTCACGGGACTTGGCAAGTCCGGCCTCGTAGGGCGCAAACTCGCCGCCACTTTCGCGAGCACCGGTACGCCCGCGCTTTTCCTGCACACCGGCGAAGCACTGCACGGCGATCTAGGCATGCTCACCGCAGGAGACGTAATGCTGGCAATCTCCTCCAGCGGCGAAACCGCAGAATTGATCGAACTGCTCGAGACCGTCAAACGTCTCGGCGTTCCGCTCCTGGCGCTCACCGCAAATCCGAAATCCACTCTCGCGCAAGCGAGCAACATCGTTCTCGATATCGCTGTGAAAGAAGAAGCCTGCTCGCTGAATCTCGCGCCCACCGCTTCCACCGCCGCAGCCATGGCCATGGGCGACGCGCTCGCCATCGCGCTTCTGGAACGCCGCGGCTTCAAGGAAGAGGATTTTGCCGCGCTGCATCCCGGCGGGCGCCTCGGCAACAAACTCCGCCGCGTAGAATCCCTGATGCATGTCGGCGAAAACGCACCGCGCGTGCTGCCCACCACAAAAATGCCAGACGTGATTTACGAAATGAGCCGCAAAGGCCTGGGCCTCGCCGCCGTCACCGAATCAGACGGCAAACTGCTCGGCATCATCACCGACGGCGACCTCCGCCGGGTAATGCAAAAGCGCCGGGAAAACGTCCTGGCACTCAGCGCCGCCGATTGCATGACCAAAAATCCCATCACGCTATCGCGCCACGAACTAGCCGCCAGCGCCCTGCGCATGATGGAAGAAAAAAAGATCACAAGCCTCCTGATCACGGACCCCGCCGGCAAACTAGAAGGCGTCCTGCATATCCATGATCTGTGGACCCTGCAACTGCTCTGAAGTTTCAGCGTGGCCATTGAAGTTGTTTTTGAATTTGTATCTTCGGCAATAAGAAGGAATCACGAATGCCTATCAAAGAACTAAAATTCCCAGCCAAAGTCCTCCGTCGCGCGAAACCCATCCGCGTCCTTCTAATGGACGTGGACGGCACCATGACCCCCGGCTACGTCTGCCTGCAAACTTTCCCGGACAACAGCGTCGCGGAAATGAAAATGTTCCACGCTCATGACGGCGCCGGCATCAAACTCGCCAGTATCATGGGCATCCGCACCGGGCTCATCACCGGACGCGATTCTCCCGCCAACGCCCGCCGCGCCCGCGAAGCCTCCATGGAATTTGTAATTCAAGGCCAACCGAAAAAACTAGAAGCCTACAAAGCCATCCTGATCCGCGCCGACGTCACCGACGAAGAAGTAGCCTACATCGGCGACGACCTCCCCGACCTTCCAATCCTCCAGCGTGTAGGCCTAGCCGTCGCAGTCGCCAACGCAGTCTACGAAGTAAAACGCGCCGCCCACTACATCACCACAGTCCGCGGCGGCGAAGGCGCCGTCCGCGAACTCGTCGAACTAATCCTAAAAGCCCAAGGCCGGTGGAAAAAAGCCATTCCGCAGGCGATCGCGTAGCTATGCAATTTGAGGCGCGCGAACTTAAGTCGTACGCCGAGCCGGTGCTCGCCGCTGACCTTCGCGTCGGCGAGGTTTACTTTACCGTTCATATGCCGACGACAAGCTATGCGTTCCAATTGTTAGCCCGCTCACTTTCCTCGGTAAGAATCTCACCGAAGGCGACACGGACCTTTTGTACTTCCAGGATTTTGAGTCCTATGCGATGAGCATCTGTTATGAGTCGGCCACGGAAGAGGGGTCAGTCGCTTTCCCCGTATTCGGTGCGAACGAAATCAATCATATTTTCGAGTAGGAACGTGCGTTAGACCAGCTCATGGAGTATTCATTGAGACGGCAGGCGTTTCGTAAGAGTCCCTGACCTGAGCGGGCGCAATTCAGTCGGCAGCGCTACTCCTTCTGCCTCTCCTTCCGCATCTGCTCGAAAATCTGTTCCGCCCACTGCGGTGGCTCCGGCCCCTTGCTCAAATCCAGCTTCTGTCCCAACGCCAATTTCCACCGGTCCATCCACAAAATCCCCGTCCCCACATATAGATCCAGCGTCGCGTAAGCCGGATCTGCCATCGCCGCATCCAGCGACACAAACTTGTATCCACGTTTCTCCAATTTCTCCAGCAGGGCATCCAAACACTCGGTATTCAAGGCATTATCATGAATCAACAAGATCTGCGGAATCTGCCGCCCAAACATTTCCGCGGACTCCTTCTCGGCATAATCGAAAACCGTATCCACATACTCCAGGTAGTCCTGCTTCGCCCGCGCCGCCATCTTCTTGTCCTTCTTCTCCAGCGCATGCCCCAAAGCGTCATTGAACACGTAATCCGCGTCCTCGATCGTCACCGGCGCGATCGTGTATCCGCGGTCCTTTAGAAATGCGTCGAACGCGGTCTTCGCGTCCATCGTCATCCCCGTATTCAAATAGGGATGGCGAAAATATTTCTCGCTCTGTCCGGCCGCCTTCAACAGCGCGCTCGTCACCACCTCGCCGCGAACCAGGTCATCCTCATATTTCTGCAGCGCAGTATTACTAAAATCGTCATGCGCGTAGTTGTGGTTCCCCAGCAGCAGCCCCGACACGAGCCACATCTGCAAAAGTTCCGCCCGCGCATCTCGCTCTCCCGCCACCTGCAATTTCCGCTCGTTCACGAAACCAATCGCCCAAGCGTGATGCGCCTTCAGCGCCGCGGGTATCCCGCGATTAATCTTCTGCAATTCCTTCAATTCGCCGTATGCAAAATCGTCGCCCGGAAGCGCCCCAGGCAAATCGTCCACCGTGATCGCGATGCTACGTTGCGCACCAGCTTGCGCAGCGTTTTGCGCACCGCCTTCGCGAGCCTCCGCCCCCGTTCGCCCAGCATGCGCGCCCCACGCAACCGCCGCGCAAATCAGCGCGCCAACGCAAAACACCCGCAATCCGGCCGCCCCAGTCATCCAGAGTTCCTCGCTTCGCATCAAAATGAAAAAATCACTACCAGCAACCCGCAGCTCTCACTTCGTCCGAACCGCACGCAAAAGCGCTTCTGCGCGCAAAGCTCCTACCGGCGTCTCGTCATGCTTGAAATAAACAAACACATCACCGCTCAGCGTCAGCCTGCGCACCCTCTCCGCCACAGCCTTCCGCGAATATCTTTCTTTTCGCAATCTCAAATAGTGAAAATCCGCAGTCACCACTTCCGGCGTCGCGAGCTTCTCGTCCTCTGCCACACAAAGCACCGCCCCACCCTTGCGCAGCGTCGCGTAAACGTCCTCGCTGAACCACGACTCATGCCGGAACTCAAACGCCGCGCGCATCCACGGCGGCAAACGTGCCAAAAAATCGCGCAACCTCACGACATCGCATTTGAAATTCCCCGGCAACTGAAACAGCACCGGCCCAAGCTTGCCGGACTGCCGCAACGGTTCCAGAGAAGCTAAGAACTCCTCCGTGACCGCAGCCGCATCGCGCAATCGCTTGCTATGCGTGATCCGGCGGTGCGCCTTCACCGCAAACCGAAAATTTGCAGGCACCGCCTCCGCCCAGCGCCGCAGCAGTTCATCGCTTACCCTGCGACCAAACGTATAATTCACTTCCACCGAATTCATCCGTCCCGCATAGTGATTCAGAAATCGCGCCGCGCCCATCTTCGCCGGATAAAAGGTCGGCCGCCAGCTCCCGTAAGCCCACCCCGACGTCCCCGCATAGATCTCACTCATACGCACGACATTCTAATCGTTCATCGTAAACTTTCGCGCACAATCTGCTCGCATACATCAATCACTGCATTCTCGCCGTAGCTTGCAAGGTGCTAGAATCTCAATCTGCAGGTAGGCAGCCGCCGTAAGCGAAGCAGCACCCCGAGGCCCCATGGCTCCGCCACTCGAACTGGAAGTCAACGGCACGAAATATCCGGTCCGCTCCGATCCGGATATCCGCCTCCTCACCGTTCTGCGCGACGAGCTCGGCCTCACTGGGACAAAATACGGTTGCGGAGAAGGGCAGTGCGGCGCGTGCACAGTCCTGATCGGCGGTTCGCCCCGGCGTTCCTGCCAAGTTTTGCTCGGCGAAGTAGTGCAGCCGGTCACGACCATCGAAGGCCTCGAAAAAGACGGCCATCTCCATCCCGTCCAACAAGCCTTCCTGGATCTCGATGCCTTCCAATGCGCGTACTGCACTTCGGGGATGATCATCAGTAGCGTCGCGCTGCTCACGCAGAAGCCGAACCCATCGCCGACTGAAATCGTTCAATTCATGCAAGGCAACATTTGCCGCTGCGGAACCTACCCGCGCATCGTGGACGCCATCCAGCAAGCGGCAAAATCCATGGAGCAACATCCGCGATGAGCACCCTCGTGAACAAATTTACGCACGAAATCGCGCACGAACACGAACCCGAGCGCTACGAATTCCGCGAGGCCCCCATTCATCACTTCGCACTTGACCGCCGCGATTTCTTCAAGTTTTTCGGCGCTGGCATCATGGTGTTTGCGGCAGTCAAAAATTCCCTCGCCCTGCAGGAATCCGGTGGCAACCGGCAAAATCATCCCGAAGAGCTGCCGAAGGAAATTACTGCGTGGCTGCACATCGGCGAAGACGGCAACGTCACCGCCTTCGCCGGAAAAGTCGAGATCGGCCAGAACATCCGCACCTCGCTCGCGCAAAGTGTCGCGGATGAATTGCGCGTCCCATTCGAAAGCGTGCGCATGGTGATGGGCGACACGCAACTGACGCCGTTCGACATGGGCACCTTCGGCAGCCGCTCCACTCCGACCATGGCGCCGCAACTCCGTCGCGTAGCCGCTGCCGCGCGCGATCTTCTGCTGCAATCCGCGGCGAAGGAATGGAACACCGCGCCCGAAAAACTCCTGGCAGCAAACGCGAAAATCACGGACGCAGCTTCGGGCCGCTCCACGACCTACGCAGACGTCGCACGCGGCAAAACGCTAGCACAAAGAATCCCCGATGAAGATCCAGTCACGCCGGCATCCGCATGGACGATCGCGGGCAAATCGCTGCCGAAAGTGGACGGCCGCGCATTCGTCACCGGCCGCCACCATTACACCTCCGATCTGCGTCCCGCTGGCCTCATGTATGGAAAGATCCTGCGCGCGCCCTCCTTCGGCGCGACCATGACTTCCTGCGATGTAACCGCCGCGCAGAAATTGCCCGGCGCGGTGCTAGTCCACGATGGCGATTTCGTCGGCGCCGCTGCCCCCAGCGAGACCGAAGCCGACGAAGCCATCGCCGCAATTCACACCGAATGGAAAGAAACTCCGCAGCCTTCCAGCAGCGAACTGTTTCCGTACCTCAAACAAAACGTAGACACCACCGACCGCGGCTCGCTCACGCAATCCGGCTCGATCGCAGATGGTCTCGCTCGCGCAGCGCGTCGTCTCGAAGCGTCCTACACCGTCGCCTATATCGCCCACGCGCCGCTCGAACCGCGCGCCGCCGTCGCCGAGTGGAAGGACGGCAAGCTCACCGTGTGGACCGGAACGCAGCGCCCCTTTGCCACGCGCGACGCTCTCGCTGAAGCCTTGCACCTCGCCAAAGCAAACGTCCGCGTCATCGTGCCGGACACCGGCTCGGCCTACGGCGGAAAACACACGCCCGACGCCGCGCTCGAAGCCGCACGGCTCGCGCGCGGCGCGGGCAAGCCCGTGAAAATTGTCTGGACGCGCGAAGAGGAATTCACCTGGGCGTATTTCCGTCCAGCCGGTGTTATCGAAATCAAGAGCGGCGTCGCGGCCGACGGCACACTGACTGCGTGGGAATTCCACAATTACAATTCCGGCGCCTCGGGCATCGGCACTCCTTACACCGTTCCTAACCAGCACATCGAATTTCACCCGGTCCGCTCGCCCCTGCGCCAGGGTTCGTATCGCGGTCTCGCTGCCACCGCCAACCATTTCGCACGCGAATCGCACATGGACGATCTCGCCCACGCCGCGGCCATGGACCCGCTCGATTTTCGCCTGAAGAATATTTCCGATCCCCGGCTGCGCGATGTCTTTCAAGCCGCCACCAAATCATTTGGCTGGCCAGCCAAAAAAACTAAGCCCGGCCAGGGCTTCGGCATGGGGGGCGGAATCGAAAAAGGCGGATACGTTGCAACCTGCGCGGAAATTTCCAGCGACGACGCGCGCGGCGGGGTGCGCGTAGTGCGCGTGGTCACCGCATTCGAGTGCGGCGCGATCGTGAATCCCGACGGCCTGCGCAATCAAATCATGGGTGCGAACATCATGGGCCTGGGCGGCGCGCTCTTCGAAGCGATGGCCTTCGACGGCGGCCGCATCACCAACGCGCGCTTCTCGCGCTATCGCGTCCCGCGCTTTCGCGACGTCCCCGATATGGAAATTGTGCTGCTCGATCGCAAAGACATTCCCTCAGCCGGCGCAGGCGAGACCCCTCTGGTGGGCCTTGCCCCCGCCATCGGGAACGCCATCTTCGACGCAACCGGCGTCCGCCGTACGACCCTGCCGCTCGACCCTCGCGCCTAGCCCGGGTTTTTTTTTTTTTTCCCCCCCC
>JABCZK010000005.1 GCA_013289695.1 Acidobacteriota bacterium
CCTGTTATGCACCCTCGAAAAGCTATGCGAATTACCCTGCCCACCCGGCTCTGGGCCTGAAACGCTGCAACGCTGCTCTAAACCTACTTAATTCCCACCTCAGCCAACACTCGTTGCGGAATCGCTGCTATGCTAGCAAAGACGTTGGTGAAAGGGGCGGGGTTCGCTATACTGGTTGGCTCTGGCGCAGGGATTTGATTCAGGAGGAATGAGGCTTTGTTAACGATTCGATTGGCACGGATTGGCAAGAAGAAACGGCCGTTTTATCGCGTGATTGTGACGGAAAAGACGCGTCCGCGGAACGGACGGTTCGTGGAAATCGTGGGCACCTATGACCCACTGAAGAAGCCGGCGGCGATCGAACTGAACCGCGACCGCGTGGATTACTGGATTGGCAAGGGCGCACAGCCCAGCGACACAGTCCGCAGCTTTTTGCGTAACCGCAAGCCTGCCTGACACGTCCCAGTCCTCAGCCCAGCGACTAACTAATGGAACTCGGGGTAAGTCCCGGGTGAATTACTACTACGCTGGTTCATTTTCCTGCTGGGGGGACTCATGAAGGAATTGGTGACGGACATAGCGAAAGCTCTGGTGGACCATCCGGAACAGGTTCAGGTAAATTCGATCGAAGGCGAACAGGTGACGGTGCTGGAATTGCGCGTGGCGCCGGATGACCTGGGCAAAGTGATCGGGCGGCAAGGGCGCACAGCGAAGTCGATACGGACGCTGCTGGGCGCCGCGGGGATGAAGTTGAAGAAGCGGTTCACGCTGGAAATTCTGGAGTAGCCACCACGCAGGAGACACCACGGGCGGCGCGCGTCACGGTAGCGCGGATTTTGCGGCCGCACGGGGTGCGCGGCGAAGTGGCTGCGGAAATCCTTACTGATTTTCCTGAACGGCTCACACGATTGTCTAGCGCGGAGTTATGGGATGGGCGAGGTGTGCCGCGGCCGGCGGTGGTGCGCAAGTGTTGGTTATCGCATAGCCGCGGGGGGCAGGCGATTTTTCATTTTGCTGCGAGCGATTCTGTGGACGACGCGCGGAAATTGGTGGGGTTGGAGGTGCAGGTGCCTCTGGCGGACCGGGTGAAGTTGCCGGCCGGGAGTTATTACATCAGCGATTTGGTGGGTTGCGCGGTGCAGGAGAAAGGCGGCGCTTCGGTGGGGCTGGTGCGCGACGTGGAAATTCATGGCGACGAGATTTCCGGGACGCCGAATCTGGTGGTGGATACGGCGCGGGGGGAGTTGGTGATTCCTTTGGCGCAGGAAATTTGTGTGGATGTGGATTTGGTGGCGCGACGGATTGAGGTGGTGCTTCCTGAGGGACTCCGCGAATTAAACCTCGAGTAGGGTGCTGTTCCAGCCAAGGCGTGGGGCGCGCGTTTCGAGCGTTTGCGGTAGGATTAGGCGCGATGCGTTTTGACATTATTACTATCTTTCCGGAGTTTTTTGCGGGGCCGCTGGATTATGGGATTGTGCGGAGGGCGCGCGAGGCGCGGCTGATTGAAGCTTGCGTGTATGATTTGCGCGCGTTCACGCATGATCGGCACCGGACCGTGGATGATCGGCCGTTTGGCGGCGGTGAGGGGATGGTGATGAAGCCGGAGCCGCTGTTTGAGGCGGTGGAATCGCTGGTGGGCGGGGATATCGCTGGTGCTTCTGACGCTGAGCCGACCGGCGCGCGCGCCAAGACTGCGATTGTGCTGCTTTCGGCAGCGGGGAAAATGTTTCGGCAGGAGACGGCGCGACGGTTTGTGGGCTTTTCGCGCGTCGTATTGATTTGCGGACGCTATGAGGGCGTGGACGAGCGCGTTGCGGAGCATTTGGCGACTGATGAGATTTCGATTGGGGATTTCGTGCTGTCGGGAGGCGAATTGCCGGCGGCGATGATTTTGGACGCGGTGACACGGTTGATTCCGGGAGCGCTGGGGAATGAAGATTCGATCGTGAATGAATCGTTCAGCGAGCCAGCAGTTGAGACGGCGCGGACCAAGGCTGTCGTGCCCGCACATGCGCCTGATTGGCCGGCATCCGCGCGTGACGGGGCGCGAGTCGCGAATCACGGCATACTCGATTATCCGCATTACACGCGGCCGCCTTCATTTCGTGGCTGGGATGTGCCGGAAGTATTGCTGGGTGGAAACCACGAAGAGATACGGAAGTGGCGGCGGCGGTGTGCGTTGCGGAAGACTTGGCGCAATCGTCCTGAGCTGCTGGATGGCGCGGGGCTTGGCGCGGAGGATCGCCGATTGCTGGATGAGATTGTGCGCGGTTCGTGAGGCGTCCGTCATCCGGAATGAACCGAAGGCTGCCCGCTACCTAGCCCCTTGCAATTCACAACTGAGGCGAAGCGGCGCAAGGGCGACAATTTGATGTGGCGAAAACCGAGGTAATTAGGCTAGAATTGGAGATTGTGCGTTGTGTGCTGGCCCCACCTGAGCGGGTCTGCCTGGAAATAATGTCATGAATCCGATTGTGCATAAGGCGCAGCAGTCCCAAATTCGCAAGGATCATCCGAATTTCCGTCCGGGCGATACGGTGAAGATTAATGTGCGGCTGAAGGAAGGCGAGGGCGACAAAGAGCGCATCCAGCCGTTTGAGGGCGTGGTGATGAGCCGGCGGGGCGAGTTGCTGGGCGAATCGTTCACGGTGCGGCGCGTGAGTTTTGGAATTGGAGTGGAGCGGATTTTTCCGGTGCATTCGCCGATGATCAGTTCGATTGAGATCGTGCAGGCGGGGCGCGTGCGGCGCGCGAAGCTGAATTATCTGCGCAAGCGCAAGGGCAAGGCGGCGAGGATCAAGCGCGCGGCCCGGATTGAAGCGCCGACGGAAGCAGCAGCGGCCGCCGCGAAGTAAAACACATTACGAATTTACAATGGCCCGTTCCGAGAAATCGGGGCGGGCCTTTTTATTTTGCTGCACGGGATTGTCGCGTAGCCGATTATGAAGACGGGATCACATCTGGAAGAGGTGCGGAGATGCCGACGGGAGTGGCGATTGACGGCCGCTTGATCCTGGAAGCGCAAAAGCTGGGACATCGCCGAACCGCGAAAGATGCGCTGACCGCCGCGCTCGAGCAATATGTTCGCCGGCGCAAACAGGTGGACATACTGCGATCATTTGGAACGATCGAATACGATCCCTCTTACAACTACATGCGCGAGCGGAGCAGAAAAAGAGATTGAACGCGATCTGAACGAGGGATGTGCTGCGGGCTTGTGCTAAAATCGCGGGCCGATGGGGAGACTTTGTTGTTCGCGATATGAGCGCGAGGCGCGGCAGTGTGGGTGGCTGCGCGTCGCGGGGATTGATGAAGCGGGGCGCGGGTCGCTGTTTGGGCCGGTGGTAGCTGCGGCCGTCATTTTGAATCCGCGACGGCGGATTGTTGGTCTGGACGATTCCAAGAAATTGACGGCGCAGCGGCGGGCGGAACTGGCGCCGCGCATACACGAACACGCCTTGGCTTGGGCCGTGGCGGAAATTGATGCTAGCCGGATTGATGCTTGGAATATTTTTCAGGCTAGCCGGCAGGCGATGATGGCGGCGGTTTCGCAGCTTAGTCCCCTGCCGGATTATCTGTTGCTGGATGCAATGGAGATTGATCTGCCGATCGAGCAGAAGGCACTGATTCATGGGGACGCGCGGTCGGTTTCGATTGCGGCGGCTTCGATTCTGGCGAAGACGGAGCGCGACCGGCGCATGGAAGAATTCGACCGTTTGTTTCCTCAGTATGGACTGGCGCAGCATAAGGGTTACGGGACGCCTGAGCATCTGGAAGCGTTGCGTAGGCTTGGGCCCACGCCTCTGCACCGGTTTTCGTATGCGCCGGTGCGGCAGTCGGCGTGCTGGGCTTCCGGTGCCACGCAGGACGCCTTGCCGCTGAGCCCCGCCACCGACATTCTGACTCGCTAGAGTTTATCCCGCTCTGTTAACGACGTAGGGGCTTGGCGGCGGGGAAATCGCCACGAGCGACTGCGTGGCAGCTGCAACTGCTGTGTCGCGCCTACGGCGCTTCCGATTCTCTTCGCGATTTTTCCCAGGCCTTCCGGCCTGGGCTAACTTGTGCCGCGCCCACGGCGCTGGACCGTGTGCCGGCGGTGCCAGTGCAGAGCGGATCGGATCGGACGCGGCAAGTAAGGCAAAGGCGCACGGGTGAAAAGCAGGTGGCCGCTACAAAATCAACTGCACACAGCAAGCAGCGTTGACATTGTGGCGAGCTGGGGCGCGGCCCTTCGACCCTGTACCGCGGGATCTCGGGATGAATCGCGCTGCAGCGCGATTCACAAGCAGCGCCCCTGCCGGATTGGGGAGACGCTGCGAAAAACGGCATTCGGGAGAATGGCGTTCCCAGGGGCGGCGGGCGCGGCATGCCGTGCCCCTACGCACCTCTTTTTGCGCGACCGCGACACGGCGCGTCGTTACGCACCGCACGCGGCATGCGCGCGCGACCTAGGCGAACGCTAGGTACGCTTGAGGCGGGCGGTTCGCGAACCGCCCCTACGAAACCCGCACCGCCCATTCCGGAACGGCTGCCAGCTTCTCGCGGCCTTCCCGGGGCCCTCCCTGACGCCCAAGAGGCACTGTTGTCGCCTTTGGCACCTGCCCTGTTGTGGCGCGTTGCTCCTTGTTTTTGGCGCGTGCTAACCTTCCTATCTGAGCCGTCCGTGCGGCTGCAAAGCGTTGCCGGAGTGTGCGGCGTCCGGCAGGCAAAAATCATCCATGGCCTTCAACAAAAGCAAAGCGCTGGAAAATGCGCTGAAGTTCCTCAACCAGGGCAAGGTCGCCCAGGCCATCGGCGAATACCAACTAATTCTGCGCGCAGACCCGAAGGATCAAGCCACATTAATGACGGTGGGCGATTTGTTTGCCCGCCAGGGAGACATGACGCAGGCCATCGAGTATTTCGAGCGGCTTGCGCAGGTCTATCTGAACGACGGATTCAACAGCAAAGCCATCGCCATATACAAGAAGATCGCCAAGCTGGCGCCGAATGTGCTGGCGCCGCTGGAGCGCCTCGCGGATTTGTACGTGCAGCAAGGAGTGCTGAGTGAAGCGCGTCCGCTGTTCCTGCAGATTGCCGAAGCTCACCTGAAGGCGAATCACTCGCAGAAGGCCGTGGAGGTGCTGCACCGTTTGCTGGAGGTAGAGCCGGAAAATCAGCGCGTGCAAATGCGGCTGGCCGAACTCTACGGCATGATGGGGCAGAAAAAGGAAGCAGCGCTGACGTATCAGGCGTACGCGCACCGTCTGTTTGACCGCGGAGAAACGGAAGAAGCGGAAAAGCTGGTGGAGCGCGCGCTGGAAGTGGACCCAGGCAATGCGGCTGCGATTCTGCTGAAAGCGAGAACGTTAAACGCCGGCGAGAAGATCGATCAAGCGATCGCGATTTTGGAGAAACATCCGGACGCGGAAACGGATGGCGACGTAACCAAGTTGCTGGTGGAGTACGAACTGCGCGCGGGGCACGCGGACAAGGTCGCGGAGCGCGCGCGACGGCAACTGGCGCGTGGGCACGCCCATTACGGACTGCTTTACAAGGTTGCCGAGGGAATGGTCGAAGGGGCGCAACCGGATCGCGCGCTGCCGATTCTAGCGGAATTGCGCGCGCCGATGATTGAAGCGGGCGCCCAGGATCAGTTTTTGAAATTGCTTACAACCACGTGCGAACGGCTGCCGGGGCGCACCGAACCGCTGGAAACGCTCGCCGATTTCTGCAGAACCACCAGCGATCCTTTCCGGTTGAATGCAGCGCTGGGCCAGCTTTCCGATGCTTATGCCGCGCAGGGAGATTTTCCACGCGCGGAAGAATTGTTGGTGGAGCTCGTAGACCGCAATAAGAACGACGAACGGCTGGTGGACCGGCTGAATCAACTGCGCGCGCGGACGGGCGGAGCGCCAGTCGCTGGGGGCAGTAGCGCGGAAAGCGCCACGGCAGATGCGGCGAGCCCAGGTGTGCGGGAAAGCGCGGCCGAGGGGCAAAACAATCTGGTTCCTCCTGCGCCGCCGACGATCTCGGAGGAAGCGCTCGACGAGGAGACACAACGGTATATCGCGCAGGCGCTGACGGACGTGGACCTGTTTTCAAGTTACGGGCTGACGCAGAAGGCCACGCACCTGCTGGAAAACGTGCTGCAGCGCGCGCCGCGGCATACGCCAACACTCGAACGCTTGCTCGATTTGCATTTGGGCGCCGGGAACGATCGCCGGACGGCGGAACTCGCAGCACAGCTGGAACAGATCCATCGCGAGCGGAACGACACCGTCAATGCCGACCGCTTTGCCGAGCTGCGGACGAGATTTTCGAAAGTGGCGGGACTGTCGGAGAAAGATATGCCGGCGGCGCCGACCGTTGCTGCGCCGGAGCCGGTGACTTCTTCTTCGGGAGCAGCCGGGACGATCTCCACGCAGGCACCGGCGGCGCCGGTGGAAACTCCACCATTTGAGATCGCGCCGGAATCTTCGCCAGTTGCCAAGACTCCTGCGTCGGCTTCTGCGCCGGTCGAGTTTGACATTCCATTGGCTGGGCTGGAACCAGAGGCACCCCCACCGCAAGCGCCGATCGCAATTGGGCCGGAGGAAGTAGTCGTACCCGCGACGCAGGAAGAAGCCCCTGTCCAGCTCGCCGGGGTTGGGGAGGAACTGGATCTTTCAGACGAATGGGAAGCGATAGCGGCGGAGACCGCCGATGCGCCGGTCGCAGACAAAATCGCAGCGGCCAGCGTGGAACTGGATCCTATAGTGGAGCCGGAACCGGTTGCGGCGGAGTTCGATGTGAGCGCGCACGCGGATGAAGAGCCCGAGCCGGCGAAGGCAGAAGCGTTCCACATCGAAGCAAACACACCGCAATCCGAAATGACAGCGCATGCGCCAGAGGCTGAAGCCCCGGTGGAAGCGGCGGCAGAGGCGGTTCTCGAGATTGTGGAGGAGCCTGCCGCAGCAGAGCCAGCTGCTGCGAGCGGAGCCGAATTCGAACTGGAGCTGACGCCCGAGACAGCTTCTCCGCGCGAGCACGCCGGGGCCGCAACGACCGAGGATTTCATCAGCGAATTGGTGGCAGAGCTCGACGACTTGGAGGGTCCTGCAGCTGAACCGGTGCGCGAGCCTGCGGCCGCAGCTAAAGACACCCATGCAAATCTGGAGCAAGTGTTCGCAGAAGCGAATGCCACGCCGATGGCCGCCATCACGCCGCCGCCTACGAATGGGGCTACGCACAAGAACATTGCGGCCGCGCCTGCGGCGACGCCGGGCACGATGGAAAATCTGAACCAACTCGCGGAGGTATTTCAGGAATTCCGCAGCGAGCTGGGAGAAATGGGCGAAGAGGATGAAGACCTAGAGACGCACTACAATCTGGGCATCGCCTACCGGGAAATGGGATTGCTGGATGAAGCCATCGGAGAATTCCAGAGAGTGGCGAAGGCCGTGCAGAAGGGTAAGCCCTTCCGTTACGAGATGAATTGCTCGGTAATGCTGGGGCTTTCGTTCATGGACAAGGGCGAGCCAAAGGTGGCTTCGCTGTGGTACAAGCGCGCGTTACAGGTGCCGGGACTCGAAGAGGAATCGGCGCTCGCGCTGCGCTACGATCTGGGGCTGGCGCTGGAATCCGCGGGTGAAGCGGACGCGGCGCTCGATAGCTTCCGGCAAGTTTACGCGGCTAACATTGATTATCGCGATGTGGCCGACCGCATTGCCACGCTGCAGAAGCACTAACCCTCTCCGGCAACACCTGCAAGCCATCTGTAGAAATGTGAGTAATGAGCCGCTTTCCGTTAGTCATGCTCCTTTCGCAATGAAACCTGGAATGCCGGTTTTCACCACTTGATTCAGCCTCTGTCTGGTCTGAATGCGATTGATTTCATCGAGCGCGTCTTCTGGAAGAGCAGAAATGTCGAAATTCTCTCTGGCGCGGGCCGCGGTTCTGGGCGTGGTAAGCACAGCCGTGCCGCGCTGCACCGCCCAAGCCAGCAGGACCTGCGCCGGCGTCTTTCCAGCTCGGGCGGCGATCGCTGAAATGACTGGATCCTCGAGCAGTCCCGGCTTGATCCCATGGCCTAACGGCGCAAAAGCCAAAAACACAATTCCCTTCTCGTTGCAAAATTCCAATAGCTCGGCTTCCGGCAGATACGGATGTGATTCTACTTGGACCACGGCTGGCTGGATTCTCGCTGATTCATAGATGGGCTTCAGATCGTCTAGACCGATGTCCGAAAGTCCGATGGCCCGGCACTTGCCGTGATCCACGAGAGTTTCCATCGCTTTCCAGGTGTCCAATAAGGTCACGTCGTGGTCGTAAAGGACATTGCCGTTTTGATCCCGCGGATCCTGGTCGTCCCCGGGTTGAAATGCAAATGGAGTGTGAACGAGGTAGAGATCCAGATAGTTGAGCCCGAGCCTTTCGAGGCTCGCCCGGAAAGCCAGTTCGACGCGCTCGGGCCGGTGATTGGAATTCCACACCTTGGTGGTGACGAAAATGTCTTCGCGTGCGATTTCTCCCGCGGCAAGTGCTGCCTGCAACGCGCTGCCTACCTCGCGCTCGTTCCCGTATCGTTCCGCGCAATCGAAGTGTCGAAATCCGGCTTGCAGTGCGTCCCTGGTCGCAGTTATCGTCACGGCTGGGTCGGGAATTAAGGTGCCAAAGCCGAGCGCGGGCATCTGGCCGGCTCCGTGGTTGAGTGGAATTCTCCTCACCCGTAGGTCAGAAGATTCGATCATGGTTGCACCTCCAAATCCGCGAGACGAAACATCGGCGGACTGTGCAGCGAGTGCCGATCAGAAAGCGAATGAAGCCGGGTAGTTTACAACGAAATCAGCGGGAAAGGTCTTGATTAACCTGCGCAAACGGGGCGGGCGGGACGGGCGCGAAAAACGGAGGAAATTTTGTTGCGAGCTGAAGCGTCATTCTAGTTATCCCACCCTGTGCCGAAGCTACCCCGAGGAACTGCGGCTGCACCGTTGTTACTGCTGAGCGGGCCGGCTTGGCGTCTCGCTCTCGCTCGCCGAATTTCGTCCGCGTGCCTGGTAGGCCGCGTCGCGTAACTGGGATTTGATGATGGACGCACGTTCAACGGATGGCTCGTGAAAACTGCTGGCTACTTCGTGCTTGGCTTAGCCTTTGCGGAGCCACAGGATTTCAGCGCGACCCATTGCTGCGGATTTACCGGGACGCCGTTCACATCTACTACCCAGTGGAGGTGTGGGCCGTTGGCGCGGCCTGTGGAGCCGACATAGCCGATCACTTCGCCCTTTTTTACTTGCGCGCCGGGGGCGACGAGCAATTTTGACATGTGTAGATACATCGTTTCGAGGCCCTGGCCGTGGTCGATGGCCACGGTGCCGCCGAGCACGTTGAAGGGCTGCGCGATTTTCACGATGCCGCCGGCTACGGCGTGAACGGGACGTCCGGCGGGAGAGCGCTGGTCAATGCCTGAGTGAATTTCGCCGGTGGGCTTGCCGTTGTGGAGGCGTTTCACGCCGAAGGGGGAAAGGACGCAGCCGGGAACGGGAGCGGCGAGAGGATCTTCCCAATATTTTACGTCCGAGACCGCGTTGCGGAATTCTGTCAGCGTTTGGATGTCTTCGGGCGTTGAATGCAGGGCTTCGATTTGCGGCGCGAGGACGACGTTTTGCGTTGGAAATTTGGTCGGGCGGATGGTGAGTTTTGCGGAGGCGAGCGTGGTGCCATCTTCGGCCAGAAATTGTATCTCGTAGGCGCCGGGAACGTCTGCGACGGCGATCGGCAGCAGGCCTTGCGAGCCGCCATTTGATTGCGGGAAGAGCCGGACCGTGCGGTCGTTCAGTTTCGCAGTGCTTGCCGGGATTTGGCAGGAGAGGCGGACGGTTTGGCCTAGGGAGATTGCCGCCGGCTTTACGGTGCAGTTTTGCGCGGCGGCTGACGAAACAATCGTCGCGCAGAGCAGCGCCGCTATTAACGTGACGAGTGCGCGCAGCGATCGATGGTTGCGTTGCTGGTTCGCCCGGTGTGTGGAACTGCTCTCGCACAGGTAATTTTTCATTTCGCGATAATCTTATCTGGTTTCGGCGCCGTTGGCGGGATGCGGTCGAGGGTTTGTGCGGAGCTCGGCACGAAAACGACAACAAGAAAAGGAAGATGCCCGCTACAAAATTCAAAGGCAACGTCAACTGCGCCCAGTGAACGGCTTTGCGACCCTTCGCTTCGGCGCCGCCGCATTTCAGGATGAATCGCCCGCCGCGGCGGGCGATTCAGTTGCGACTCTGGCGATAATCTCCCATAATCGTAAACCAATCATGTTGATTCGTATTCTGCGCGTGGTGCTGCTGCTGCTCTGGCTGGAACTGGGACTGATGTTGATCCTGGTGCCGTGGTCCGAGGTTTGGGACGTGAACTATTTCTTGTATCAGTATCCGGCCCTGGCGATTTTTGTGAAGAATCCGTATTTGCGCGGAATGATTTCAGGGCTGGGAGTGATGAACGTGTTGTTTGCGCTCGAAGCTTTTCGCCGCCGGACTGCCGCCGTTGTCACCCGCACCTAAGCTACCGATTGTTTGCTATGTGACCGACCGGAAATCGCTCGGCGAGAGCGAGGGCGGCGAAGGCGTGCTCGGGAAAATTCGCGCGGCGACGGCAGCGGGCGTGGATTGGGTGCAGATACGCGAGAAGGAATTATCCGGGCGGGAGTTGCTGGGGCTCGCGCGAGATGCCGTCGCTGGGCGCGGCAGCACGCCTGTGATCGTGAACGACCGGTTGGACGTGGCGCTTGCGGCGGGCGCGGCGGGCGTGCACCTAGGGCGTGAGTCGTTGAGCGCGCGGGATGTGGTGGGTTGGTGCAGGAGCGGGAAAGCGCCGGCGGAATTTCTGCTTGGCGTTTCGTGCCACAGTTTGGAGGATGCGCGCGAAGCGGAGAGCGCTGGCGCGAGCTACATTTTTTTTGGGCCGGTGTTCGCTACGCCGTCGAAGCGAGGGATGGGTGAACCGCAGGGCGTCGCGCGGTTGGGAGGGATTTGCCGCAGCGTGAGGATTCCGGTGGTGGCGATCGGCGGGATCACGGAGGAAAACGCGGGCGAATGTATTCGCGCGGGGGCCGCCGGGATTGCGGCGATTCGGATGTTTCAAGATGCACGGGTTGAGGCCGCGATGAAGGATTTGATCGATCGGTTGCGCGCACCAAGTTCATGGCGAGACCAAGATTCAAGGCGACCGCAAAGGCGGAACTTCAGCGGCTAAGGCCGCCGTTCTTTGCGCGGCTTATGTCGCGGCTAAGGCCACGACCCACAAAGCAGATTCAACTGCGCCCGCCTGAAAAGCAGGCGGCCGCTACAAATTCCAGAGCTCCGATCTTCTAAGGGAGCAGACGCTTCCGCAAAAAGCAGATCTCTCGCTGCGTCCCGCGCCTGCCAAAGTGCGGCGCGAGAGATCCTTCGGCCGGCTTGACGCAAATGCGCCGACCTCAGGATGACGATGCTCGTCGCATCGTCGGAAAAAGCGCGGGACTCCGCTCGGGATGACATGGAAAACAGGCGAGCGGGAAACTGTTAGCCGCTGAGCCAGCGGCCGACGGGTTGCAGTTCTTCGATGTGGTCGCAGATGACTTTGATCACGGCAGTTACAGGAATGGCTAGTAGCAGGCCCATCGCGCCCCACAGAAATCCGAAGAAGAGCAGCGACACAGTTAATGCCAGTGCATTCAGACGCACGCGCCAGCCCACCAGCGCGGGGACCAGCAGATTATTGGCGATGAAGTGGAACAGCGTGAGTATCGTGAAGATGCCGATAAACGGGCCGGGCGTGTGAAACTGTTTGATGCCGATGAGAATCGGCGGCACCCAGGAAAGCACCACGCCGAGATAAGGAATCAGATTCAGCAGGCCGGAAAGCAAGCCAAGCAGGAACGGAAAGTCCAGGCCCATGCCCCAGAAAAAAAGCCAACTGAAGACGACCAGAATCAGGCCGACCAGCGCGGTGCCGACGACGTAACTGCGCAGCACCAAGGTGACGTCCGCGAGAGTTTCCTTTACTTCGGTGCGCCGCGTGGCGGGAAATAATTGCATGGTGGCGTGCCAGACCTGGCGTTTGGCGGCGAGCATGAAGAAAAGCAGAAAGGGCACGAACGTCGCGGCGACGACAACTTCATATAGGGAACTTAACCGCGAGAGCAGCGCGGCGCGCACGGGGTGCGAGTCGGCGACGGAGACGATGTGTTCGCCGGGACTGGTGCCAGGCTCAATTTCCGAAACGTGCTCTTCAAAGTTCGCCATCTTTTGTTCAATGACGGTCGCGACTTGATGCAACGGCTTGCGGTAGAGAGGCCAGTCGCGGCCGAACTGGTCCACGCGCTCGACCATGTTCCAGGCCACCACCAACACGGCGGCGATGGTGAACAAGACGACCAGTAGCGAGCCGAGCGCCCGCGGAACGTGCCAATCCTCCAGCCAGTTGACGACCGGATCGAGGAAATATGCGAGCAGCACCGCGACCAAAAGCGTGACGAGAATCGATGACGCCCAATAACAGAAGGCGATTACGATTCCGGCGGCAATGATCTTTCCGCTGGCGGAGCTCGCCGAGACGATTTTCTCTTCCTCAAGAGGCATGGCGGTACGATAACACAGCCTGCGCCGCGCAAAATAACACTGTGCCTGCGCGTACACTGGCCCAGCGGACGGGCGCGGAGCGGGTGCTGCTTTCGCTGTCGAGCGCGGCTGCGGCGGGACTCGGCGAGTGGCGCAATGATAGAATCGCGTGCCTGATTTTTTGGCGCGAAATAACAATTCCATGACCAAACAACTTTTCGGAACCGACGGCATTCGCGGCATACCCGGCGAAGTCCCGCTGGACGATGCCACGCTCGATCGCGTGGGCCTGGCGCTGGGCGAATACGTCAGCTCGCACGGGCGTTCGCCGGATGCGCGGGCGCGCGTGCTGATCGGGCGGGATACGCGGGAATCGGGTCCGCACATCGCCGATCGCATCGCGCGCGGATTGGCGGCGGCAGGCGTGGAAGCTATTTCCGCCGGGGTGTTGACGACGCCGGGAGTGGCCTGGCTGGTGCATCACGAAGGATTCGCGGCGGGCGTGGTGATTTCCGCTTCGCATAATCCCTATCACGACAACGGAGTGAAATTGATTTCCTCGACCGGGATGAAATTTCCGGACGCAGTGGAAGCGGAGCTGGAGCGATTTATTCTTGCGTCCAGCGAATCGCCGGACTCGCGCGGCGAGATGCAACTGCACGACAACGAGAAAATTGACGACGATTATCTCGATGGGCTGCGCGGCGCAGTGCTGCCGGGCGCGCAGTTCGCGGGGATGAAAATCGTGATGGACTGCGCGAACGGCGCGGCCAGCAAGCTGGGCCCGCGATTATTTCGTTCGTTGGGCGCGCAAGTAATCGCCATCAACGACAGTCCCAACGGACGGAATATTAATGCGGACTGCGGATCGCTGCATCCGGAGGCGATGCAGGAGCGCGTGGTGAAATCCAGTGCGGCGCTGGGCGTGGCGTTCGATGGTGACGCGGACCGCGCAATTTTCGCGAGCGGTTCGGGACGGCTGGTGGATGGCGATGGCGTGCTGCTGGTTGTGGGGCGTTATCTGAAATCCGCGGGGAAGCTGAAGGGCGACGTGATCGTCGGTACCACGATGGCGAATTTGGGATTGGAACGCGCGCTGGAAAAATCCGGATTGAAGCTGGCGCGGACCGCCGTGGGCGACCGTTATGTGCTGGAAGAAATGCTGCGCACGGGGGCGAACCTGGGCGGCGAACAGTCGGGGCATATTTTGTTTTTGGATGATGCGACGACTGGAGATGGGATGCTGACGGCTGTGAAGCTGGCGTCCATCATCGCGCTGAAGGGGCCGTTGGATGAATTGATTGGCGATCTGAAAATTTTTCCGCAGAAGATTGTGAACGTGCGCGTGCGGTCGAAACCACCGCTGGAATCTCTGCCGGCAGTGGCACGCGGTTTGGCGGAGGCGGAAAGGGCGTTGGGTAAATCGGGGCGCGTGGTGCTGCGTTATTCGGGGACCGAGCCGCTGGCCCGGGTGATGGTGGAGGCGGAGAACCAGGAGGATGTGACGCGCTGGACGGAGAAGTTGGCGGGGGCGCTGCGCGAGGCGATTGGTGTCTAGCGGTATTTTGGTTTCTGATTCCGACGAACGAAACGTTTGAGCGAGGTTCCAGCGATGAGATGTCTTCTGCCGGCGGTGCTTGCGCGCTCTTCCCTGGTTGCAACTCTGCTGTTTACACCTGAAACGCTCCGGCCTCCTGTCGCGGATGCGCAAGGTACAGGCCGGGCCTGCGGTTGCTGATTCGCCTGCTGGACTGCGGGCGCAGCTGGAGGAGATGGTAAGAATCAAGGGCGGTAAGGAATTGAAACGAAGAGAGCAATTGATCAGTCAGCTGCGGATTCCAGATCCCGACGCTTGGTTCGCGGGCGCTTTCGGAAATGATGATGGAGGAAAGCTGGCGGCGACGTACAAGAGTACTTGGGAGAAGTTCGAAGACTCTGTGACCGATAGCCTGGCGAAACTCGAGGAAGAGGAACGGACCGATGTTTCCGTTAAAGAGTTTAGGTTCCCTGCGAAGCCGGCGGTGTCGGGCCAGAACGAATCCAAGGCTACGGATGTGAAACCAGTCAACGTTTTTTATACCGCGACTGCAACCAAAGGTTCGCTGCCCGGTTCACAGCTGCCGGGAATCTACACCTACGCCCAGGGGGCGTTTCGCGTTGTGGACTGGCAGACGCTTTACATCTTGCCCTGCATGAGGCCGACGCGCATTCGCATCGGGGGGAATGTCGCGGCAGCGAAACTCGTTACGCAGGTGACGCCGGAATATCCGGTCGAGGCTCGCGACTAGCAGGTGTCAGGAGCGGTGGTGCTTCATGTAGTGCTCAGCCGAGAGGGCTACGTATCGCAAATCACGTTTGTCAGCGGACCTCCGGAGCTAATGGCTGCGTCCATGAACGCGGTCCGGCAATGGAGATACCAGCCTACTTTGCTGAACGGCGACCCCGTTGAAGTGGACACAATGATCTCCGTCGTGTTCAGTCTGAGATAAACGCTCCGCAACAGTGAGCATTGGCAATGCTCACGGGTGGCGACATTCTAAGTAGTGAGCGGCGCTGAGTCACGCGCCGGAACCCATCCACGAGAACACTCGGACCGACTGAAAACCACGGCTTCAGGGGGCTGGAGCCCCCGCCCTTTCGGGTCAACCACGTACCAGGGGCGGGTGGTTTCTTCCAAAGAACATAGAAAAATGGTGGCGCGCTTTCATAAAGTGGAGGTTCATACCGCAATACCATAGGCGATTTCCGTTCTATGGGAGCTAAACCCTGTGGGCACAGCGCGCATTGTAACCTGGGGAATAGACAATCAGCTGGCAACCGGCGTGCAACCTGTAGTGTGGCTGTCTCTTATCCCGGGGTGGGCCGGTTTCGCCGCGCTGGAACCGGAACTAGGGGTAGAGCATAAAGGGGGCCCGACGGGGCCCCCTATTTTTTGTGTTGGCGGGTTGGATGCTGATCGCGACCAACTAGATTGCCCCTCCATATTGGCTGTGATGTAATGCCCTCAGTTTTCGCGCACCCTCTCAAATATGGAATCAGGCGCCGCGCTGTTCATCCTGATCGCCGCCCTTCTCGTGATTGGTGTGCCCGTGCTGGCTATTGCTGCGTATGTGCGGGTGAACACACTGAAGCGTGGCGTGGAAACGGAAGCCGCGCAGCTGATTCGGCGGATGTATGCGCTGGAGCAGCGTCTGACGCAGATCGAGAAGGGGTTAGCGGCGCTGCCTGCTCCGGCGGCCACGATGCCGCCGCGGGAAACCGGTGAGTCGCCTGCGGCTGTTGCGCATCCGCCCATGCCGGCCGCGCCTCCCGCGTCTGTGCCTTTACCTTCGCGGCCCGCACAGCCATCCGTAGTTTCCGCGCCCGCATCACCTCGACATACGCCTGCGCCGGTCCCACAGCACGCGCCGGCACTTTCGTCGCCGATTTCCAGTGCCGCTGCGGCTCGTCACGTTGATGAGGGAAATTTCGAAGCGATCGTGGCGGGGCGCTGGCTGAATTATGTGGGAATACTGGCGCTGCTGTTTGCGGTGACGTTCTTCCTGAAATACGCGTTTGACAATAATTGGGTGGGACCGCGCGGCAGAGTTGGGATTGGACTGCTTGCGGGCAGCGTGCTGTACCCGTGGAGTCAACACCTGCTCGCGCGCGGCTACAAATATTTTTCGGAGGGGATCGCGGGGCTGGGCGCAGCGGTTTTGTATTTATCGCTGTGGGCGGGCTGGCACTACTACCACATTTTTCCACAAAACATTGCGTTCGTGGCGATGATCGTGGTGACCGCGGTGACGCTGGCGTTCGCGGTGGGGCGCAACTCCGAGCGGATCGCGTTTTTGGCGCTGGTCGGCGGGCTGATTACACCGATTCTGGTGAGCACGGGCGAGAACCACGAAGTGGCGCTGTTTACGTATTTGACGATTCTGGGCGCGGGAGTGCTGGGGATTGCTTGGGTACGCGATTGGAAGTCGCTGCCGCCGGTGCAATTTTTGGCGACGCTGGTTTATTTCTGGGGCTGGTACAGCGAATTTTACAGAACGGATGAGCTGGGAATCACCGTGGTGTTCGCGACCGTGTTTTTCGTTTTGTTCGCGGCGTTGCCGGTGGTGCGCAGCTGGCGCGATGGCGAGCTTTCCGGACTCGAAGTCGGAATCGTGCTGGTGAATTCGCTGGCTTACCTGGCGGCGCTGCGCCAGATGTTGTGGCCGGATAATCGCTGGGCTTTGACGGTGGCGGCGCTGACGTTGGCCGCGGCGCATCTGGCTGCGGAGCGCATGCTGCCGGAAAAACGCGGCACGGACGTGCGCGTGGCGCGGATTTTGTACGCGGGGCTGGCGTTGACGTTTGTGACGCTGGCGATTCCGATCCGACTGGACGGGAAATGGATAACGATTGCCTGGGCCGCGCAGGGCGCGGTGCTGATCTGGAGCGGATTGCGGGTGCGGTTCGCGGCGATGCGCTGGGCCGGCTTGGCTCTGTTCGCGATTGTGGCGGGGCGCTTGGCGCTGATTTCGATTCCCGCCGATACTTTTTTGCTGAATGCGCGGTTCGCGACGTTCGCGATTTGCGTGGCTTGCATGGCGTTGAGCTGCTATTTCGCTGCGAGCAGCGAAGAGGAGTTGGGCGAGCAGGAAAGCATGAACTTCGTGATCACGGCAGTGGTGGCGAATATTTTGGCGATTGCGGCGTTGTCGCTGGAAGTGTGGGACGTGTTCGGGCGCATGCCTTCGCTGGGAATTGACCGCGGGCATGCGCAGGAGCTGGCGCTTTCGATGCTGTGGCTGGTGTGGGCGCTGGGATTGCTGGGCGCGGGACTGTGGAAGAAATCGCAGGCGATCCGCTGGCAAGCGCTGGTGCTGCTGGGCGTGGTCATCGTGAAGGTTTTTCTTTTTGATCTTTCGTTCCTGGAGAAATTTTACCGGATCGTTTCGTTCCTGCTGCTCGGCCTCGCGCTGATGCTGATTTCGTTCTACTACCAACGGCAATTGCTGGGGCGGAAGGGCGAGAGGAAAACGTGAGGGCGCGATTGCGTCTGCTTTTGCGCATGCGGCGCGGCGTGTTTATGGTAGGCGCGATTGGCGCGGCGCTGCTGGCGGCTTTTGCGGCGCTGGCGGATACGTCGCTGCCTGCGGCCTGGAAGCATTGGCACTATTCGCGGGCGATTGCGCTGGCGACGACGGCCACGGCGACCGGTGCGGCGCAGTTCGCCGACGTGGTCGCGCCGCCGGACCTGTATGCACATGCGCAAGCGGGGCTGACTGACCTCCGCGTGATTGACGACCAAGGCACGGAAATTCCCTATGTGATTTTCCAGCGGCTGGGAAGCTCGAAATCCTCCCCATTGCCGACGACTTTGCGCGAAAACAGCTTTAGCGCCGCAGCGTTTACACAGTTGGTGCTGGATGCGGGAGCGCACGCGCCATTTCACAACACGGTGCGGATCGAGACCGGCGAGCCGGACTTCATCGAATGGGTGCAGGTGGAGGCGAGCGACGACGGACACGTCTGGAGGATGGTGCAGGAACGCGCGCCGATATTCCGGTTCCGCAAAAATGCGCACGAGGGTACGCAGGTGGTGCGCTACTCCGAAAATAATGCGCAATATTTGCGCGTGCGAATTTTGGATGGCGGCAACAAATTTCCAGTAAGCGGAGCGCAAATTCTGCTGGAAACCACGGAGCCAGCCGAGCGCGTTCCGTTGGAAATGGCGCTGATCGCAGATGCGAAAGAGCCTGCAGGGCGCAGCGCGTGGAGCGCCGAGCTGGGCGCGGCTATGCCGCTGGTGACCGAAGTGGGGTTCGACGTCAGCGCGCCGCCGGAGTTCATTCGCTCGGTGGACATATCTTCGAGTGTTGATGGCAAGGATTGGTGGTCTCTCCGGAACGCGGAAATTTATCGCTACCGGCAGGGTGAGGCCCAGCAAGAACAGCTTGCGGTGACGGTTTTCAATGGTGCGGCGCAGTCGCGTTATCTGCGCGTGCAGATTGTGAATGGGAACGACGCGCCTCTGGCTGTGGCGGCGCCGAAATTGTACAGGACACCGCAGCATATCGTGTTCGAGCAGCAGCCGGGGCGAAGTTACCGGCTGGTTTACGGGCAGGAACGAGCGGAAGGTGCGCAGTACGATTTGGGGCGGCGCGTGAATGCGGCGAAGTTGGCCGCGGTGGCGGGGAGGTTGGGACCGGAGGAAACGAATGCGGGTTGGGTGGACCCTCGGCCGTGGACCGAGACGCACGATATTTTTCTGTGGCTGGTGCTGGTGGCGGCGGTGATGATGATTGGATATGCGGCGGTGCGGTCTTTGCGGAAGTCGGCGGGGGAGCCTGGAGCGTGAGCTCGCCGGTTCGGCGCGGACGGCGTACGGTGGCGTCAATAACAGCAAAGGCGGGCGGTTCGCGAACCGCCCGCTGCCAGTGTTCGCGCGGGGCTGACGTTGTGGCAAGCTGGGGCGCAGCAAGCAGCGCCCCTACCGCAATCAGATCGTGCCAGCCTGTGTAACGTTGGCGGCGCGAAAAAAAGGGGCGGCTCTGAGACCCGCCCCGCCAAAGCTTCCTTCGTTTTAACTTCCCGAAAAATCTAATGCCAGGCTTTCCGCTTTAGCTGCAGCCGGAGGTGCCCCCGCAGTTGGAGCACTTGTAGCAGCTGCCGTTGGGGGTCATTAACATGCCGCATTCCGAGCAGGAGGGCGCGTCGTCAATCGTGGCGCGTACGCGCGTGGAAGCGTCCGGGTCGGCATGCTTGGTGGCCGCTGCTGGAGCGACTGCGTGTGCCATCGCCGCAGCCGTGCTGGCCGGAGCTTCGGCGTCGCTGGTCGCGTCTATGTCGAGGTAGTCGGGCGAGATGAATTTCGCGCCGAGCCAGCGCCCGATGTAATCCACCACCGATTTTGCGTAACGGATGTTGGGGTTGCCGGTGTAGCCCGAAGGTTCGAAGCGCGAGTTGACGAATTTATCCACCAGCGCGCGGAGCGGCACGCCGTATTGCAGCGCGATCGAGACCGAGAGAGCGAAGGCGTCCATGATGCCGGAAAGCGTGGAGCCTTCCTTGGCCATCTTGATGAAGATTTCGCCGGGGGCGCCGTCTTCATATTTGCCGACGGTGAGGTAGCCTTCGTGGCCACCGATGGAAAATTTGTGGGTGATGGAACTGCGCTCGTTGGGAAGCTTGCGGCGGCTTGCGCCACGCGCGAAAAGCTCTTCCTGCTGAGGCGCGGACGCGACGGCCGCGACGGCAGCTTCTGCCACCGGTGCGGCTGCAGCAGCCGGCTTCTCTTCCTCTTTTTTGCTGGCGGCGGATAGAGGTTGTGAGCGTTTGGAATTGTCGCGATAGATGGCCACGGCTTTCAGGCCGTATTTCCAGGATTCGATGTAGGCCTGCATGATGTCTTCGACGGTGGATTCTTCCGGCATGTTGATCGTCTTGCTGATCGCGCCGGAAAGGAAGGGCTGGGCCGCCGCCATCATGCGCAGGTGACCGCGCCAGGCGATGGAACGTCCGCCTCCCATGGGCGAAAGCGAGCAATCGAAAACGGGGAGATGCTCGTCTTTCAGGCCGGGAGCGCCTTCGATTTTCGCGTTGGCGTCAATGTAGTCCACGATTTGCGCGACCTGTTCCGTGGGATAGCCGAGATTCATCAGCGCCTGCGGAACCGTGTTGTTGACGATCTTGATGACGCCGCCGCCCACCAGCCGCTTCTGCTTCACCAGCGCCAGATCGGGTTCGATGCCGGTGGTGTCGCAATCCATCATGAAGCCGATGGTGCCGGTAGGAGCGAGCACGGAAACCTGCGAATTCTTGTAGCCGAATTTTTCGCCCAGCTCGAGCGCATCGTCCCAAGCTTTGCGGGCGGCGCGCAGGAGCGAAGGCTGCACGTGTTCTTCCTTGATGGGACGCAAAGCATCGCGGTGCATGCGGATGACGTCAATCATGGCTTCGCGATTGCGCGGGTAGCCGCCGAAAGGACCCATGCGTTCGGCGATGCGCGCGGATTGTGCGTAGGATTCGCCGGTCATCAGCGCGGTGATGGCGCCGCAGAAATCGCGGCCGCCGTCGGAATCGTAAGGTAGCGCGAGGGACATGAGCAGCGCGCCCAGGTTGGCGTAGCCGATGCCCAGCGGACGGTAGTCGTGCGAATTACGCGCGATTTTTTCCGTGGGGTAGCTGGCATTGTCCACCAGAATTTCCTGCGCGGTGATGGTGACGTCCACCGAGTGGCTGAAGGAGTCAGAGTCGAACTGGCCGTTGGGGCCGAGATACTTCATCAGGTTGAGCGAAGCCAGGTTGCAAGCCGTGTCGTCCAGGAACATGTACTCCGAGCACGGATTGGAGGCGTAGATGCGGTCGGTGGCTTTGCAGGTGTGCCAGCGATTCACCGTGGTGTCGTACTGCATGCCGGGATCGCCGCAGCGCCAGGCGGAGTCCGCCATTTCGCGGAGCAAATCGCGCGCGCGGAATTGTTCGCAGGGCTTGCCGTCGTTCACGTTGCGGGTCCACCAGTCGCGGTCTTCTTCCACCGCCCGCATGAAATCGTCAGTGACGCGAATGGAGTGGTTGGCGTTCTGGAAGAAGACGGAAGTATAAGCCTCGCCGTCAATCGCGGGGTCGTAACCCTGCTCGATCAGCACATGGGCTTTGCGCTCTTCCTTGGTCTTGGACTGGATGAACTCCATGATGTCCGGGTGTTCCACGTTGAGGATCACCATCTTGGCGGCGCGACGCGTCTTGCCGCCGCTCTTGATGACGCCGGCGAAGGCGTCAAAACCCTTCATGAAGCTGACCGGGCCGGAAGCGATGCCGCCGCCGGAAAGCGATTCCTTGCTGCCGCGCAACGTGGAGAAGTTCGTGCCAGTGCCGGAACCCCACTTGAAGAGCATGCCCTCGGTCTTGGCCAGGTTCATGATGGAGTCCATGTTGTCCTGGACCGAATTGATAAAGCACGCGGAGCATTGCGGCTTGGCCTGCACGCCGACGTTGAACCAGACAGGGGAATTAAAGGCGACTTTCTGCTCGACGAGCAGGTGGGTGAGCTCGTCGCGGAAAATATTTTTGGATTCCGGGGTGGCGAAGTAGCCGCCCTCTTCGCCCCAGCGGACGATGGTGTCCACTACGCGGCCGATCAGCTGGCGCACGGAGGTTTCGCGCTCGGGGGTGTTGGGCTTGCCGTGGAAGTACTTGGAGGCCACGATGTTGGTGGCCGTCATGGACCAGGACTTGGGCACTTCCACGTTTTCCTGGCGGAAGATCACCTGGCCCTTGTCATTGCCGATCAGAGCCGTGCGGCGTTCCCACTCAACTTTGTCGAAAGGAGAGACTTTTCCGTCGGTGAACCGCCGCTGGAATTCCAGTCCAGTGGCGCGCCGCGTAATTTGATTCGTTTCGGCCATGCTGTTCCATACCGTCCTTGTTTCAGCCATTTTGCCTCCGCGCAGGCAGTGGTGCCATGTAGATGTGAGCCGGGGAGCCGTGCGGGAGCAGAACCTTCATTCTACTCCTAAGTGACGCCCCGAGGGTGATGTGGTGTGTACCGTGCCGGTACACGAAAGTACTGTCTGTGGGGAGCGGCCAGACCTTAGAGCGGCAGGAAGCGCCGTTCGCGCCGAAAAAAAGCGACAAAAGCCCAGCTAAGCCGCGCAAGAAAACCAAGGCGCGGAGCTAAGTGGGGTGTTGCCCCTGTGAATTTTCGGTTAAACTCGGTCCGGCTCTACGACTGGTTGGGGGCAGCGAAAAAACGCTGCGGCCAACTAATGCTCCCCCGAGCTTGGAAGCGCAGTATCGGGGGTTGTGGAAAAGTTGTCAAGAAAAATTCATAAGGAAACCACAAAATCTTATGCTTATGGTGTCGAAAGCGTCTACCTATAGTGGTGGGTATGCTAGCGGACGCACCCTGCGGTAGGAGCAGTAGAAGCATCTAAATGAGAGTATGAGAATCGCCTGCGACAAGATATCGCGAGTGCTGCTGCCAATTCTGGCATTCGCGCTGGCGTGGGGCGCCGCGCACGGCTTTCAGGCTGCGGCCAGCAACGCGCCACAATCCGGCACGGACAGCAGCGCGGCCAGCGCTGGGGCGCACGGCGCGGTGAGCGACGCAAAACCGGCGCCCGCGAACGCCGAGCACGCGATCGCGAAAATGATTCCAGTGAAGGGAATTCCGAAATTCGGCGAGGTTTCAGCGCAGCTTTATCGCGGAGGCCAGCCATCCAGCGAGGGTCTGGCGTTCCTGGCCGACTTGGGAGTCGGAATTATCGTGAACTTACGGCCGGGCGATCATCCGGCGGAAGAAGAGGAAGCGAGCAGACTCGGGATGCGTTACGTTTCCATTCCGTGGCAGTGCTACCATCCGAACGACGCGGCGATAGCGGGCTTTCTTACCGTGCTGCGCGAAAATCCCGGCAAGAAAATTTTCGTGCACTGCGAACTGGGCTCGGACCGCACCGGGATGTCCATCGCAGCGTACCGGATGAGCGCGCAGGGATGGTCAGCTGAAGAAGCGATGACCGAAATGCGAGTCTATGGATTCTCAAGCTCACACCATCTCACTTGCCGGGGACTGGCAGGCTACGAGCAGGCTTTCCCCAGCGCGTTCAAAAGCCACCTGGAATTCCTGAGTTTGCGTCCGGTGGAACCGGCGCCTGCCAGCGCGCGCTAGCGGCGAACCTTGCCGTCGCGCCGGCCGTTCGCGCAGCAGCGCGAGTGCGATTTGCTTTCGCCGATACGGTTTTTTCCACGCATCCTTCGTGAACCTCCTCACAGGGGCCCGGAATCGCAGTTGTGATTTCAGGACTTCTTTCACAATCAAAGTAGCCACGCGGAAATTCCCCTGAGCAGGGAGCGGGGATGTGTTGATGAAAGCAACACCGGGGAATTGACATGAACCGTTTTGCGCTGGAAAAATTCATAATGAGGGGCCATGGCGAACCCAGCAATCGAAATCGAGCGGTTGACGAAGGACTACCCGGTGGGGTTCTGGCGGAAAAAAATGCGCCGGTCCCTGGATCATCTGACGCTGCAGGTGGAAGAGGGGGAATCGTTCGGATTCTTGGGGCCGAACGGCGCGGGCAAGACCACCACAATGAAGCTGCTGATGGGCCTGATCTTCGCGACGTCGGGAACGGCGCGCGTGCGCGGGCGCTCGATTAATGACGTGCGCATGCATCGCGAGATCGGGTACATGCCGGAGCAGCCATATTTTTACGATTACCTGACGGCGCGGGAGCTGCTGGGATATTTCGCGCGTTTTTTCGGTTACAACGCGGCGGAGCGGAGCGAGCGCGTGACGCGATTTCTGGGACTGGTGGGCCTGGCGGCAGCGGCGGACGTGCAGCTGCGGAAATTTTCGAAAGGCATGCTGCAGCGCGTGGGCATCGCGCAGGCGATTCTGCACGATCCGCTGGTGGTGTTTCTGGACGAGCCGATGTCCGGGCTGGACCCGGTGGGGCGGCGCGAAGTGCGCGACATCATTCTGGATTTGAAGCGGCAGGGCCGCACAATTTTCTTTTCGACGCACATTCTTTCCGATGCGGAAATGCTGTGCGACCGCGTGGCGGTGCTGGTCGAAGGGAAATTGCGCGGGATTGGTTCGCCGGGGGAAATTGTGTCCATGGAAGTACAAGGCATGGAAATTCTGTTCGAGGTGGGCAAGGAACAGACGCTACCTGCGAACCTCGCCGCGCGCGCGAAAAATATCGGCAACCGCTATCGGATGGAAGTGGCGGAAGAGGAGCTTTACGCGGTGCTGGAGCAATTGCGCGGATGCGAGGGGCGCATTCTGTCGGTGGCGCCGCTGCGGCCGTCGCTGGAGGATTATTTCTTCAATCTGGTAGGGCGGCAAAAATCGCAGGTGCCGCCGACGGAAGTGGGTGTGCGATGAGCGTGCTACCGGGCGTGGTGGCCATCAATACGTTTCGCGAAGCGGTGCGGGACCGCGTGCTGTACAACCTGATTTTTTTCGCGCTGATGATGATCGGCGCGGCGATCCTGGTGGGGCAGATTTCGATCGGGATCGAGCGGATGGTGATCGTCAACCTGGGGCTTTCGGCGATTTCGGCTATTGGGATCATCATGGCGATTTTTATCGGCGTGGGGCTGGTGTACAAGGAGATGGAAAAGCGCACGTTGTACAGCCTGCTATCCAAGCCGATTCGCCGCTGGGAATTCCTGGTGGGGAAATTCGGCGGCCTGCTGCTGACGCTGGTGGTGAACACGTCGCTGATGACGCTGGGCCTGGGACTGGCGTTGTACTGCGTAGGCGGGAAATTCGAGCGGACAGACGCGACGATTCTGGTGGCGGTTTATTTTATTTTGCTGGAGCTGGCGCTAGTGACCGCGCTGGCGCTGTTCTTTTCCTGTTTTACCAGCCCCATGCTTTCGACTTTGTACACATTGGGAATTTACGTCGCGGGGGTTTTCGCGCCGGGCATACAGGGCGTCAGCCAATTCACACAGAACTGGGCGCTCCGGGCCGTCACGCGCTTCATATACTACCTGCTGCCCAATTTTCATGATTTCGGTGTGATCGCCGCGGCGGCGCACGGCGACAGGGTGCCACTAGCGCTGATCTGGCACAACACGTTGTACGCGGCGCTGTATGTGGCGCTGATTCTGCTGGCGGCGTCGGCGGTGTTTTCCGGGCGCAATCTGAAATGAGCAGGCGCAGCCAGAATAAAAGCCACACACGAGCGGTGTGGCTGGCGCTGCTGGCCGTGCCGGTGCTGTTCGTCATGTGCGCGGCGCTGCAGGTGCGGATTGACGCGGAAACGCGCTCGATGAACCAGGGCAACGAAGAATTGCTCCTGCGTTCCGGCCGGCTGCTGAAGAACCTGAGCTTGGGATACGAGCCGCTCCTTGCGGACATTTATTGGACGCGGGTGGTGCAATATTACGGTACCAGGGCCCGCAAACCCGGCGCGACGTACGAATCACTGTGGCCATTGCTAGACATCACTACCGCGCTTGATCCGAAGTTGATGATCGCCTACCGCTTCGGAGCGGTTTTTCTCTCGGAGCGGCCACCTGTCGGTCCCGGACGAGCGGATCTGGCGGTGGACCTGGTGAAGCGCGGCATCGCCGAAAATCCCGATGAATGGCGGCTCTATCAGGATCTGGGATTCCTCTATTCGATCCATCTGAAGGATTACCAAAAAGCGTCTGAAGCCTATCTGGAAGGCAGCAAGAATCCCAATGCGCAAGTGTGGATGAAAGTGATGGCTGCGCGCGTGGCCGAAACCGGCAACCAGCTGGAGACGTCACGCCTGATCTGGATCGCAGTGTACTCCAGCACCAAAGACGACCTCATCCGCCGCCGGGCCACGCAGCATATCCATTCGCTGGACGCGGCGCTGGGTCTGAAAAAATTGAATGAAAGCTCCGAAGACTACTGGAGAAAATTCGGCCGCTTCCCTAGCTCGATGCAAGAACTGCGGGATGCGGGATTGGTGGGCGGCGCTCTCGAGGACCCGGAGGGTTATCCCTACGTGATGGGTCCGAACGGAGTGCCGCAACTCAATCCGAAAAGCCCCATCGTGCTGGACCCCGACCAGGGACCGGACAAACTCCGCTAGCGATGCTTCCGAGGCTGAAGCCCCGCCCTTCCCACGCGCTTACTTACCGGACAGCGACTATTCGTAGCGCAGGGCTTCGACGGGGTTGAGGCGCGCGGCTTTGGTGGCGGGCCAGACTCCGAAGATGAGGCCGATGCTGACGGAGACCGTGAAGCCGATAATGACGGCCCATGCGGGCACGACGGCTTTCAGCGAGCTGACCATGGGAATCAGGAAGACGATCGCGCTACCGACGATAATGCCGATGATGCCGCCGGTTCCGGTGAGGGTCATGGCTTCGAAGAGGAATTGCCAGGTAATGTCGCGGCTGCGCGCGCCGATGGCTTTGCGCACGCCGATTTCGCGCGTGCGCTCGGTGACGGACACCAGCATGATGTTCATCACGCCCATGCCGCCGATGAGCAGGCCAATGGAACTGAGGACTACGACGACGAGCACGACGCCGCCAATAATGTCGTTGAATTTCTGGACGACTTCCACCTGGGTCTGAATCGAAAAGTTGTCCGGCTTGTCGTAAGGAACTTCCCGGCGGCGGCGCAGAACTTCACGGATCTGGTCCACGGCCGCATCGAGCTTGCCGGAATATGCGAGGAAGCGATAGCCGATCTCGTAGCTGCTGGGATACAACTTCATGAAGGTGTAATAGGGGATGACGGTGCGGCGATCTTCATCATCCGTTCCGAAGCCGTTGGCAGGCTTTTCGAAAACTCCCACGACCAGGTAAGTCGAGCCGTCCACGAGAATTTCCTTGCCCATGGCATCGTCGATCGAGGGAAAGAAAGCGGTAGCGACGTTTTCGCCAATCACCACTACATTTTCGCGATGCTCGTTTTCAGCTTCGGTGAAGAAGCGCCCCGCTTTCATGGTGGCGTTGGAATAGACGGCGAGGTAGGCAGGGAAAGTGCCGCGAAAATCTGTGCCCTCGATTTCGTTGCTCTGATAACGCGCGGTGTGGGCCAGCTGCCACTGAAAAGCGGATACGGCGATCTCTTTGATCGCCGGACAAAGCTGGCGGACGGCCATGGCGTCTGCCAAGGTGAGCGGCTTGCGCAGCTTTTCGTCCTTCGGCCGACGGCCGTTTTGCGGGCCTTGGTCAAAGCGCGAAACGAACGCGGTATCAATTCCTTCCGAAACGATTTCGTCCTGGATGGTCTGGCGGAACCCTTGCACCAGGCCGACGACGAGAATGATGAGTGCGACGCCGATCATCACGCCGAGAATCGCAAGGAAGCTGCGGAGCTTGTGCGCGCGAACCGTGTCCAGCGCGAGATGGAGATTTTCGCGAAAATCACTTTGCATTGAGTTGTCCTAATAAGTTCGCGTAAACAATGAACTAAACCATTTCCTCAGGGGCTAAAGCCCGTTCCGAGCCGCGTAGTTGTTGTCGGAGCTAAAGCTCCGACCCCCTAAAAGCGGAGCGTTTGGGCAAGCCGCTACGTTTCCGCCCGCAGCGCTTCGATCGGGTCCAGTTTCGCCGCGCGCATCGCCGGGTAAATGCCGAAAAACAGGCCGACGGCGGTGGAAAGAATCAGCGCAACGAGTATCGAAAAAAATGGCGTGGAAATCGGTATCGGCGAAAGCACGCGCACCAACTGGCTGATAGCTACTGCGGCGACCACGCCGAGAAATCCGCCCAGTCCGGCCAGCACTGAGGATTCGACCAGGAATTGCAGGATGATGTGACGGCGGCGCGCGCCGAGCGATTTGCGCAGTCCGATTTCGCGGGTGCGCTCGGTGACGCTGGCGAGCATGATGTTCATGATTACCACGCCGCCGACCACCAGAAATACGGAAGTAATCCAAATGGCGATGCCGAAGGCGCTGCCGGTGATGCGATTCCACAAACCCATAATGGAAGTCGGAGCGATGATGGCGAAATTATCCTCGGACAGATATGGCACATGGCGCCGCGAGCGCAGAATCACGCGAGCCTCGTCTTGCGCGGCATCCATCCATTCCGGGCCGCGCGCCTGGACAAAAAATCCGATGGAATCCTGCGCCGTGAGCCATTCCTTGCGATAGGTGCCCAGCGGAATCATCACGAAATTGTCCTGCGGTTGGCCCAGGACATTACCTTTGGGCGTGGCTACGCCGACGATCACGTACTGGCCCTGCCCTGCGCGAATTTCCTTTCCCACCGGATCCACGCCAGGAAATATTTTATTGGCGACGTCCGCGCCAATGACGCAAACGCCGGCACGATGATCTTCGTCAATCTCGGTGAGCAGCCGGCCATTGGAGACGTCAATGTCGCGAATGGAAGCGAAAGTTGGAGTGGCGCCAATGATGGTTACGTCTTCGCTCAAGTCGTTGCCGTGGCGCACGTCGGCGAAGGTGTTCTGCTCTCCGGCGATGGTGTCGGCCAGCTTCATTCCGTTGCGCAGGGCTTCCAGATCTTCCATTCCGAGCGGCGGGCGTTTGCGGGCTTTGTACCACTCCTGCGCATTGGTGACGATGCCGATGCGGTCGATCACGAAAGCGTTGGCGCCGAGGTTCGCGACCTTGTCGGCGACGTAAACGTTGAGGCCATTGAGAACCGAGATGACGGCCACCAGGGTAGTGACGGCCAGGATCACGCCCAGCAGAGTCAAGAAAGTGCGCAGTTTATGCGCGCGCAGGGTGTCCAGCGCGATCCAGATGGTTTCGCGCAGGGCGCCGAGCGTCTGTCGGGCTTCGGATAGGGATTTGGAGGACTTCATGGCTGTCACTATATTAGACGGATATGGGCCTGGAAAAACTTCAGATTACGGATAATTATTTGGCTGCCGGGATGCGCAGGAGGGGGCAGGGGTCGCGCTCCCGGTCGACGGTTTTGGCTGCGGATTCGGGTAGAATCGAAGCTGCGGACTATCTAATGGCGCAGGGCATCTCCGTCACGGGCACTTCCAACATCGCGAAAGGACTTACCGCATCGAGTCTGGCTGCGGCGCTCGCGCTGACCGGTCTGGCCGGAGCGTCCGGGCAATCGATTCCTGCTTCCCTAGCGAGCCCAACCAAGAGCGCGGCTTCGGGGGCTGAAACCCCTCATTTGAGGGCTTGGACGGCAGGGCTGAAGGCTAGGCCTTCGCCGTCATTCGCCGACGGCGCGAGTTCTGATATGCACGGAGGCCAGCAGGAGGGCCAAATCGGGACAGCGCGACCTCCTACGGATGCCGAGATTGCGGCTCGCGCGAAAATCCTGCTGGAGCATCAATTCAGCAACGACGAGGCGCTGGAGCAGTACGAGCGGGTGGAGCATCACGTTGATCGCACAGGAGGCGCCGCGCCGCGTGTGCTCGACGATAAAACCTATCGCGTGGTACCTACCGGCTCCGGCACTATGAAACTGTTGCTGAAAGACGGCGACCGGCCGGTGGATCCGGCGGAGTACCGCAAGCAGCTCGTGGCATGGAAAGAGCTGCTGGAGCTGATGCTGAAGCCCGAAGATTCCAGGACCAAATCGGCATCCGCGAAATGGCAAAAGAGAAAAGCAGATCGCAAGGAACTGGTGTCTGCGGCGGCGGATGCTTTCCTGACGAAGTGGGCTGGGCAGGAGATGCGCAATGGCCGCGTGTGCGATATCTATGATCTCCAGCCGAATCCAAATTTTCACCCGCGGTCGCTTGTGCAGGATATTCTGACGCGCGTCACGGCGAAAATTTGGGTGGACCGCGACGCCAATCAGTTATCGCGCGGGGAAGCGCACGTGATGCGCGACATTTCGTTTGGCGGCGGGATTCTGGGAAAACTCTATCGCGGCGGCGTGTTTTATATGGAGCAGGACGAGGTCGCTCCGGGAATCTGGGAGGCCACGCGCTATCAATACGATTTCACAGCACGTAAATTCCTCTTCACGTTCGAACAGCACCAGTACATCGAAGCGCGCCAGTATCGCCGCATCGGGCCGCCCAAGCAGGCTCTGGCGATTGCGCAGCACGAACTGGCCAGCGGCAAAGCGCTGTACGGTGACCCGTAACTCTTCGGTCCATCCGGGATTCAGCCCAATAGAAACAGGCGCACAATAGTCTCAGTGCGGCGCTGCACCCTTCCGTCCAATTGATATTCGGCGTCCGAGGATTTTGCTGCTTGGAGCTTGCTGGTCATTTACAGGTAATTCGAGGAGGCGTCATGGATCGGCGAACGCAGCTGTTTGTCACGGCCCTGGCTATTGCAACCGCTGTTTTTGTGCCGGGCATGGCGCGTGCGCAAGGAAGTTCTGCCGGCCAAACGGCCCCGGTGGGGGACGCAGCGACACAGGCGACGCCCGCTCAGGGCAACTCGATGCCCGCCACCAGTGCGAACGCCACAACTTCGACAACTCCTACGACGACCGCGACAGCAAAAAAAGTCTGGACCAACGAAGACATGGGCGACGTCCACAACCATACGGTCCTGCCTACGTTTTCAGCATCGAGCAGCAAGCCGGGAAACGGCAAGCCCGCGGGAAACGCGAAGGGCGGCAAGGACGCGAAGCAGTATCAGGACCAAATCTTGAAACTGCAGGCCAAACTGCCGCCGCTCGACGAGCAGATCTCGGAATTGCAGGCGACGCTGAATGGCAACACCGTGAATTCCACGCGGCACTACAGCGGCGCAAAAATTGACGATTGGCACGAGGAATTGGTGCACCTGCAAAAACAGCGCGACGACATTGCGACGAAGATCAGTGCGCTGCAGGACGAAGCTCGGCGCAACGGCGTGCCGCCGAATCAAATCCCGGATTGACGAGGAGGCAGGCCCCGGTCTTGCGACCAGGACCCGCCCTTACAAACTGCGTGTTCTAGTGCGCGGCGACGGCGACTTCCTTTTCGATGGGTGCGCCGACGAGATTGCCCCACTCGGTCCAGGAGCCGTCGTAATTCTTCACGTTGCCGAAGCCCAGCAAATACTTCAGCACGAACCAGGTGTGCGAGCTGCGTTCGCCGATGCGGCAGTAGGCGATCACTTCTTCCGCGCCGTCAATTCCCTTCTTGCCGTATAGCTCCTTCAGCGCATCCGCGGATTTGAAAGTGCCGTCTTCGTTGGCGGCCTGCGCCCAGGGAATACTGGCCGCGCCCGGAATGTGGCCCGCACGCTGCGCGGTTTCGGAAAGTCCCGGAGGCGCGAGAATCTTTCCGGTGAATTCGTCCACGGAGCGAACGTCCACCAGTTGCGCGGCCTTCTTCTTATCGAGGAAGGCGTAAACATCTTCCTTGCGGGCGCGGATGGATTCGTCGGGGCCGGTGGCGTGATAGGTGGCGGCGGTTATTTTCGGCGCGTCGGTGGTGAGCGGGCGCTTTTCCTCTACCCACTTCTTGCGGCCGCCGTTGATCAGGCGCACATCCTTGTGGCCGTAGTACTTCACTTGCCAGAAGGCGTAGGCGGCGAACCAGTTGTTGTTGTCGCCGTAGAACAGGATGATGGTGTCGTTGGAAATTCCGGACGCGCCAAGCAGTTTTTCCAGCGCGGGCTTGTCAATCAGGTCGCGGCGAATATTGTCTTGCAGCTGCGATTGCCAGTTCCAGCCCACGGCGCCGGGAATGTGACCCTGGTCGTAGGCGGTGGTGTCCACGTCCACCTCGACCAGGCGGACTTTCGGATCGTTCAGATGGTCGGCGGCCCACTGGGTGGTCACCAGAACTTCAGGGTGCTTGTAGTCAGTCATTGGCTGTCTCCTCGTTGTTAGTCATTCTTCGTAATTAGACGCTCGCTATCGGAACCGTTGCAAAAATCCGGGCATAAAACAAAAAACCCACCTGCCTTGGGTACTTCCGGCGGTGGGTCGGGAATTTCTGGGCTAGTTTGCGGTACTTAGCTGCCTAGCCTCCCTGCGCCAGAAGACACGTCTGCGCAAAACATACAACAACAGCAAGCGCAGCACTGGCAGCAGATTTGCATGAACTGAGGTTACACCTGAACCGCGGGCATGGCAATTGTTTCTGATGGAGGACGGGCGGCGAAGCACTCGATATTCAGGCTGAGGTTCATGTGACGGGGCGCCTCGCTGATATCAGCCGGAACGGTTGCTACATGGCCACGATCAGCCCGTTTGCGGTAAATGCCGCGATTGCTTTGACGGTCACGAAGGAGGGCCGAACCTTCCAAACCAAGGCGAAAGTGGTCTATTCGCTGAATGGGATGGGCATGGGCATGATGTTCACGACGACGGAGCCCGATCAAGTTCGCGTGCTGGAAGCGTGGCTGAACGAACCGAGCGGCGGAACGCCCCTCAAACCGGAACCTGATCCGCTTCCGCTCGATGTGCCGATGCCGGCGGCGCCTGCCGAAACCGCGGCCAGCACCGATCAGGAGTTGCGGGATATCGTCCGCGAACGGATTGTTCTGCTAAACCGAAAGACCATCGTGGGCGATGCCGAAGCGATGGCCATGATGCGAAAACTCTCGAAGAAATTGGATTTGGCTCGTGCTGCGAACGATCAGATTCCCGCGGTTTATTCCTTTTAGGTGATCGATTTCAAAACGCCGTCGCTGCTTTCGAATTCGATGCGCAAGAGCCAGTCGAAATGGAATTTTTCCGCGGCGAGCCACTTCTCCAACTGTTCGCGGCCCGGGGCGTCGAATTCCACGAGCATTTTTCCTTCCTGCATGTTGACGAGCACGCGGCGCGCGGTGACTTCCTTGGCGGCATGCACGCGGCGCGCAAGTTCTTCGGCGCCCTGGCGCGTGAGGCAGGCGAGCGTGTGCTGCGAGAGGTAACGAGGCATTCCGGCTCCTGTTCCGCTAGAATGAGCGACCACGAATAGAACGGAACCAATATAACGCGAGCGGAGAAAAATCAAATGCCAGAGATGCGCACGGCACATCCCTACTACGTCTATGAAGCGATTCACGAGCAGCCTGAATTGATCGAGCGCTTGCTCGGGCAGCGCGCGGAGATTGAGCGCGCGGCGGATGCCGTGGCGCGGAAGGAGCGCATCACTTTCGTGGGCATCGGAACTTCGCTGCATGCGGCGCGTGTGGCGGAAAGCTGGATGCGCGAATTCAGCGGCGGGCGCCTCTTGGCGCACTGTGAACAATCTTTCGAGCTGGTGCATCACCCAATTGCGTTTGGCGCGGGCGACGCGGTGATCGTGATTACCCATACCGGCACCACCACCGCGTCGATCGAAGAATTGCGCATGGCTCGCGCGGCCGGAGCGCTGACGGTCGTGATCACTGGCCAGATGAGCGGGTCAACCAGCGGACTGGCGAGCGGCGATAGGGTGCGCGGCGCCGATTTTCACATCCAGACATGCGAGCAGGAGGTGGCGTTTGCCTACACGAAAAGCTACACCACTGCGCTTGCGGTGCTTGGGCTGCTGATCGCGCGCGTGGTCGAGAGTAAGAAATTGCTTGCGGGCACGCCGCCGCTCGCGGCTTTGGAACGCGTGCCTGAATTGCTGCGTCAGGCACTGCAGCTGGAACCTGCCGCGCGCGAGCTGGCTAAACGCGTGGCGGCATTGGCGCGCATTGAGATTTTCGGCTCGGGCGCGGCGTGGGCTACGGCCAGCGAAGCGGCGTTGAAGATCAAAGAGGCTTGCTACATCGCGGCGGAGGGATTCGAAACGGAGGAAATCCTGCACGGCCCTTTTTCAGAGACGGATGCGCGCGGGTCGCTGGTCGGACTATTCACGGGCGGCGCGACGGACGAGCGCGGGCGGCAGATTCTGCGCGCGGCGGGCGAGCTGAAAATGCCGCGCGCGGCGATAACGGTGCCATCGGCGAATCACGATTTGTCCGCGGAGCAAATTCTACAGGTTCCGGAGGCGCCGGAATGGCTGGCGGCATTCGTGCACCTGATTCCGCTGCAACTGCTTACATATTTTCTGGCGCTGGAGCGCGGCGTCAGCCCCGATAGCGGCCGCATGGAGCAGCCCGCGCACGCGGCAGCAAGCAAACACTACAAATATTGAGCTCCGGTTGCGCGCGCTTTCGCCTGTCCTTGCGAACAGGAGTTCCTCTTCGACTACACCTGTGCCGCGCGCGCCTGTGCAACCCGTGCGGACGCCGTAAAATCGCATCGAGAGCTATTCAGGAGTGCTCCATGAGACGCTATTTCCTTATTCTGCTCTGCATCGCGATGCTGGCGTTTGCCACCGCCGCACACGACGACGGAGGAATGGGAACGCTGGCCGGAACGGTGATCGCAACGAACGGCAAACCAGTCGTGGGCGCGCGGGTCACGTCGCAGAACGCGGGCGGCGACCATCCCCAGGTGACCACCACCAATCAGCAGGGGCGATTTTTCTTCCCGGATCTGCTGCACGGCTATTACGACGCGCGCGCCTACCACAATGGCGCGTGGAGTGAGTGGAAGCACAACATTGGAGTGAGCACCGGCAAGCAGACCGAACTCGTGCTGCGCTTGTCCGTGAAGTCTTCATCGCCGAAATAATCCCAGGCGTTCGCCTGTCCGCGCGAACAGGAGTTCCTAGTCGAGAACATTGAGCCGTGTGACGGTGACGCCGCACGGAAGGCCCGCGTAAGATTGCATTCAGAAACATCGTGGGGTGCACTATGAAACGAAATGTGCTGGTCCTGCCCGTACTTGCATCGCTGGCATTGCTGGCGTCCTTGACATTTGGCGCGGTGACGGCTCGGGCGCAATTCGCCAGGGGCTTGGGCACGTTGGCTGGAACGGTGCTGGACGCGCACGGCAAGCCGGTGGCCGAAGCGAGCGTGACGATTCAGACCTCCGATGGACTGAAACCCCACGCCACGCACACCGATTCCAGCGGGCATTACGAATTCGCGCGCTATGATGCGGGACAATACGATCTGCGGGCGTACTCGAAAGGCCAATTTTCCGATTGGAGCAAGCACATCGTCATCCGCCCGAAGAAAACCACGGAAGTGACGCTGCGCATGCCGCCGGAAAGCACCGAGAAGGTGGACGTAACCAGCAATCCGTAAGACGCGGCCGGTGATTTGCGGCCGCTTGGCTGTGGGATTCGGCCGCGCATTTCCAAATCCTCGCAACTGCTTCACTCGTGCCGCAGCGCCACCATGGGATCCACGCGCATGGCGCGGCGCGCGGGGATGTAGCACGCAAGGATGGCCACACCAGTCAAGATGACCGATACAGCGAGGAACGTTGCCGGGTCATTCGCACCAACTCCAAAAAGCAGGTGCGAGAAGCTTGACAGCAGCCGCGCGAGGATGAGCGCGCTCGCGGCCCCAATCGCGACGCCAGCCATAGCCAGCCGAAGACCTTGTCCGATCACCACGCGAAAAACCTCGCGCCTCTCCGCACCCAGCGCCATGCGAATGCCAATCTCGTGCACACGCTGGACCACCGAATAAGAAATCACGCCGTAGATTCCGATGGATGCCAGCAGCAACGCCAGGCCCGCAAACACGCCCAACAGGATCATGGGAAATCGCTGCGACGACATCGATTCCGAGACAATTTGGTTTATCGTGTGAACGTTGTAGATCGGTTGGTCGCTGCCTGCTCCGTAGACCGCTCTTCTAATCTCGGGCAGCACAGTCGAGGCCGCAAGTGGGGTGCGCACCACGACCCAGGTCCAGGTATCGATGGTCGTCATCCATCGATTCGTGATCTGATAAATAGAAACATAGGACTGCGCGTCCGTGAATGGGCTGGAGAATCCCAGCTCCCAGTGTTGCACGTGGCCCACAACTCCGATAATCCGGTAACCGCCGACCTGCGCAAAAGAGATGGTGTGGCCTATCGGATCCGTGTCCGGAAAATAAGTTCGCGCCAGTTCGGCATCAATCACGGCAACCAACGGCGCGTTGATGGTGTCCTGCTCGCTGATGAACCTTCCCCGTATTAGCGGTATTCCCATAACTCGCTGGAAATCGGGGCCAGTGATAAAACCCAATGTTCTTGGCGCTGCTGCGACAGAGGCGGGCCTGCGGGAGTCAACCCAGAAGGGGAGCGAGTTGACCTGATGGCTCATCGGCACCAGTGTGCTTAGATCCGCCGATTGAACTCCAGGAATCTGGCGAATGCGCTCAATCAATTGTTGGAAGGCGGTTCGCACGCCCACGCCGTTCCCGGTCGCCGAAGGGGAAAGACCTACTTGAAAGGTGATGAGGTTGTGAGCGTCAAAACCGAGATTAGCCCGCCACAATTGCTGGATGGTGCGGAACAGCAATCCGGCGCCGGCCAACAAGACCACCGTCAGCGCCATTTGCATGACCACGAGGACGCTTTGCGCGCGTTGATGCCCTGTTGTGGATCCGCGCGCTCCTTCCTTAAGCGAGGTTTGAAGATCAACTCTCGAACTATTGAGCGCGGGCGCAAGACCAAACAGAATCCCCACAACGATCGAAATGCCGAGCGCGAAAAGCAGTACAGAAACATTCACGCGCACGTTCTCGCTGCGCGGCAGACTTGAGGCCACGGCCGCCAGCGCCGCGTTGAGCCCCCATTTTGCCGCCGCCAGCCCCAACCCTCCGCCCAAGACAGAGAGAAGCACGCTTTCGGTCACAAGCTGCCGCACAATGCGCGCACGGCCTGCGCCAAGAGCCGAGCGAATCGAGAATTCGCGCGTTCGAGCCGCCGCGCGGACAAGCAAAAGATTGGCAACGTTCGCGCACGCGATCAGCAATACCACAGCGACCGCTCCCAGTAACAACAAGAGCGTTCCGCGCACATCGCCGACAAGTTGTTCCTTAACAGGCGTAAGCTTCGCTCCTAGCCCCTCCTCCGTGTCTGGATGAAGACGATCGATAGTTTCTTGGACCGTGTTCATCTCCGCTTCTGCCTGGCCAATGCTCACTCCAGCCTTTAATCGGGCAACGCACACGACGTTGTGAACTGTGCGGTCGTTCTGTTCCACGAGCTTCCTCTGTCCAATGGGTGTGTAAATGTCCGCGTCATCGGTGCCAAAACGAAAGCCCGGCGGAAGAACGCCGACGATGGTAGCCTCGACGCCATCCAGGACGATGGACTTGCCCACCGCCGCCGCGCTGCGTCCGAACCGATCTAGCCACAGGCTGTCGCTGATGATGACCGCGGGCGTTCCGCTGTTGCGGTCTTGCTCGGTCGAGAATTCTCGCCCCTGTGCTAGCTCGACCCCGAGCATGGCGAAGAAGTTCGCGGAGATTTCCCTGCCCTGGAGGTGCTCAGGAGTCCCGGGACTCGACAAATCGAAGCCTCGCCACGCGTACGCCGCCATTTTCTCGAACGAGCGAGCGTTGCGCTGCCAATCCACAAAATCGGCGTAGGACAGATCCGTGATGCTCTGCAAATTGTGATTATTCAGCCAGACCATCACCAAGCGATCCGGTTCGCGGTAAGGCAGTGGCGCCAACACGACGCCTTGCACCACGCTGAAGATCGCAGTGTTCGCGCCGATGCCGAGGGCGAGAGTGAGGATGGCGATAGTGGTGAAGCCGGGCGTTTTGCGGAGAATGCGCAGAGCGTAGCGGACGTCGGCGTAGAGCGATTCCATCCAGAAACCGTGGCGTTGTTCGCGGCAGTCGTCTTTCACGCCCTCGAGCGCGCCGAGCTGCAGCACGGCTTGGCGGCGCGCTTCTTCAGGCGGCAGGCCGGCGGCAATGTTCGCCACAGTTTGCCGTTCGATGTGGAAACGCAGCTCGTCATTCATATCCTGCTCCCACTTTTTGTCGCGCGAAAACCAGCGCCGCAGGTCGTTCATCGCCCGAGCCTCCTACACGCGCTGCAAAATCAGTGCAACGGCCGCGGACATTTGCTTCCATTCCGCCATTTCCTTTTCGAGTTGTTGGCGGCCGGTTTTTGTGAGGGTGTAGAACTTGGCGCGGCGATTATTTTCCGAAGCGCCCCACTCCGCGCGAATCCATTTCTTGCGTTCCAGGCGATACAGCGCCGGGTACAGCGAGCCTTGCTGGATTTGCAGGATGTCGCGCGAGACTTGCTGGATGCGCTGCGCGATGCCCCAACCGTGCATGGGTTCGAGCGCGAGAGTTTTCAGGATCAGCAGATCGAGCGTGCCTTGCAGAACTTCGACCGCGGGTGCCATGCGTCCTCCCCTAGACGAACTACAAGTAAAATATTGACCAACTCCTGCAGATTGTCAAGGGGAAGCCGCTGCGCGCCGCCCCTCAAGTATTTCGCGCTGGGTCTTGCGGGGTCATGGCGGTGCCTTCATCATGTGCCATGGCACCCTCAGACAATGCGCCGCTGTGGAGCGCGGACGATCAATACGACCGGCTGGAAGAACTCGCCGCGGGCTCCGGCGATGACGCCAAGGAAATTCCGCTGCGGCGCGACGTGCGCTCGCTGGGAATGTTGCTGGGAAAAGTGCTGGTGGAGCAGGCCGGGGAATCATTGCTGGATGTGGTGGAACAGCTGCGCCACCTCTTGATTCATCAGCGCGAGCAATTGCCAGCCGCCGCAGCCACGCAATCGTCCCCATCCGAAAATTCACTCATGGCGCAAGCCCGCGAGACAATCGCGCGGCTGGAAGTGGAGGACGCCTACCGCGTGACCAAGGCGTTCGCGATTTATTTCGAGCTGACTAATCTCGCGGAAACCAATCATCGCAAACGGCGGCGGCGAGCGGCCAAACTGCACAGCGAACGGCCGGCGCTGGCGGGATCGTTTCGCGGAACCTTGCTGCGCATGCGCGCGGCGGGAATTTCCGCCAGCGATGCACTGGCTGCCTTGCGCAAGGTACGCATCGTGCCGGTATTCACGGCCCATCCGACGGAAGTGGCGCGCCGCACCGTGCTGTTGAAAAGGCGGCGCATTGCGGAATACCTCGAGCATCTGGACCGGCTGCCGCTGACGGCTGCCGATGCCGCGGAATGCGAATCGTTGATTCTCGCGGAGATCACTTCCCTGTGGCAGACGGACGAAGTGCGCATGAAAAAGCCGGGCGTGATTGACGAAGTCCGCATGGGTCTGGATTTTTATCCAATGACGCTTTTTGAAACGCTGCCGCGGCTGTACGCAGAGCTGGCCGAATCTTTTGCGGAGATTTACGGCCGTGCGCTTAATCACGAAGAACTTCCCGAGTTGCTGCATTTCGGTTCGTGGATTGGCGGGGATCGCGACGGCAATCCGCTGATCAAGCCGGACTGCACGGCGAACGCGCTGGCGCTCGCGCGTAACGTCATCCTGGAACATTACAGCCTGGAGATCCAGCGGCTGATTGACGAACTCAGCTCTTCGCTGCGCCAGACGGGCTGTTCGGCGGAGCTGAGATCCGCGGTGGAAGCGTATGAAGCTAAGATGGGCGCGGAGCCTTCGCGCGGAAAATGGATTTCAGAGTCGGAACTCAACCGGCACTTCTTGGATTTCGTGCGGATTCGCATGCAGTTCACGCGCGAGGAGCCGCGCAACGCTCATGCCTACCCGGCTGCTCAGGAACTGGAGCGCGATCTTTTGCTGCTGCGCGCGAGCCTGATCGAAAACCGCGGGCAACGGCTCGCCGAACTGCTGATTGATCCGTTTCTGCGCAAGGTGCGGACTTTCGGTTTTCATCTGCACACGCTCGATATTCGCCAGCACGCGCAAGTACACGCGAGGGCTTTGGCTGAATTGCAGGCGGCCGGGATTTCGGACGCCGCGCGTATGGCGGGCGCGCGGAAGGAAGTCCTGACGGGGATATCCGCGGAAACCACGGAATTGCTGGAAACGCTAGGCATGATCGCGCAATTGAAAAAGACTTACCCGCCGGAAGCGATTCGCGCTTACGTCATCAGCGGGACTGAATCCGAGCACGACGTCTTCAATCTGCTGCGTCTGGCGGAAATCAGCGGCGTGAACGTGGCAGGCTCGGCGAATGATCCCGGGCTGCGACCTGTTCCTTTGTTTGAATCAATTGTGTCGCTGCGCGCCGCGGCGGAAACGATGCGGCGGGTGTGGACGGCTCGACAGTATCAACGTCTGCTCGATTCCTGGGGGCGGCGCCAGGAAGTAATGATCGGCTATTCGGATTCGAACAAAGACGGCGGGATGCTCACCAGCACGTGGGAATTGCACAAAGCGCATCGCGCGCTGCACGCGGTCGCGCGCGAATGCGGCGTGCAGCTGCGGCTCTTTCACGGACGCGGCGGCACGGTAGGACGCGGCGGCGGCCCCACGCACCGGGCGATTCTGGCGCAGCCCGTGGGAGATTTTTCCGGCGAAATGCGCCTCACCGAACAGGGCGAAGTGCTGAACTGGAAATATTCCGATCCGGTGCTGGCCGAATGGAATCTGGAATTGATGATTGCAGCGTCACTGGAAGCGCTGACGCGGCCGGACGGTCCCGCGGTGGGCGCGGACCGCCAGTGGGACGATGCGATGGAGGAAATTTCGCAGGATGCATTCACGTACTACCGGCACCACATCGCGGAAAACGCCGACGTGCTGGAGTATTTCGAGCAAGCTACGCCGGTGAATGAACTCGAGCATGCGCGCATGGGTTCGCGTCCGGCGCGCCGCACGGAAAGCCGCCGCCTGGAGGATTTGCGCGCGATTCCCTGGGTGTTCGGGTGGATGCAGAGCCGCCACGCGGTGCCGGCGTGGTTTGGGGTGGGCTACGCGCTGCAACGATTCGCGGCAAAAGGACCGGAGCAGGAAAAACGCTTGCAAGAAATGATGCGCGACTTCACGCTATTTTCGGATCTTGTGCGTAACGTGGAAGTCGCCATGGCCAAGGCGGACTTGAACATTGCGCGCCTTTATGCCAGCACGTTGGTGCAGGACGCTGGCCTGCGCGACGGAGTTTTCGGAATATTGGCCGAGGAATTCGCGCGCACGCGGCGGATGTTGCTGGCGGTTACCGGCCAGAGCGGCCTGCTGGAAGGAAACTCGGTCCTATCGCAATCGATTCGACTGCGCAATCCCTATGTGGACCCAATGAGCTTGATCCAGGTGGAATTGCTGCGCCGCAAGCGGGCCGAAGCGCCGAGCGAGGGGCTGAACTACGCGCTAGGCGCGACGATAAATGGCATTGCGGCAGGCTTGCATAATACGGGGTAACGCCAGATTCTGCGCTAACGCGAGTTGATTGCAATGCGCCAATTCGGCTTCTACCCTCGGGCAGGCCGCAGGATTCGGCGCACGCGTCACAGTTAAGTCATTCTGTGTCAGCAGTTTACTGGTGGCATGGGGTAATGTAGTTTACCTAGTACCAAAACCCGCGTACTGAAATCTTTGAACCGCGCGCCCCATTGGTTCTGATCGGCAAACTGAGCAAAATGGCTGTGCGGGTTGGAAGCTGCGATTGCGGGGACGACGGTTCCACAAAAAAAGGAGCCGGGGCATCTATCCAACCCGTCCAAACCTTCCTATTCGCATCGCTTCTGCAAGACTCCGTCGGCCAGCGATAATCCCTGGATAAAGCTGCGGCATCTTTTGGCAGCTTGCGTGCCTCTCATCAATTTGGACATCGCGTATCTCCAGAGGTGTCCGGACGGCAGACGCCAGAGTTACAGGACAGGTGATGGTTAAAAAAGGCAGGCAGGCAAAGCGGGCGCTGGCAATTTTTTTCGCGGCATTTCTCGCGCTTCCGGCGCCGACAAACGCAGCTGACCTGCAGCCGCAAACCGCGCAAGCCTACGACCGCTACATCCAGCTGACGGCTGCGCAAGTGACTGCCGAACTGGCGCAGAGCGGACCGTATCTGTGGGTCGAGCGCTTGTCGCCAGAGCAACGTGCCGCGGATGAGGAGCAACTACGCAACGGGCAACTAGTAATCGAGCGGCTGGACACGCTCGATTCCGGCAAGCCGATTCCCGTGCCAGGGGGAATCATCCACCACTGGATCGGCACGGTGTTCGTGCCGGGAGCGACGCTCGGGCAGACGCTTTCGTTCATGCAGGACTACGAACACAAAACGGAATACTTCAAGCCGGATATCGTGCGCTCGAAAATTCTGCGGCATGATGGCGACGATTATTTTGTGCTGCTGCGCTTCTCCAAGAAAAAAATCATCACCACCGTGATCGATACCGACCAGGAGATTCATTACCACGTGATGGACAGTACGCATGCATACAGCCGTTCGCGAACCACACGCGTGCAGGAAGTCGAGAACGCCGGACAATCCGATGAGAAACTGGAAGCGGAAGGGCACGACCGGGGTTTTATGTGGCGCATGAATACCTACTGGCGATTCGAAGAGAAAGACGGTGGAACCTATGTCGAGTGCCAGGCCATTTCGCTGACCCGCGACATTCCCACCGGGCTAGGCTGGGTGGTGGGATCTTTTGTGACCAGCGTGCCGCGGGAATCGCTGACGTTTACGCTGACCACAGCCCGCACTGCTTTGCTGCAACGGACTGCAACGCATCCCGCAAAATAAATCGTCGCCTCGCTGCAAAACGCGCAACCAATCGCTAGAAGGTCGTGGTGCCGAGGAAAATATCCTCAAGAGCATTCGTGTCGCGCGCGACCAGATTGCTTGCGGTCGAAAGGAAACTGACCGTATGACCATCCGCGCTGAGCGAAGGAACCAGGCTCCCTCCATTCGCCGGAGATGCGCCTGTGCCGCTGGAAATGCTGGCAAGCACCACGCCCGTGGTGCAGGTAGGGATCACACCGAGGCAGGTGTTGCGCACAAAGACGTTCTCCACGCCGTTCACGGTGCCACCCAGGTTCGAGGCGAGCGACGAGAACGCGATGAACTGGCCGGAAGCGTTCGCGCTAGGGTGTTCGCTCAAACCGTTGGCCGGCGTGATACCGTCGGGCGTTGAGACCAGTGTGGTAGAAGGCGTGCATTGAGCGACGGTGATGGTCACGCCCAGGCAGGTATCGCGCACATAGATTTGCTGCGGCAGCGGACCGACGCCTGCCACTAGGTTCGATGCCGTCGATGCGAAGGCCACAAAACGGCCGTTGGCGACGGTGGTGGAGGTGCATGCGGTGCTGACGGTAACGGTTACGCTGCCGCAAGCGGAGAGCGTTGATTGCACGCTCGGGCCGTCGGCGGCAGTAGTGCCGTCCGGGGTGGAAATCAGCGTCGTAACCGATACGCAGGTGTTGGTAGTGCTGGTGATCGTGGTAATGCAAGTTCCGCGCTCGAATATCTCGGATTCGGCGCTAGGGTTCGGCGCCGTGGCGCCTAGATTCGTCGCGGTGGAAGTGAAGGAAACGAAAAGCCCATCCTCGGAAATGGAAGGATTCGAGCTGGCTCCGTTGGCAAAAGTGGCGCCGTCAGGCGTAGAAACGAGGAAGGTGGTGGGGACGCAGCTGTTCGTCGGAGGGGTGGTGATAATCGTCGCGATGTCGCAGGTGTTGCGGATGTACACCTGCGGGTGGATGCCGTCCGCAGTAATGTCCGAGACCAGATTGGTCGCGAGCGAAACGAACGCGACGTATTGGCCGTCCGGGCTGATGACCGGATTGTAGCTCGAGCCGTTCCCAGCGGTCTGGCCGTCGGCGGAAATGGAGACGAGCTGCGTGTCGAAATTGGAGCTCGGCGTAATCGTGCACGGAGTGGTGGGTGTCGGCATGCAAACCGGGCGCCAGTAGACTTGAGTTACGCCGGTCTGCACCGGGACCGTGGTGACCAGATTCGTTGCCAGAGACGTGAAGGCCGCGTGCGTTCCAGTAGAGTCAACCGTGGGCTCGGAGCTTGCTCCGTTGGCTGCTTGACCATTCGGATCTGAGCTGACCACGGCGGTCACGGGAACGCAGCTGGCAAGCGCCAAACAGGTGTTTCGGACATAAACATCGGCAGCCGTGTTCACATCGGTCAGCACCAGATTATGCGACACCGAGGCGAACGCCACGAATTGGCCGGAGCTGCTGGTAGATGGTCCGGAGGTGGCAGTGGTCAGGCCGAGATTACCATTCGCGCAATTCGCCGCACCGCCGCAAATGCCATTGATCGACTGAGAACCGTCCGCCGCGAGATCCACAAGCACCGGCAATCCGAGCAAGTGCGTGGGATTGATGGAATAAGTGAGGATATTGGAGATACCGCCACCGGGCGGCTTGTTCATCACCGTAATTTGATTGACGCCCGCGTTCACCAGATCGCCAGCAGTGAGCGTCCCGATCGCTGTTGTGCTTCCACCGATCGTCGTCATAACCGGCTGAGCGCTTCCGTTCAGTTGCACGAAAGAAAATTGATTCAAGAAGCCGGTGCCGGTGATGGAAAGGCTCGCGCTGGTCGCTCCGGCCAGGGCGCTGGTGGGAGTGATCGCAGAAATCGTCGGAACAGCCGTGAGAACACTCAGCGAGACCGGCGTAGAACCACCGCCTCCCGGCGGAGGGTTCACAACCTGAATTGACACAGGGCCGGGAGTGACGAGGTCCGTGGACTGCAGGTCCACTTGCAACGCCGTGGAACTGAGGAAGGAGGTGGTGCGGCTGGCGTTGTTCACAAAGACAGTGGACTGCGACACAAAGTTCTTCCCGGTCAAATTCAGCACAAGGCCTGCGGCACCCGCGATTGCGGTGCTGGGATTCATTGAAGTGACGACGGGCACAGGGCTGGCAACCGGCGTGATCGTGAATATCGTGCCGGCCGGAGGCGCCTGGTTTTGCGGAGGAAAGGTTCCGCCGCCCGGCTGTGGCGTGGTGACACTGATGAAGAGCGTTTTGGGGTTCTGCAACAGGCTGGCGGGCAGGGTGACAATCATTTCATTCGTGCTGATGAATTGGTTGGTCGCCAGCGCTGAGGGAGCGGAGCTTGCGAAAAGCGCAAATCCCGCTTGCGTTTGCTGAGTCAGGTTAGTGCCTAGAATGGTGAGGAAAGCCTGCGAACTGCCCGCGGGAATCGAGTTTGCACAGTTCGCAGTGCTCGTCTGCAAAGGGCAAATACCGACCAAAGTAATCGTCGGCGCGGGAAAATTGATCTGCTCCGTGCACGCCGACATCGCGATCATCGCCAATAGCAGTAGCCAAAAGGCTGGACAAAATCGTTGCCGCAAATTGCTCACTCCTGTGCCAGTAGGTCGGGCCCCATACGGTAAGCGCAATCCTAGAGACTACTAAAGATGGCCCTGGGGGGCAATCAGGATGCCTGCCCCACGCACGATTGTCCAGTGCGGGCAGGCGCGCAGGCCACCTGCTCGGCGAGTGGGCAATGGCGGGCGGTAAGCTGAAACCTATTTGGTCATGGCACTTGTAACCTTGTATTAACGACGACCGTGAGCGGTTCTATGTTCTACTGTGCGTCCTGGGGAAGCAGGCTTCTTGAACGGCTGTTTTCCGGGCTAATGCGGCGATTCACCTTCCAAACTGGATCCGTGATTCTGGCTGTGCTATCGGTGTCTTTCGTCGCTCCTTCCCGCGCGGTAGCCCAGAATTCGCGGCCGGACGATGTAGCGGCGCAAGCAGTCCCTGCGGCGGCGCATGATGCGGACACGTCAGCGCAGCAAGACAGCCCGAACGCTCCGCCCGGGCCTGCAGCAGCCGAACCCGAATCCAGCGACGTGCTTACGCTCTTCCCGCATTCGGAAACCAGCCGCTACTGGATTTCCGGGCAAGCAAACGTCGTCATGCAGTGGCATTCACGCTTCCCAGCCGCATACACCGGACCCAATAGCCTGACTCCCTGGCCGCAGAGCGCCACCACGCACATTCTGACGCTTTATACCGGTTACGAACTCACGCATACAACGGAGGTGTTCGCCGACGTGGAATACGCGTCGGGCGGTGGCATTGGAAGCGCGCTCGGCCTCGCTGGTTACAGCAACCTGGATTCTGTGCGCACGGTGTCAGGCGTGACGCTCTCGAGGGCACCCTATCTTGCACGGCTCATGTTGCGGCAGATTATTCCGCTTACCCGGGAGCGCGTCGAAGCGGACCGCGACCAGTTCCATCTCGTCACGTCCCTGCCGGCGCGGCGCATCGAGTTTCGCATCGGAAAATTCGACCTCGTCGATTTCTTCGATCTGAACACCTGGGGCACGGACAGCCACCTGCAATTCCTGAACTGGACGGTGGACAACGACGGGGCGTACGACTATGCCGCGAACACTCGCGGATACACCGACGGCGCGATTCTGGAATACGACGATCACTGGTTCAGCGCGCGCTTCGGCGTAGTAATGATGCCCAAAGTAGCCAACGGGATTAATCTCGACGCGGACATTGCGCGGGCGCGCGGCGAGAATCTGGAGTTTGATGCCGCGGGCAAGCGGCTGCTGCATCGCGCCGGCGTCGTGCGTCTTCTCAGCTACCTGAATACCGCCAATATGGGGAGCTACGAAGAAGCTAACAAGATTTTTCTCGACGGGCAGGGAACGGCCCCGACCATTATCGCCACCCGGAGACAAGGCCGTCACAAGTACGGATTCGACTTGAATGCAGAACAGGAGCTGCCCGCAAACCTGGGCGTCTTCGCCCGAGCGGGCTGGAGCGACGGCCGCAACGAGTCCTTTGCCTACACGGAAGTGGACCGCACAGCCGAGCTGGGGATTTTTACGAAAGGCGATAAGTGGAAGCGCAAGAACGATCGCGCGGGCGCGGCCTTCGTTGCCAACCAGATTGTCGGCGCTCACCAGCAGTACCTTGGGTATGGCGGCGTGGGGTTCATACTGGGCGACGGCGCGCTCACGCCTGGCTCGGAAAAAATCGTCGAAGGATTTTACACCGCTCATCTGTGGCGCGGCTTCTTCGCGTCCTGCGATATTCAGCACGTCAATAATCCTGGATATAACAAGGCGCGCGGGCCCGTTCTTGTCCCTGGCCTGCGCTTGCACGTTGAGTTTTAATCTCTCTGCCGTGCGGCACGGTACGGCGGAACGGTTTGTGAAAATCATCGGAACGGTTTAAGCTGCGCGGCGCGGCGTGGGGTGAAGATCGTAAACGGGCGAGCCGCGAGGAGATGCACATGTCACTTTGGAGATTTTCCGTTCTCGCTGTATTTCTCGTGAGCAGCGCCGCATTTCCACTTCGCGCGCAAGAGGACTCCAAAAAGCCGAGCGCAGCAGCGCCGGCGGAAGCGCAGGCCGCAACGCCACAACCAGCCGCGAAACCCGCCGATGTGGCGTCGCCGGACGCAATTCTGGCCGCAACCTACGATGTGATCTCCGGCCCCGCCGGGCAACTGCGCGATTGGGATCGTTTCCGTTCTCTTTTTGTGCCCGGCGCGCGATTAATACCGGTCGTCCCCAGAAAAACCGGCGGCGGCTTCGACACTCGCATCATCACTCCGGATGAGTACGCGAAGTTCGCGGATGCCTACTTCCAGAAGAACGGATTTGCTGAGCGGGAAATTTCGCGCAGTGCGGAACGCTACGGCAACATCATGCAGATTTTCAGCACCTACGAATCGCGGCACGACGCCAAGGACGCGCAGCCCTTCGCGCGCGGCATCAACAGTTTTCAGCTCTTTTACGACGGCGCGCGCTGGTGGGTGGTAACGATTTACTGGCTGGAAGAAACGCCCGATAATCCGCTGCCCAAGGAATTTCTGCCGCCTACGAAATAGCTCGCGGCATCCGCTAGCGCGCTATTTCGGCTGCGACGGGCTGGCCGGCGGCGGCGTTACTGGAGCAGGCGTCGGAGCGGGCGTCGCGCCCGGTGCGACCGAGCTCGCGTCCGCCGGCGCCGCGGCAGGCAGCAGGCTCCTGAGAACATCCGGTGGGAGCTTATCGGCGCTGGCCATCAACGCAGCGACTTGCCACATTTGCTGATCGTTCAGCGCCTTCTGAAAGCCGGGCATGCCGGTGAGGCGTATGCCGTTTTTCACTTTCCAGTAGGTGACTCCCACCGGATCGTCCGTAACCGTTTCTTTCGCGGTAAAAAGCTGCGGGGCGTGTGGAAACATTCCTTGCGACGCGGCGGACGGCGCCTGCAGCGGCAAGCCGTGGCAGAAAGCGCAATTCGTCCGGTACACTTCGGCGCCGGCGGCCAGATCACCCGCGTTGAATGTGGAAAGCTCGCGGTCCTGCGTCTCCCTCTTGATTCGCGCCTTCAATGCGCCCTTGGCTATGAATTTTTCAAAGGGCATCGGAGCATCAGTCGCAGCCGCGGGCGCTTGCCCGGTCTCTATATAGAAAAAAAGCACAACCGGCAGAATCAGCAATCCCAGAATCAGTCCCACCAGAAAACCTTTCATCGTGGATCCTTTCTTTCGCTCCAAGCAAAGCCGACAATGAATTCGGCAGAAACGCAGCAGACTGAATAGCACAGCAACGCTTCAGTTGCCACGAGTTTTGCCGGACGGAAAAATCGCGCTTGCGGCAGGTTCCACGATGCGAGATGAATACTGGCATTGCCGGGAGGCTTTCCATGTTTCAAAGCGATCTGCTAAAGGGCCGCACCATTTTGATTACAGGCGGCGGCACGGGGCTGGGACGTTCGATGGCGCTGCGCTTCGGCGAGCTGGGCGCGAATATTTTTCTGGTGGCGCGGCGGGAAGAACCGCTGAAAGAGACCGCCGAAGCGATTCGCGCTAAAGGCGCGCGCGCGGCTTTCGCTGCCGCGGACATACGCGATTTCAGCGCCGTGGAAAAAGCAGTGGAGGCGGCGGAAAAAGAATTCGGGCGCGTGGACACGCTGGTGAATAACGCCGCTGGAAATTTTATCGCGCGCACGGAAAAGCTTTCGCCGAACGCGTTCAACGCCGTGGTGGGAATTGTGCTGCAAGGCACATTTTTCTGCACGCTGGCGCTGGGAAAGAAATGGATTGCCGCGAAGCAGCCCGGCCACGTGTTGAATATCGTCACCACATACGCCGCAGCGAACTGCGGCTCGGGATTTGTGGTGCCGTCGGCTTGCGCCAAGGCTGGGGTGCTGGCGCTGACGCGCTCGCTGGCCGTCGAATGGGCGCGCCACCATATCCGGCTGAACGCCATCGCGCCCGGACCATTTCCCACCGAGGGCGCGTGGTCGCGTTTGCTGCCGTCGAAGGATCTGGAGGACCGCGCCAAGAAACATCACCCCATGGGCCGCTTCGGACGCCACGACGAACTCGCCAATCTTGCCGTGTATTTGCTGAGCGAACAGGCGGACTACGTGAATGGCGAATGCGTGGTGATTGATGGCGGCCTGTGGCTGCGCGGCGCCGGGGAATTCAACGACTTCCTCGATCTGCCCGATGCCGCATGGGACATGCTCGAATCAGCGCGCAAGAAATAGCGTGTTGTTGCTCGTGCGCGTGATGTTATGGAGCCGTTTGCGCGGGATAGACGTTGCTGGTCTTGGGATCGATCTCGAACCGCAGCACCCATTCGCTGGGCACGCTGCGGCCATCCATTTTTGCCGGCGCAAATGACCAACGTTTTGCGGCTTCTAGTGCGCGCTGGGCGAAATATTGGCTGGGCCCCGGAGCATCGAACGCTGCTTCGGTCACGCGGCCCGATTCGTCCACGTGGACTTTGACGTTGATCCGCACTTTCCCGTGAATTGTGTCGCGCGCTCTTTGCGAAGCGTCCGGCAGGAATTGCTTAACGACTTTTCCGTCGACCACCCCGCGGCTCGCCGCTGTCACCGTCGGCTGCGCCGGTGCTTCAATCTTGGTTCGCGCTGGAGCGGACGGTAAAACCGCAGCACTCGCGGCAGCGCTCTTCGGACTTGGCTGTTCGGCGGAACGCTTGACGGGCTGCGACGCGGGGGGTTGCGCAATGGGTGGCGTCGGCTTCGCGACCGGCGCTGCCGCTTCGGCAAGCACAGGCTTCTGCTCCGGCTTTGGCTGGGCGATTGCCTGCACAACTGTTGGCGCGCTAGTTACCGCACGCGCGGGGCCGGTTTGCGAAGGGTGATGGAAAATCCGCACTGCTGCTAGAATCGCCAGCAACGCCAGTCCAATGGGCGCGGCCGTGCCAACCAAGCGTCGCTGCGCCAAGGAATATCGCACGCCGCGCGTCGGCTGTTTCGGCGGCGTGGGCGCATTCGGCAGCAGCCGGGCGGCGATGTCCGCGACGCTCCAACGCAATTGCGGATCGCGGCGCAGGCAATGGCGCGCCAAATCCAGAAACTCCGCCGGCAAGTTCGATGGCAGTGCCGGCTCAGCCTGGTTGGTTCTCTCCCATACGGGCAAGCGCTGCGTCAACGCTTCGACCAGCGTCATGCCGAGCGACCAGACGTCGCCCGCCGGTGAAATTCTTCCGCCGGCCGCTTCGGGCGGATCATAGGCTCCCGGTTTCCCCACGCTTCCGCTGAATTCGCCGATGCGGCAGAGTCCGTCGCTGGAAATTTTCAGCAGGTCATTTTCCGCCATGATGTTCGCGGGCTTGATGCGGCAATGAACGAAACCTTTGGCGTGAACGTAGGCGAGCGCGTCAACCACCGGACCAAGAATTGCGCGAGCTTCGTCTGGCGCGAGCGGTCTGCGCGCGATCACCGAAGAGAGATTTTCTTCAGCGTACTCCATCGCCACATAGAGCACAGCCGCACCGTCCAGTTCGCCGCGCCCCATACCCAGAAGCCGGATCATGTGCGGATGCGAAAGTTTCGCGGCGTGCCGCCAACGCGCCAGCAATCCTTCTGCTTCCGCTGCATCTGCCGGAACCAGTTTGATGGCGGCCTTGCGAACGTCCGGGGAATCGTAGTCCGTCAGAAATACAGAGCTGCCTTCGTCTCCACCCACGAACTCGCCGAGGCGGAATTTTCCGTCAATGACTTGGCCCACCCGTTTTGTCGCGGCCTCTGTCATCTGAACCCCCTTGCGCATTCAAGAGCGCTAGCCTGTGGCGTGCGGCCCGGGCGCTCGTATCCATGTGAATTCGAAAAGTATCGTGCCTGATCTCGGAGTCGGGCGTTTCGTCCTCTGGCGAGCTATCGCCTCGAGACAGGGCGCTCGTCCGCAGGGCTGCGGTGTACCAGGCTGGGTAGGTCCCGGTCGCAAAGGGTGGATTTACCAGGTTCGCCACCCTCGTTGTGACCCATTCTGCACCATTCCGGTACATGCGGAACCAGAAAGTGGTGCAATGTTGTTCAATCGCACCCCTGTCGGCTGGTTGGTGGGTTTCCCGCGTCTTCGCCTACCCGGTATTTCTATCGATCAGATATTGACATACGATGTCTGTATCGATACTATTGTCGCATGTTTACACTTCCTAAGATTCTCAAAACAAGGGTCAAGGTCTCTCCAAAATTTCAAATCGTGATTCCCAAGGCCATCCGGGAACAAATGAAGCTCGAGCCGGGGCAGGAGCTCTTCATGTACTTATATGAGGGCAAGCTCCATGTGGATATCATTCGTCCAATCACGGAGCTTCAAGGAATCGCGAAGGGCATAGACTGGAAAAAAGATTACCGTGACCGGAACGACCGTTTCTGAGCTCTGGCTGATCGATTCCTCGGCCTGGCTGGAGTATTTGACCCAGGATCATGACGCCGCGAAATTCGCTCCGTTCATCGAAAGCGGAAGCCCCACGCTGGTCCCTACGATTGTTCTCTACGAAGTCGTTAAAGTATTGATGCGGCAGCGCGGCAAAATCGTAGCCGACCGCTTCCTCTCCGAGGCGCTGCGGCGCGTCGTCGTGCCACTGGACGAAGACGTGGCGCTCGCTGCCGCTCACATCAGCAACGAGACGAAGCTAGCGATGGCGGACGCAATCATTTATGCAACTGCGCAAGCCCATCAGGCTCAACTGGTGACAGGTGACGCGGCGTTTCGCGGTCTGCCCGGCGTAATTATTCCCTGAGTCGAAATAATCCTGGATTCGTTTCCGTTGAATCTTGGACGGGATGAACCGCCATGCGACGACCGGCCGCCTTGACCGCATCTGCGCTGGCCGGTAAGCTGGTTGTTTCCAGAAGGGAAAAAGACAACGCATGAGCACTGAAACCATTCAGATCACTTTGCCGGACGGCGCCACTCGCGAGGTGCAGCGCGGCACCACCGCTGCGCAAATTGCGCAGCAAATTTCGCCGCGGCTGGCGAAAGAAGCTCTGGTGGCGCGCGCCGACGGCGAGCTGGTGGATCTTTCGCGCCCGCTCGAGCACGATTCTAAAATTTCCATCCTCACTGCGAAAGATCCGGACTCGCTGCAAGTGTTTCGGCATTCCGCTGCGCATCTGCTCGCAGCCGCTGTGCTGGAACTTTATCCCGACGTGAAGCTCGGCATCGGGCCGCCGATCGACACCGGATTCTTCTACGAATTCGTGCGCAAAGAACCGTTCACTCAAGACGACCTGGAAAAAATCGAAGCCCAGATGCACGAACTGGCCGCGAAAGATTTTCCCAACGAGCGCAAGCTAATTCCCAAGCCCGAAGCCCTCGAGCTCTATCGCAAAAGTAATCAGGAATTCAAATGCGAGTTGGTGGAAGAAAAAGCCACCGAGGCGATGGTTTCCTTCTACACCACCGGGAAATTCATCGATTTCTGCCGCGGCCCGCACATTCCCTCGACCGGACGCATTAAGGCTTTCAAGTTGATGAACGTCGCAGGCGCTTACTGGAAGGGCAAGGAAAGCAATCCGCAGATGCAGCGGATTTACGGCGCGTGCTTCATTGACCAAAAAGAGCTGGACGAATATCTGCACAAGCTCGAAGAAGCCAAGCGCCGCGACCATCGCCGCATCGGAAAAGAACTCGGCCTTTTCAGTGTGAGCGATCAAGTCGGATCCGGTTTGCCGCTCTGGTTGCCGAAAGGCGCCACGATTCGGCGTCTTCTAGAGGACTACATCCTGGAAAAGGAACGCCGCGCCGGCTACCAGCATGTTTACACTCCGGACCTGGCGAAGGTTGACCTCTACGTTCGTTCCGGACATTGGGCTCACTACCACGAAGACATGTTTCCGACGTTGGACATGGAAACCGAGCAGCTCGTGCTGCGGCCGATGAATTGCCCGCACCACATTCTCGTCTACGAATCCAAAAAGCACAGCTACCGGGATCTGCCCGTCCGAATTGCGGAGCTCGGTACCATGTACCGCTACGAGCGTTCCGGCGTGCTCAGTGGGCTTAGTCGCGTCCGCGTCATGACCCTGAACGACGCGCACATCTTTTGCACTCCGGAACAAATAAAGGAAGAATTTGCAGGAGTGATGCGGCTCGTCGAGCAGGCCTATCGCGACCTCGGCATCACCCAATACACCTACCGCCTCTCGCTGCGCGACAAATTGCACACCGAAAAGTACGTGGACAACGACGCGATGTGGGATCTGGCCGAACGCATGCTGCACGAAGCCATGGATTCGCTCCATCTTCCCTATACCGAAGCTCCGGGCGAGGCAGCCTTCTACGGACCGAAGCTCGATATTCAGCTTGCGGACGTGATGGGCCATCAGGAAACGTACTCGACGATTCAAATCGATTTCCATCTCCCGAATCAATTCGAACTGGGTTACATCGGCGCGGACGGCCAAGTGCATCGCCCGGTGATGATTCACCGCGGCGTCATCAGCACCATGGAGCGTATGACTTCCTATCTCATCGAGCTGTACGCTGGCGCGTTCCCGCTGTGGCTCGCGCCCGTGCAGGCGGTCGTGCTGCCCATCACCGAACGGCAGAACGATTACGCGAAACAGGTCCGCGAGAAACTCCTCGATGCCGGGGCGCGCGTGGAACTCGACGATCGCAACGAAAAACTGCAAGCGAAAATTCGCGATGCGCAGCTCCAGAAAGTCCCTTACATGCTGGTCATCGGCGGCAAGGAAGCCGAAGCTGGCACCGTCGCCGTGCGCCATCGCTCGAAAGGCGATCTGGGCCCGCGCCCCCTCGAGCAATTCAGCGCGGACCTGCGCGCGGAAGTAGATTCAAAAGTAATTTCCTAGTTCGCGCGCCGCTGAATTTACGAATGTCGTTCGAGGGATTTCTGCAATTCGGCGCCCCTGCGTTGCAGAATCGGTTCGCCGGGATCATCGCCCAGGTATCGCTGCACCACGTTGTCGTTCTCCCCATCCTGCGCCGTCGCGGACTCGCATATCCCTATTGAAGAATATGTCTTGACAAGAATATACTCATTGAGGCATATTGCGATTCGTCATGATGGAAACCCTGCAAGCCCTGGCCGAGCCCAACCGCTTTCAAATCGTCGAACTGCTGCGCGACAGGCCGCGGCCCGTCGGCGACATGGTTCATCGCCTCGGCCTGCGCCAGCCGCAAGTCTCGAAGCACTTGCGCGTGCTCAGCGACGCAGGACTGGTGGACGTTCGCGTGGACGCGCAGCGCCGGATTTATGCATTGCGCCCCGCTCCACTGAAGGAGCTAGAAGTCTGGATCGAAAGATACCGGCGCATCTGGGAAGGCAATTTCCAGCGCCTCGATGGCGTGTTGGCAGAGCTGAAAGCGAAGGAGAAAAAACGTGGACGCACAAAGCGGAAGAGCACTGCTGAAAAACAGCGGAACATTGAAAGTAACCACGCCGAGCGACCGGGAGGTCGCCATGATCCGCGTCTTTGACGCGCCCCGGCGCCTGGTTTACGAGGCCTGGACCAAGCCCGACATCGTCAAGCGCTGGTTGTGGGGGCCGGACGATTGGCGACTGGCGGTGTGCAAGATGAATCTGAAACCCGGCGGCGGTCTGCGCTTTGTCTGGAGGCACGACGACGGACAAGACATGGGGATGAGCGGCGTTTTTCGCGAGATTGCGCCACCCGAGCGGCTGGTTTTCAGCGAAATTTGGGACGAAGACTGGACCGACGGCGAGACGCTGGTGACGATTGTTTTTTCCGAGCATGCCGGCATCACCACGCTTACGCAGACGGTGCGGTATTCTTCGCGCGAAGCCCGCGACGCCGCGCTAAAAGCCGGGATGGAACATGGCGCTGCGGTGAGTTACGATAGGCTGGCGGAGCTGCTCCAATCATGAAAATTCTAGTGCTGATCTCGCGCATCCTTCTGGGATTAGTCTTCTTTACATTCGGAGTAATCGCCTTTCTGCCGTTCGTTCCCAAGGGGCAGATGCCGAGCGGGCTGGCAGGCCAGTTCGTCACGGCATTGATTCAGTCGCACTACGGCCTAGTCGTCTCGGCGCTGCAAATCGCGGGCGGCGTGTTGCTGCTGGCGAATCGCTACGTTCCTCTCGGGCTCACGATTCTTGGCCCGATCATCGTGAACATTCTGCTGTATCACCTGCTCCTGTACCACATGGGTGTGGGCATCGCGATGATTGTCGCGATTCTGTGGGGCATCGTCGCGTTTTATCACCGCCAGGCTTTCGCGGGCCTTTTTGTGCAGAAGTCTCCGTAGCACCCAGGGCGAAAGCCAGCGCTGCGATCGCCGCGATTCGTCATTCCCGCTTTTCGACGCGCCCACTTACCGCTATACTCCGCCGTCAAGAGCCGCGCAGCGGCGCGGTTCTGCGAGTACAGCAATATGCCTGAAGCGAAAATGCGCACGCAGTTTGGCGGGTTCCTGGCAACGGGCGAAGTGGTGATTTACGCCGCGCTGGCCGTTTTGCTTTTTGCCACGGCGCTGGCGACGATCGGCAATGCGGGCAAAATGCTCTGGGAGTCGCTGAGACACTGGAGCATCGCCACGGACACCCTCGCGGTGTTGGACCAACTCCTGCTGGTGCTCATGTTGGTCGAAATTCTGCACACCGTGCGCATCTCCATTCACTCTCACGTTCTGGTCACCGAACCTTTCCTCGTAGTGGGTCTGATTGCCTCGATTCGGCGCATGCTGGTGATTACTCTGGAAGCGGCCAGCCTCACAAAGGGCGGAATTTGGTCTAGCGACGGGTCGAGCATATTTAGAGCCAGCATGTACGAACTCGGCTTGTTAGGGGTACTCATTCTCATCCTGGTGTTCTCCATTACGCTTTTACGGCGGTACGCTCCGACGGAAGAATGAGCCATCAGCGTACCTCCGTCTGAATCCCTCAAGTTTGCGGATCATTTCTCCCTTAGAACCCAAGCTCGCTGCTTAAATCCCTACTTGCCGGAGAGCGCCAAACCCGTGCTATACTTTTTGGCCCGACCCTCCCGCGCGGCTTTTCGACCATGGGAGGCACGGCTAGCGGGCCGAAATTACACTTTCCAGGGCCCGGGAGGTGGGTTTATCGCAGAACGTGGTGGGACGCCTGGCCTGCGGGTCAACGAAAGAATTCGCGCTCGTGAAGTGCGCGTGGTGGACGAAGCTGGAAATCAGCTTGGCGTGATGACGCTGTTTGACGCCATGAAGGCCGCGCGCGATGCCGGCTTGGACGTCGTGGAAATCTCGCCCAATGCCGTGCCGCCGGTTTGCAAGCTGGTGGATTACGGCAAATTTCAGTACGAGGCGAGCAAGAAAGCGCACGAAGCCAAAAAACACCAGAAGAGTTCACACATCAAGGAAGTGAAGTTCCGGCCTTCCACTGCCGAGCACGATTTTCAGGTTCGCAAGAATCAGATCATCCGCTTCCTCAGCGAAGGTTACAAAGTAAAGGCCATGATTTTCCATCGCGGCCGCGAAATGGCGCACCAGGACGTGGGCCGCAAGAAGATGGACCGTTTGCTGAAGGAAATCATGGATCACGTGCAGGTGGAGTTCGGTCCGCGCATGGAAGCGAACATCCTGCTCGCATTGCTGGCGCCGAAGAAAGGCGCAGGCTCAACGCCGGCCGCGCAACCCGCGCAGAAAAACGCGGAAGGTCAAGCGTAGAGAAATTCAGTCCAAGAGGAAATCGTGAAGAAGAACAAAAAGTTGAAAGCCAAGACGCACCGCGGCGCCGCCAAGCGCTTCAAGATTACTTCCACCGGCAAAGTGATGCGCTGGCGGTCGGGCAAGCGCCACCTGCTCGGCACCAAGAAGCCGCGCCGCATGCGCCGGCTTCTGAACAAAGTTCAGGTCAGCCCCGCGGACGTGAAGAACGTCCGCCTGGCATTGCCGTACGGCCTGTAAGGAGTGTGGGGCAAGTCGGGAAGCCTTGTGGGTCGCGGCTTTAGCCGCGACATCAACGCCGCAGGTTCAGTCCGGCTTTAGCCGCTGCAGTTCCGATTTTGCAGTTGCCACACCGGGGTTTTGGCCCGAAGTTTTTTCCGAGTCGCGCAGAGCGTAACGGGTGCCTGCCGGCCGGATGTTCCGCCCGCCCTCAGAAATGACGGCTCGTGGTGGAACGAAATGCAGTCCCACGAGACAAACCCGTCCCGCTGCTCGTGCATTCCCGCGAGCGGCTGGGCCGCGTTTGTCTCTTCACTGGAATTGAAATTGCCAGCGCTTTCGAAATGCGCCACAGGAGAACAGAGCCATGCCTCGAGTTAAACGTGGAACCAAACGCCGCGCCCGGCGCAAAAAGCTGCTGAAGCACGCCAAGGGCTTTTTCCTTACCAAGGGCAAGCTGTACCGCTCGGCGAAAGAAGCGGTGAACCGCTCGCTGCGCTATACCTATCGCGACCGCCGCGTGCGCAAACGCGATTACCGCGCACTGTGGATTCAGCGCATCGGCGCCGCCGCGCGCAATAACGGCACCACCTACAGCCAGTTGATTCACGCGCTGAAGGCCGGCGGAATTGATCTGGACCGCAAGATTCTGGCGGACATGGCCGTGCACGACGCCGACGGATTTGCGTCGCTGGTCGGCTCCGTGCAGCAGCATTTCCCGAAGCCGGGAGTAGTGCAAACCGCGCGGCCCGCGGTTGTCCGCCACCACGAAGAAGGATGATCTCAGGCTGGAATTCGGGGCATCGATTGCGGTGCGTGGACGCCACGCACCCGCAGCCCATGCGCACGCTCGGCGCGTCTGTAGGGGCGGGTCTAAGACCCGCCCCTACGGCCCAACTCACGTTCTGGCCCGACTTTATTGGCTGGACCGGCGACCTTTCGTAGCGCCGGCGTCCCGCCGGCAGATTCGCGTTCACTATGACGACGAACGATCCCACAAGACAAACGCTCGCTCAACTTGGCGCTGACTCACCCGACAAGGTCGCGACTCTGTTCAGCGAACTGCGCGCCGCATTCGATCGCGACGCGGCTCAAGATATTGCTTCGATCGATCTGGGCATCACGCGGGTAAAGTGGCAGGGCCGCAAGTCGGGAATTCTCTCCGAGATTACTGAGCACTGGCTGAAGCCGGCATCGAAAGAGGTCAAGCCCGCTGTAGGCCAAAACCTCAACGCTCTGAAGTCTCACATCGAGGAACGAATCGCTAGGTTGACGGCCGAGAAGGACGCGGCTGGGGAACAGAGCGCCGCGGCCCGCGACAAAATCGATCTTTCACTGCCCGGGATCGAGCGCGCCATCGGCACGCGACACCTGATCCGCCAAACCTACGACGAACTTCTGCGCATTTTCACCGCGATCGGCTTCAGCGTGGTCGCCGGGCCCGAAATCGAAACGCCTTACTACAATTTCGAGGCGCTTAATATTCCCGAGCATCATCCAGCGCGCGACAACATGGACACTTTCTACATCGCAGGCGCGCGCGGCGGGCATTTGCTGCGCACGCACACCTCGCCCATGCAGATTCGCACCATGGAGAAACAAAAGCCGCCGGTGCGCATCGTCGTCCCCGGCAAAGTCTATCGCCGCGATAATCCGGACGCGACGCACGGCTACATGTTCCACCAGATCGAAGGCCTGGCTGTGGATACGGACATCACCTTCTGCGACTTCAAGGGCACCGTGGATTATTTCGCGCGCGAATTCCTCGGCCCCAAGACAAAAACGCGCCTCCGGCCCAGCTATTTTCCGTTCACCGAGCCTTCCGCCGAAGTGGACGCAACCTGCCACGTCTGCGGCGGCACCGGCTGCCGCGTGTGCAAACAATCCGGCTGGATCGAACTTTTCGGCGCGGGCATGGTAAATCCGGCGGTGTACGGATTCGTGGGCTACGATCCAGAAAAATATTCCGGCTTCGCATTCGGCATGGGCGTGGATCGCCTGGCGATGATGAAGTACGGCGTGACGGAAGTGCCGCTGCTGTTCCAGAACGATGTGCGCTTCCTGAAACAGTTTCCGTGAAGAATTTGTGGCGGCACAGCGTGGCGCTGTGCCCCTGCTTTGAACGTTTGCACCCGGCGAACTAATGAAGGTTGTCTACAACTGGCTGAAAGAATTCGTGGACGCCACCGCGTCGCCCGCCGATCTGCGCGCACGGCTTTCGCTCGCGGGCGTGGCTGTGGATTCCATCGAAGAGACCTCCGCGGGTCCCGTGCTGGATGCGGAAGTGACGGCGAATCGTCCCGATTGCCTGGGCCACCTGGGCATCGCGCGCGAGGTGGCAGCGATTTACCGCTTGCCGCTCAAGCCGCTGCATCCCAAGCTGAAAGAATCAGCGGAAAAAGTGGCCGATGCGACGCGCGTGGAAATCGCGGCGCCGGATCTTTGCGGGCGCTTCACGGCGCGCGTGCTGCGCGGAGTAAAAGTGCAGCCTTCGCCGGACTGGCTGCGGCAAGGCCTGGAAGCGATCGGCGAAAAATCCATCAACAACGTGGTGGACGTCACCAACTACGTGATGTTCGAGCTGGGTCACCCGCTGCACGCTTTCGATTTCGATAAATTGCAGGAACACCGCATCGTGGTGCGCCGCGCGAAACCCGGAGAAAAAATCCGCACGCTCGATGGCGCCGAACGCACGCTGACGAAAGACGTGTGCGTGGTGGCGGACGCTGGGCGCGCCGTGGGCATCGGCGGAGTGATGGGCGGCGCGGAGACCGAAATCAGTTTCAGCACGCGCAACGTACTGATCGAGTGCGCCTGGTTCGATCCCATTTCAGTGCGCCGCGCTTCCAAGGCTCTCGGCTTGCGCAGCGAGGCTTCCTATCGCTTCGAACGCGGCGCCGATCCCGAAATGGCGGAGCTGGCTTCGCGGCGCGCCGCGGAACTGATTCAGCAAGTCGCCGGCGGCGAACTTCTCGCGGGAGTTGTGGACGTGTACCCGCATCGCCCGCCGGACGAGAAAATCGAGCTTTCGCGCAAGGAACTGCTGCGCGTGATGGGCGCGGACCTTCCGGACCGTGACATCGAAGCGATCCTCAGCGCGCTGGGTTTTCATCCCGTGCGTGTGGACGTGAATCGCGGCAGTGACGGTTCGATTGCCGCCGTGTGGGAATGCCGGCAAGCTTCCTGGCGGCAGGATGTAACGCGCGGGATTGACCTGATCGAAGAGGTGGCGCGGCATTACGGCTACGACAAATTTCCGCCGCGCCTTCCGCCCGCAAAACTTCCCGCGCACCGTTTGCCACACGCCGAGGCACAGGACCGCTTGCGCGAACGCATCGTCGCGCTGGGCTACCAGGAAATCGTGGAAATCCCGATTGTGGATACGCAGCGTAACGAGCTTTTCCGGCCGGAGAATCTGACGCCCGCGGTGATCGGCAATCCGCTCGCGGAAGACGCATCGGTGATGCGTTCGACGGGGACCGTCAGCATGTTGCGCGCGATGGAGTGGAATCTGAATCACGGCCAGCGCAATTTGCGCCTGTTTGAAATCGGCAAGACTTATCAGCTGCGCGACGGCGAGCCGGTGGAAGCGCAAGTGCTCACGCTCGGCGCCACCGGCCTGGCACAGGAAAAAACCATTTACGAACCGGCACGTGAATTCGGCTTCGCGGATTTGAAGGGCGACCTCGACCGCATCGGTGAGCTTGCCGGCGGTTTTCGGTGGCAGTCGGGCGGTCCGCCATGGCTCACCAGCTCGCGTGCGGCTCGGATCTCGCTTCCGAGTAAATCATCGGCTTCGGCAGACATCGGAGTGGCCGGCCAACTCGCCAGACGCATCGCCGAGGGGTACAAATTCCGTCAGGACGTCTTCGTCGCTGAACTGAAGCTCGAACCACTCGTCACCGGCGTCGAAGCGGCAAACGCCGCGCGGCGTTTCAAAGCGTTGCCGCGGTTCCCAGCGGTCGCGCGCGATTTTTCGCTCGTGCTCGCCGACGGCGTAATCTTCGCGCAAGTCGTCGAGACGATCCGCTCGCTCCCGATCGCCGAACTCGAAAGCATCGAAGCCGCCGACCTCTTCCGCGGCGGACAAGTGCCGCCCGGAAAATTTTCACTCATGATCCGCGTAAAATTCCAAAGCGCCGAGGCCACGTTCACCGACGCGCAGCTCAACGATTTCTCCGCGCGCATTGTCGCCGCGCTGCAAGAAAAACTCGGCGCCACGCTCCGCGCGATATAATCCGAATGAACGTTGCGCGGCCAGCCAGCAACGGCCGGCGCAGCTTCACCAATCGCCAGCGCGAGTAAGTCGTATGACCCAAAGCGATTTCCTACGCGACCTCGGAATCACGCACCCGATCATCCAGGCTCCGATGGCTGGTGGCCCGTCCACTCGCGAACTCGTCGCGGCGGTATGCAATGCCGGAGCTCTGGGCTCGCTCGGGTCCGCCTATAGCACGCCCGAGCAAATCACTGCGGACATTGAGAAGGTTCGTTCCCTCACGGAAAAACCCTTCAACGTGAATCTTTTCGCAGCTGGATACGCGCCCGAATCACAAGTTGACCCTGGCCCGATGTTGGCGCTGCTCGCGGAAATTCACGAATTGCTACATTTGCCTCCGCCCACGGTTCCCGCATGGCCCGTCAATCCGTTTGAAAAACAACTGCAGGCCGTCCTGGAAGCGCGGCCGGCGTTTTTCAGTTTCACTTTCGGAATCCCCGAGCCTCACGCAATGGCGCGCCTCAAGGCAGCGGGAATCGCTACCTTTGGCACCGCTACGACTGTCGAAGAGGGACAAATGTTGGAAGCAAGCGGCGTGACGGCCATCGTGGCGCAGGGCGCCGAGGCCGGCTCGCACCGCGGAACCTTCGTCGGCTCCTTCGAGAGTGCGATGGTTCCGACTCTTGAATTAGTGCGCTCGCTCAGTGCGGCGGTATCCAGGCCAATAATCGCTTCCGGTGGACTGATGGACGGCCGAGACATCGCGCAAGCACTCGCGCGCGGCGCCCGGGCCGCTCAACTCGGCAGCGCATTCCTCACCTGCCCCGAAGCCGGCACCCCTGAAGCTTACAGGCGCGCCATACTCGCTGCGCGCGAGGACACCACCGTCATCACGCGAGCGTTTTCGGGCCGCCCCGCGCGCTCTCTCCTGAATACGTTCATCTCCAAAGTCGAGGGCAAAGAAAAAATAATCCTGCCGTTCCCGCTGCAAAATGCCCTCACCCGCCCGATGCGCACAGCCGCCGCGAAGCTGGGAAAATCCGGCTATCTCTCACTCTTCGTCGGCCAAGGTGTGACGCGGGCGCGCGCCCTGCCCGCCGCGGAACTCATATCTCGCTTAGTCGCGGAAATGCTGCAAGCACAGGCGGCCTCCTGATAAATCGAAGCAAAAGAATCGGCCCGCGCGCATAAGCCCGTTGCGCGCGCGCACGCAATGGCCGACAATAACCCTGGCTCAGCAAGGGAGTGCACCGTGAAAATCGAGATTTACGATCAGAGCTACAACGTGAACGCGGATGACAACGAGGAATATTTGAAGGAACTGGCGGCCTACGTGGACGGCAAGATGCGTTCCATCGCCGAAGCCACGCACATGGTGGATTCACTGAAGGTCGCGGTGCTCGCCGCGTTGAATATTGCCGATGAATCGTTCGCGCTGCGCAAACGCCAGCAGGAAATCGAAGGTCCGCTGCGCAAGCGCGTGGAAAAATGCGTGTCCATGGTGGAAAAGGCGCTCGAACAGACAAATTAGCCGGTGAAAAATCCCTTCGAGCTGATTGCTGAACGTAATTGCGCGCGACCCTTAGGTTTCTAGTGCTCCCCGCGCAACCCGTTAGCACCTTACCGCCATCTCCGTATATGATTGGTCCTAGGTGTTTTGCCGACCTTTGCCACGTGCATAAACGCAGAGCAGTTCTGTATCTGGTCGTTCCAGTAGCGCTGCTCGCGCTGCTGATGCTCCTGATGGTGTTGGGCAGCGTCTCGCATTGTCATGCCGGCCCCGATGCAAATTGCTCGATTTGCCATCTGAGCCATCAACCGATTGACCATCCACAACCGAACCATCGTGAACCGTCGCTGGCCCAGGTCGGCGTGCGAATCGAGTTCCAGCAACCCGGATTTGCACCCTCGCCCGTCGCGCCACGACTTCCCACCCGCGCTCCGCCCGCCGTCTAACCTCGATTTGAATCCGTGCTGCTACCAGCAAGCCGATCCCACTACTTTTTTTCTTTAGAGGTTGAAGACTATGCCCGCTAAAACCCTGCTATTCGCCATCCCTGCACTGGTGGTGTGTTTTGCATCCGCGGCTCTTGCGCAGACGTCACCGCCCCCGCCGCCATCCGCGCCGCAGAACGCCACGCCCGGAGCCGCGCCGCAAAATACTCCGTCGGGGCAGGTGCATGGCGCCGTGCGCATCACCTTGGACCAGGCCATCCAGATGGCGCTCGAACACAACCATAATTTGAAGGCTGCGCGTACCACCATTCAGCAGGACGAAGCTCTGGAAATCACCGCGAACCTGCGGCCCAATCCCGTGCTCACCGCGGACGCGCAGTTCCTTCCGATTTTTCAGCCGAATCAGTTCACCGCAGACTACATCAATGAGACCGCGCAGTTTGATTTGGGCATCGCCTACCTGTTCGAACGCGGCAGGAAGCGCCAGCATCGCCTGCAAGCCGCGCAAGACGTAACCGCGCAAACCAAATCGCTGGTTACGGACAACGAGCGTACCCTGACCTTCAACGTTGCCTCGCAATTCGTCGGCGTCCAGCTCGCCGAATCCACGCTCGATCTCGCCCTGCAGGACATGAAGAGTTTTCAGAACACGCTGGACATCAGCCAGGCCCGCTACAACGCCGGCGACATCAGCGAAGGCGATTTTCTGAAGATCAAACTCCAGATGCTGCAATTTCAGCAGGACGTGGCCCAAGCGCAACTGACCAAAGTGCAGGCGCTGGTGGGCTTGCGGCAGTTCCTGGGATACGAAACCGTTCCCGAGGACTTCGACGTTTCCAGCGACTTCGACTACATACCCGTGCAAATAAAACTCGAAGAGCTGCAAGCGAAAGCTCTGCAGTCCCGCCCGGATTTCCGCGCGGCGCAGCAAGGCGTGACCGCGGCCAAGAGCCAGTATGAATTGGCCAAGGCCAACGGCAAAGTGGACGTAACCGGCACCGCCAATTACGATCACGTCAGCGATACCAATACAGCCTCCTTCTTCGGCAGCTTTCAGATCCCCATCTTTAACCGCAATCAAGGCGAAATCGCGCGCACCAATTACGTAATCAATCAGGCGCAGGAACTGGAGCGGGCCGCGAGCGATCAGGTGATGAGTGACGTGCTCACAGCCTATGAAGGCGTGCGCGAAAACGATCTGGTCGTTACGCAATTTCGCGGCGGCTATCTGGATGCGGCGCAACAGTCTCGCGACATCGCCGAGTATTCCTACAAACGCGGCGCCGCCAGTCTGCTTGACTATCTCGATGCCGAGCGCAGTTATCGCACTGTTCAACTTTCTTACCGGCAATCGCTCGCGGCCTATCTCACCGCAGTCGAGCAGCTGCGCGAGGCAGTAGGAACCCGGAGCCTGCCATGAGCACTCAGTTGTTCCGATGCGGTCCTAGATCTACGTTAGCGCAGGCCGGCGTACTTGCCGTAGCAGCTGCGATCGCCGCGGCTTGCGTCGCGGGCTGCGGCTCCGATGAACGCGCGAATCAAATGACCTCGTACAGCGCCAAGGAATCCAAGAGCGCCACTCCCGAGCTGTTCACCATTCCGGATAACCAGATGTCTCACGTGCAGGTGGTCACCGTCGAACCCGTGAAACTGCCGCGCGTCCTGCGCCTCACCGGCGCTGTGGCCTACAACGCATTTAACACCACGCCGGTGATCACCCAGGTCGGCGGCCCGGTCAGTCGCATCCTGGTGGTACCTGGCGAGCGCGTGAAGAAGAGCCAACCCCTATTGGAAGTGAGCAGCCCCGATTACTCGCTACTCTATGCGGCCTACCTGAAAGCGCGCGATACCCTGCGCGTGACGGACAAGAACTACGCGCGCGCCCAGGATCTTTACGCGCATCACGCCATCGCCGAACGCGACTTGCTCCAGGCGGAATCCGATCGCATCCAGGCGCAGGCGGATTTGAACGCAGCGCTCTTGGGCTTGAAAATTCTGGGAATTCCCAATCCGGATGATTTGGCGAAGGCACCCTCTTCCGCTGAAATCCCGCTGCTCGCGCCCATCGGTGGAGAAATTGTCGAACGCGACGTCGCTCCCGGCCAATTGTTGCAAGCCGGCCTTACGCAGGCATTCATCATTTCCGATATGAGCTCGGTGTGGGTGCTGGCAAATGTCTATCAAAGCGATATGGCGGAAGTACACGTAGGCGACCAGGTCGCGGTACAGACCGATTCGTATCCCGACAAATTCCACGGCAAGATTTCGTTCATGTCGCCGGCACTCGATCCCAATACGCGCACGCTGCAGGCGCGCATCATCGTCGAAAATCCCGGCGAAAAGCTTAAGAACAACATGTACGTCACGGCCACCGTGAATGCAGGCGTGGAGCAGAACGCCATCGCCGTCCCGGATTCCTCCGTGCTGCGCGACGATGAAAATCAGCCGTTCGTTTACGTGGCCACGGGTTTCAACCAGTTCGGGCGCAGATCGGTGGAAATCGGCCAAAGCCAAGCTGGAAAGACGCAAATTCTGAAGGGCTTGAGTCCCGGCGACAAAGTCGTCGGTGATGGCAGCCTGTTCCTGCAATTCGCCAATTCGTTCCAGCACTGAGGCGGCCGATTCCGCATGATTCATCGCATCGTACAATTCGCGCTGCAACAGCGGTTCCTGGTTCTGATGCTGGTGGTGTTCATCGCCGTCGGCGGCGCGGTTTCCTTCCAGCGCATGCCGGTGGACGCCTACCCGGACCTTTCACCGCCCATGGTGGAAGTCATCACGCAATGGCCCGGGCACGCCGCGGAAGAAGTCGAGCGCCTGGTCACGCTGCCCACCGAAGTGGAAATGAACGGCGTGCCGAAGATGGACATCCAGCGCTCCATCTCGCTCTACGGCCTGTCGGACGTAATTCTGACGTTCGACGAGGACACCGACGATTACCTGGCGCGCCAGATCGTATTTCAGCACCTCAGCGAAGTTGCTTATCCCACTGGGGTCACTCCAACACTGGCGCCCCTGTCCAGCCCCTCGGGTCTGGTTTACCGCTACGTCTTGCAAAGTCCCGATCGCACACCGCAGGAACTGAAAACTTTCGAAGATTGGGTAATCGAGCGCGAGTACAAACAGGTGCGCGGCGTCGCCGATGATTCAGGCTTCGGCGGCACGGTGATGCAATACCAGGTGCTGCTCGATCCCGCGCGGCTCTACGGCTATCACATCACCGTCCCGCAAATCATCCAGCAACTCTCCGTGAACAACGCCAACACCGGCGGCGGATTTTATCCGCAGGGCGGCCAATTTTATTACGTGCGCGGCCTGGGCCTGATCAAGGACGTGCAGGACATCGGCAGCGTGATCATCGGCTCGCAGAATGGCGTGCCGGTCCGCATTCGTGACGTTGGCGAAGTCACCATCGGCCACGCCCCGCGCCTGGGCCAATTCGGATTCAATAAGAATGACGACGCCGTCGAAGGCGTCATCATGATGCTGCGCGGCGACCAGACGCAGAATGTTCTGAAAGGCGTCGAGGCCAAAACCAAAGAACTGAACGAACACATTCTGCCGCCCGACGTGAAAGTGCTGCCTTACTACGACCGCAGCGACCTGGTGCGTTTAACGATTGATACCGTGGAAAAAAATATGCTGGTCGGGATGACCCTGGTCCTGATCGTGTTGATTTTCTTTCTGGTGAATGTGCGTGCGGCCGTGATTGTGGCGCTGACCATCCCGGTGGCGCTGCTCTTCTCTTTTATTTTTCTGCACGCACGCGGCGTGGCTGCCAACCTGCTCTCCATCGGCGCAATTGATTTCGGCATCATCATTGACGGCACGCTCGTGATGGTGGAGAACATCTATCGCGAGCTGGGACTCCGCGAAGGCCAGAAATACGACTTGCACGAAGTGATTCTCACCGCCGCGCGCGATGTCGATCGCCCCATCTTCTATTCCGTCGCCATCATCATCGCCGGCTACATCCCCATCTACGCGCTCAGCGGCCCGTCTGGCAAATTGTTTCACCCGATGGCCGACACCATGTCCATCGCCTTGGTCGGCGCGTTGATTCTCACGCTTACATTCGTCCCGGTGATGTGCTCGTACTGGTTCAAGAAAGGCGTCCGTGAGCCTCGCAACAAGCCCTTCGAATGGATCAAGAATGAATACGGCTCGGAACTCAAGTGGTGCTTGGAACGTCCGTGGCTGACCATGCTCGTCGCCACCGTAATTTTCGGCGTCAGTCTTTTCCTAGTCCCCTTCATCGGCGGCGAGTTCATGCCGCACCTGGACGAAGGCGCGTTGTGGGTCCGCGCTACGATGCCTTATACGATTTCCTACGAAGAGGCCGCAAAGGTCGCGCCGCAGATTCGCGACATTCTCGCGAAGTATCCGATGGTGACAGACGTCGGCTCCGAGCTCGGCCGGCCCGATGACGGTACGGACCCCACCGGCTTTTTCAATTGCGAATTTTATGTGGGGCTGAAGCCTTACAGCGACGCCATCTGGAAATCCGGGAATATCCGCAACAAGGCAGCGCTGATCGAGGACCTGCAGAAGCAGCTCACCGCGTTTCCCGGAATTATTTTTAATTATACTCAGCCGGCCGAAGATGCCGTGGACGAAGCGCTCACGGGCTTGAAGAGCGCACTCGCAGTGAAAGTGTATGGAGCGGACCTGAACGTCCTCCAGGACAAGGCGCTGGAAATCAAGCGGCGGCTTTCACAAATCCGCGGCTTTACCGAGTTGACCGTGGTGCGCGAACTGGGCCAGCCCAGCTTGATCGTGCAAGTGGATCGCGACAAGATCGCGCGCTTCGGTATCAACGTAGCCGACGTCGAAGCGGTAGTGCAGGCAGCAGTCGGAGGCCAGGCCGCCACGCAGGTAATCCAGGGCGAAAAGCTGTTCGATCTCGTCGTGCGCATGAAGCCGGAGTTCCGCGAGAACGCGCAACAAATCGCCAACCTGCTCGTCGGCGCGCCTACCGGCCAGCAGATTCCACTCAGCGAGCTTGCGGACATTCGCGAAGGCAACGGCGCGTCCTTCATTTATCGCGAGAACAATTCGCGTTACATCGGCGTGCAATACAGCATCGAAGGCCGCGATCTGGCCGGAGCCGTCGAGGAAGGCAAGCGCGCCATCGCGGACGTGGATAAATCATTGCCGGCGGGCTATCGCCTGGCCTGGGGCGGCGAATACAGCGAATTCATCAACGCGATGAGCCAGGTTTCGATTGTCGCGCCGCTCACAGTGCTCCTCATCTTCATGATCCTGTTTGCGCTCTACGGCAACCTGAAGTTTCCGGTCACCGTGGTTCTCAGTGTGATTTTGACCGAACCGGTCGGAGCGTTGCTCGCGCTGAAGCTCACGCACACGCCGTTCAGCGTCTCGTCGCTGCTCGGGCTGCTGGTGCTGATGGGCGTCTCAGTGGAAACCGCGGTCATTGATGTCTCCTACATCAATAAACTCCGCCTCGAAGGGCTCGGCATCGAAAAAGCCACGTATGATGCGTCGCTCGTCCGCTTCCGGCCAATTATGATGACTGCTCTGGTAGCTTGCCTGGGTCTGCTGCCGGCTGCGCTTTCGACGGGCATTGGTTCCGATTCGCAGAAACCCTTCGCGATCGTGATTGTTGCCGGACTGGTATCGCGCCTGCTCCTTGGCCGCATCGTCAGCCCCGTACTGTACAAAATGGTCGCGCGCGAAGGCGACGTCTTGCAGGTGTGAGTTGCACCGGCGCGAAGTAAGTCGCGGAATTCCGATTAGTCTGCGCCGGTAGGCGCTTGTGTGAGAATCCCGCGAACAACTTGATTGGCCGATGAAACTGGCGGGAGCAATCTGGCGGAATTCAAGATGAATGCCATTTCGGACGAGACGTGAATGAAAGCGGCCAGCAGCGGATTCAGAAACCCAAAAGCCGCGAGGCCCACACCGATCGTATCCACCACCAGCGTTCCCACGAAGTTCTGCATGATGGTTCTGCGGCAACGCCGTGCGGTCTGTATGGTTTCGACTAGCTTCGATAAGTCGCTGCCAATCAGCACAACGTCGGCGCTTTCGCGCGCTACGTCTGTGCCAGAGCCCATCGCCACACCGACCGACGCCTGCATCAATGCCGGAGCGTCATTGATCCCGTCTCCGACCATAGCCACCTTGTGGCCCTTCTCAATCATTTGCTGCACGTAGCGCAGCTTGTCTTCTGGCAGCAGGCCCGAGACAATCTCGTCAACGCCTAGTTTGCCGCCAACATCTTCCGCCACCATTTTTGCGTCGCCCGTGAGCAGCGCCGTCCTTAAACGCATGGACTTCAACGCTTGCATCGCGCCTCTCGCCTCGGGCCGAAGCGTATCCGCAACCTGCAACGTTCCCAGAAATCGGCCAGCGCGAGCCACAAAAATCTCCGAGCCCGCAGTTCCGCTGGTCGGCGGATCGCATTGCACGCGCCGTTCCAGCAAGAATTGTCGTTTCCCGACAATAATCTCGTCACCGCCGCTGCTGGCGATAATTCCCTGGCCCGGGGTGTATTCGAACTGGCCAGTATCTTCGTACGGGATTCCCAATTGCACCGCTTTCCTCAGGATCGCTTTGGCGATGGGGTGCTCGGAGCGAGATTCAGCAATCGCGGCGGTTTTCAGCAAAAGCGCCGCGGGAACATCCGGGGCGGGGCAAACGTCCAGAAGCTCAGGAGTTCCATAAGTCAACGTCCCAGTCTTATCGAGCAGTATGGTGTCCACTTCCCACAGCTTTTCCAGATACAACCCGCCTTTGATGATGGCGCCCTCTTGGGCTGCGCGGCCGATGGAGCCCAGAATCGCCAGCGGAGTCCCCGCCGCGATGCCGCACGCTCCGGCCACGATGATCACGGAAATCGTCGAACGAATGTTGTGCGTGAGCAGAAAAGTCAGCAGCGCCGCGCCCAACGCAAAATAAACCAGGTAGCCCGCAAGCCGGTCCGCAATTCCCTGAATCGGCGCGCGCGATTTCTCCGCCGTTTCCACCGCCTCGATGATCTTGCCGAAGGTTGTGTCGCGGCCCAGGCGCTCGACGCGGACTTCCAGCGCCCCGGATTGATTGATCGTCCCCGCATAGACAATGGCGCCCGGATGTTTTTCAACCGGCATGGATTCGCCCGTGATGGGCGCTTGGTCTACGAAGGAATGTCCTCCGATCACCTTTCCGTCAACTGGAACGCGCGCTCCTGGCCGGACCAGAACTTCATCGTTGCTTGCCACTTCCTGAATTCTTACGTCCATCCATGTTCCGCTTCGCCGCACGGTTGCTGTGCTCGGCAGAAGCTCGACCAAATGTTGAATCGCTTTGCGTCCTCGGCCCACTGTGAGGCCTTCGAGGATCTCGGCGACTAAAACGAAGAGCGTGATGATCAGCGCCGTAAAAATTTCGCGAATGGCAAGCGCCGCCACGATGGCGATGGCCATCGAGAGTTCCATGGTCATGCGCCGCTGTGTGAGGTTCTCGTACGCTTCGTGGAAAATTGGAAATCCGCCAACAATGGCGCAAATCACGCCAACCGCTGTGATGTACGGATTCCGCGCGCCCCCAAGGAACCAGATGGCCGCTGCCGCCGCTGCGGTGAAGAGCACGCGGTTGACCTCGCGCCAGTTCAAGGCCTTTTCGTGCTCATCTTCATGGTTGTCGTGGTCAACCGCAGCGCTTGCCGGATGTAACCCGGTAATCTTCGCTGCCTCTGTGTCCGTCAAATTCGTCTGCTTCATGATTGGTTCCTTTGTCGCGGCATCCCCGGAGATTCCCGCTGTCACTTCACTTCAAATAAGCCCGAACAATATCAATCAGCTCCTCGGCCGCTTGTCCCTGCGGCGAGTCCTTGCCCTTCTCCGGATCCAGCACGTGAAATCGCACGTGCCCTTCCATCACTTCGGCCATCAGGCCGTTCAGCGCCCCGCGGCAAGCCGCCATCAATTGCAGCACGCCGGCGCATTCCTGCTCGGATTCCAGAGCGCGCTCGATCGCCTCCACCTGCCCGCGAATCCGGCGCACGCGTTTCTGAAGCTTTTCTTTGTCTTTGGAGGTATGGGCCATGGCGCTTATTAATATACCCCAGTATAGTATATAGGACAAACGGAATTTTACCCTCCAACTCCGCCACCCTCGGGCGTTAGCGAATTAGCAAAATTCGTGGAACGAATCCGTCCGAACACGCATCAGAGGTATGATACTTGGCGGGGGTCCTACAGCTTTTTATGTCCAAGCGAATAGCCCTAAGACTGCTGGCGGTGGCCCTGATCCTTTCCGTGGGCCTGTTTGCCATGCAGGCTGCCGGGCACTGGCATGGGCACTCCTCCGACGAACAGCATTGCCAGGTCTGCCATACCGGGCACGTCGCCGTACCGCAGCCCGCCGCGCAGATGGAAATGCAGTCGCCCGTCGCGGTCGCGCGGTTTGCGGTCGCCGAAGACCAAAAGCTTAATCTCGACCCGGTTTGCAGTCACAGAATCCCCCGTGCGCCTCCTGTTTAATTCCTCAACCAAATAATTCGTAATCCCTTAACGCGTGCCGTGAGCATGGCGGCAAGCGTCGAATTCCACACTTAATTTTCATTTTATCCGCGGCCGGCGCTGCGCAGCGCACAGGCCGCCATTCATAAAGGGAGATTCATTCATGAGCTTAGTAAAAGTACTTCTAGGGGCATTGTTTTTGCTGTTAGCCACGTTTACGACCGCACGCACCGGTTGGGCACAGACCGGTAACGCGGCGAACGTCACAGGTACGGTGACCGATCCTTCGGGCGCTGTCGTCGCTGGCGCGACCGTTAGCATCCATAACCCCGTCAGCCAGTACGAGCGTTCCACCACCACAGACAGTTCCGGTAACTTCAGTTTCCCGAACGTGCCCTTCAATCCCTATCACTTGTCCGTGACAACCTCGGGATTTGGACCGTACGCGCAGGACATTGATGTCCGCTCCTCGGTGCCTCTGTCGGTGAAAATCAGTTTGACGATAGCCGGTAGCTCCAGCACCGTAACCGTCGAAGGAGGCAGCGACCTGCTCGAAAACGATTCCACCTTCCACACCGACGTGGACCGGGCACTATTTGAAAAGCTTCCTCTGGAGAGTCAATCGTCGTCACTCAGTTCGCTCGTCACACTCACGACTCCCGGCATAGCCGCGGACTCGAATGGCCTGTTCCACGGACTTGGCGACCACGCAGAGAATTCATTTTCCGTTGACGGCCAGCCCATCACCGATCAGCAGAGCAAAGTCTTTTCGAACCAGCTTCCCGTGGATGCCATCCAGTCACTGGAAGTTATTTCCGGGGCGCCGCCCGCCGAATTCGGCGACAAGACCAGCGTCGTTATCCAGGCCACCACGCGCTCCGGTTTGGGCGTTACCACGCCTCACGGCACCATCTTCGGTTCCTACGGCACATTCGGCACGTCCAACGCCGGATTCGACCTCGCCTACGGCAATCAGAAATGGGGCAACTTCATCTCGGCCAGCGGATTGAACAGCGGCCGATTCTTGGATCCTCCGGAATTCAGCGTGATGCACGACAAAGGCAACCAGGAAAACATATTCGATCGCGTGGATTATCAGTTCAACGCCGCAAACTCGGTCCACCTCAACGTCCAATACACGCGTTCCTGGTTTCAGACGCCCAATTCCTTCGACGCGCAATTCGCCTCGCCTTGGTTTGGCGTCGTCGTTGACAATGGTGGCCTCGCTCCGCCGGTCAGCTCGGGTTGCACTCTCGCACAGTGTGGTCAGCTCGTCGGTGCGCAGGATCAGCGCTCCAAGATCGGGACATTCAACATCGCTCCGTCCTGGACGCATCTGATCAATTCCAATGCGGTCCTCACGGTTGGTGCTTTTGTTCGCAGCGATACATATAACTACTACCCCAGCGACAATCCCTTCGCGGACCTCGGGCCGTTCAGCCTTCAGAGGGAGACGGTCACCCAGGATCGCACCCTGACCAATGCGGGCATCCACTCGGAAATTTCGGTGGTGCATGGCATTAACAATGTGAAGGCGGGGATCGTCTATGAGCAGACATTTCTCACCGAGAAGGATCAGATCGCCATCGTCGATCCTACGCTCAACGCGCCATGCCTCGGTGCGAATACAAACCCGGTAACCGATGGCTTTTACCCTTTCGCACCCGTGCAGGGGTTCACGAATCCAAGTCAGTGCGCCGCTGCGGGATTTCAGCCGAACGTGGCAACGAATCCGAACGCCCCGGGCAACCCGGCCAATGGATTTTTGAGCACAGCCCTATACCCTTTGTTCAATCCGACTTTGCTTCCCTTTGACCTCACGCGCGGAGGGAGTCGATTCCAAACCGCTGCATCATTTCCTCTGCACACGGATGTCAAAGAACTGGCGCTGTACGTCCAAGACACCATCACGTGGAAGAATTGGTCGTTCAATTTGGGCATTCGCGGCGACTTGTATAATGGCTTGTCCACAGCGAACCAAGCCGAGCCTCGCTTGGGCGTCGCTTACAACATCAAACCCACCAACACCGTTCTGCGAGTCTCCTACGCCCGAAGTCTCGAAACTCCCTTCAACGAAAATCTCGTCCTTTCCAGCATTGGGTGCACCAGCGACGTTCTGAACCCTTTGCTGGGATGTGCGGGAAATTCCACAAATCCGATCGCGCCCGGGTATCGCAATGAATTTCACGCCGGCCTGCAACAAGCCTTTGGGAAATACTTAGTTCTCGACGGTGAATACATCTGGAAGTACACCCATAACGCCTACGATTTCAGTGTGCTCGGTAACACGCCGATTACTTTCCCGATCGAGTGGGCCCGGTCCAAGATCCCTGGATTCGCGATCCGCGCATCCGTGCCGGATTACCACGGTTTGACGGCATTCATCGTCATGTCCAGCGTGGCTGCCCGGTTCTTTACCCCGCAGGAAGCCGGAGCCGGAGCTAATCCCACGGCGCCGACGGGCGTTTTTCGCATTGACCACGACGAACATTTCAACGAGACAACCCACCTGCAATATCAACCTTGGAAGAAGCTTCCTTGGGTCGGCTTTAACTGGCGATACGACAGCGGGCTGGTGGCCGGCGCGACGCCCTGCTTCGGGATCGAATCGTTCAACACTTGCCCAGGCAGTCTGGGCACTACCCCCGCCAATGGCTCCGTCTCCCTGGTAGCCTCGAACGTGGGCAGCGTTCCCTTGAGCGCGGATCAGGAGTTCGAAGCAGGCTTCACCTGCAACGGCGTGCATGCTACGCCGCCCTCTGCGGCAAATCCAGGCGGTATCCCGATACCGGGAGGCACCTGCCCCGCGCTGATGTTCGGCTCCACGCTCATCTCCGTGCCGGGACCCAACAAGGAAAATGACGACCACAATCCGCCACGCATCCAACAACGCAATCTGTTTGACTTAGCCGTGGGCCACGACAATCTCTTCCATGGCGATCGTTACAAGTGGAGTGCCCGCGTGGAGGTAATCAACCTGGCCAACAACTATGCTCTCTACAACTTCCTGTCAACGTTCAGCGGCACGCACTACGTCACGCCGCGCACCGTAACAGCGGAGGTCGGATTCCACTTCTAATCCCCGCGCGACGGAGGCCGATGCGTGCGTCGGCTTCCGTCGCGTGAATTTCAAGCCTGGCGATCCCCTGGCTCGACGGGACCCGCGCAGTGACCGGCGCAATTCCAGCGCCCGGATAACTTCCTGAAAACCACTCTCACAGAAAAATTACAGAACTCTAGTACAGAACTCTAGTTGACACTGATTTGCAACTAAACTACACTCGCGCCAGTTGAAAGCTTGTTTCAACTGGAAAGAGCCTTTCTATTCCATGCCGTTCCCTGAGTCCTTGCGTTCGCTAGGCCCTTCCAGGTCACGGCCAAATCGCCTCCCGCTGACTTATATCGGCCTCTTGTGCTTGCTGTGCGCGTCGCTAGCTGGCCCGCGAGCTGTCGCCGCTCAGGAAACTCCCTATTTTGTTGCGTACTCGCACCACCTCGAAGAACCCGGCAACCTGGAAATTGAGCTGAATTCCATTTACGGTGTGCAGCACGCCGGCAACGACTTCATCGCCCCCTGGGTTGAGTTTGAATACGGCGCAAAAGCCTGGTGGACCACCGAGTTTTATCTCGATTGGCAGGGAACGTTTAACGACAGCGCGCGCTTTACCGGATTCCGCTGGGAAAACCGCTTTCGCCCGCTGAGGCACGAGCACTGGATCAATCCTGTTCTTTACGTCGAATACGAAAACACCACGGCCGCGGATAAGACCATGATCGAAGTGGTCGGTTTCGATTCTCAAGCGGATCACGCCGTTCCCAATTCCATAGCGCAAATGGAACATCTGCATGAGCTCGAGACGAAATTGATTCTCTCCAGCGACTACCAAGGCTGGAACATTTCGGAAAATTTTATCGCCGAGAAGAATTTAGGCCATGATCCCTGGGAGTTTGGCTACGCAGTCGGCGCCAGCCGTCCCCTGCGCCTCGCCGTCACTCCGGAGTCCTGCAATTTCTGCCGTGAAAACTTCCTGCTGGGCGCCGAAGTCTATGGCGGTCTGGGGACTTCTTGGAATTTTACGCAAATCGGCACGTCCCATTACGCGGCGCCCGTGGTTGCCTGGCAACTCCCCAGCGGCGTCACGTTTCGTGCTTCACCGGGATTCGGACTGAATTCCAACAGCCATCCATTCATCCTGCGTTGGAGCGTTTCGTATGAAATTGACCGCTTCGCCCACAGAGTAAGGAGCTTGTTCCGATGATTCGACGATCCCTTTGCGGTCTCCTGCTTTTGGCGCTGACGTTTGTTGCTATTGGTTCCGCGTCCGAGCGCGAGCGCGAAACCGATGATCGCGGTGTGTTGCTCGCCATCGCCCAAGCTCCGCTAAAAACTCGCTCTTGGCACAATCCCTACCAAGGCCAACCCGACGCTGTGCTCGCCGGGAAAAAACTCTTTCTGCAACATTGCGCGGAATGTCACGGCCCGCAAGCCCGGGGCATCGGTCGCGCCGTCAATCTGCATTTGTCCGCGGTGCAGAATGCCACACCGGGCGAGCTCGCATGGTTCCTGCGCAACGGAAATCTTTGGCGAGGGATGCCTGCTTGGTCCGGACTGCCGGAGCAGCGCCGCTGGCAGCTCGTCGCCTACCTCAAATCGTTCCGCCGATAATTCCTGCTACAATACTTCGTGGAACCGGCCTGCGACGCAGGTGACGTCGCGATGGTCTTTTGAACCAACACTGGATCCCAGGGAGTCCGCGTCGTCCTGCCCTTGTGCACGTCCATCGGTTTCGGCCGGTGGATAGCCTGAAAGCAGGCGCAGGGCACCCACCTATTCGTGGGGTTCAGGACCTAGCAACGCACGGCGAAGTGGACCGCTCCACGTCAGAAAGCTTCAGATTTGCAGCTCAATCGAAGTGCGAAATGAGAAACTCCCAGAATGAAGATTCTCTTTATCGGGGATATCGTCGGCTCACCCGGACGCAAAATCGTTCATGACCGGCTCGCGGACATCCTCACGCAACGCTCCATAGACCTGTGCATCGCCAACGGTGAAAATTCCGCTTCGGGCTTCGGCATCACTCCGCGCCTCGCGGAAGAAATATTTGCAGCCGGGGTGGAAGTCATCACCGGCGGCAATCACATCTGGGACCGCAAAGAGATCATTGATTTTTTTCCGCACGAGCCGCGGTTGATCCGCCCCGCGAATTTTCCGGCGGGCTCGCCCGGCAAGGGACATTTTGTCGGCCACGCTAAAAACGGTGTCGCCTACGCGGTCATGAATCTGCAAGGACGCACCTTCATGGCGCCGCTCGAAGATCCCTTCCGCACCGCCGAACGCGAACTGGCCGCGCTCCCTCCCGATGTGAAAGTGATCGTCGTGGACATGCACGCCGAGGCCACCTCCGAAAAGCAAGCGATGGGCTGGCATCTCGACGGCAAAGTTTCCGCGGTGCTGGGCACGCACACACACGTCGCCACCGCCGATAATCGCCTGCTCCCCGGCGGCACAGCCTATATCACGGACGTGGGCATGACCGGCCCGCACGATTCGGTCATCGGCATGGAGAAAAAACCCATCGTGCAGCGCTTCCTCGATGCGCTGCCCGCAAAATTCGCCGTAGCCGAAGGCGACGTGCAGATGAACACCGTGCAAATTGATGTAGAGGAGTCCACCGGCCGCGCCCGCTCCATCGACCGCGTGAATTTCCGCCTCGACTAAATTCGCGCCGGGAAAAATTCGCGCGCCGGAAAAACTTTCAACTCTCACCCAACTCCGTCTCGCCAATTTTATTTTTTACAAGTGAAAATATTAAAATTCGTCATTGTGGAAATCCTGTGAATTGTTTGTGGAGAGCATACCTGGTACTCACGAAGTTTTCTCTTGCTACCAACGTTCCATTTAGGCAGAATCCCGCCTCACATCTCTGATGAGCGTAAGGCACGGGGATTCATTAGAGCTGGCGCCGCAAGGCGCGACGCCGCTTCATCGTACCTGAACCACCAGACCAAAATGCACCCGCCAGTAGGGGTGATGTTTTTCCACAGCATTTCCACATCGGTGGAAATTGCGGTAAGGGCTGACTCGCTCGATGAACCTTTGGGATAAGATTCTCCAACATACAGAGCGGCGCGTTAATCCACATAGCTTCGCTACTTGGTTTCGACCGACACGGTTGGATCGTTCTGAAGACGATCGTCTGACCGTGCGTGTTCCCACCCGCCTCTTCTGCAAGCGCTTGACGGAAACCTACGGCGAGCTGCTGAAAGCGGTGCTGGTCGAAATCGGCAAGCCCCAGCTGCACTTGGATTTCGTGTGCGCCGAAACGGAAGCTCCCGTCGCAGCGGCCGTCGCAGCGCCCGCGTCCCCTCAAGCCAAGCTGGATTTTGACGCGGTGGCCAATCAACTCAACCCGCGTTATACCTTCGAGTCGTTCATCGTCGGCGCTTCCAACCAGTTCGCGCACGCCGCGGCCCTGGCTGTCGCGGAGCAGCCCTCGAAATCCTACAATCCGCTTTTCCTCTACGGCGGTGTGGGACTGGGCAAAACGCACCTGATGCAGGCCATCGGCCACACCCTCAAGCGCAGAAACCCTGCGATGCGCCTCACCTACGTCAGCGCCGAAAAATTCACCAACGAAGTGATTTCCTCCATCCGCTTCGAGCGCATGGCGGCCTTTCGCGACCGTTTCCGCAATATGGACGTTTTGATGGTGGACGACATCCAGTTCATCGCCACCCGCGAACGCACCCAGGAAGAATTTTTTCACACTTTCAACGCACTCTACGATCAACAGAAGCAAATCGTCATTTCTTCCGATTGCCCGCCCAAGGAAATCTCCTCCATCGAAGAGCGCTTGCGCTCGCGCTTCGAATGGGGCTTGATCGCCGATATCCAGCTGCCCGATCTCGAAACGAAAATCGCCATTCTGCAGAAAAAGGCGGAGAGCGAACGCGTCCAGCTCCCTGACGAAGTCGCGGAGTACATCGCCCGCGCTATCAAATCGAATATTCGCGAGCTGGAAGGCGCGCTCATCCGCCTGATGGCCTACGCTTCGCTCACCGGCGCGGAACTAAATCTCTCCACCGCGCAGCAAGTGCTCAAAAATATTATCGAGACGCAGGAAAAAAAGGTCACCATCGAGCAGATTCAGAAGCGTGTCGGCGAAATCTTCGGTCTGCGCGCCCAGGATCTGAATGTCCGCAGCAACTCCCGGCAAATCGTGCTGCCGCGCCAGGTGGCCATGTTCGTCGTGAAGCAGCTCACCTCTGCTTCGCTTCCCGAAATTGGCCGCCAGTTTGGCGGTAAGCACCACACCACGGTGCTGCATTCCATCAACAAGATCGAAACCGAGCGCCAAACCAACAAAGATTTGAACAAGAAAATCAACAGGTTACTCGATTCATTTGGTTAGACTTAGTCCTTGGAAATACTCAGCCCTCCCGCCTGCTGTGGATTTTCCTGTGCCCGTCTAGGACTTGCTCTGTGTATGTTCCGCCCGTTCCCGCTTACATCGCCCGTGCGTGACTTGGGCGTGGCCTGTGAATGAACTGTGAGTCACCTGTGGACGTGCTGTGCATCCCTAGATAACCACGCCGCCGACGCCGCGATGCGCCAGCCTTATCCTCGGCGCCGTGCGCGGTTGCACAGCACACCACCAGCGGCAATCGGTGCGCATCGCTCCACTTGCTGCGTTTTCCGAAGTTTCCACAGATGCGGCGACGGCGACGGTTTTCTTATATATTTATATACCTAAAGAAAAGCAGTACAGTAGCCGCAGCAAAAATCAGCTCGAAAATTGCGAGGGTCGCCTCAGATGGAATTCAGCGTAAAAAGATCGGACCTGCTCGACGAACTCGAACTGACGCAAGGTGTCGTCGAGCGCAAGACCACTATTCCCATCCTCTCGAATCTTCTGGTGGAAGCGAAAGGCAGCCGCCTCACCATCACGGCCACCGACCTCGAGCTCAGCATCCGCACGTCCTGCGACGCCAAGGTAAAAAAAGAAGGCGCCGGAACGATCCCCGCCAAGAAATTATTCGAGCTGCTGCGTTTGCTGCCCGAAGGCGAAGTGAAATTCAAGCTCCTCGAAAATCATTGGGTGCACATCATCAGCGACCGCCGCAATTACAAGCTCGTGGGCATGTCCAAAGACAATTTCCCCGCGCTCCCGGCTTTCCCGCACGCGCTGGTGAAAATTCCGGCGAAGCTGCTCGCGGACGCCATCGCCAAGACCACCTTCGCGATCTCCCTCGAGGAATCCCGTTACACGCTGAATGGCGCGCTGCTGGTGCTGAAACCGGGCTCGCTCGCCATGGTTGCCACCGACGGCCATCGCCTCGCGATGGTCGAGACCGACCACAAGTTCGAAGGCTTCAACAACGAAACGCGCGTCCTGATCCCCAAGAAAGCCATGACCGAAGTGCAGCGCCTCGTCGGCAAATCAGGCGACGACGTTCAGATCGAATTCGGCCAGGATGAAAGCCATCTGTTTTTCCAGATAGGCCGTCGCCTGCTCACTTCGCGCAAGCTCACCGGACAGTTTCCGAATTACGAAGCCGTGCTGCCGCGCGACGCAAATAAAACCCTGTCGCTTGAGCGCGTCGAATTGCAGGATGCGCTGCGCCGCGTCGCCCAGCTCGCCGATCAGCGCTCCCACGCCGTGAAGTTCACGCTCACCACCGAAGGCCTGGAAGTCTCCTCCTCCAGCCCTGAATACGGCGAAGCCAAAGAAATCATCGAAAAAGAATTCAAAGGCGAGACCATCGCCATCGGTTTCAACGCCCAATACCTGCTCGATTTCCTGGCCGCCGCCGCCGACGGCCCCATCAGCTTCGAACTAAAAGACGAACAATCCGCCGGCCAGCTCCGCCCCACGGGCGATGAAACCTCGCGCTACCGCTACGTCGTTATGCCCATGCGCATTTGATCGTTGCGCGCAATTCGCGATCTCGATTTCAGCGTTCGCAGCGCTCGAAAATCGGCCTGTGAACACCGTTTTTCTGCGCTTTCCGCGACAGTCGCGAAAAGCTCCAAGTGCAGCTCGTAAACGCCTCGTAAACCACTGAATAGAAAAGCTATAAATTCAAACTGGACCCGCGCTTTCGCCTTGTGAATTGCACCCAATTTCGATACAATTAATTCGTTCAGATTTCCTTCTGGACGGCACTATCTTCGGCCCGAAATCGCCTCTGTTTTTCTTGCCTGCGCCAGGGCGAGAGAAGCCAAATTTGCGCCGGATAATCCCCTTTCCGCAGGGGAGGATTAAAAAGCTCCGCCGCGTCTCCCCGAATTTTTCGGAACGGGACGGGATGGAGCCGCAACCCTTCGAGTTTCGCCGGCGCCTTCGCGCGCCCTCGAAAGTATTCGAACCCAGCTTCGGGTGAGCGAAACCAATGGGCAAGGTAACTCGCCAGAATTTTGGCGAGCGAGTGTCGGGCGCATCCGCGCGACCGCCTTCCCGCAGCCTTAATGCTTAGTTTGCGAATTGTATCCGCACGCGTTCTGAGGAGAAGCACGACCCATGGCTGAAAATGATGCTGCGGCCGGAAAAACTGGCGGCCACAAGTACGACGCGACTTCCATTAAAGTTCTCGGCGGGATTGAAGCCGTGCGCAAACGTCCCGCGATGTACATCGGTTCCACCGGCGAAATGGGCCTGCACCATTTGGTCTGGGAAGTGGCGGACAATTCCGTGGATGAAGCCATGGCCGGATTTTGCGACGAGATCAACGTCGCCGTGCACGAAGACAACAGCGTCACCGTAATAGACAACGGCCGCGGCATTCCCGTGGACATGCACGCCACCGAAAAAAAGCCCGCCGCCGAAGTCGTCATGACCGTCCTGCACGCTGGCGGAAAATTCGATAGCGACACCTACAAAGTTTCCGGCGGCTTGCACGGCGTTGGCGTTTCCGTCGTCAACGCGCTTTCCGATTGGCTCGATCTGGAAATCTGGCGCGAAGGCGAAGTCTGGGAACAATCCTACGAAAAAGGCGTCCCCACTTCGAAGCTCAAATCTTCCGGCAAGACGCGCAAGACCGGAACGAAAATCACTTTTCACGCCGATCCCGAAATCTTCGGTAAGACCGTGTACAGCTACGACACTCTCGCGCAACGCCTCCGCGAGCTGGCCTTCCTGAACAAAGGCCTGAAGATCACGCTCGATGACGAGCGCAGCGGCAAGAAAACCGAATTTCGTTTCACTGGCGGCATCGCCGAATTCGTGAAGCACCTCAACAAAGGCAAGGGCGTGCTGCACGATTCGCCCATCTACATCGAAGGCAAGCGCGATCAGGTGGAAGTGGAAATCGCGCTGCAATACAACGACAGCTACACTGAAAATGTTTTTGCCTTCGCCAACACCATCAACACCGTGGATGGCGGCACGCACCTTTCCGGCTTCCGCTCCTCGCTCACGCGCACCATCAACTACTACGCCAATTCTTTTGGCATGCTCAAGGAGCAGAAGGACGAAGTCACCATCAACGGTGACGACGTGCGCGAAGGGCTCGTTGCCGTCGTCTCGGTAAAACTTCCGCAACCCCAATTCGAAGGCCAGACCAAGGGCAAGCTCAATAGCGACATCAAAGGCGTCGTCGAGCAAATGGTGAACGAGCGGCTTGGCGAATATTTCGATAAACATTCCTCCATCGCGCGAAAAATTATCGGCAAGTGCATTGACGCCGCGCGCGCCCGCGAAGCCGCCCGCAAGGCGCGCGAGCTTACCCGCCGCAAATCCGCTCTCGATTCCAGCGGCTTGCCCGGAAAGCTCGCGGATTGCCAGGAACGCGATCCCGCGCGCTGCGAAATCTTCCTCGTCGAGGGCGAATCCGCCGGCGGCTCGGCCAAGGGAGGCCGCGATCGCCGCTACCAGGCCATCCTGCCGCTCAAGGGCAAAATCCTCAATGTCGAAAAAGCCCGCTACGACAAAATGCTCGGCCACGAGGAAATCCGCTGCATCATCACCGCGCTCGGCACCGGCATCGGCAAGGATGATTTCGACGCCAGCAAGCTGCGCTACCACAAAATTATTCTGATGACCGACGCGGACGTGGACGGCAGCCACATTCGCACGCTGCTGCTCACTTTTTTCTTCCGCCACATGCGCGAGCTGATCGAAAAAGGAAACATTTATATCGCGCAGCCGCCGCTCTATCGCGTGAAGCGCGGCAAAATGGACCGCTACATCCGCGACGAGCGCGAATTCGCCCGCGAGCTGATGAAGCGCGCTACCGAAGAGCACACCGTAAAGGGCAAGAACGGAAAATCGCTCGAAGGCGCCGACCTCACCACCTTCCTCCTGAATATTCAGGAATACGATCAGGTGGCCGCGAAGCTGGGCCGCCGCCTGCGCGAACCGAAACTAGTGGACCTGCTCGCCGAAAGCGAGCTCGACAAAAAGACCGATTTCGCGGACAAAAAGAAATTGCAGGAGCTGGTGAAGCAGATTGAAAAAGCCAAGCTCGACCTGGAAGCGAATTTCATCTTCGACGAAGAGCATAGCCTGCACGAGCTGCTGCTGAAAAATGGCGGCGAACGCCGCATCAATTGGGCGCTCGCAGCCACGCCCGATTACAAGCGCCTGCGCACGCTCGCCGCGGCCATCGCCGAACTCGATCGCGGCCCTTTCACCATCGCCCACAATGGCGACAAAGTCGTGAAGGAAGATTCGCTCGGCCTGCTCAATTACGTCCTCGAAGATGCCAAGAAAGATTTCACCATCACGCGCTTCAAGGGCTTGGGCGAAATGAATCCCGAGCAATTGTGGAACACCACCATGAACGCCGAAGTGCGCACCCTGCTGAAAGTGCGCCTGGAAGACGCCGTAGCCGCCGAAACAATTTTCTCCACCCTGATGGGAGAAAACGTCGAAGAGCGCCGCAAATTCATAGAAGACAATGCCCTCGACGTCGTCAACCTGGATATTTAGGTCGAAGGATTTTGCTGTCGGCATTTGCGGAATGATAGGGCACGCTGAGCTTTGTGGGTCGCGGCTTTAGCCGCGACCCAGAAATCATGAACTATCAACTGGTGTGGAAGACATTGCCGGGCCTGCGCGGAATGAGCTGCTCCGATTTTCGCGCGACGCCCACCGATGCTCCGAACAACGAGCAAGGCGTAGCGTTCGCATGTGCCGCGCCAGCCGAGTGCGAAGCGCTGCTCAACGAACTGGAAACGCACTTCGGCCCGCAGCGCTTTTCGAACAACGCCACGGCCTTCGAAACAGTGAAGACATACGTGCTGGAGCGGACCAAAGCGCAGGCTTAGGCGCAGCTTTTGCAGCGGCGGTCCCGCAAAGCTGGGCCGCCGGTTTTGCGGAACAAGCAGTAAGGCGCGGCGGTAATAGTGACGAGTCACTACTCAGCAAAACACGGAGACTCTAAGTGGCCGAAGAACTAGACAAGTCAATCACCACCCCGGTTGATATCGAATCGGAAATGAAGAAGTCCTACCTCGATTACGCCATGAGCGTGATCGTCGGCCGTGCGCTGCCCGACGTCCGCGACGGCCTGAAGCCCGTGCACCGCCGCATCCTTTTTGGCATGTACGAGCTCGGCCTCACTTCCACGAAGTCCTACCGCAAATGCGCCAAGATCGTCGGCGAAGTCCTCGGCAAGTTCCATCCGCACGGTGACGCTCCCGTGTACGACGCGCTCGTCCGCCTCGCGCAGGATTTCAACATGCGCTACCCGCTCGTCGACGGCCAGGGCAACTTCGGCTCCGTGGACGGCGATCCACCCGCGGCCATGCGTTACACCGAAGCGCGCCTTTCGAAAATCGCGGAAGAAATGCTCGCGGACATCGAAAAGGAAACCGTCGAGTTCGTTCCCAACTTCGACGAAAGCGAAAAAGAACCCGTCGTCCTGCCCACGCGCATTCCCGGCCTGCTCATCAACGGCTCCTCCGGCATCGCCGTCGGCATGGCCACCAACATTCCCCCGCACAATCTGAAAGAAGTCGTCGAAGCCGCGATCGTGCTGATCGAAGAGCCCGAAGCCAACTTGAAAAAAATCATGAAGCTCGTCCCGGGCCCCGATTTTCCCACCGCCGGCTACATTTACGGCCGCGAAGGCATCGAGCAGGCCTACAAAACCGGCCGCGGCTCCTTCCAGGTGCGCGCTAAAGTCGCCATCGAACAGCGCGGCAAGGATCGCCAGGACATCGTCGTCACCGAACTTCCCTATCAAGTCAACAAAGCGCGCCTGATCGAAAATATCGCCGGCCTCATCCAGAATAAAAAGATCGAAGGCATCGCCGACATTCGCGATGAAAGCGACCGCGACGGCATGCGCATCGTCATCGAAGTGAAGCGCGACGAAGAGCCGCAAATTATTCTCGCGCACCTCTTCAAGCACACCCAGATGCAGGAATCCTTCAGCATGATCCTGCTGGCCATCGTCGCCGGACAGCCGCGCGAGCTCGGCCTGCTGGACCTGCTGCGCCTTTTCATCGAGCACCGCGTGGACGTGGTGCGCCGCCGCACCCAGTACGAACTGCGCAAAGCCGAAGAGCGCGAACACATTCTGCTCGGCTACCAGATCGCCCTGGACTATCTCGACGAAGTGATCCGCGTGATCCGCGGTTCCTCCAGCCGCGCCAATGCCCGCGAAAATTTGCACGAATTCTTCGCCAATAAGACCGTAAAGATTTCCGAAGACGGCAAAGCCAAGAGCATCGCCGGCGTAAAGCTCGTCAACAAGAAGTACGGCATGCCCGCCGAAGTAGTCGGCCTCAGCTTCCCGCAAATTGACGCCATCCTTGAATTGCAATTGCACCGCCTCACGCAGCTATCCATTGACGACATTCTTGCCGAGCTAAAGAAAATCCGCGAACAGATCGCCGAGCTGCGCGAAATTCTCGCCAGCGAAAAGAAACTGAAAGCCGTCATCGTCGCCGAATTGCGCGAAATCATAAAATCCTATGGCGACGAGCGCCGCACCCAGATCGTTGACCGCGTCGAGGAAATCAAGCTCGAAGACCTCATCAAAGACGAAGAAATGGCTATCACCGTCAGCCACGCGGGCTACGTCAAACGCACATCGGTTGAAACCTATCGCCACCAATCGCGCGGCGGCAAAGGCCGCATCGGCGCCAAAACCCGCGACGACGATTTCGTTGAGCATTTCTTCGTCGCCTCGGCGCACAGCTACATCCTGCTGTTCACGTCCAAAGGCCGCATTTATTGGCTGAAAGTTTACGAAATCCCCGAAGCCGCCGCAGCCACGCGCGGCAAAGCCATCTCCAACCTGGTGCGCTTCCAGGAAAATGAAAAACTCACGGCGGTAGTTTCGGCGCGCAATCTGGAAGAAGCCGACCGTTACGTCTTCCTCGCCACCAAAAGCGGCACCGTGAAGAAAACCGGCCTCGCCGAATTTTCCAATCCGCGTCCTTCCGGCATCATCGCCATCAATCTCGATGGCGCCGACGAGCTCATCGGCGCGAAACTAACCGACGGCATGCAGATGATTTTCCTCGCCAGCCACGACGGCCAGGCCATTCTCTTCCGCGAGACCGAAGTCCGCTCCATGGGCCGCGCGGCTGGCGGCGTCAACGGCATGGATCTCGCCAAGGGAGACTTCGTCGTCAGCATGGACGCGGTGCAGCCCGATTTCGGGATCATCGAGAAGGAGTACAAGAAGGACACGCGCAATCTCGACGAGCTGGAAAGCGACCAGATTCGCGAATCGCTCACTTCGCTCATGCTCACCGTCGCCGAAAAAGGTTACGGCAAGCGCACGCCGCTCGCCGAGTACCGCGTCACTTCGCGCGGCGGCAAAGGCGTAATCAACCTGAAATCCACCGACCGCAATGGTCCTGTCGTTGCCGCGCTGCAAGTCCGCGAAGACTCCGACGTGATGATCATCACCGGACAGGGCAAAGTCATCCGCGTGCACTCCGGCGAAATCCGCGAAGCCGGCCGCTCCACGCAAGGCGTCCGCCTGCTGCGCCTGGAAGAAGGCGACCGCATCGCCGCAGCCGCCGCCATCCTGGAGGAAGACGAAGCTGCCGCGGCTGTGACGCCGTCCGAACCTGAAAAGAAATAGTCAGGAGGAAGCCATGGCACCGAAGCTGAAATACATTATTGAATTTGTTGCGGACATGGATCGCGCGGTTAAATTCTATCGCGATGTTGTGGGTCTTCCCGTGAAGTTCGAATCGCCCGGCTGGTCGGAGTTCGCCACCGGCGAGACGTCCTTCGCGCTGCATCCGGCCAGCGAAAAAAATCGCGCCGGAACCTACGACGTGGGCTTCACGGTGAAAGACCTGCAGCAGTTCTACGAGAAGTTGCAATCGAAAGCTGTGAAATTTCCGATGCCGCCAACAAAGCAGGATTTTGGCGGCTTCCTCGCGCAGTTTCTAGACACCGAAGGCGCCCATCCCAGCGTCGGCGCAGAATAGTTGCTGCGAAATTACGATGGCGGCGCGACGTAATATCCCGGCCGCGTGCGCACCAAAACATTCGGCCGGTCCACGACCACCTTAATCTCGTGGTAACCCTCCGGATCATCTCCCACCGGACGATACCCGATCGTGTACTGCGCGTGCAGCTCGCCGCCGATGTCATCAATCGCTTTTTCGATCGCGCGGTCGCGCATCGTAGCCACGTGCAATCCGCCCGTAGCCTGGCTCGCCACCGCCAACGAATTCGTGCCCAACGCATTCTTCCCGGTCTTCACCAGAAACACGGCCAGCGCCAGCAAATCCGGCGTGTCGTTCACGTGATCCGGCTTCGTGCGCAAATCCGCCATCGCCGTGCTCAGCCCCACGGAATAAATCGTCACGTTCGCCAGCTGCGCCTGCCGCAATACTTCGCCCAGCCTGCTCTCGCTACCGCTGTCGTGGGACTCGCCGATCACCAGCATAATCCGCCGCCGCACCGCCGGCCGTTCATCCAGCATCGAAATCCCGCGCGCCATCGCGTCGTACAGCAGCGAATCGTTCACGCCCAGCGGCAAATGTTCAATCGCGTACTGCACGCTGTCCGGGTCCGTCGTGAATTTCGCGCGCAGGTCCACCGTGCTGTCGTAGCTGATCACCGCCGCTTCCGACGTCTGCGCCATCACCGCTTCGCTGAACACAATTCCCGCATGCTTGATGCTCGGAAACATCGGCTGAATGTGCGAACTGGCTTCGATCACCAGCACGATGGAAAGCGGATCGCCTCCTACGTCGAAATGGTCAATCTTCTGCTCCGCTCCATTGTCGTAAACGCGGAAATTATCCAGCTTCAAGTCAAAAACCATCTCGCCCTTCGGATCGCGCACGATTACCGGCGCCGTCACTTCGTTCACGCGTACGCGGATCGCATGTTTCTGCTGTTCCGCGGACGGCATCGCCTCAGGCTGCACTCCGGGATTCGGATGCAGCGGCCCAGCTGGCGCTTCCTGGCACCGTGCAACTGGCGCGACGAAAAGCACCGTCGCCGCGAGCGCAGCCACCGCTCCGAGTCGAATTAAACCCCGAAATAACACACGATTCACACGTTTCATCCCAAATTCACCGTACCTGTCCAGTGTATCTGATTCCCCGTAGCGCAGCTGCGTTGCTTACAGAGCACTGCCGCGACGCTCGGCGGCTGTCATTTCCTGCGCGTTCTCTTAGAATGGAAGTGGCGCAAATGAAGCGAAACAAAACAGCCGTGGAGACTGAGGTGTACACAGATGTGTGAATTGAAGTCTGCATCGGAGTTGAAACAATGAAGCGTTCCGGAAAAAAACCCAAGCACACGCCGCTGCCCAAGCTGGCCTACGAAGACCCGCAATTCATGGAAAGCCTCGGCGCGCGCCCACTGCGCATCCTCGCCGAATATCTCGATCCCCTCAGCCGTCTACGCCGCGCCAACATCGGCGATACCATCGTCATGTTCGGCTCGGCCCGCATTCAATCGCGCGATCGCGCTCTGGCGCACCTGAAACAAACGCGCGCGGGCGCGCGCGGCCGGCGCACTCCGGAATGGCGCGCGAAAATCACAGCGGCGCGGTCGCTGCTGGAAATGTCCCGTTACTACGAAGAAGCGCGCGAGCTTTCCCACCGCATCACTTCCTGGGCCATGACCCTCGGCAATCAACCGCGCCGCTTCGTCATCTGCTCCGGCGGCGGACCCGGCATCATGGAAGCAGCCAATCGCGGCGCCGCGGAAGCAGGCGGCCCTTCCGTGGGCCTCAGCATCCAGCTTCCACACGAGCAGTCCTCCAATCGCTACATATCTCCCGACCTGAATTTCTACTTCCACTATTTTTTCATGCGCAAGCTCTGGTTCGCGCAAATGGCCAAAGCCCTGATCGTCTTTCCGGGCGGATTTGGCACCATGGACGAACTCTGGGAAATGCTCACGCTGCTACAAACCAACAAGCTCTCTTCGCATCACTTAATCTTGATTTACGGCAGGAAATACTGGGACAAAGTTCTCAACTGGCGCCACATGGTCCGCACCGGCACGATGAACGAACGCGATTACAAACTTCTGCAGTTCGCGGATTCCGTGGACGAAGCTTTCGATCACGTCCGCCGGGATCTCGAAGCCCATCACCTGCATCTCGATACCGAAGGCGAGTCCTTCGCGCATCCGCATCAATTGATCCCCAACGTCATGCGGCCCTGATCAGCGCCAGCAGCGTTAGCGATATGAAGAATGTCTGTCATCCCGAGCGCAGCCAGGGATCTGCTTTTCTCGCGCTGTCGGCAGCGCGAACCAAAATCAGCGCCCGCAAAAACAAAAGAGGGGACGAGCCAAAGCTCCTCCCCTCCGTTTTCGCTCGAGACCTACCGGCAAAGAACACGCATCGCTCGGGGCACTCACCGAAAACAATGCCGCCCACTTCCCGTAGGCCCGAAATTAGTTGTTCGAAAAAGGTTCCAGCGCAAACACCGCCTGGAACCGCCGCTTCTCGTCCTGATCGTGCAGCATCACTACCGGAACTACGCGCAGTGAGTTCTTGCAGCTGCGGCAGGTGGTCGCTTCGCCTTCCAGGTCCTGTACAAACCCGTCAGTGAAGTGATACGCCGCACGCGGCCTCCGCGCAGCCTTCGTTCCCTTTTCCCCACACTGGGGACAGGTAAACTCCACGCGGTCTTCCAGCGGGTCGCGGTTCAAAGCGGCCCAGCCGGTGTAACGAACCCCCACGGTTTCTACTGAGTTTCGGCTCATTATGAATACTCCTTCCATCTCTAAGAACAGCTACCACCTAGCGATGACAGGAAATTAGACGCGCGCTAAGTAAAAAATGATGCATTCCCTCGCACAAGAATTGTAAACAATTTGTCTACAGGAGCTTACAACCACAAGCCGGCCCGCGCCTTGCATTTTCGCCCCCGCTCTCGCAATCGGCCAACCAGCGTCGGGCACAACTGACAGGCCCTGGTGTCTATCCCTACAGAGATCGCGCGAACTCCGCAGGACCATCGGACGCGGCCCGGCCGGAACTCTCGTACCGGCCGAATACAGTCAGGCCATTTCTCCCTGGCCGCGTCTTGACGGCGTTCCCTTATGTGCGAATGCTGCGGCGGAGGTGTGTCCGTGAGCGATCTTGGCGGCTTGTCGCAGTGCATGCTCGAAAACGATGCGGAATCTCGCGTCCGCGCCCGCAATTTGCGCCGCAAAGCGCTGGTCATTTCAGTACTGCTGGAAGCGGCGCTGCTCGGCGCGATGCTCTTGTGGCCGCTCATCACACCCGGCATCTTGCCAGGTCTGTTCAACGTGACCCCCACTCCGCCCTATCGCGGCGGAGGTGGCGCAGCGGAAAAGCCTGCGCCGCCGCGCGCGCATCCGCAAACCACCATCACAGACAGGCCGGTGCCATGCCTCTTTTGCGCGAAGCCCACGGCTCCCAGGCCCGCGCGTCCATACAGTGTCGCCAGCTCATCAAGCGGTGATACCGCGCCAGGAATTGGCGACGGTCGAACGGGCGTTCCCGCAGGCCCCGGCCCCTGGATTCCCGGCGCAGACCCAGGCGGCAAACCGCTCGAAATCAAGAAGCCCGACCCGCCCGAACATAAATCGCCCCTACACCGCAGCGAAGGCGTGATGGCCGCCGCGCTAGTCTACAAAGTGCAGCCGCAATATCCCGACCTCGCACGCAAGATTCATCTTGCAGGCACGGTGTACCTGCGCGCCATCATCTCGACCGACGGCACCGTCCGCCAACTCGAAGTGATCAGCGGAAATCCGATCCTCGCAAGACCGGCGAGAGAGGCCGTGCTCCAGTGGCGCTATCAGCCCACGCGCCTGAACGGCGAACCCGTCGAAGTCGAAACCTTCATCACCGTAAATTTCGTCCTCGACCAGCAATAAAAAAGGGACGGAACGGCGTTTTGCCCCTGCCATTCACCGTGAAGCCAACGAGTGAGAGTCCGTGTCGCTGCACAATCGCCCATCTAGCTTGTGGCTTCAGCGTGATCGTGAGAACCCGGGAATCTTTCTGGGTCGTGGCTCTAGCCACGACATAAACTGCCAAGAATCTGAGCGGCTTTAGCCGCTGAAGTTCCGATTTTGCAGTCGAGACACACACCCGTGAGCGTACACGCTGGATGCCGCACCTCTCTCTCCAGTTCAACTAGAGAACCCCGCCTTAGAACCGGAACACAATCCCCGTCGAAATCCGCGCGTTGTTTTGCACCGCTCCGCCGAAGCGCGTCGTCACATAATCGCCCTCGATGATCCGCCACTTAAATGCCGGCGCGATTTTCGCGTCCATCCCGAATCCCAGTGACGTCGCGAAAGAAGTGTCGCCGAAACCCGGCTGGTTGTAGTGCGCTCCGCCAATCAAAATGTGCGCAAACGGCGAAATGCGCGCCGGAAACGAAAACTGCGGCCCCACCAGAAACGTAGTCACCGATGATCCGCCGCCGTAATCCCCGCCGACTTCCCCAACGCCCCCAATCCACGGAGCAAACTTGTACTCGCCCGAGAAAATAAATCCGTTCAAATTGCTAGCCCCCGGAGAATTCTCCAGATGGAAAAACGAATATCCCCCGTAAAGCTCCACTTTGTCCTGCGCGCTCGCACGCGTCCCTGCCGCCAGCGAAAATAAAAATAGCAGACCCACCAGTAACGACACTTTCCGTACCATGAAATTTTCTCCTTAGGAATGGTGCGGGGTGGGCCCAGCCGACCGGGATAGTGGGCTCCCGCCCTGATAATTTCATGAGCCGTCGCAGCCCCGAAAGGGCTACGACAAGCATCATCGTGGCTGGTGTTTCTTGGATGCTGCTCAGGCCAAAAGGGTTACCGCAAATGAGGCTGCCAAAATCTAGATCAGTGCTTCGCCCGAATTCAGCGCAATCGTTTCGCGTGTCTCATCTCGCAGGCGCACAATTTCGTGCCAATCGTCGCCCGCCGCGGGATTCGGCGCAATCGGTGGGCTAAACGTCAGCGTCACATGCCCAGGCCGCGGCAGCAAAGTCTTGTCGCGCAAGATCTGCCGCGCGCCGCGCACCGAAACCGCGCAGATCGGCCGCTGCGCATCCACCGCTGCCTTGAAGGCGCCCAATTGAAATGGGCGTATCCCCGCCACCGCCGTAAATGTACCTTCCGGAAAAATCACCACCGATTCGCCGTTCCGCAGCGCCGCATTCACTTCTTCCGATTGTCGTATGCGCGCCTGCGGATCGCTGCGGTCGAACGCAAATTGCCCGCTCCTGTCGGCCAGCGTGCTCATGAACGGCATCGCGCGGATCTCGCCCTTGGCCACAAATCTCACATCGTCCGGAAGAAACGCCAGCATCACCAGAATATCCAGGTAGCTCGAATGGTTCGGCGCAAAAATCCACGGCCCCGTCTTTGCCCTCTGCTGCAGAATCTCCGCTCCCACGATGGTTACCGGCACGCCGCCGGCCGCCAGCATTCTGCGCGCGCCGCGATGCACTAGGCTCGCCGCCCGCCGCCGGTTGCGCGTGCGTCCCACCACAATCCACAGCGGAATCAGAATCACCGCGAAAGCCGTCAGAGCATACACGCCGTACAGAAATTCGATCGTGCTGCGCGCCGTCCGCTGCAGCCAGCCCCACGCCCGGGGCGCCGCGCCCAGCATCGCCAGCCGCGCGATCTGCACCCACGGAGCCTGTTGCTTCCGTCCCAGTTTTCCTTCCAAAAAAAGCCGCCGCGTCTCGCTGCGCCGCAATTTCCCGCTGGAAGTTTTCGGAATGGATTGCGGCGGCAGCAGCGCAATCACATCAGGAGGCATGCCCAACGCCTCATCCACGGCCCGCGCAATTTCGCCCTCGATCCGTTTCGCGCTGGCCGCATCCCGCAACTCCGCTGCCACCACCAGCCGTTCGGTGCCCGTGCGCTCATCCGGCGCGCCGAACGCCACCACACATCCCGTGCGCACTCCCGCTATGCGCCCCGCGATCTCTTCCACCTCGTGCGGATAAAGATTCCGCCCCGCCTTGATGATCACGTCCTTCGCGCGCCCCGTGATGTAAATCTCGCCTTCGCCCCAGTATGCCAAGTCCCCCGAGTCAATCCAGTCGCCATCGCGCAGCAGCTCGCGCGTAGCCACAGGATTTCGGTAGTAGCCGCTCGTCGCAGAAGGTCCGCGGAACCACAGCCGTCCTTCCTGCCGTTCGCCCAAATTAACGCCGTCTGCGTCCACGATGCGCACTTCGACTGACGGTACCGGCTTCCCCGCGTTCACGAACTCCAGCGCTGCCGCATCCGCGCTCGCAACCTGCACAGCGCGTCCCTCCGATTCAAACTGCGCGCGCTCGATCCGGTCCACCTTGTATCCGGAACCTAGCCTCGGCACAGACACCGCCAGCGTCGCCTCCGCCAACCCGTACACCGGCATCAACGCCTCTCGCCGAAAACCGTACGGCGCGAAACGCTTCGCAAATCGTTCCATCGTTTCCGCGCGCACTGGTTCCGCGCCGTTCGTCGCCGCGCGCCACGAACTCAGGTCCAGCCCCTCCAAATCTTTGTCCGCGATTTTTCGCACGCACAGCTCGTACGCAAAATTGGGCGCGGGGCAAATCGTCGCGCGGTGCCGATGAATCGCGCGCAGCCAGCGTTCTGGCCGGCTCAGAAATGCCAGAGGCGACATCACCACCAGCGGAATACCGGTGTAGAGCGGCACAAACCACGCGCCGATCAGCCCCATATCGTGATACAGCGGCAACCAGGAAACGCAAGCGTCGTCCGCCTGAATATCAATCCCGGAAATGATCGCGCGGATATTCGCCAGCAGGTTCGCGTGCGTCAGCACCACGCCCTTCGGATCGCCCGTCGAGCCGGACGTGTATTGCAGGAACGCAATGTCTTCGCCTCGCGCGTGATGCGACAAATGTTGCACTGGCCGCCACTCGCCCGTTGGCTGCTGGGGATTCGCGGGCGCGCTCGCCAGCTTCTGCGCATTCAACACTTCGCGCAACGACGGCACGCGCGGCTGCAACAGCTTCGCCAGATTTTCGGCCTGCCGCCATGTCACCAAAAATTGCGCTTCCGCGTTGCGCAGAATGTTCGATTGCCGCGCCGCATACTCCTCAATGCGGTCGGCTCGGAACGGCGGATAGATCGGCACGGGAATTCCGCCCGCTAGCAATATCCCCGCAAACGTCCAGAAAAATTCCGCGCAAGTCGGCAGCATGATCGCCACTGTCTGTGCCGGCTCCAGTCCCCGCCGCCGCAAATCCGCCGCCACCACGGAAGCGCGCTCGTACAATTCACCAAACGTGATCGTGCGCAGCTGTTCGTCTTCTTCGTAAATCTGAATGTGGCTGCGGCCGGGCTCGGCGCGCCCGCGCAAACGCAGGATTTCGCTTAACGTTTCAGCTTTACGAATTTGTTCTTCGATGTCCGGGCGAATCGCGGGCGAAGAAGTAGCAGAAGCAGCCGAACTAGAAGTGAGTACCGCAGAAGATGCAGAAGAAGAAGTCGGTGCCACCACCGCCCCGTGAGCACCAGGAGCGCCCGCGCCATTCCCACCGTCACCGCCCGTTTCCGCTCGCAGGATCGCGTCCACCAAGTCCTGCACCGTGTCGGCTTCCGCCACCACGCGATCCGGCAAACGCACGCCGCACGCATCGCCCAGCCGCAACATCAATTCCACGCGCTCCAGGCTGCCCAGCCCCAACTCGCGCTCCAGGTGCGCCTTCGCGCCGCGCGCCACCAGCTCTTCCATCCCGCGCGAGCTACCCAGTTCCACCAAAAGTTGGCGCACCGATGCCAAGGCTTGCGCTGCCACAGCCGGCTTGCGATCGAGTTTTGTTCCGGTGGCGCCCATGGATGCTGACGGGCAGTTCGAAGCGCACGTCTGCGCGCGGCGTCGAGGCAACTGCTTCCGCGAGCCTACCACCACGCGCCGACCCATTCAATCCCCGCTGCCTCCCCCGCTGCCTCAAGCCGCCTGCATTCCGCCGTTGTGAGCAGCTGATCCCTCGTCGAAAGCGCGTCGCCGCGCATGGTTTGGTAGGGGACGGTGCTTGCTGCGCCCCAGCTTGCCACAATGTCAGCCCTGCCGCCTCGCCTTTGCCTTTCGCTGCGCACTCTGCTTCTCTGCGGTAGAGCTTCTGGTTTTCTCCGATTTCTCTCCGTTTTTCCTCTGTGCGCTCTGTGTTAAATCCTTTGACGTCCCATCGCCAGCCCCTCAACCAACAGCGAAACTGCCACGAACCGCCTTTCGAGTACTTTCGTACTGGACCGAATTGGGCCGAGCGGCCTATCGACGCCGCCACTCTCCACAGGCACACTGAGTCGTGTTCGGGGCTCTCCAAAGCGCCTCGAATGTCTGCACCTCCATCACCCCAATGCCCATGAGCGGCCGGCACCCCCACCGGCCGCTCCCCCTTTCTTCCCCGAGAATTTTGACTGCAAGTCATTCGCGTCAATCACTTTGATGCCTTCCATAAATGATTCTTTCTTGACTTCCGCGCCGCGCGGTTCTATAGATTCCCGCATCGGGGTTGTGTGAGTTGCAGCAATTGGGGCGGAATTCGGGGTTGTGTCGTTAATCACGGGGCGAAACCGTAGCCCTTATATTTTTTCCAGCTGAACGGTCCCAAGCGCTCCACGCGCCGCGTGTCCTGGGCAAGTGTCCTTAACAACGGAGGTGGGGTGTGAAATTTCATCGTGCACTGCTGCAATCTGCATTCGCATTTTGCTTCTTCGCAGTCCTCGGCGGTTCGGCGTGGGGCCAAACCACTGCCTCCATCCGCGGCACCGTCACCGACCAATCCGGCGGCGTCGTCGCCGGAGCCAAGGTGACCCTGACTAACACCGGTACCGGCATCGCCCGCACCGCCACCACAGTCTCCGACGGCACTTATCTATTCGACTTGGTTCAGGTCGGCAAGTACAGAGTGACCGTGGATAGGCCCGGCTTCGCCACTTTCATCCAGGACGGCATCACTCTCGAGTTGAATCAAAACGGCCGCCTAGACGTTTCGCTGAAAGTCGGCCAGGAAACTCAAACTATCGAGGTCACCTCGAACGTCGTCCAGGTGGACACCACCGGCGCTGTCCTCGGAAAGGTCGAGAACCAGCGCATGATCAACGATCTCCCGCTGCTTAATCGCGACACCTTGCAATTGGGATTGCTCCAAGCTGGTGTGTTTGCTCCGGATCCCGACGACGGCTCCGGCAATCCTTTTTCGGTGAGCGGACAGCGGTCCGAATCCTTGACCTTCCTGTTGGACGGCGGCAATAACACCGACTTTCTCGACAACAATATCGTCGTGAGTCCGAACCCGGACGCCGTCGAGGAATTCAAAATTCTCACCAACAATTACGACGCGCAGTACGGCCGCACTTCCGGCGGAATCGTCAATCAGATCACCAAGTCAGGCACAAATTCCTTCCACGGCGATCTCTTCGAGTTCAACCGTAACAACTTCTTCAATGCGAGGGACTATTTTCTACCAGTTGACCAGGCTAAGCAGTCTTTCAAACGCAATCAGTTTGGTGGCACCGTGGGAGGCCCCATCAAGAAGGACAAGCTATTCTTCTTTCTTGCATATCAGGGTACCCGTAGCCGCGTAGGCCAGACTTCACCGCAACTGACCGTTCTCACTCCCGCCCAGCGCACCGGAGACTTCAGTTCTTTGTGCAGTACCTATGTCGCGGGCGCCTGCACCGATCCCAACGGCACGCAATTGACTAATCCGATCACTGGCAATATTTATGCGAACAATCAGGTGCCCGTGAACCCGGTGATCGCCAATTACATTCAAGACTTTGTGCCTATGCCAAATGTTGGATCCAATGGGTTCATCTCTTCTCCCACCGCCGCGATTGATGATGATCAGGGCATCGCGCATATTGACTACACTCTCAGCAAGAACGACACGATTTCTTTCGTTTACCTCATTGACGACACCCGACAGGCCTATCCCTTCCAGATCATCAACGGTGCTTCGACGGGCGGCGACGTGCCGGTTGGGTCGGGCTTTCAGACGAACTTCCGCAACCAGATCGGCGCGTTTACCTGGACGCACACGTTTTCCCCGGGGATGCTCAACGAGTTTCGCTTCGCAGCCAATCGCACCGCGACGCTACAGAACTCTCCCACGGACAAAACAACTCCTTCCGCGCTCGGCTTCACTAATGTCAATCCCGACGATCCCAAAGGAGCGGCACCTCCGATCATATACACCAACGGCTTTAACCTCGGTCCATCCCCGCAGGGTCCCACGACTCTCCACGATGCGACCTTCCAGTGGGCGGACAATTACACTTGGACGCGTGACCGCCACGAGCTTAAATTCGGCGCGGACATCTCCCGCATCCGCCAAAATTTCCACTACGATTATTACAACAATGGCAGCTATGATTTCACCTTTGGTGATTTCACCGGAGACGAAACGGCTGATTTCGTCGCCGGCTTCTGGGACAACTACTTCCAATTTTCCAAAGCTACCTACGGAATCCGCACAGGCGCCATCGGCCTTTACGCACAGGACACCTGGAAGGTCACAAAACGCCTGACCCTGAACTACGGTCTGCGCTGGGATTACTTCATGCCCCTGAGCGACGTTCAGAACAACATTCTCGGCTTTTTCCCCGGCAGGCAATCCACCGTGTTTCCAGGCGCTCCTCCCGATATCTTGTATCCGGGCGACCCCGGTACTCCCAATAAAGCCTTGGTTTATCCCGACTACAACAACTTCGCGCCGCGTCTCGGTTTTGCGTGGGACATGCTCGGTAATTCCAAACTTGTGATGCGCGGCGGCTTCGGCATCTTTTACGACATCGAGGACGGTGCACTCAACCTGCAGTTCGGCGGCCAGCCCCCGTTCGGCTACGTTTCGAACAACTTTCCTAATTCGTACGCGGGCGTCGTGGGGGATACTCCAGGAACCGGACCCGTCGCGGACCCCTTCACGGCCCTGCAGCTGACCAACCCGTTTCCCTTCACATTCACAGGGGCCTTCTTGACTCCCAAAATCTCGTTTGCCTATACCACGTTCCCGCATTTTCGAACTCCCTACTCGGAAAACTTTAACTATGGCTTCCAGTGGCAAGCAACGGCGAATACTATGGTGGAAGCGGTGTACGTCGGCAGCCTCGGGAGAAAATTAATATCGAGTGGCGAGACAAATTTTCCAGTACCGAGCGTGATGCAACAGCAGCTCACCAACTTCGGCTCCACCAATCCCGAGTGTGCAAGGCCACTTGCGGCTTGTGTGGATTTCATCGGCGGCCCCGTACTCAGCGGCCCCGAGTCCGATCCGAATGCTTTCCCGACGGGAGCCCAACAGCTTCTCACCAACTTTAGCAACGGTCTTTCCGACAGCCATGAGTTTCAATTGACGGTAGACAAGCGCTTTAGCAAGGGTTTCATCTTCCGTGCAGCCTACACCCTGTCAAAAACGATTGACCTCACTTCCGGATTTCGCGCGCGTTCCTCGGAATACACCGATCCCCTCGATTATCGGCTGGACCGCGCACTGGCTGATTTCGATACGCCCCAGCGACTTGTGATCAGCGGATCGTGGGAGCTTCCGTTCGCCCACGGCGTGGAGAATGGCATCTTGAAGACAATTCTTGGTGGGTGGCAATTCAACGCGATCGCCAGTTATCAGAAGGGCAATCCGTTCGGATTGTTTTCCAATAACAATTCGAGCCAGCAGAATCAGAACCCCGATCTGTCTCGTCCCAACGTCATCGGTCCGGTTCAATACGAGAACCCGCGAAACGGCCAACAATTCTTTTCAGCCAATGCGGCAAACTGCATCAGTTCTGCTGCCGCCGACACGAACGGAAATGTGACGGGAACATTCTGGTTCAATCCGACCTCCTACGATTGCGTAAACGTGCCGCTCTTCAGTTTTGGCGACGCGCCGCGCAATTTCCTTCGCGGTCCTGGCATCAACAACTACGACCTTTCGATCGTCAAGAAAACAAAGGTCACCGAGTCCAAGTCCGTTGAGTTCCGGGCAGAATTTTTTAATGCCTTCAACCATGCACAGTTCCTGAATCCCGATACTTCGGGAGGCAGCGGCACCTTTGGCCAAATTACGACCGACAGGAACCCGCGCCTGATCCAGTTTGGTCTGAAGTTTTACTTCTAAGCGAAACCGCAGGCGTCTGAAAACGAAAAGGCCCGAGGCGGCTGAATCGCCTCGGGCCTTTTCGTTTACCTCCATCAATTGTTACGCTAATCTTTGTGGGTCGAGCCTTCCGCCACGACGAGAAACCTAAATCCGCAGTCCGGCTTTAGCCGCTGAAGTTCCGATCGAGTAGTTGCCAGACGGGTGTGTCAGACCCGCAAAAAATTCAGCGTCCCCGCCCCATGGGCCGATAACTTCTCATCGGCCGCGCGCGCATCCGAAACCGCGGTGGCAGCGGCGGCGGCACGCTGTGCAGCGCTGCGCCACAGTGGTTGCAGCATTCCTGGGGAGCACCGTGCAAGCGCAGCCAGCGCCCCCGCGCGCTGCATTCCGGATTCAAACATTGCACCGTTCCACCTGCCAAATTCAGCATCGTCCCTCTCGATTTGCGTGTAAATGCCTGTGAATTATTCGTGAAAGCGTGCTGCCGTGTCCGAGGAATGAAAAATCGTCAACTGCGGCGCTACCCAAACAGAAACATTCGCGTAACGCAGCGTTAACGTGCTGGATTTTGCTCTGGGGCGGCTAGTGTGTCAAGAAAAATATCTACTATTAGTAGTGGTGCGATTCCGAAATGGCGCAGAGCGCCCTAAACGCCACACACACCCTCAATTACCTCGCCCGCACCATCCCTACAATTCGAGCGTTCCGCGCCGCAAACGAAGCCTAATTTGAATTGTCGCTGCTGGATGGGGCGGCGGCGGCCGGCAGCGCAGCCAGCTCCGCATTCAAGTCGTCAAGTTTCTTCTGCTCTTCGTCCATTTCCTGCTGCTTCGCGGCGATCTGTTCCTGCTCATCTTTCAGTTTGGCCAGGCCGTCCGCGTCTGACGCGTAGTCCGGCTTGCCGTAGTACATCTGCGAATCAAGTGTATAGGTCCGCTGCTGCAGATCCAGGTCCACCTTGATCGTCGCCAATTTTTCCTTGGCGTTCGCTATCGATCTTTCCAGCGCGGCTCGATTGCCCGTTGCTGCTGCGGCTCCGCCACCGGACGTGGCAGCACCTTTGGCTGCAACAGGAGCAGCCACCGCGCCACCATTGCTATCCTCCGCTGTCTTACCCACCACACTGATTCCAGCGTTGGACCTAGGAACGCTATCGTCATCCCACACGCGCGCGGACTTGGGCTGATCTTTCTTGGCTTCACGCGCCCGCTTGGCAGCCGCAGCCACGGGATCGGTAGTCGGCGCTGGCGCTGGTGCCTGCGCGTCCTGCGAAGGCGATTGTGCCTGTCCCACCGCGATGCCCAGCGGCATAACCAACAGAACGCCAAGGCCCCAATGTGCGATTTTCATCGTGCTTCTCCCAGGTGGCAGTTTCTCAATCTTCAATTCTAGCCGCCCGCTCGCAAACGTGGCAATTGGCGTTCTGTCCCGCGCCCTAAGAGGCACCCTGTACTTCCCGGCAGGTACAAACGTCTCCCCCTCCCACCACACTTTTGTACTCCCGCTCACGTCTGCAATTGCCTCTTCCGCCCTGCCAGCGCTGTCAAGGCCATCCCCGCCGCCAGCGCCAAATAGACCAACGGAACCCGCGTCAAAGATGTAGCTGGGGCGGACCCCATGAAATACAGCGGCACGATCGCGTGCATCGGCCCCACATACCACAGCAGCGTATACAGAATTTCAAACGGCTTGCTGGTCCCGCTCCAGACTCCCAGCGCTAGCGCAAACGTGGCAATGAACGCCGCCCCGATGAGCCAAGCCAGCAACCCGCGCCAATTTCCGCCCAGCACCAACCGCAATGCAAATCCGCTGCCCGTGATCAGTGCCAACACCATTCCCGCGCACCACACCGCCGGAAGTTGTCGTGCAATCGGATGTGGCGCGGAAAAGAGCAGCTGACTGGTTCGGTCGCGGCTCTCCCGCACGCCCATCGTGGACCACATCAACACCGGCCAGATCCACGCGACGCACAATGCCACGCCGCGCGCTTGCGCCCCAGGCAACGCCGCCGACAGCGCCACCAGCACCGCCGCGCCCCCGTACCACCACCATTTCTGTCCTTTCAACATCAGCCGTAATTCCGCCGCCAGCATCGCGCCAAAGCGAAAATGCGCCGGAGCGGCTCGTAACGGCGTCAGCGTCATCGTCGAGGCCAACGGCACCACCGCGCGTGCTTCGACCTCCGCCAAAATCTCAGCCGAATCCGGTCCCGCAGCCTTGCTCCGGCCAGCGCGCAAGCGACTTCGCGCCGGATCAAAGCGATCGAATAGCAGAGCGGAAACAGCGACAAGCATCAACGCGAAACCAATCCAGGCGATCCGCAAAAGCACCATTCCCCCGGTCCAAGCGATCCCGTTCCACAGAAACGTCGAGCGCACGAAATCAAAAGATCCCACGTCCAGCGAAAACGAAAAGCTGTCGTTCGTGGTCTGCGCCGCCGCTTTCATGCTGCTCCAAACGATGCTCAGCCCCGCCCAGTCATACGGACTCGCAGCGCCCGCTGCCCCCGCCGAAGCCGGCACCGCAAGTCCCGCGGTCCACACAAAAAAGTACGCTACGTTCCCGAACCCGCCGCGCAGCCACGCAATTGTCTCGAAAACCACCGCCACGGCCGCAACCAAGGCCATCGCTGGCAGCGCCAGCAGCAAAAAAGGAGCCAGCAGCTTCCACATCTGCACGTGCGGATCTTCTCCCTGCCAGAATTGCATCGCGATTCCCGAACTCCCCAGAATCGCCACCATCACCGCCAGCACCATGAAATTGCTGAGCCACTTTCCCGTGAGATAAAGAATTTTGGAAATGGGCGTGGACGCCAAAATTTCTCCCACGCGTGTTGCCCGGTCGCGCTCGATCGTGTTCTTCACCACATAAAATCCCGCCAGCGATAGAAACGTAGTGGCCACCAGCGACATCAGCGTGCCGATCCACGCCGAATTGTAAACTCCGCGCATGTTCCCCACTCGTAGCATGATCTTTCCGGTTGCAGCGAGATATCCGAAATACATCGCGCACAACAGCGTGACCAGGAAGCTGTAGCGCCGCACGCGCTCCAGAAAATCCGCGTGCGCCAGTTCCAGCAAGACGTGCCAGCGACGCGCGCTCATCGCTCAACTCCGGCGGCGCTCGCGCGCTGCATCGAAATGCAATTCAAATAAGCATCCTCTAGCGACGGCGCCACCGCCACGGCGTGCGGACCAGGCCTCTGCGCCGCCACCACTCGCACGTGCACGCCATCCCCACGCCGCACGCTCCCCGATATTTGAAACTGTTGCCTCGCCGCTGGCAATTCTGCGCTCGAAATTACCCACTCCCACACCCGGCCTTCCACCGTTCGCAGCAATTCCTCCGGCGCAGCGTGTGCCAGCAGCCGCCCGCCGCTCAAAATCGCGATATCGGTGGCGATCGCTTCCACGTCTGAAACAATGTGCGTCGAAAGAATCACGATGCGTTCGCCGGAAAGCTCCGAAAGCAGATTGCGGAATCGCACGCGCTCTTCCGGATCCAATCCCGCCGTCGGCTCGTCCACGATCAGCAACTGCGGATCGTTCAGCAGCGCTTGCGCGATTCCCACGCGCTGTTTCATGCCGCCGGAAAATCCGCCCAGCGCGCGCTCGCGCACCTCGCTCAGATTTACCACGCCCAGCAATTCGTCAATCCTGCGCCGCGCCGACGCCGCATCCAATCCCTTGGCCGCGGCCAGATATTCCAGAAATTCGCGCGCCGTCAGGTGCGGATACACGCCAAAATCCTGCGGTAAATAGCCCAGCACGCTGCGCAACGGATCGGGCGTTCGCGCGATGTCCGCGTCATTCCACAAGACTCGCCCTTCGCTCGGCCTCGTCACGGTCGCCAGAATCCGCATCAACGTGGATTTTCCCGCTCCGTTCGGCCCCAGCAATCCCACCACGCCCGGGCCAATCTCCATCCGCAGATCGCGCAGCCCCCACAACCCTCCCGCATACTGTTTGCTCACGCCCTCAATCACCAACTTCATCAGCGGATAGCTCCTCGGAATCGCGCGGCGAAATACTGAGCACACTGGATCGCAGTGGCTCGCTGGAATCTACCAGGAATAACGACGCCGCCCGCGGAAAAGTTCATCGGCGGTCAAGTTCGTCTCCAAAATATCGCGATAGCGCGGGCCCGCCCAGGCCAACATCTCAGCCGTCGCCGCTACAGCCTTGCACGCCTTCGGCAGCCACGTCATAATCGCCCTTCGAATTTGGCAGGGAAGGCGAGCCGCCAAGCCGTTCGGAGCAAGGATGAGATCTCTCGCACTCTGGATTTTGCTCTTACTCACGCTGCATACCGCGCCTCTCGCATTAGGCAGAACGCCCGCGCAGCACGCGAACGACCCAACGCCTGCCGCCGTTTCTGCGCCACAATCCTTGCAGCCTCAGGCCGGCACTCCCGATGCTGCAGCTCCGGTCGCACCGCCGCAAACATCCGAACAGAAAGTCACGGCCTACACGCTCCCGCCCGACCTCTATCGCAAAGCGCGCGACCTCGGCCGCTTTCACGCTCGTTTTGCCTGGATCGATTTCTTCTACGGCATCTTCGTCCTCTGGGTCATCCTTTCCTGGAGGTTCGGGCCGCAATTTCGCGATTGGGCCCAGTCCGTTTCCCGCAATCGTTTCGTCCAAGCCGCGATCTTCGCCCCGCTCTTGATCTTGACGATGGCCATTCTCGGCCTGCCCTCGGACATCTACGAAAATTCCGTCGAGCGAAAATACGGCCTCAGCATTCAGAGCTGGGGCTCCTGGTTCTGGGATTGGACCAAGGGACAATTGCTGGGCATCCTGCTGGGAATTATTCTCGTTTCGATTCTTTACGCCGTCATTCGCAACAGCCCGCGCCGCTGGTGGTTTTATTTCTGGCTGGTATCACTACCCATCGTCGTGATTCTCGTTTTTATTCAGCCCCTGATCGTGGATCCCATGTTCCATAAATTCGAACCCCTCCAACAAAAAGACCCGGCGCTCACCGCCAGCCTGGAAACCATGGTCCAGCGCGCCGGCGTCGATATCCCACCCGAGCGAATGTTCTGGATGGGCGCAGGAGAAAAAACTACGGAGCTCAACGCCTACGTCACCGGCATCGGCGCATCAAAACGCATTGTGGTGTGGGACACCACCATCGCCAAGATGAACACGCCGCAAATTGTTCTCGTCGCCGGACACGAGACGGGACACTACGTTCTCAATCACATCTGGAAGGGTCTGCTCTTCGCCGCGGCATTTCTGTTCGTGCTCTTCTACCTCGGCTTCCGCACCATTGGCTGGCTGTTGCGGAGATTCGGCGCCGCCTGGGGCATTCGCGGCGTGGACGAGTGGGCTTCGCTCCCCGCGCTTCTACTCCTGATTTCCATCTACTCTTTTATTGCCAACCCCGTGCAGAGCGCCGTCAGCCGTTACTTCGAACACCAGGCGGATCAATACGGCCTGGAAGTCACCCACGGCCTAATTCCGGATTCCAGTCAGGTCGCCGCGCAAGCCTTTCAGATTCTCGGCGAAGTGGATCTCTCCGATCCCACGCCCAGTCCCGTCACGGTGTTCATGTTCTATTCCCACCCAACAATTCCAGACCGCATCCGCTTCTCGCTAACCTACGCTCCCTGGGACAAAGGCGAACAACCAGAATTTGTAAAATAGTGGTGCAGCCGTCATCCTGAGCGCAGCGAAGGATCTCGCTTCGTTCGCCTCCGATCCACTCACCGCCGCGCATGCACCTTCACCTGAATCCCATATTTCGCCCGCAACGTAACCAAAGGATCCGGAACCACCCGATGCCCCGGCACCAACTTGAACCGAAACTTCTGCGCCACAGTCGCAATCACCATCCCCAGTTCCAGCAGCGCGAACCCTTGCCCAATGCACCTGCGCGGCCCATCCCCAAACGGAAAATAAGCTCCTGCCGGCAATCGGTTTTCCAATCCATCCATCCAACGCTCCGGTCGAAACACCTCCGGCTGATCAAAATAACGGGGATCGCGATGCATCACCCACTGCGCCATGATAAAAGTCGTATCCGCGGGGAAATCGTATCCGCCAATCGAACAAGGCGCGATCGAAGTCCGCGCCACAATGTACGCCGCCGGATAAAGCCGCAGCACCTCGCTCACCAGCGCGCGCAGATACGGCAATCGCTCCAGGTCCGCAACCTCCGGCGCGCGCCCCCCCAACACGCGCTGCAATTCTTCGTGCAAGCGCTCCTCAGCCGCGGGATTTTCGCTCAACATATACCAGGTCCAGGAAAGGGTCAGCGCCGTCGTCTCGTGCCCGGCCATGAATAACGTCATCGTCTCGTCGCGCAATTGTTTCGGGGTCATCTGCGTGCCGTCTTCGTCCATCGCGCCCATTAGCAACGCCAGCAGATCGTTGTGAGAATTCGTGTTTCCCTCTGCTTGCCGTTCCTTGATGATCCCGTACACCAGCGAATCCAAAAATTGCGTCTCGCGTTCCGCCCGGCGATTCCGCGGCGTCGGCCAGCTTTCCGGAACCTTGATGGGCGACCGCGCCTTGCGCATCGAATAACGCATCAGAAATCCCAGCGACTCGCCGACTTCCTTCGCCTTTACGCTCAACGTCGTTCCAAAAAGCGTGCGCACGGCGATATCCAGCGTCATCGCCATCATCTCTTCGGCGATGTCGCGCGCTTCGCCATCGCGCCACCTGCGCATGTGCGTGTTCGCGCACTCCACCATCGTCGCGCCGTATTCCGAGATGCGCGTGCGATGAAATGCCGGCTGCGCCAGCCGCCTTTGCCGCCGCCAGAAATCCCCTTCGCTGATCAGCAGGCCTTGCCCCAGCAGCCGCTGCGTCACATCTTTCGTCAGCGTGCTCTTATGAAATTTCGCCTGCTGCACGATGCACACCTGCTCGACGTAATCCGGATGATTCAGCATAATGCGGTGATGCCGAAAGACTGGAATGCACACGATGTCGCCATATTCCCGCGCCACCCGCATCAGCGTCGCCAGCGGATCGCGTAGCACGTGCAGCGCCAGGCCCAGCAGCGGCGCGCCTTTAGGCCCGGGAGGCAGCCCAGGTAGCTTTGCGGCAGATGCCGCAGTAGATGCAGCAGTCACTGTCATGGTCTCGTGCGCTCTCCGTGGGCGATAAAATCGCCTGCACTCTCCCCTCTCATTATTACGCTCCCCGGCGCCCATTCATTGCATCAAATGTGGCAGTTCTTACGTACTAAAGATGCGGCTCGCCATTTAGCGGTTTTCTCTCGAATTGGGTAAGATACGCGGGCGGGCAAGCTAGATGCAAAGGGGATCGTCAGTGGAAGTCGAACAGCCGGATTGGCTCCAGCAAATCGAGGGCGTGCTCGAAAGCCTCAACGAAGGCGTGCTCATTTCCGACGATTGCCAGAATATTATTTTCGTGAACTCCAACCTCGAACAAATGACCGGACTGCCGCGCGGCGAAATCATCGGCCCGGACATTCACCGGCTTTACGACAAGGCGGAAGCCGATTACATCGTTGCGAAAAGAGAGCAAGGCCTGCAGGCCGGCAAAAATCGCTTCGAATTCGTGCTACCCAGAAAAGATGGCTCGCGCCTGCCCGTCATTATCAGCGCTCGCGTCGTGGAAGATCCCGACGGCCGCCAGTTTTCCATAGTCACCTTTACCGACATCTCCGAACTGAAGCACGCCGAACAGGAGCTGCGCGAGGTAAACAAGAAGCTCGAAGAGCGCCACCAGGAAATTCAGGAAGACCTCAAGCTCGCCGCGCGCGTGCAACAGAGCCTCGCGCCGAAATCATTGGTATGGGGCGGCGTGCGCGTCGAAACCTTCTACCACCCCGTGCGCACCATCGGCGGCGATTTCGGCCTGGTCAGTTCGCTCGACGATCACTATCTGAATCTCCTGGTCTGCGATGTTTCCGGCCACGGCATCGGCTCCGCCCTCGTCGCCAATCGCATTTACACCGAAATGATGACGCAGTTGCGCGCCGGCTCCGCGCTGGACTCGATGCTCCGCCAGCTCAACCGCTTCGTCATGCACAATATCGGCAGCTCGGTTTTCTTTTTCACCGTCGCCGCCGCCCGCATTGACCGTCCCGGACGCCGCATGATTTTCGCCGGCGCCGGACATCCTCCCGCCATGATCGCGCACGACGGCTCCGAACCTCGCTTGCTCGAATCGCGCAGCATGGTTTTGGGCGCTCTGCCCGAAGCCGTGGACGCCGAAGCCACGCTCGACGTGGATCTCGACGCCGGCGACCGCATCGTTCTCTATACCGACGGCATCACCGACGTCTTCAATTCCCGCGGCGAAATGCTCGGCGTCGAAGGCGTGCAGAAAATTGTTCGCGAAACCTCCCTGCTCCCGTTCCACGAAATGAAGAAAGGCATCCTGGACAGCGTAGCCGAATGGCGCGAAGGCCCACCCACCGACGACGTCTCCCTGGTCCTGGTCGAAGTCTAAATCTAAATCCGCTTGTCGTAGCATAGGCCTGCCCGCCGCAGGCGGGCAATCCTGCCTGTGCACTTGGGTTTTCGCAGAGAGGGGCACGGCATGCCGTGCCCGCTTTCGCCAATACTCGGTAGGGGCGCTGCTGGCTGCGCCCCGGCTTGCCACAATGTCAGGCACATCGCCGACTCGCCGGTGCCTTTCTCTGCGCCTCCGGGGTAGCTTTGTCTTTGGCTTTTCTCTCTGTTCTCCGTATTCCTCCCTGCCCTCTGTGTTAAATCTTTCGTCTTTCTCGCCCCACTCAGAATTTCTCCGCCACTCCGCAATTTATGAGATAACGTTCGAACCGCAATGGCCTACGTCGAACTCGCCACAGAAATCTTCACCACCCCCAACGAAATCTTCGTCTTCTTCGTCCCGCAACGCATGCCCCTATGGTACGGCGCAGAAATGAACACGCACTTCGAAGTCCAAGGCGGCGCGCCAGATTTCACAGTAGGCCAAAAAGTTCGCATCACCGGAAAATTACAAAACTTCGAGCTAACGCTAACCGTGGTCATCACCGCTTACGAATGGGAACATCACCTCGAATGGCAATTTCAGGATTCCTACGGTATCCGCGGAATGCAGGGCTGGGACCTTCAACCACAAGCTGGCGCAACCAGTCTAATCATGTACGACGAATACACCATGCCCACCACGCTGGGAAAAATCTTCGACCGCTTCGCAACCAAACACGCCGTCGAGGTGCGCAACCGCTCCTGGCTATACCGCCTAAAACGGCTCGCGGAGCGCGCCGAAAAGTAAAGCGAACTCCGCGCGCCCGCGATCCAAGGACTTCTCCCCGTCCTGTGCGTCTCTGCGGTAAATTTGCGCTCCTAAACTCCCACCACACGCAAAAATCTCTTCTTCCCCACCCGCAAAGCCAGCATCTCCCCCGGATTCAAAACGATCGTCCTCTTCACATCCTTCTCGATCGTCCCATTCACTTCCACCGCGCCCGCCTTGATCAATCTCTCGCCCTCGCTCCGCGACGAAGCCATCCCCGCCTCCGTCAATACCAAATGCAGCGGCCGCGTTCCCCAAGCCAGTTTCATTTCCGGCATGTCCGTAGGCGCCTTGCGGTCGCGATACACCAAACGGAATTCGTCCGCCGCTTCCTTCGCGGCCTCTTCCCCATGAAATCCCGCCACAATCGTGTGCGCCATCTGCATTTTCGCATCCATCGGATGCAGCACGCCCATCTTCACTTCCTCGCGCAAGCGCACAATCACCGGCGACCCAAAATCCGTCAACAATTCGTAGTAAGACCACATCAACTCGTCCGAAATGGACATCAACTTGCCGAACATCTCACCCGGCTTCTCGGTGATCCCGATGTAATTCCCCAAGCTCTTCGACATCTTCCGCTCACCGTCCAGCCCCACCAGAATCGGCATCGTCAAAATCACCTGGCCCGGCAAACCGTACTCGCGCTGTATCTCGCGATGCACCAGCAAATTAAATTTCTGCTCCGTCGCGCCCAATTCCACGTCCGACTTCAACGCCACCGCGTCGTAAGCCGTCAACAACGGATACAAAAGCTCGTGCACCGAAATCGGCTGATTCGCCTCCAGCCGCGAACGAAAATCCTCGCGCTCCAGCATCCGCGCGAGGCGATAATGCGCGCACAGTTGCACCACCTCCGTGCTGCTCAATTTCCCCAGCCACTCGTTGTTGTAGCGCACCTCGGTCTTGCTCTTGTCCAAAATCTTGAACACTTGCTGCAAATACGTTTCCGCGTTCTTCTGCACCTGCTCGGCCTTCAGCGGCGGACGTGTTTCCGACTGCCCCGTCGGATCGCCGATCATCGCCGAAAAATCCCCAATCAGAAAAACCGCCGTGTGCCCCATGTCCTGAAATTGTTTCAGCTTCCGCAGCACCACCGTGTGCCCCAGATGAATGTCCGGGGCTGTCGGGTCCACGCCAAGATACACGCGCAGCGGCTTCCCGGTCTTCACCGCCTCCGCCAGCTTCGCCTTCAATTCCTCTTCGCGAATAATTTCCGCCACGCCCTTTTTCAGGTACGCGAGTTGCTCTTCCACCGGTTTGAATTTCGCGGACGACACTATTTTCTCTCCGACCCTTTCGGCGCATGCAACAGCACGCGCCGCCCCTCAATCCGATACCGCCCCTCCAGCACAATCCGCACCGCTTCCGAATAAATGCGGTGTTCCTCGCGCAAAATCCGCTCCGCCAAAGTTTCCGGCGTGTCGGCATCCTCGATCGCGACGCAGGCCTGCAGCACGATCGGCCCCGCATCCAGATTTTCATCGACGAAATGCACCGTGCAACCCGAAAACTTCGCGCCATGCTCCAGCGCCTGCCGCTGCGATTCCAACCCCGGAAACGCCGGCAGCAACGACGGGTGAATATTCAAAATCCGCTGCGGAAATGCCGCGACGAAATGCGGCGAGAGCAGCCGCATATATCCCGCCAGGCACACCAGATCAACTTTCTTCTCCTGCAGCGCCGCCACCACCAGCTTGTCGTAAGCCTCGCGCTCCAGTCCCTTCGAAGGAATCACCCGCGCATCGATCCCCTGCCGCCGCGCCTTCTCGATCCCCTCAGCGCCCTCGCGATTACTCACCACAAGCGCAATTTCCGCATCCGGAATGCGCCCCGCCTCCACGCTCTCAGCCAGCGCCTCGAAATTCGATCCGCGCCCCGATAGCAGCACGCCAATCCGTTTCTTCATGACCGCCCGAAATTAGCACAGTTCCCCAAACCCACAAAACCGCCGCACCTGTCTACGCCAAATACTGCGGGTACACCTGAATACGTGGTTGGGGGCGCTGCTTGCTGCGCCCCAGTTTGCCACGGCGCCAGGCCCTAGCCCGCTTGACTCCAGGGCAACGCCAAGGCATCTTGTCGTCCGCACAACTTGAAATTTGCACAGGAGAATCTCTATGCCGCGCACCCGTCTAATCCTGCCAGCCGCAATCTTCGCGATGGCCTTCACCACCTCCTGCTACCGCGCCGGCGAAAAAGATGCCCAAGCCCAACGCCAGCAGGAAATCCAGCAGGCCCGCGCCGCCGACGAAGCCTCCATCCGCGCCGCCTCCATCGCGTGGTCCCGTGCCGCCACCTCGAAGGACCTCGACAGGACCGTTTCGTTCTACGCCGATGACGCCCTGCAATTTCCGAACAAAGTTCCCGCCACAAAAGGCAAAGAAAATATCCGCAAGAATTGGGCCCCAATGCTTGTACTGCCCGGCCCGGGCTTGAGTTGGCAAACCAGCTCAGTCGAAGTCGCGAGCTCCGGCGAGCTGGCCTACGAAACCGGCGCATACAATTTCGTCACTACCGATATGAAGGGCAAAACGAACGACGAGAAAGGCAAATACGTGGTGATCTGGAAGAAGCAAAGCGACAGCACATGGAAAGTCGTCGTGGATACGGACAATACCGATCAGTAGGACGCGCGCGCGCGGATCATACCCGCTGTTGCTTTTCGCTTGGTAGAGGCGCTGCTTGCTGCGCCCCAGCTTGCCCGGGCGTCAACATTTCCGCCGCGCCGGTTTTCTCTGCGGCAAATAGTCCGCGCCGCGAACTCTACAACCCCAATTTCCCGCTATAAATCACCCGCGGTCTCCCCCGCACCGCCCGCTCAATCCTCCCAATCAAATAAAATTTCTCCCTCCGCCGCTTCAATTCCGTCTCCACTCTCGACACATGCTTAGCCGGCACCACCAAAATCATCCCTAAACCCAAATTAAAGGTCCGCAAAAGCTCATCGCGATCAATCGCACCCAGCCGCGCCAGATATCGAAAAATCGGCAACACCGGCCATGAACCCAATTCAATTACCGCCTGCACGTTCGCCGGCAAAGCCCGCGGCAAATTCCCGGTAATCCCGCCGCCGGTAATATGCGCCATGGTAGTCACCCACCCGCGCGCCAAAATACCTTTCAGCAGCGGCCAATAAGCCCGGTGCGGCTTCAGCAGCTCCGGCCCTATCTTGTTACTCACCTCCGCCACGTAGGTGTTCGGGCTGAGCTTCGCAACTCCAAATACCAACTTCCGCGCCAGCGAATATCCATTGGTGTGCAATCCGCTCGAAGGCAGCGCCAGCAACGCATCCCCCGGATGCACGCGCCGCGGATCGAGCTGCATTTTTCGTTCCACGGCTCCAACAATAAATCCCGCCAGATCGTATTCGCCCGCCGCGTAGAAATCCGGCATCTCCGCCGTCTCCCCGCCAATCAACGCGCAACCCGCATGACGTGCCGCGCGGCTCATCCCCTCGATCACTTGCTCCACGATGCGCGCGTCAATCTTCCCCATCGCCAGGTAATCCAGAAAAAATAGCGGCTGCGCGCCCTGCGTCAAAATGTCATTAATACAATGATTCAAAATATCCGCGCCCACCGTCGAATGAATTCCCGTGGCAAACGCGATTTTCAGCTTCGTCCCCACACCATCCGCGCTCGATACCAATATCGGTTCGCGCCAGCGTTTGCGATCCAGCTGAAATAGGGCGCCAAATCCGCCGATCGGCGCCAGCACTCCGCGCGTGAACGTCTTCCGCGCCATGGCCGCAATCCGCCGCTTGGCTTCATCGGCCACCGCAATATTTACTCCGGCATCGGCATAGCGCATGGTTGGTTTCTGCTTCCTGAAGGAGTCGAACTAATTTTCTGCGGCGATACCCGGGCCCGCCTAGTCTATTTTGGAGTGCGGCGGCTTGCTACCGCCTTCGTTGAAGCCAACTGTCCCGCAACAAAACGATCTAGGCGAGGCTTCGGTCGCCCGCACTCGGTTAAGCGACCAAGCAGCGCCGCGACCCGACAATCTTTGTGGGTCGTGGCTTTAGTTTATCCTGAGATCCTGCCTGTGGCAGGATCGAAGGGCCACGACATTATCCTCGCGCCTTCGTACTGTCCTGCGCGCTCGTACGATATGGATACCCAACGCTCACCGTTCGTCAGCAAACTCAAAAAATATGGAACAACCGCTTCCAGCGAATTTCTCCCGGATGAATCACGGCGTTCAAATAAGTCTCGAAGCGCTCACCCACATGCCCCGGTTCCCACACGTCCTCCGGCGCCTCGATGGACATATAAATCAACACCGGCGTCCCGATAATATTTTCCCGCGGCACAAATCCCCAGTAGCGGCCGTCATTCGAATTGTCGCGGTTATCGCCCATCATGAAATATTCGCCCGCCGGCACCACCAGTTCGCCGTTCCGCACTTGTTTCGCGAGTTCCGTCCGCCAGTCGGGATTATCCGCGAAAACCATGTCGTTGGTTCGCGCCGGAAAATTCTCCACCGGCGAATCGGCGTTGCTGGGATTATGAATTGCGTAGGGCTCGTTGAGCAGATCTCCATTCACGTACACTTTTCCCTCAACGATTTTTATGCGGTCGCCCGGCACTCCAATGCAGCGCTTGATGAAATCCGGAAACCCCTGATCCGCCAGCGGCGCGCGAAACACCGTAATCTGCTGCCGCTTCGGCTCGCGCCACAACGGCACATGCCACGGCGTGAACGGAATGCCTGCATCGTACCCGAACCGGCTCACAATCAAGTGATCCCCGATCAGCACCGTTTTTTCCATCGACCCGCTGGGAATCACCCGTGCCTGCACCAGCGTTCCCTCGATAAATAGGAACGCCACGATCACCCAAAACCACGAAACCACTTCGCGCCAGACTTTGTCCTTGGCGGTGGCGTGCCCGCGGTGCTCCTCGCGCGCCCGTTCTAGCCGTTCCCTGTCAGCGGCCACGGCTTCTTCCACGTCAGCCTTCACGATGAGCCTCCACTTCCAGTTGCACCAGCTCCGTCGGATAGCTGCCGGTGTAGCACGATGTGCAGAACTTGTGGTTGGCGTCGTCCGTATCCTCCATCGCCAGCCGCAATCCCTCGAGTGAAACGTATCCCAACGAATCCGCGCCCAGATATGTCCGTATCTCGTCCACCGAATAATTCGCCGCGATCAATTCTTCGCGCCGCGGCGTATCCACACCGTAGTAGCACGGCGAAATCGTCGGCGGACAGCTGATCCGCACGTGCACTTCGGTCGCGCCGGCATCGCGCACCAGCCGCACGATTTTCCGGCTGGTCGTGCCGCGCACAATCGAATCGTCCACCAGCACCACGCGTTGCCCCTCCAGCATTCGACGCACGGGATTCAGCTTTAGCTTCACTCCAAAATCGCGTATCGCCTGGCTCGGCTCGATAAACGTCCGCCCAATATAATGGTTGCGGATCAGCGCCATGCGAAACGGAATTCCCGAATCCGCCGAATACCCGATCGCCGCCGGCACGCCCGAATCCGGCACCGGCGTCACAATGTCCGCTTCCACCGGATGTTCTTTCGCCAGCAAACGTCCCAGCCGCTCTCGCGTGCGATTTACCGGCATTCCAAAAACCAGGCTGTCCGGCCGCGAAAAATAAACGTGCTCGAAAACACACTGCTGCAAGGGCTTTTCCGGCGCGAAATGAAAGGACTCCACTCCGCTGCGCGAAATCCGCACCATTTCTCCCGGCTCCACGTCGCGCACGTATTCCGCATCAATCAAGTCCAGCGCGCAAGTTTCCGAAGCCGCAACCCAGGCGCCATCCAGCCTTCCCAAACACAGTGGCCGAAATCCCCGCGGATCGCGAATCGCATAAATCTCATCGCGCGTCAGCAGTAGCAGCGAATACGCGCCCTCCACCTGATTCAGCGCGTCCGCAATCGCGCCCGTCAAGTTTCGCGCTTGGCTGCGCGCGATCAAATGCACGATCACTTCCGTGTCGCTGGTCGTCTGAAAAATCGAACCGCGATGTTCCAGCTTCTTGCGCAGCTCGATCGCGTTGGTCAGGTTGCCGTTGTGCCCCAGCGCGATTTTCCCCTTGTTGCAATCAATCACCACCGGCTGCGCGTTCATCAACGTGTTGTCGCCCGCCGTCGAATAACGCGTGTGCCCAATCGATGCGTCGCCCGGCAATCTTGCGATAACTTCCGGCGTGAAGATTTCCTGCACCAACCCCAGCGACTTGTGCACGAATACCTGCGCGCCGTCGGTCGAAGCAATGCCCGCCGATTCCTGCCCGCGATGCTGCAGCGCGTAAAGCCCCAGATAAGCCATCTTCGCCGCTTCCGGGTGCCCAAATACCCCAAAAACGCCGCAATGGTCGTGAAAATGATCGTCGCCGAGTTGTACGAGAGGACTCAAACGCTCGCATCCTTTTTGAAAAATTGATGCCTCACGTTCGGCAGGAAGAGCCAAACGAGCACCAAAACGAGTGTTACAGCCATTGCTGACTTGCCCGCTGCTGAGGGCGGGCCAAAAGGTCCATGGATGGCCTGCGCGATGCTGAACGCGCATGTCGCAACGGCAAACCCATATCCCCACTTTCGCCACAGCAATACGCCCAGCGCAGGCAAGATGAAGAACAATGCACCAGTGATGCGATATCTCATACCTGGTCCGCTTCCACGCCGTAATAGTTCACGCAATCCCCAGGCGGTTAAGCTCGCCGCAATCGGCCATCTCGAATATTTCGTAAATCTGCTCATTGGGCGTCCCTTCCGCTCTCGATGGCCCGAGGTAGAGCATCCGACCAGCTTCGCCGGAACGATTCGATACTGCCTTGTATCACACCCGCGTCCTGATATTGGATGCGGAATTCACCGCGAGTGACTGTACCGATACGTCGCGCACCGACGTGGTATTGTGCCGCAATCTCGTTCACCCGGGCAAGCGACGCAGCTGCAACAGACAGCACCGCCCGTGCCCCACGCTCGCCAAATAACGCAGCCTCCGCAAAATCTTCCGCGCTCCCAGCATCGATCGAGATCTCCGCGGACAATCCGTCGCGCCCAAAACACGCCTCGGCCACTGATACCGCCAACCCGCCATCGCTAACATCGTGCGCCGAAACCACCGCCCGCTCGCCAGCCAGCGCCACCAAACAGTCAATCAACCGTTTCTCCGCCGCCAAATCAATCGCCGGCGGTAATCCCGCGACGATGCCATGAATCGCCTTCGCATATTCGCTAGAAGCGAATTCCGCTTTCGTAGCGGCGGCCTTTAGGCCGCCATCTTTTAGGGCGCCATCGCTCATTCCATCCAGCAGCAAAATCAGATCGCCCTCATTCCGAAATTTCGAACCCAACGCACACTCCGCATCCTCCATCAATCCCAGCACACCCAGCACAGGCGTCGGATAGATCGCCTTCCCCAAAGTCTCATTGTAAAAACTCACATTCCCGCCGGTGATCGGCGTCTCCAGCACGCGGCAAGCCTCAGCAATCCCATCAATCGCTTCGCTGAATTGCCGCATCACTTCCGGCTTCTCCGGGTTGCCAAAATTCAAGCAATTCGTCGCCGCAATCGGACGCGCTCCGCTGCAAGCCACATTCCGCGCCGCCTCCGCCACCGCATGCATCGCACCCAACCGCGGCGCCAAAAATCCCCAGCGCCCGTTCCCATCGGTAGCCAAAGCCAAAGCGCGTTTCGATTCCTTCAACCGCAGCACCGCCGCATCGCCCGCCCCAGGACCGAACGTCGTGTTCGTCTGCACCATCGAATCGTACTGCTCGGTAATCCAATGCTTCGAAGCAATTGTCGGCGAACCCAGCAAGCGCCGAAAATTCCCACTCAAATCCGCGCCAACCGCGGCCAAAGGCACAAAAGCGGTCGCGCCGTCAGCCCCGCCAGCCTCAGCCATCACACCAGGCGCCGCAATCGGCCTCTCGTACCGCGGCCCTTCCTCCGCAATCGCATGCGCCGGAATCGCCGCCGCCACTTCGCCATGATTCAACACGCGTAAAATTCCATCTTCCGTCACGCGCCCAATTTCCACCGCGTCCAGTCCCCATTTGTGGAACACATCGAAAACTTCTCGCTCGCGCCCGCGTTCCGCCACCAGCAGCATGCGCTCCTGCGATTCGCTCAACATGATTTCGTACGGCGTCATCCCCGTTTCGCGCTGCGGCACGCGCGCCAGATCAATCTCAATCCCCAATCCTCCGCGCGAAGCCATCTCCGAACTCGAACTGGTCAACCCCGCCGCGCCCATATCCTGAATCGCCACCACCGCGCCAGTGCGCATCGCTTCCAGGCACGCTTCCAGCAGCAATTTCTCCATGAACGGATCGCCCATCTGCACGTTCGGCCGTTTCTGCTGCGATTCCTCGCTGAATTCCGCCGACGCCAGCAGCGAAGCCCCATGAATTCCGTCGCGCCCCGTCTTCGCGCCCACGTAAATCACCGGGTTCCCCGCGCCGCGCGCCTTCGCGAAAAATAATTCCTCGCGCCGGCAAATTCCCAGCGCCAACGCGTTCACCAGCGGATTATTCGAATAGCACGGCTCAAACGCCACTTCGCCGCCCACCGTCGGCACCCCAAAACAATTTCCATAAAATCCAATCCCGCGTATCACCCCATCCAAAATATGCCGGTTCCGCGCAATCTCTTGCGCAGTCACCTGTCCCGCGCCAGCTTCGCCGGCGGAAATCGCCGAATCATCTCTCGGGTCGCGCGCCAGAGCACCGTCATCCCGCCTGCCCTGAGCGGGTTCTGCGAAGGGGACGGAGTCCCGCGCTTTTTCTTGTCCCGCCGCATTTTGGCGGGCGCGGGACGCAGAGAGGGATCTGCTCTCGTCTTGGATCTTCGCGTCGCCTCTGTCGGCCTTCTGGTCTACGGTCGAAGGGCGGGGCTTAAGCCCCGCCGTCACCGCCGCGCCGACGCCCACATCGTCAGGGCACGGCTTTAGCCCCTGAAGCTCCCCCGCCGTAATCGGCCCAAACCGCAGCGAATCCATCACCGCAATCGGCCGCGCCCCCATTGTGAAAATATCCCGCAAAATCCCGCCCACTCCGGTAGCCGCGCCCTGAAACGGCTCCACAAAACTCGGATGGTTGTGCGATTCAATCTTGAAAACCGCCACCATCCCGTCGCCGATATCCACCACGCCCGCGTTTTCCCCCGGTCCCTGCACCACGTGCGTCCCGCGCGTCGGCAATCTCTTCAAATGCACGCGCGACGATTTATACGAGCAATGCTCGCTCCACATCACGCTGAAAATTCCCAGCTCCGTAAACGAGGGATCGCGCCCCAGTATTTTCTGCGTGCGCGCGTATTCTTCAGGTGTGAGGCCGTGCTCGGCCGCAATCTGCGGGGTAACCTTAATTTCAGTATCAATCATTTTGTGGAGAAAAGTTCCATTCGCGCCCTGCCGTTGAATCGTCTTGCGTTCGCGCTTTCTTCACGGTGCTTCCTATCCAAGTCACCAGCGCCGGTTTACCCTGAGACCCTGCCGGCGGCAGGGTCGAACCGGAGGCGCGGCATAAGCTAGCCCAGCGCGGAAGCGCTGGGAAAAAAGTCGCGCGCAGCGCGTTCCCTTCGCGGCGCCTTTCCCGCGTGTTTTCGGTTTGCTTTCAACTGACCTAGCCGCTTCCGTCGTAGCCCACTTCAGCAACCAATCACGCCGGAACCGCCGCCGTCACTCCCGGCGCGCGCCGCACCGCGCTCTCCGCAGCCGCCAAGCTCGCCACCAGCGAACGAAAAACCACCATCCCATCCGCCGACCCCAGCGCCAACTCCACCGCGCGCTCCGGATGCGGCATCAACCCCAGCACATTGCGCTCGCGGTTGCAGATCCCCGCAATCGCATGCAACGACCCATTGGGATTCGCTTCGCGGTCGTCCGCGCCGGCATCGCCGCCGTCCGGCCGCACGTAGTGAAATATAATTTGATTGTTGTGTTCCAGCTCAGCCAGCATCGCCGGCTCGCAAAAATAATTCCCTTCGTTGTGCGCGATCGGAATCTTCAGCACCTGCCCCAGCGTCGCCGCGCAGGTAAACGGCGTATCCGTTGCCTCCACCCGTATATGCACATGTCGGCACAGATAACGCAGCCCCTTGTTGCGCAGCATCGCCCCAGGCAGCAACCCCGCTTCCAGCAAAATCTGAAATCCATTGCAAATCCCCAAAACCAAACCGCCCCCGCGCGCAAACCGCTCCACGGCCTTCATAACCGGCGAAAATCGCGCAATCGCCCCCGTGCGCAAATAATCCCCAAACGCAAATCCGCCCGGCAAAATCACAGCGTCGCAACCTGCCAGATTTTCAGACTGGTGCCAGATCATCTCCACCGGCTGCCGCACGATCGCGCCCACCGCATGAAAAGCGTCCGCATCACAATTCGACCCCGGGAATTGCACCACGCCAAATTTCATCGTCCCGCCTCGCCTCCGCTCATTTTAGCATGTGCGCAGGACATGCCGCAGCGCGACTTTGCGCACAACCTTCGCTCGCCGGCGCCGGCTAACGCGCCTCGTCATCCTGAGCGCAGCGAAGGAACTCTCTTTGCTTTAAGTTTTCTCCGCGGTAAAAAAATGTTTACGTCTCCGTCGCATCAACCCCGTAAACGCGACCCCCTCTCGACCGCAAATCCAACACGCTCCCACCTCTTGAAATCCCCAACCAGGTATGATTTATAGTAATCAGCAAGAAAAAGTAACCAGCGCGTGCAGCGCACCCCTAAAAACTGAATAGCCGACGACCGGACGAGCGAACCTGCCTCTCGCCCTCAGGGACTTCTCCGCCCGCCTCGCCGCGGGATTCTCTCGCCCGCGCGATTCCATTCGTCCGCAAACGAGGCCACCGCGGCAGGCTCGAAGGGCCACCACAATGACTATCACGCAGAATCCGAGCGGCTTCAGCCTCTGAAGTACCGATTTTGTTTTAGTGACACAGACCTAACGGCGGGTACGCTTCCGGGATTTTCTTTTCGCGCGCCTGCGCGCTTTCAGTTTGGCCCTGCGCACAGCTTTGCTACGGCGTTTCGGTTTCTTGCGCCCTTCGTCGCGTCTAGCCCGCGCCATCATGCGCCGCCGCGCCGCCGCCCAACCCGGCTTATTGCTCTGACGTCCGCGCGCCACTCCCAGCGCGTCCGCTGGAACATTTTCCGTGATCGTGGACCCCGCCGCGACATACGCGCCGTCGCCAATCCGCACCGGCGCCACCAGCGCGCTGTCACTCCCAATGAAAACGCGATTACCGATCGTGGTTTCGTGCTTGGCCACGCCATCGTAGTTGCACGTAATCGTCCCTGCGCCGATGTTCGCTTCGCGCCCGATGGAGGCGTCGCCCAAATAAGTCAGGTGCCCGGCCTTCGCCCCCTCATGCACCACCGAATTTTTTACTTCCACAAAATTTCCAATGTGCGCCCCCGCGCGAATGTCCGCACCAGGACGCAATCGCGCAAACGGTCCCACGTGCGCCCTGTTCCCGACGCGGCTGGAATCCAGCGTCGAATGCGCGCCGATAATTACGTCGTCATCCACCCGCGTATCGCGCAACACGCTACCCGTCTGAATCGTGCAGCGCGCGCCGATGCGCGTCTTGCCCAGCAATTGCACGCACGGATCAATCACCGTGTCGGGCCCGGCGCTCACTTCCGGATCAATCACCACCGTCTCCGGCAGATAAATCGTCACGCCTGCTTCCATCAACTCCGCGGCCTTGCGCGCGCGGAAAATCCGGTCCACGTCGGCCAGATTCGCGCGTGTATTGCATCCCAGAATTTCACTGGCGTCCGGAGCCACCTGCGCCAGCACGCGTTCGTTGCGCTGACGCAACAAAGCGATCGCGTCGGTCAGGTACAACTCGCGATGCGCATTGTTTGGCCGCAAGGCGTTCAGGCAAGGCCACAGTTTTTCCAGTGTGAAGCAATAAATGCTGGAATTCACTTCGCGGATGGCGCGCTGCTCGGGAGTCGCGGCCTTTTCTTCCACCACGGCTTGCACGCGGCCTTCGGAATCGCGCACCACGCGGCCGTAATCCGTGGGATCGTTCAGCTCAGCGCTCAGAATCGTTGCGGCTGCTTCGCCGCGGCGATGCGTGTCCAGCAGCGCTGTCAAAGTTTCCGCGCGCAGCAGCGGAGCATCGCCGGGAACCACGATCACCAGCTTCGCGCTCTTGCGCATCGCGCGCCGCGCCACCTGCAACGCATGACCGGTGCCGCGCTGCGGTTGCTGCTTCACCGTATCCGCGCCCAGTGATCCGGCCAGCGCGCCCACTTCTTCGGCCTGGTGCCCCACCACCGCCAGCACTTGCGCGGCTTTCACCGGCTGGCTGGCGCGGATCACGTGCTCCAGCAGCGGGCGGCCTCCGGCGCGGTGCAACACTTTCGCCAGATCGGAACGCATACGCGTTCCCTTCCCAGCGGCCAGAATCACAATCACAGTGTCGGCGGCAGGCATGCGAAAGGTATTGTCGCTTCCCCGCACATCTTTGGCAATCGAAACAGCCTCACCGAGCTTGCGCCTTTCCGCCCTCGTGGCGCATCCATGCAATCCAGGTTTTTCCGTAGGGGCGGGTCTCAGACCCGCCCCTGTTGCCGCAAGCACAAAGTCCGTGCATTTGATGCCGTGCGCCGTCATCCTGAACCCGCGACCGCGGGTGAAGGATCGCGCTTCGCCTTTCGGTCTTCGTTGCCGTACGCACCGCGTCGAACGCACAATATTCGTGCATTTGTTAACCAAAGCGATATATTTCCTCGCAGGCGGAACCGGAGGCACGCGATGTTTTGTCGAAACTGCGGAACAGCCAATCCCGATTCAGGGCAATTCTGCTCGAAGTGCGGACAACCACTTTCTTCCGCCGCCGCTCGCACGACGCCCGGTCCCACGCCGGTCCCCGGAGGTTCATTCGCAACTCCACCGGTCGTCGGCGACACGCCCACCAGCGGCAAAGCCATCGCCAGCCTGGTCTGTGGAATCTTTACGTTTTTCTTTCCCGCCTCCATCGCCGCAATTATTCTCGGCCACATCTCGCTGTCGGAGATTCGCAATTCCGCGGGCCGAATTGGTGGTCGCGGCATCGCCATCACCGGCCTGGTGCTGGGATATCTCGGCCTCGTCATCATTCCCGCCATGATCGTCGCCGCGATCGCGATTCCCAATCTGCTGCGCGCGCGCTTCGCTGCGAACGAGGCTTCGGCCGTCGGCTCGCTCCGTTCTGTCAACACCGCCGCGATCGTCTATGCGACCAGATTCGAAAATGGCTTTCCTTCCAGTCTGGACGTGTTGGTTGAGGGCACCGCAGGAGATGCGACTTGCAATCATGCTGCGTTGCTGGATGCGTCGTTCGGGTCCGTTCGCAAGAACGGATACATTTTCGCTTACACTCCGCAATATCCGGACGGAGCTACTGCGCCGGTTATTTCACCCAAGGCCGCCGCGAAAGGCTGCACTGCGGGAGGCGCTTCCGGTTACACCGTGACCGCCGATCCCATGCAGCGCGGCACGACTGGGCGGCGGAGTTTCTATACCGACCAGAGCGGAGTCATTCGGTTTTCAGGGAACGGCGAATCCGCGACGGCCCATAGTCCGCCGCTCTACCAGCGGTAATTTCACAGGACAATTTGGCCGCTCCATTCGGATAGCGCGAATTTCCCGCGCCGCATAAATTGTGCGAGCATCAAAAGAGCAGCGTATGAAAGCACGAAGAGCTTTGTGAGTCGTGGCTTTAGCCGCTGCAGTTCCGATTTTGCAGCTGTCGCAGAGAATCTCTCGCGCCTGAGGAAATGGTCTTGAACACAGCTCAGCGACAGTCAGAGACGCCGAAGACGATGCACAGCCTGGACAATCCAATCTGGAATTCGCTCTCGACGCTCCACTCGCACTTCGCCGAAGGCGACGAACTTGCGAAGCGCTATTCACCGGAAGTAACTCTGCTCGCCGCGATGGGCGAACCGACGAACGATGCGTATGCATCGCTCGCGAGGACTCTGCGGCGTACCGGCGCCGCGTTGTTTCTGGATCAGCCGCCGCAGATTCCCGCGGGATGGATCACCGTTCATTCGTCGCCGATCGTACAAATGGTGTGCGAAAAGCCGAATCTTGCGCAGGATGGCTTTCCCGCGGAAAAACTAACTCCCGCCGATGTGCCGGAAATGGTCGCGCTCGCCGAATTGACCAAGCCCGGCCCCTTCGGCACGCGCACCCGCGAACTGGGTGCGTATCTGGGAATTCGTCAAAGCAAACGCCTCGTGGCCATGGCGGGCGAGAGACTTCATCTGCCGGGTTATACCGAAGTCAGCGCGGTCTGCACTCATCCGGAATTTCAAGGCCGCGGATATGCTCGCGAGCTGATGTCCATTCTGATGCGTAAAATCGTGCAGCGCGCTGAAACACCCATTCTCCACGTCCGGCAGGAAAATGTGTCCGCAATTCATCTGTATGAAAAGCTCGGCTTTCGCACGCGCCGCCTGATCCATTTTGTGATTATTCGCAGCGCGTGAATATCTCGTGAGATTTAGAATGTGGCGGGAAGAGAGGCTGTTGCGGGGGGTCGCGCATCCGCGGAATCGTGCGGCGCGGTCGTCTCGGTCCAGAGAGTGTGGTCGGCGAGCAGCCGCGTAACCAGCTGTGTGTGCAGCGCGTGACCGGCCTTGTGCGCGACGATGCGCGCTTTCAGCGGCCGCCCCACCAGCGCGAGATCGCCGATCAGGTCCAGCGCCTTGTGCCGCCCGAATTCATCCGGAAAACGCAGCGGGCCGTTCAGTATTCCTTCGTCGTCCAGCACGATCGCGTTTTCCACCGAGCCGCCGCGAATCAATCCCATCGCTTGCAAGCCCGCAAAGTCTTTCATGAAACCGAAGGTGCGCGCCGGCGCCAGTTCGCGGCTGAAAGATTGGCGGTCCACGGTCATCTCCACTTCCTGCGGACCCACATTCGGATGTTTGTAGTCCACGAAGCAGTGCACGCGGAATTCTTCCGCCGGATAGATTCCGATGCGGCGGTCACCATCGGAAAATTCCAGCGGTTTGATCACGCGAATGTAACGTCGCTGCCGCCGCAGTTTGCGAATCCCGGCTTGCGCCAGCAGTTCGATGAAGGGTTTCGAGGAGCCGTCCAGGATCGGGAGTTCCAGCGCGTCCAGCTCGACGTACACATTGTCAACACCGCAGGAGTATAGCGCTGCGAGCAGGTGCTCCACGGTAGAGAGCAGCACGCCCTGCTTCATCAAGCTGGTGGCATAGCTCACCCGCGCGACGTTGCGAACGTGCGCTTCGATCTCGAAGTTGTCGAGGTCCACCCGCCGGAAAACGATGCCGGTGTCCGCGGGAGCTGGAACCAACCGCAGGTGGCAGCGCACGGCGGTGTGAAGTCCGACGCCGCGAGTTTCGACCGGTCTTTGTATTGTGAGTTGATAAGGCATCAGCTGGACAGGGTCGTTCTATGCACTTCAGTGGCCCCTCAGCTTGAATTATAACCCTTTACAATCAATAGCTTAAACCAATCAAGACCGATAGGTTTCTAATTGTGTGGTAAGAGTACAACAGAACGGTAGGTTCCTACGTGGTTCAACGTGAACAGGTTAACGGTGAACGGAGGGCTAGGCAGAGACGTTCAGAAGCTGCCCTTGCGGAGTTGGTTTAGCGCTTGAACTGGCAGCGGGTGAAGCTTCATGAATACCTCCCGGCGCGCGAGTGTCTTGCAATTTCTGGAGCTGCGTTACGGCGGCGGCATTCTGCTGTGCCGTTGCGGCGCTTTTCGGTGCGGACGTCGCACTTGCGCTCGCGGCGTCCGAACTCGACGCGGAAGTTGTGACCACGCCAGAGGCGCTATTCTGGCCTGCCAGCGTCGCGGCAGCAGGGAAAGTTGACGAGGTGAAAACATCAGCCGTGCTTTGGCCAGGAGAGAACGTGATTTGCTGGGCCAACAGCGTGAATGCCGCTAATTGGGTGTTTCCGCTTGCTAGTGCGCCTTGTTGTCGTTGAGGCGGCAATGTTCCGGATAGGGACACCCTATCCTGCTGTGAATCAGACGGGAAGACAGCGGGAGCCTCGCTCGCAGAAAGAACCGGGCTGACAGGCTTGGCCTGCGGATTCGAGGCATTTTCTGCCAGAGAAGGCTGTCCGCCGACCAGCGCCGCGATGTGAAAGTCATTCGAGCCCATCTGAACCTCATTCCGGCCTATTAAGTCGTGCGGAATCAGTTGCTCAGACCGGTGCGGCCAATCCAAGTCGTACGCCGCGAATCGAACCCAAGACCTATCTTGTCTGTCTAGCATATTGGCTGGCGGGCTCAGAGCATTAGGGCCTTTTAAGGTGTTGGGGCGTGGTTGTTTCGATTGGGCCGTTCCGCGTACAATGGATTTTCACCCAAACGCACATGGCCACGCCCTTTACGATTCTTCCGAATTCCACTCCGCCGCCCGCGGCGCATCCGCGACCGTCCTGGTTACGCGTGCGATTTTTCGGCGGACCAAAATACCAGGAATTGAAGCGCACCATGCGCACGCTGGATTTGCATACCGTGTGCGAGAGCGCGCGCTGCCCCAACATGGGGGAATGCTGGGAATACGGCACGGCCACGTTCATGATTTTGGGCGACATTTGCACACGGGCGTGCGGATTCTGCGCGGTGCCGAGTGGCAAGCCTCTGGGCCCTCCGGCGGAAGACGAGCCGGAGCGCGTGGCGGAGGCAGTGGCGAGGATGGGATTGCGCTACGCGGTGGTGACTTCGGTGAACCGCGACGACCAGCCGGACGGCGGCGCGAAAATTTTTGCGCGCACGATCACGGAAATTCGCGCGCGCGTGCCGGGATGCAAAGTGGAAGTACTGATCCCTGATTTTCGCGGTGATTGGAACGCGCTTGCGACTGTGATGGCGGCGAGACCCGACGTGTTGAATCACAACATGGAAACCGTGCCGCGGCTTTATCGCCAGGTGCGCAAGGGCGCGGTGTACGAGCGGTCGCTGGAGTTATTGCGGCGCGCGGGAGAAATTATTCCCGGGTTGCCCACGAAAACCGGAATGATGCTGGGGCTGGGCGAAACGCGCGAAGAAGTGCTGGCGGCGATGGAAGATATCGTGGCGCAGGGCACGCACATTTTGACGCTCGGCCAATACATGCAGCCAACGCACGAACATTTGCCGATCGAACGCTACGTGCATCCCGATGAATTCGCGGAATATAAGCAGTTGGGCGAGACGATGGGATTCAAACACGTGGAAGCCGGACCACTGGTGCGGTCATCGTATCACGCTTTCGAACAGGAAGTGGCGGCACACGGCTGAGGCATGTTCGTTGAATGAAGCGCTGGCCGTCACGACGTATCTCAGATGTTAAGCGTATGTGTGGCGAACAGTGCGCGGGAACTTCAGCGGCTAAAGCCGGGATGCATTCGATGATTTTATCTCGTGGCTCAAGCCACGACCCACAAAGACTCCCGGGTGTGGCTTATGGAGTGACGCAGCCCTCTTCGAGTTGAGCCTGCCAGCGCCTACGAAACAGTGGCGCTCCTGCAACGAAAATCGCCGGCGAGACGCCGGCGCTACCTTCCCATGAATCCTTGGCGCGGACTGAAAAATCTGCCACGAGAAATGTGGATACTTTCGGCGGCGACGCTGGTGAATCGCTCCGGAACGATGGTGCTGGCGTTTCTGGTCTTGTACGTGACGCACACCTTGGGTGTGACTCCAGCGCGGGCGGCGCTGGCGCTGATGGTGTACGGTCTGGCGGCGCTGGTGACCATGCCGATTGCAGGAATTCTGTCCGATCGCGTGGGACCGCTGCCGATCATGAAAGGTTCGCTATTTCTGACGGGTTTTCTGCTGCTTTCATTTCCGCTGGCCAAAACTTACAGCACGATTTTGCTGATGACGTTTGCGTTCGCGGTGCTGAATGAATCGGTGCGGCCTGCGAGCCTTTCGATGGTTTCCGATTTGGTGGCGCCTGCGCAACGCAAAGCGGCGTTCGCGCTCAGCCGGCTCGCTGCAAATCTGGGAATGAGCGTGGGTCCTGCGATCGGCGGGATTCTAGCGGTTTATTCGTTTCGCTGGCTGTTTCTGGTGGACGGCACGACTTCGATTCTGGCGGGAGCGGTGCTGGCGCTCGCGCCGCTACGCAACTTGGGACGGCAAAAAACACACGAGCCGGACTGGGCGGACGCGACAGACTTGGGACGCGAGATCGAAGCGGATAGTTCGGCGCCGCTGGTTGCGTTGCATCCCGGTGCGGATCTGCGCGCGTTCCGAAATCCGCGCATGCTTTATTTTCTGGCGGCGATGATTCCGGTGCAGCTGGTGTTTTTTCAACTTACGTCCACGCTGCCGCTGTTCCTGGTGCGGTATGAGCATTTTCCGGAATCCGTGTTCGGAACGATTTTCACCGTGAACACTTTGCTGATTGTGGCGCTGGAAGTTCCATTGAACACGGCGATGGAGCACTGGACGCACCGGCGAACGCTGATGCTGGGGGCGTTCTTGTACGCGGTGGGATTTGGATCGTACGCGCTGGTGGGGATTGCGCCGTTCGGAAAAGCCGCCGGCGTGTTTGCGGCCGTGGTGATCTGGACGTTCGGTGAAATGATTCTGATGCCGGGCAGTTCGGCGTACGCGGCGGAAATCGCGCCGCCGGAAAGGCGCGGAGAATACATGGGGCTGTACACGATGTCTTTCAACATTGCGTTTGCGGTGGGGCCGTGGCTGGGAGCGAGCGTGCTGGGAAAATGGGGCGCGAGTACCGTGTGGGGCGCGGCGTTTGTATCGGGATGCATTTCGACGTTGATGATGAGCCGCACCGAGCCGCAGAAGAGTTTGGCCGCGAGAGAACCTGCTATACCAGGCTGATGAAAAATGCCCCAAACATTTTCCTCAGAGGCTAAAGCCCAACGCGGGCCAAGCAATTATTGTCGGAGCTGAAGCTCCGACCCCCTGAGAAGGCAACTGCGCCCGCTAAAGGCGGGCGCTACAAAATCAAAGTGGATGGAGCCGGCGGGACGCCGGCGCTACGAAGACATGGTTCTAGTTCGATGAGCCGAGGAACGCTTTCGCGATTTCGCGGACGCGCGTGGAACATGCGGGGCAGGACGGGCATGCGGAGCAGCAATCCGCAGCAGCGGGCTGACTCGCGACATTGAGCGCGGCTTGAAGATATTCCGCGGTTTTGACGGGGCGGCCCATCTCGGCATTCAGGTTACCGAGCAGCAACAGGAAAACCGGATTTCCCGGATAACGCTCGACGAGCGGTTGCGCAACCAGAATGGCCCGTTCGTATTGATAGTCAAAGGTGCGCAGATTTCTCGCGAGATGGAAACGCATTTCCACGGGCGTCACCACGCCGCGATCAATTCCGATTTGCATCTCGCGAATACCCTCCGTCCTACTGCCGCCCGGGATGCCCATGAAGAAGCGCAGGATTTTCACGGTGGTCGAAAGCGAATCCACGTAGTAGTTGTAGAGGCCCAGGCCGGCGGTGGCGTCGGCCATCTGCGGATCGAGCTCCAGAGCGCGCAGGAATTCGGAGCGCGCAACGACGCCGGCGTGCGCGACCGCGCGATTTTCGCCACGCAGGACATCCAGGCGCACCTTCAACGCCAGACCCATCCCGGCGTAGAAATGCATATCCGCCGTGTCGGATTTGGCGATTTGCGCGTGGGCTAGATCAACTACTTTGTCCGCGAGCAGCAGGAAGGCTTCGTCTTCCGGTTTTTTTCCGCGCTTCCAGGCGTCGATCATTCCGTATTTGATTTCCAGGTTGGCGCAGTAAATTTTCCACCAGCGCGCTTCGCCTTCGAGAAGAAAGGCGAGAGGATTTTCGGGCCGCGACTGTTCGAGGTTGCGCAGTATGGCGATGGCTGCGTCCGGATCGCCGCTATACATTTTGTCCATGGCTTGCACGGCTTCGGGCGGGAGCTTGATTTCGCCGGCACGCGTGGGCAGGGCGAACAAGGCGCAGCAGAGCGCGACGAGCAGAACGGAGAGCAGGGATGTTGTAGCGTGAACAATCGGCGGGTGGGTCCCGTAGGCGCGGGACCCGCCCCTACAAATGCGCGGAGGCAGCGAGATGGCGGTAAGACGGATGCGGCGGCGCACGTTGTTCACTTTACTCTTTTTACCCAGCCGAGGAGCCAAGCGGCGGTAACGTACATCACGAAGCAGTCCAGCGCAAAGGGAAGGAAGCCGAGAAAGCCCGGCGCGGGCATCTCGAAAATTTTCCAGCGCTGAAACATCGGGAAGGTGTAAAGCCATTTTGCGGCGGCCCAATAATTCCAGAATTCCCACAACCAGCCGCAGATCCAGCCTGCGAGAAGGAATTCATAAAGGCGGCGGCGGATGCCTTCGGCCAGATCGCCGAGAAAAGATGGAAGGCCGAGGCGGTGATTGAGTGGGTCGAGGAGCAAGAGAAAACCGATCCAGACGAGCGCGAAAAGGTATGCGGCGAAGTGCCGGGGCACTAGCGGCGGAATGAGCAAGCAGGCTGCGCCGGAAATCATCAGGACGTATTCGGCGGCGCGAGAAATATTCGGCGAAGAATCCAGCGCGGCTTCCAGCGAAGGGCCGGCTGGAGAAGCCGGGAGCACGGCCTGGACTAAATCCGCGGTTTCGAACACGGCGGGAGTGATGGTGGCGAAGGACCAGGCATAGCCGAACAGCGCGGCGGGCCAGGTGCGGGGCACGCCGACGTACGTCCAATTTTGCAGCCTGAGATTGTAGGCTTCGAAAATCAGCCAGAGAGGAATCGAGAGTAATGCGAGGCGCGCGACGACGATGGGCGCGTCATTGAGACGCGAGCGATTGGTGAGCGCGAGGACGGCGGCATCGGCAATTAGGATGTAGGAACTCCAGGCGATTGCTGTGAAGTAGGTGGCGACCGGCTCGATGCGTGCGAAGAGCAACGCTTCGGCGGAGAGCAGGGCGAGCCATCCGAGCCATCCGTGAGCGGGAAAGGCGCGAAAGCGGCGCGCGCGGAAATATCCGAGGAACAGGATCGCGACGGTGGCGGCAGTGAGCGCGAGGCCGAGAGTTGTGCGGGAGTTTGGCATGAGCGTGATGGGTGCGGGGCCGCGGTTATGATAACGCAGAGTGGTGAAGTCTTTGGCGTGTTCGACGGGGAAGCATTTTCGGGGTGAAGGCACGAAGAGAGATCCTTCACCCGCTGTCGCGGGTTCAGGATGACGAGCTAAAGAAAGAGCACAGGCAAGATTGTGCCTATGCTACGAGAACGCGCAGAGGGGCGCAGTTTTCGGGATACTGAGTTCGCATTCTTGTTATGCTGACTTTCCTGTTTCTGCGGAAAATATCGGCGGGTGAGAGAATTTTTAGCGATGCGGCATGAGTGAACCGGAAAAACTCGAGCGCGGGTTGGGGCTGATCGAGGCGACGTCATTGAACATGACGTTCATGGTGGGGATCGGCCCGTTCATCGTGATTCCGTTCATCGTGCGCGCGATGGGTGGGCCGCAGTGCATTCTGGCGTGGGTGGTGGGCGCGGTACTGGCGGCGCTGGACGGTTGCGTGTGGGCGGAATTGGGCGCGGCGATGCCGCAGGCAGGAGGAAGCTACGTTTTTCTGCGCGAGGCGTATGGGGCGAACCGGCTGGGCAGGCTGATGTCGTTCCTATTTATCTGGCAGACGCTGTTTCAAGCGCCGCTGAGCATTTCTTCGGGCGCGCTGGGATTCGCGGATTACTCGATTTATCTAACGATGAAAATTCCCGGTATGACGGCTTGGCTAAACACGCATACGGACTACACCCGATGGGCGGTGATGAACTATGACCGGGTGATTGCGGTGCTGCTGATTGCGATTGCGGTGGCGCTGCTGTACCGGCGGATCACGGCGATCGGGAAAATTTCGACGGTGCTTTGGGTGATCGTGCTGGGAACGATTTTGTGGCTGATTTACGGCGGGGCGACGCATTTCAACGCGGGGAATCTTTTTACCTTTCCGGCGGGGGCGTGGAGTTTTTCGTGGATTTTTTTCGCGGGGCTGGGGCACGCGTCGGTGCAGACGGTGTACAGCTATCTGGGCTACTACAATGTGTGCAATCTGGGCGGGGAGATGAAGGAGCCGGGGAAAAATATTCCGCGCGCGATCTTCATTTCGATTTTCGGAATCGCGATTTTATATTTTCTGATGCAAACGAGCATTTTGAGCGTGGTGCCGTGGCAGGAGGCGGCACGATCGACTTTCGTGGTGAGCTTGTTCGTGGAGCGGACGTTTGGAATGAATTGGGCGACGCTGGCGACGGCGCTGATACTGGTGCTGGCGTTCGGGTCGGTGTTTTCGGCGACGCTGGGGTATTCGCGGGTGCCGTATGCAGCGGCGCTGGACGGGAATTTTTTTTCGGTGTTTGCGAAGGTGCATCCGACCAAGCGATTCCCACACGTCGCGTTGCTGGCGCTGGGCGCTACGTCCATGGTGGTCTGCTTGTTTTTCGATCTCTTCGCGGTGATCCGCGCCATCCTGGCCATGCGCTGCCTCATCCAATTCGTGGGCCAGGCGGTGGGATTGATGCTGCTACACCGGAGATGGAAATCCGAACACTGGCCGTTTCGCATGTGGCTTTATCCCGTTCCGGTGTTGCTGGCGATTGTAGGCTGGTTGGCAGTCTTTATTTCTACCGGACGCAGACCGATGCTGGCCTCGCTTGCGGCGATGGCAGCGGGTATTCTGGTGTACATGGGACGCGCCCGAATGCTGCGGCAGTGGCCCTTTGAGGAGGCCGGCACTTGAATTGGATCACGAGGCAGGGATTTTTTAGCTTGGCTGCAATGATTTTTCCGGTGCTTTCAGTCGCATGCACGTCGGCACAGCCGGTTGGCGCGCAGTCGCTGCCGGAAACGGTGGAGGCGATTCATAAAGCGCGGGTGAGCACGCGCATTCTTTTCATTACGGCGCATCCGGATGACGAATGGTCGAGCCTGCTGGCTTATCTTTCGCATGGATTGAACGCCGATGTGGCGCTGCTGACGATTACGCGCGGGCAGGGCGGGCAAAACGCGATTGGGCCAGAGCAGGACGGGGAGCTCGGCGTAGTCCGCACGGAAGAATTGCTGGCGGCGGGGCAACATTACGGCGTGCATCAATATTTCACGCGCGCTTTGGATACGGGATATTTGAAGAGCCCGGACCAGGCGATGAAAGTGTGGGGAAATTCGGCGCTGGAAGACATGGTGCGCGTAATACGGACGTACCGGCCGGACGTGGTGATCAACGGCTGGGGCGGCGTGCATTCCGGGCATGGGCATCATCAGGCGAGCGGAATTTTGACGCCGCAAGCGGTGACGGCGGCGGCTGACCCGAAAATGTTTCCGGAACAAATCGCGGAAGGGCTGACGCCGTGGAAGGTGACGTTGGAAACGCGCGTCGCGCGCAACGCCAACGCCACGAATGCCGTGGCATTGCCGGCGGATGAAGTGTCGCCCTTGTGGGGGAAAACCTACGTCGAGATGGGGATGGAGGGGCACGCGCAGCACCGGTCGCAGGGAACGCCAGCTTTTTTCGGGAATGCGTTTTTCCGGCGGCCGGTATTTTTGGTGGCGGAGAACGAGAAGGGCGAAGCGGGAAGATTCGACGCGCAGTTGCTGGCCGAGCCACTTGCGTCTCTGGCCAGGCGATTTCCGGAGTTGCAGGCGACGATGGCTCCGGCGCTGAATACGGCCGAACAAGAATTGACGTCGGCCGCGAAATCCGCGCTGGCGGAAGATCGCGCGGCTGCGGCGAAGTCGTTGGCTGATGCGGCGAGAGAGATTGCTGGGTTGCGCGAGCAGTTAGCGAAGCAGGCGGAAAAAGGCGATGCCAAGGCTGCGGTATGGGAACTCGATGGCGTGTGCAAGCGGATTGATCTGGCGCTCGCCGATGACGTGGCGATTCCGGTGGACGCGCAAGCGAGCCGTCATGAACTGGTGGCGGGGGAGAATTTTTCGGTAGAGGTGTCGGTTGCGGGCGTTCCGGCTGTGCCGGTGAAATGGACTTTGGACGCGAGCAGCATATTGGTGCCGAGCGGATGGAGCGTGACGCCGGAGGGAGCGCAGGGAGCGAGCGATGCGGCGAAGTTCAACGTGGCGATTGCGGCGGGAGCAACGCGATCGTTGACTCCCGCGGATGCAGTGTTGCCATTTCCGCCGCCGCTGGTGCGTTTGGCGCTGCATGTGGAAGTTGCGGGATACGAATTCGCGGTGGAGCGCCCGGTGAATTCGATGGAGGCCACCACAACCGGGATACAAACGTATCCGCTGGAGCTGGTGCCGGCGGTGACGTTGACCGTGGAGCCGAAGCAAGTGATGGCGCCGGAGAAACGGGCGGCGATGCCGGTGAAACTTTTCGCGCGGGTGCGTTACCACGGAACGGCGGCGACGAAAGTGGCGGTGGGACTGGACACGCCGAAGGGCTGGACGGTGGAAATTCCGAACGTGCAGGGACCGCTGGAATTTGCGAAGGGCGGCGACCGGTTGATTCAGTTTGTGGTGACGGCGCCGGCGCAAACCGCGGCGGGGGCTTACACGTTGCATCCGTATGCGCGCATCGGCGAGGAAACTTTTCGGACGTCCGTGGAGCCGATTCCCACTTTGCAGACACGAAACTGGAGCGAATCGGCGGATGCGACGGTGCACGTGCTGAATCTGGTGGTGCCGGCGGGATTGCGCATCGGTTACATCGCCGCGGAAAACGATACCTTGCCTGAGATATTGCGGCAGATCGGGATTCGCGTGGATATGTTGGATGAGGTGGCGCTGGCGTTTGGAGATTTGAGCAAGTACGACGCGATTACCGTGGGGATACGCGCTTACGAATTGCGTCCGGACCTGCTGCGGACAAACGCGCGATTGCTGGATTACGTGAAGCGCGGCGGGACGCTGCTGGTGCAGTACCAGCGCGATTTCGCGTGGAACGAAGAGTTGCCGGCGCCGTTCAAGGCCACGATGCCGGAGCAGACTTCGCGCGTGACAGATGCAAATTCGCCCGTGCGATTTCTCGCGCCGGACGATCCGCTGCTGAATTCGCCGAACAAGATCACGCTTGATGATTTTCGAGGCTGGGTGCAGGAGCGCGGGCTGTATTTCTGGGGCACGTTCGATGTGAAATACACGCCGGTGCTGGGATTGAGGGATCCGGGCGAGGCGGAGGCCAACGGGTCGCTGGTTTATGTGCGCGACGGGAAGGGTTTGTACATTTATACGGGGCTTTCGTTTTTCCGGGAATTGCCGGCGGGAGTGCCGGGGGCTTACCGGTTGTTTGTGAATTTGTTGAGCCAGACGAGACATGCGGCGGGACAGGATTGAAGACGTGAGCGCGGCTGCAGATGGACGGGTGAGCGACGCGATTGATTTGAGCGCGCGCGTTGGCGTGAGCGAGCCGCGGATGGCGGCGATTCCCGAGGGGTGGTTTTTGATGGGGAGCGAGACCGGTCAGGAAAACGAGCGGCCGGTGCATCGGGTTTGGGTGGATGCGTTTGAGCTGGCGGAGTGCCAGGTGACGAACGCGGAGTATGCGAAATTTTTGGCTGCGACGAAGCATCGTGCGCCGCTCCATTGGGAGGATGCCAACTTTTCGCATCCGGAGCAGCCTGTGGTGGCGCCTTCCTGGTTTGATGCCGTGGCTTACTGTGAGTGGCTGAGCGCGGCGACCGGGCGGCCCCACCGTTTGCCGACGGAAGCGGAATGGGAGCGCGCCGCGCGCGGTGGAGCGGAGCAAAAACAATTTCCTTGGGGCGATGGCGCGCCGGAGCATTTGGAGAATTATGCAGCGCGCTGGCAGAACGGGCCCGAGCCGGTGGGGCGCGCGGAACGGAACGCGTACGGGCTTTGCGACATTGCGGCCAACGTGCACGAGTGGTGCGCAGACTGGTTTGCAGCGGAATATTACGGCGCATCGCCCGAGCGCAACCCGCAGGGACCGGCGCAGGGGTTGCGGCGAAGTTCGCGCGGGGGATCGTGGCGGCATCAGATTAAAGTGTCGCGTTGCGCGGCGCGTGCGAGCATACCTCCGGAATTTCAGTATGCGGATTATGGATTTCGCGTCGCGCGGAACGTGAAGAGGGCGCACGGCTGAAGGGCGGGCGAGTCCAACCCTTCGAATCCGCCAGTCGCGGACTCACGGTGAATTGCCCTGTGGGGCGATTCAGAAATTCTTGAAGCCCTCGAAGAGAAATACGCCGAGGGCAACCAGCAGCAGGACGATGGAAAGAATCATGAGAAGCTTGATGGGTTTTGAGAGCTTATCGATGCGCGCGACAATTTCGCGCTGCTCGTTGGCCATGGAATCGCCCGCGCGACCCAGAAAGATCTGATCGTCCTCGCGAATTTCCAGAGTGCCGCGATAGGCAAGCAGGCCGATGAGAACGGCAGTTACCGCTCCCCAAAGAACCAAAACGCCCAAAAGTGCGCCGTGAACCGCTTCCATGGGTGCCCCTCCCGCCCGCTGGCCGTCAAGAGTGCCCGTGTGCAGACGGCCGTGCAGGCCCGAGTTCTTAGCTGGAATGGGGGGATTATGCACCCCGAATGGCGGAGGATTCAAGCGGTAACGCGGTCGTCGGGGAACTGGATGCCCCAGAACTTGCGGGCGGGGTAGAGCATCTCGAGGCCGAGTTCGAAGACGCCGGGATCTTTGCTCCGGGTAACGCGAATGACGCGAAATTCCTGAGTTTCCTGGGAAATGCCGTTCAGAAGTTCGAGGCGCGAGCCCAATCCGGGTTCCAGCGAAGCGCGAACCAGCGCGCCGCAGCGGCTGACGGCGATGGCTTCGGCGAGTATGACGAGCGGCTCGCCGTCCACACCGTTGCTGAAAAGTTGCACCGGAATGCGAATGAAGACGCGCGACGAGCGGCGGCGTTCCAGCATCGCGCGAGTGGTAGCCATGATTTCGTCTCCTGTTCGCCGCGAGCGCAGCGATTCAATGTAGTGCGATCGTCAGGGCGGGTCAAGACTTCCTGATGGCGGTGTGCTGCGTTGACAAACCGCGGGGCACGGGTCAATATGGATGAGCCTCGTAGTTTTGTTTTGCCACACACCAGCACGGCCCGAGTGGCGGAATTGGCAGACGCGCTAGCTTCAGGAGCTAGTTCTCGCAAGGGAGTGGAGGTTCGAGTCCTCTCTCGGGCACCATACATTCTTAATAACTTACGCCGAATCCGACGATCCGCGAGTTGACGCGTGATCTTGGCTGGTGGTAGTTCTGGTGGCAGTTGGTTTGGGGCTTGCTGACTGCTCATCGGCGCTTCGCCCCCAACCAATCGTTCGACTGCATTCCGCAGGTGATCTTCGGCGAGGTGGGAGTAACGCAAGGTCGTGTCAATTCGCTTATGGCCCCTGAGAACTTGCACGGTGCGTAGCGGGATGCGCGCCATCACCAGCCGGCTGGCAAAGGTGTGGCGGAGGTCATGCGAGTGGAAATTTGAAATGTTTGCCTTTTCGGTGACTTCCTCAAACCACTGTCGGGAAGATCTCTTTCGCGAGTGATCCAAACCCGGACGCACGTAGACCGAATCGCCCGAGCAGTTTTTCAGCTTCAGCAAAGCTGCGCGCGCCGTGGAATTGATCTGAACGTAGCGAGCCTCGCCATGCTTGCTGCGGGGAATCGTGATAATGCCATTCGAGAAGTCAATATCCTGCCAGCGAAGTTGGTATTGTTCTCCCCGGCGCATACCAGTGTGAAGAGCCAGGTCGAATTCCGATTCACGGCCTGGATAGAGTTCTCGAATCCTGTCGTTCGCCAAAACTCTGTCCCCCAGTGAAGTCAGGTCGCCGGTTCGATCCCGGTCACGTCCACCAAATCTCTCAGTGAACCATCGAGTTACGCTAACGTTGCGGCGCGGGCCGTGCAGGCCGGAACCGACACTGGTGCACGAATCACCTGGAGCAACTCATCCTTCGGCGTGCGCCAACAATACCTGAACGACAAATGGACGGAAGTTCTCCCCATGTCGGCTCACCGACTTCGGCCAGCGTTTGGACTTGCCAGCCAGTCTAATGTAAGGGATAATCACCAGGTAAGGAATCAACGACTAAGTAAGGATGCTATGATGCAGCATTCCACGGTAACGAGAAAGGGGCAGACGACTATTCCAGGAAAGATTCGCAAGGCTTTGCGAATCAACCCGGGCGACACGCTGGAGTATGTAGTGGAGGGAGACCATGCGACGATTCGCGTGCATCCGGGTGCGCGGTCACTAAAGGGTGTGCTCGCGAGTAAGAAGGGTAAGGGGATGTCCTTCGCCCAAATCCGCGAGGCAGCAGCGTCGGCTGCCCGCAATCGCGAGGGCATCCGGTGAGCAAGCGGAAGCTTGTTGATACCAATCTGATCATTCGCCATTTAGTACAAGACCATGAAAGACATGCCAAGCTCGCTGGAAGACTCTTCGATGCCTGCGACCGCGGCGAGGTAGTGATCGTGGTGTTGCCTGCTGTTCTGGCTGAGTGCGTGTTTGTATTGGATTCTTTTTACCAGCATCCACGTGGAGATATCGCTTCGGCGCTAGGCACCCTCATATCTAGCCCTGGTGTTGAGATCAACGAGGAGGCAATTCATCTCGACGCTCTGGACCGCTATCGAAAATCGAAGGTTCATTTCGTGGACTGCCTAATAGCGGCAACCGCTTCGGCCGAAAACACGCCAGTGGCGACCTTCGATCAGGATTTTCGAAAATTCGCCGACGTGCGCGTCGAAACTCAATAGCTTCTCTTCGCGTACCGTTCTCAATCCTCGCATGGTCCGCCGCCAGGTCACTGTGCTCGAACTGTGTACGAATCCAACCCTTTCGTGCCATTGAGGATGACCCTGAGCGAAAGGCAGGTTCCCCGATTTGTTGGAAACGTTAGTAGTTGGCAGTAATGGACGGATCGGATGGAATCAATTCCGAAGCTTTGCAAGCAGCAGTACCGCTGCATGATCGCAGTTGCGCCTACGACGTCGTTATTGTCAAAAAACTCATCACCAATTCGTCACCAAAACTCGGTCATTTAGGGACATTTTTGCGATGGTCAGAACCGGAAAAGCAAACCAGGCAAAGAGATTTAGCTTTCTGACCGCACAATTGACACGGTGGAGGTCTGCGGTTCAAGCCGCCGGAACTATTTCCACGGACCACAAGATCTTAAGTGTAGGCATCGTGTCGGCGAAGATGGTGGCAGTTCTGGTGGCAGTTGGTTTGTGGGTCCGCGGCGCTGCCAGGCGTGCTGAGTCAGGCTCAGCTTTCTTGGATCTCACTGATAACACATAAGCTGGCAGAATCAGGCGCGCGAGGGCGGTCTACGGGACGTCGTCCAATTCAGATTCAGGAGCTAGTTCTCGCAAGGGAGTGGAGGTTCGAGTCCTCTCTCGGGCACCATATAAATAAGAGGGATCCCCCGTTTTCGTATTGGGTAGTGGTGTTTCCAGTCGTGCGGGAATTCGCCGACGAAATCAAACCAACGGCATGCCCGGTTCGATGAATCCGAACCGGCCGCTACAAATTCATAGACAAAGTAGCCGGCGGGACGCCGGCGCTACCAGAGTCGAACGCTGGACTAGTCGGAGGAGACTCCTACTTTTTTCATTTGTGATGCGCTGGGCTTGGCGCTGGGGGAGGATTTGGCGCGCTCGCGGTAATTGTTGCGGGCGTTGCGCCAGTTGACGCTGGGGAGGATTAGGGAGGTGTCAATGCGATCGCGGTATTTCACGGCGACTTTCAGGAGCGAGTCGAGCATGGCGTCGGAAAGCAGATGGGGTTGGAGGCCGAGGTCAATGAGCTTGGAGTGCTTGGCGTTGTAATAATGATCTTCGGCTTCGACGCGCGGATCGGGGAGGTGGCTGATTTCGACGGCCAAGTTGATTTTTTTGGCGGCGGCCTGGACGATTCCGGCGATATCCATGATGGAAAAACTTTCCGTGAATTGATTGTAAACGCGGCACTCGTGGCGCGCGGCGGGATTCTGGCAGGCGATCTCGATGCAGCGCACGGTGTCGCGAATATCGAGGAAACCGCGGCGCTGGCCTCCTTTGCCATACACGGTGAGCGGATGTCCGACGACGGCTTCGACACAGAAGCGATTGAGGACGGTGCCGAAAACTTCGTCGTAATCAAAACGATTGATGAGCGCTTCATCGAGCGCGACTTCGTCAGTGATGGTGCCGTACACCACGCCCTGATTCAGATCGGTGGCGCGCAAGCCCCAGATTTTGCAGGCGAACATGATGTTATGGCTGTCGTGCACTTTCGAGAGGTGATAGAAGGAGCCGGGCTGCTTGGGAAAAGGGAGAACGTCCTTGCGGCCATTGTGTTCGATGGCGATGTAGCCTTCTTCAATGTCGATATTCGGAGTGCCGTATTCGCCCATGGTGCCGAGTTTGATGAGGTGGCAATCGGGCTGGAGCTCGCGCAGAGCGAAAAGAAGATTCAGCGTACCGACTACGTTGTTGACCTGGGTGAAGACGGCGTGGCCGCGGTCAATCATGGAGTAGGGAGCGGAGCGTTGTTCGGCGAAATGGACGACGGCTTCGGGCTCGAAATTCTTGATCACGGTGCTGAGGAATTCGTAGTCGGTAATGTCGCCGACGTAGGATTCGATCGTTAGGCCGGTGAGGCGGTGCCAGGCGCTGAGGCGATCGGAGAGCGGGCGGATGGGAGTGAGGGTTTGCGCGCCCAGCTCGTGGTCCCATAGGCGGCGGACGAAGTTGTCCACGATGGCGACTTCGTGGCCCTTCTTGGACAAGTAGAGGGCCGTGGCCCAACCGCAATATCCGTCTCCACCCAGCACTGCAATCTTCATACTTCCTCCGCGTGTTGTCGCGCTTTTGCTTTAATGTGAGCGCTGCTGGTTGAGGCTGGCAGGCGCTTTGGCAGCTGTGAATCGCTGCGGCCGAACAGCTTTATATCTTACCGTTGTCGGCTTCAGATGGCGAGTGGTGTGAGGTGAAAAACATAACGCGGAGGGCGTAGAGGCACAACGTAGAGTACGCGGAGGCTGGCAACGGTAGAATCGCGCAGGTGAACGCGCTGACATCGTGGCAAGCAGGGGCGGAGCCCTTCGATCCCGCACCGCGGGATCTCAGGATGAATCGCGCTGTAGCGCGATTCACAAGCAGCGCCCCTACCGAGTGTGAGAGACCGCGGCGCCGTTAACGCGGGCACGGCATGCCGTGCCCCTACAACCCCTCGCTTTGTGCCGGAGCTGGAGTCGGCAAGGGGTGATTCGTGAGCAGGAGCTTGCCGCCGCTTTGGGAGACGATGTTGAGGTTTGTGGGGCCTACTAGAGTTTGCAGGCGGGGGAGGCTGGTTTGAGCGCATACCAAATAAAAGCGCGGTTGGGTCACCCAGAGGGTTGTGAATTTTGTATCGTCAATGAAGACGTGCGGGGCGTCTGGAGCGTTCGAACCGTACTCGAGATTTTGGACGCGGCCGTTCAAGAGCAAGCCGGTGCGGTCGGTGTAGAAGTAGATGGAAGATGTCGGGTAATAGTGGCGCTCCGTAATCAACGTGCCTTCCGGCGATTTCAGCAGCACTTCGGCGAGCGGACGCGAGGAAAGATATGGGTCGAACACCACCATGGCCGCGCGAGCGGCGTGGAAAAACAGAACCATCATCAAGGCTGAGGCGAGAAAAGCCCGCAGGCCCGCGGAGCGAAGGTTTCCCAGAGCGCCCACGAAAAAGGCGATGGCGGCGAGGAGCAGAGGAATGCGCAGATAGGCGAAGGACGGGAGCGTGAGATCGAGCATGTGTCCGAGGGAGAGGCTGTAGGATTTCGGATTCCTGGATAACGCGGAAGAAATATCGCCGGGAGCGGGCAGATTGCGCACGTTCCAGTAAATGGCAAAGGCTGCGATTGCGGCGCACGCGGCAATGACGGCGAGCGTGCGAGTGCCGCGGCGAACCCAAACATTTTCCGCGGCCATCGCGGAGCCGATGAGCAACGCGAAAGCCGGATAGCACGGCATCGAATAATATTCCTGCGTGGTGGAGAACGTGAAGAAGATCAGCACGAAGCCGAGCCAGCAGAGAGAGAGCAGGCGCGCGCGGCCGGCGCGGTCACTTGGTTTGAAGGAAAGTTTGGCGATGGCCGGAAAGTAAACGCTCCAGGGAAAAAGCCAGATGAGATGGAACAGCCAGAAGTAGAGCCGCGGGACGGTGTTGTAATCGCGCGGGTAGCGAAGATTGAGGAAGCGGAGCAGCTGCTCGTTGATGAAAAAGAACCAGAGAAAGCCGTGATAGGAATTGGGGCCGCTGTGCAGAGTAAAAACGAAATACGGAGGATTCCGCAACATGGCGAGGATGTGCCAGGGAGCGGCGATCAACAGGATGACGAGCGTACCGCTGAAAGGATGAAGGCGTTTCCAGATTTTCCAGCAAAAGAGCTGGCGCGTGAGAAGAAGATAGACGATCGCGGCGCCGACGGGAAAAACGATCGCGATCAAACTTTTCAGCAGCAGGCCGGCGCCGAGGCTCGCAGCGAATAGGAATGCCCAGAGGCGCGGTTGAGGCTCTTCGTCATCAATGGCGCGCAGGAAGGCCCACATGGCAAGGGCGGTGGTGAACGTGAGCATGACATCTGGAATCAGAACGCGGGTGAAGAGAAATAGGCCGACGCAGGTGGAGATGCATAAGCCTGCGTAGAAACCGGCGCGTTTGCCGAAGGCCCAGACGCCGAACGCCGCGGTGACCCAGCAAAGAGCAAGCGCGGAAAGTGCGATGGGGATGCGCGCGGACCAATCGTGCACACCAAAAATTTTGTAGGAGAGCGCGATAGTCCAGTAAATCAGCGCGGGCTTTTCGAGATAGGGGACGCCGTCGAGGCGTGCCGTTACCCAATCGCCGGAGACGAGCATGTTGCGCGCGATTTGCGCCTGCACGGAGTCAACGTCGTCCATGAGAGACGGCGGAGAAACAATGCAGCCCACATAAATCGCTCCGGCGAAAATTAAAACGATTAGGTAGAGATACCAGTTCTTTCCGGGGCCGAATAATGGCTGGCCGGAGAGGGTGCTGCCTGAATCCGCCATTCTTTCATCCATAGGAAAAGTATGAGCAAGCCCCACAGGTGATAACCCAGATTGGCGCGCCTGTCCATGTGGGCTTGCAAAAGTGATTGCACAACTTTCGAATCAAATAGGCCCGGATGATCTGCGCAGCCGGTGTTCAGCGTGTCCACGAGCAATTCACGCAGAGGGCCGCGCAGCCATTCGTGCGCCGGGATGTCGAAGCCGACTTTCTTGCGGGTGAGAACCGCTGACGGCAGCTTATTTTTCATCAGTTCTTTGAGGATGAATTTCTGGCGTGAGCCTTGAATTTTCAGCGACGCGGGGAGAGTGGCGGCGAATTCCACGATGCGATGATCGAGGAACGGAGGGCGGACTTCGACGGAGTGCGCCATGCTCATGCGATCTACTTTGGTGAGGATGTCGCCCGGCAGATAATATTTTTGATCGAACCAGAGGAAGGGCGCGAGCGGATCTGGCGAGGTGAATTTTCCGCGAAGCTCGCCCAGGATTCCATCCAGCGCATTGGGTGGCTGCGATTGCAGTAGAGTGCGCTTTTCTGAGTCGGAGAACGTGCCATTCCAGAAAACGTGGCCGCGTTCGGGCGACATGGTGCTGCCTTCGAGGAAGCGTTTTAGTTTGTATTCGAAGCTGATTTTGTCGTCGGAAACGGGCCAGTGGCTGATAGCTTTCAGCGCGAGGCGCACGGCGGATGCGGGCCAGTGTCTGGCAGAGCGCGCAAGTGCGTTGGCGCGGTAGGTGAGATAGCCGCCGAATAATTCGTCGGCGCCTTCGCCACTGAGCGCGACGGTGGTTCGGCGTTTGCACATTTTGGAGAGAAACCAGACCGGGAGCGCGCCGGCATCGGCGGTGGGCTCGTCGGAGTAGTAGGCGAATTCGGCGATGGCCCCAGCGAGGTCTTCATCCGGCGTGAGGTCCAATTCCTCGTGCTCGGTTTGGTAGTGGTCCACGACCTGGCGGATGTATTCGCTTTCATCGAAACTGCGGCCGCGGAAAGAAATGGAGAAAGTTTTCAGGCGCGAGGTGGAAACTTGCGCGGCGTAGTGCAGGATGGTGGAGGAATCCACGCCGCCGCTGAGCCAGACGCCCAGAGGCACGTCGGAGAGCAGGTGCTCGCGTGTGGATTTTTGGAGCAGCGAGTCGAGCTCTTCTTTCGCGGAATCGAGAGTCCAGTTGCGCGGATTTTCGAACGGCAGCTTCCAGTAGCTGTCCGAGCGAATTTTTCCGTCGCGCCACTCGAGCCAGTTTCCGGGCGCGAGTTTTTCGATTCCATCCACCAGCGTCCAGGGACACGGGACGTAATTCAGGGACAAGTAGCAATCGAGTCCGGCGAGGCTCAGGCGTCGCGTGATTTCGGGATGGATGAAAAGCGCCTTCAGCTCCGAGCCGAACAGCAGATCCTGGCCGAGATGCGCGATGTAAACTGGTTTGATTCCGAGGCGATCGCGGGCGAGGACCAGGCGGCGCGAAGATTCGGTCCAGAGCGCTATGGCAAACATGCCGCGCAGGCGGGCAAAGCATTGCGTGTCCCATTCGAGAAAGGCGTGGAGCACGGTTTCGGTGTCGGAGTGTGATTTGAAACGATGGCCGAGCGATTCCAGTTCGGCGCGTAATTCCAGATGATTGTAGATTTCGCCGTTGAAGACGATTACGGCGTCGCCATTCGGCGCGAAGATCGGCTGATCGCCGCCTTCGAGGTCAATAATTTTCAGGCGCGTGGCGCCGAGAGAGCAGATTTCGGAGCGGAAGACGCCCTGCTGGTCGGGTCCGCGATGGACGAGGGTCGCCGCGGCGCGCCGGATGCGGTCTGCATCGGGCGACCAATTTTTATGGGTGAAACCGGCGATACCGCACAAATTCTGATACTCCTCTTTGGGTTCAATCAATCGTAACGAGAGTTTAGCGCATCGTCCACATATAGATGCGTTCGAGCGGTTGCAGGATTGGCGCACTCGTTGCGAGCGAACTCCGCAAGAGCGACAAATCAAGTCCACGACAAAGGCGGAGCTTCAGCGGCTAAAGCCGCACGGATTGTTCGCGGCTTATGTCGTGGCTAAAGCCACGACCCACAAAGATTCCTGAGTTCTCACTGAGACGCTGACGACAGCCGCTACTTTCTGCCGAGGAAAACGAGCGTTACGCCGATGCAGACGAGCAGGACGCCGAGCCAGCGCCTGCGCGAAACGCGTTCGCCGAGAAAAACTTGGCCACCCAAGGCTCCGGCTGCGTAACTCAAGGCTGTGACGGGGACGACGAAGCTGACATTTTCCATGGAGAGAGCGCCGAGCAGGGAGAAGAAGGCCACGGCCATCAGCGCGACTCCGAGCCACATCCAAGGAACTTGAATGGCGCGCAACATCACGCGCAGCAGCGAGCTGGGACGGAAATCGTGCACTTCACCGATGGTTTTCATCGCGCGGGTGACGCAGAGTTCGCCGGACGTGCCCGCGAAGACGATCAGCAGCAGCAACACAGTTTCCCAAGCCATTATTTTTGCTCCGTGGTGCGCGGCGAGGTGTGGCCCACGATCAGCACGCCCAGGCATATGACGCATACGCCGGCCCAACGAGTTGGTGAAATCGGTTCATGCAAAAGGAAGTGCGCCCATAGGGCGACCACGGCATAGGCTATCGAGCCGGCCGGTTGAACGAAACTGTAATCGGCCCACGATAGCACCAGCAAGTAGGAGACGAAAAACAGCAACAGGAGCAGTACGCCAAGCCAGATGAAGGGAGACTGAAAAATTTGCACGCCGATGCGCCACAAGTCCGCGGCGCTGTGCAACGAAATGGCGCCGATGGTCTTCATGCCTTTGCTGAGAGAGACGTTGCCCAGCGGGCCGAACAGGATCATCAGGAATATCAGGACGAAAGTTTTCAGGTGCAAGCCGGCGGATGACGTCATGCGGCGCCGAACCGTCCGGCGAGCAGGGTGCGGTGATGCGACGTGAGCACGGTGAATGGATGCGGATTTATTGTCATGGTATGCAAATTATTTTACTCGATTTATAGAGGCAGTGGCTACTGATGAGTGACGAGTGGCTAGAAAAGAGCGAGGCTCCGCTTTGCGCAAATCACGGAATCCTTTTTAGCGCGGAACACTTGTTGCGTTGCGTGGCGCTACGGCGGTGAGTTTGCCTTCACGCAGATAATAATTGATGCCGCGCCAGCGGATCGTGTGACGGGCGAAACTGGCTAGCCAGATCGCAAATGCGATCGCGTCCCACAGCGGGACCAGCGGCATTTTTTTCCAAACGCGCGGCTGGTTCATCCCCCAGATGCCGATGAGCCACGTCATTATTATTCTGAGCGACAAATATGTTCCGAGATAGGCGATGGCCACGGTGATCGAGGGATGAATCGCGATGGCGACGAGCGACCACGGTAGTCCCCAGGTAAAGATTAGGCCCAAATGGCCCCAGGGGCGCATCAGACGCATGACCGTCATCCAGCGAAGGCGCTTGTAGAGAAATTCACGGAGCGAATCAAAATCCGCGACGGAGTGGACGACGTAGGGCAGGAGTTTTACTTCGTAACCCTGCTCGGCGACCAAGCGGCCGGCGTACACGTCGTCGGCGGGGCGGTCTTCGATCGTTGGGTAGCCGCCGTAGCCTGCGACCGCCTTCCGCGTGGTGACGATGGTTTGGCCGAAGGTGAATTTGATGCCGTCGAGTTGCCAGGCGACCATCACACCGGCGAAAAAATCCGAAATCATGCCGATGGATTGGAGTTTCTCGGTGAGATTTTTTTCTTCGGTGGCAGAGTAAAGGCACGTGGCCGCGCCTACGTGCGGATCGCGAAATGGCGCGATGACCGTGCGCAAATAATCCGGTTGGACGCGCACGTCGCTGTCGGTAATGACGAAGAATTCGTGCTGGGCTTCGGCGACCAGGCGAGTGAGGCGCGCCACTTTGTCGTTCACTGCATCGCGGCCGGAACCGAAAAGCAGACGGATGCGGCGCTGCGGAAAATCGCGGATCAGTTTTTCGAGGACCGGGAGCGTGGGGTCGCCCGCATCCACGCAAAAAAGTATTTCGTAATCGGGGTAGTCCTGGCGGCAGAAACTTGCGTAATTTTCGTAGGCTTCCGCGTCGAGGCCTTTAACAGGCTTCAGGCAGCTGATGGGAGGCGTGAAATCGGGGTTCGGAGTAACGTCGCGACGCGAAGTCATGAAATAGCGCACCGTGCTGTAGAGAGACAGCAGGTAGTAGATGAAAGGGATAGCGCAGAGGGCCAGGAATGCGTATGCGACAAACGTCAAAATCTGTTTACCTCGCGCAGGACGCGGAATTCGTTCGGGCGGAAAATCCTAACATGAAACGGGGAAAGTAGGTCTCGGCAGGCTATCTTCCTTGTCTGATTGGACCTACGAGTGCGGAAAACAGCGTGAGTGACCAGCCGCCCGAGGTTGGTAACACGGCTGTAATACAATGGCGATAGCATCTGCGCTGCAAGGACGGCATGACCAACAGCGATATAACCGACCCACAATACATCTTCAACCGGCACTATTCGTGGATGCAATTCAACGAACGAGTGCTGGAAGAGGCGCGCGACGAGAAGAATCCGTTGCTCGAGCGCGTGAAGTTTCTGGCGATCACCGCGAGCAACCTGGATGAGTTCGTGGAGGTGCGCGTCGCGGGCATCCTGCAGCAGGTGGAGCACGGCAATCGCGAGCCCGGTCCGGACGGGCGCACGCCGGCGGAAGTGCTGAAGGAGCTGGCGGAAAAAATTCACAGATTCGTCAAAGCGCAGTACGACTGCTGGCGCGAGGAGCTGCTGCCGGCGCTCCAGGCGGAATCGGTTCGCGTGGTGAGCTTGAAGAAGCTAGGTCCCGCGGCTCGCGCGCACATTGAAAATTTTTACGCAAAGTCGGCGGAGCCACTGCTGACTCCCGTGACCGTGGATCCCGCGCATCCTTTTCCGCATGTGCTGAACAAAGCACTGTGCCTGGCATTTCTGCTGAAGCGCAAACGCCGCGGCGGGCAGACCTATTTGGGAGTGGTGACGGTGCCGCGCGCGTTGCCGCGGCTGGTGCTGCTGCCCGCGAAGGATGGGACGGTCGAGTACGTGTTTCTTTCCGATGTGATTCAGGCGTTCGCGAACCGCTTGTATCACGGCTACGAAGTGCTTTCGGCGGCGGCGTTTCGCGTGACGCGCAACAGCAATTTGTATCTGGAAGAGGAAGAATCGCGCAGCATCATGGACACCGTGGACGCGCAACTGCACCGGCGGCGCAAGGGCGAAGCGGTGCGGCTGGAGATCGAGGCGAGCGCGAATCAGGAGATTATTGACCGGCTGGTGGCGAATTTTCGGCTGGCGCCGTGGCAGATTTTTCGTGTGGACGGGCCGCCGAACCTCGCGCGCATTTCGTATCTGTACGATCAGGCGCCGCGGCCGGATTTGAAGTTCCAGCCGTTCGTGCCGCGGGAGCTGGCGCTGAAGCCCGGGGCGACTTCGCTTTTTGAGCTGATGCGCAAGCGCGATTTGCTGCTGCATCACCCGTACGATTCGTATTCGGCCGTGGTGCGGTTCATTGAGAGCGCGGCGAAAGATCCGGACGTGCTTTCGATCAAGCAGACGCTGTACCGCACCAGCGAGAATTCGCCGATCGTGCGCGCGTTGATTGAGGCGGCGGCCAAGAAGGAAGTGGCCGTGGTGGTGGAGCTGAAGGCGCGATTTGATGAGGCTTCCAACATTCGCTGGGCGCGAAATTTGCAGGAAGCGGGCGTGCAGGTTTTTCATGGCGTCGTGGGGCTGAAAACTCACTGCAAGCTTGCTTTGATCGCGCGGCGCGAAAGCGACGGGCAAATTCGGCGGTACGCGCATCTAGGGACTGGGAATTACAATCCTTCGACTGCGCGTTACTACACAGATTTGAGTTTGCTGACGAGCGACGCGCACATCACTCACGCCGTGCATCACGTCTTTAATTACTTGACCGCCTATTCCGAGCGGCCGAACTACCAGCCGCTGTTTGTGGCGCCGCTGAACCTGGGGAAAAGCTGCCTGAAATTGATTGAGCGCGAGACGGCGCAGGCGCGGGCGGGCAGGCCGGCGTTTATTTTTGCGAAAGTGAACGCGCTGCTGGACGAAAAAACGATTCAGGCGCTGTACCGGGCTTCGCAGGCGGGCGTGCAGATCGAGCTGGTGGTGCGCGGAGCATGCGCGCTGCGGCCGGGAGTGCGGGGCATCAGCAGCCGAATACGGGTGCGCAGCGTGATTGGGCGATTTCTGGAGCACAGCCGGATTTTCGTGTTTGGAAACGGCGGGAAGACCGAGCTGTATCTGGGCAGCGCGGATTGGATGCACCGGAACATTTACGAACGCGTGGAGGTGATGTTCCACGTGCGCGATGCGGAATTGTCCAAGCAGGTGTTCGGCGAGGTGATCGAGCCGTATCTGGCGGATACGGAAAAGACCCGGATATTGCTGGCGGATGGGCGCTGGGTTCGCGCGGGAGAAGCTGGAGCCGCGTTGCACTCACGGAATGGATTTCGTTTTAATGCACAGGAATTCTTGATTGGGCTAGCGGAAGGGCGAGAGGCGATTGGCGAAGTGCCGCGGGCGCCGAGTTTTCTGAAGCTTGCTCATCCGAACAAAAGCGTTTCCTCTGTCTAGGTTCTGGCGGCGCTGAACATTCATTCCCTGGCGCTCCGAACTTTCCCGAGTACTCCAAACTTTCGCCGTATAATCGCAGGCCATGGAAGAAGGAATTTTTCAGCGCGCCGTGAACTGGCTGCTGGGGCCGGAGCCAATCACCGAGAAACGGCCGGGACACTTGTGGCCGCGCTGGATTTTTCTGCGTGCACTGGGACTGATTTATTTTTCCGCGTTTTATTCGCTGCTCTTCCAGATCAAGGGCCTGATCGGGCCGAGCGGAATCCTGCCCGCAGCGGATTATCTGCAAGCCGTGCATACGACGCTGCACTTGCAGAGCTTCTGGACCGTGCCGACTTTGCTGTGGTTTGGTGCGAGCAACGGCGCATTGATGACGCTGTGCTGGGTGGGGCTGGTTGCGTCGCTGCTGGTGACGCTGAATCTGTGGCCGCGCGCGTCGCTGCTGATCTGTTTTCTGTGCTTTGTTTCGTTTGTCAGCGCGGCACGGGATTTTTCGGGGTATCAGTCCGACGGCATGCTGCTGGAGGCGGGATTCATCGCGCTATTTTTCGCGCCGGCGGGTTTGCGGCCGGGGTTGGGAGTGGAGAATCCACCTTCGCGCGTTAGCCTTTTCCTGCTGCAGTGGGAATGGTTCCGAATTTATTTCGAATCGGGCGTAGCGAAAATCGGAAGTGGCGACCTGGCGTGGCGGCAATTTACCGCGATGGACGATTACTACCAGAACGGCCCGCTGCCCACGTGGATCGGATGGTACGTACAGCACCTGCCGCACTGGTTTCACGCAGCGGCGACGTTTTACACGCTGGTGACGGAACTACTGATCGTGTGGATGCTGTTTCTGCCGAGGCGATTTCGCGTGGCGTGCTTTTTTATTGTGACGCCGTTCGAGATTTCGATCATTGCCACGGCGAATTATACGTTTCTGAATTATCTGGTTTTGCTGCTGGGAGTGCTGCTGCTGGACGACCGCTTTCTGGAATGGATTTTGCCGTTGCGGTTCCGTGAATGGATTCGCAGCAAGAGTGCGTTGGGTTCGACGGGTGCTGCCGGAGCTGTAGCAGGAGCGCCGGAACGCTTGAGCGCTCGCGCGGAATGGCGCGAAAGATTTACGCCGCTGCGCAGGGCGTTCGCGGGCTTGTGTCTTGGATTGGTTTTCTATTCCACGACAGCGCTGCTGCTGTGGATGTTCATACCCGGACTGCCGTTGCCCGAAGCGCCGGTGCGGGCGCTCGAGCCATTTCGCATCGCGAATTCTTATGGGCTATTTGCGGTGATGACGCACGAGCGTTACGAGATCGAATTTCAGGGCACGCTGGACGGAAAAACGTGGACCGCGTATCCGTTTCGTTACAAGCCGCAGGCGATTAACGAGGCGCCGGGGATTTACGCCCCGTATCAACCGCGCTTCGAATGGAATTTGTGGTTCGCATCACTGGGGCCGTGGCAACAATCGCGTTTTGTGGTGTGGACGGAGGAGCGTCTGCTGAAAAATGAGCCGGACGTGCTGGCGCTGTTTGCGAGCAATCCATTCGCGATCGCGCCGCCGCGAGAAGTGCGCGCGATCAAGTATCAATACTGGTTTACGGATTTGCGGACCAAACGCGATACGGGAAACTGGTGGAGACGCGAAGATCTGGGGCAATATGCGCCGGCGCTGGAGCGCGAAGCGGACGGAAAGATCGCGGTGCTTGATTTGGCGCCAGGCGAGCTTGACCAGCCTTGAGATGCTTTGCTGCTGAAAAATCGTGCGGCGTATGGAAAGCAAGTTTTGCCACGCGCGCGCAAATCCGTTAGCCTGTGCGGGGCCGTATGACACCAAGCCAACGCCATTCCGACGAACCACGAGAAGCGACCATCGCGGACGAAGTTACTCCGGAGCTGGTACTGGCGCATCTCGCGACACTTTCGCAGCCCGCGAGCATCCGGCACATCGCGCACGGCATGGAGTTGAAACATCGCGGGCGGCGCTATTTGCCACGGGTGCTGCAGAAGCTGAAGAAGCATGGCGAAGTGGAAGAAACTCAGGGCGGAAGATTCCGGCTGGCTGGGACGAAGCACGCGAAGAAAGAAGCGGCGGGACAAGCTGCCGCGGCGAAACGCGTCCACGTCGCGAATGCTGTGGCAGCTGGTGCGTCACCGGAGCAAGAGACGCCGAGTGCGGGAGCGGTTGACGACGGGGATGCCGCGGCTGGTAGTGCGCAGCGCGCGGCATCAGGTGCGAAATCAAATATCACATCGGGGCGCGGACGAGATCCGAATCTGGTGTCGGGGAGAATTGTGGCGCATCGCGACGGCTACGCTTTTCTGGTGCCGGATTCGCCGATGCCGCGCGTCGAAGGAGATTTATTTATTGGGCGCGATGGGTTGGGCGATGCGATGCACGGCGATCGTGTGCTGGCACGCATCGAGCGGCGGCGGGCTGACGGCCGGGCGGAAGGCCGCGTAGTGCAGATTGTGGAGCGCGAGCACCCGACGATCGTGGGATTGTTCCGCTACGGGCCGCACGGAAACGTGGTGCTGCCTTACGACGTGCGCATCCTCCATGAAGTGATCATTCCGCCGGGCGCGGAGCTGACGCCGGAGCTGCGGCAAAAAGTTGGCGGCGCTGCTAGCGGCGTTGGGGCCCCCGTGAACAGCCGAACGCGTTATCCGGAATTGGATGGCGCGGTAGTTAACGTGGAGCTCACGCGTTTTCCGAAAGGCGGGCTGGCACCGGCGGGACGCGTGATTGAAATTCTAGGACGGCCGGGCGAAATCGGCGTGGATGTCGAAATCATTATTCGTAAGCATCATCTGCCGAACATTTTTCCGGACGAAGTGCAACGGGAAGCGCGTGCGACGCAAGCGCAGGTCACCGAGAGCGATCTTATGGGGCGGCGCGACTTCCGGGAATTGCCGATCGTGACCATTGACGGCGAAACGGCGCGAGATTTTGATGATGCGGTACACGTGACGGCTCTGCCGAACGGCCACTACGAATTGCAGGTGCATATCGCGGATGTGGCGCATTACGTCGCGCGGGGCTCGGGACTGGATCGAGAGGCGCGGTTGCGCGGCACGTCTGTGTATTTTCCCAATCGCGCGGTGCCCATGTTGCCGGAGGAGCTATCCAACGGGATTTGTTCGCTGAATCCGAAAGTGGACCGGCTGGTGATGAGCGTGGTGATGGAACTGGATGGAGCGGCCAAATTGCTGCGGGCCGAATTCTTTCAGGGAATGATCCGCTCCGCGGAGCGGATGACGTACACGAACGTCAACAAGGTGATCGAAGGCGATGCGGAAATGACGGCGCGGTATGCGCCGCTGGTGAGCGAGTTCCGGAGAATGAAGGAGCTGGCGTTACTGCTGAACCAGCGGCGGCGCGCGCGAGGCTCGATCGATTTCGATTTGCCGGAAGCGGTGATCGAATTTGACGATGAAGGCCGGATGTTGAGCATCGTGCGCAGTGAACGGAACATCGCGCACCGTTTGATCGAGGAGTTCATGTTGGCGGCGAACGAAGCCGTCGCGGAATATCTGGAGAAGCGCGGCGTGGCTTCGCTGCATCGCGTGCACGAGAAGCCCGATCCGAAGAAAGTGCTGGAGTTCGAGGAGTTGGCTCACGCGTTTGGATATTCGCTGGGGGTGGAGGATTTGGCGGAGCGGCGCGTGACGGTGCGGCATGGACGCGCGCGTCCGCAAGCACGAGAGGGGCACGCAAGCGGCGGGCGAGGCGGACGTGGACGCATGGGGCCGATGCGTGTGACCATGCCGGCAGCGGAGGAAGTGGACATACGGCCGCAGCATTACCAGCGGTTGACGGAAAAGATCGCGGGCAAACCGGAAGAGCGGATACTTTCCTACCTGATGCTGCGTTCGCTGAAGCAGGCGCGCTACGCGGTGGACGTGCTGGGACATTTTGCATTGGCAACGAAGGAATATACGCATTTCACTTCGCCGATCCGGCGCTATCCAGATTTGATCGTGCATCGGGCGCTGAAATGGGCGCTGGAAAATCCGGACGTGGCGCCGCTGCGCGCGAGCGTACCGAATGCGCGCAACGGGAAAGAGGAAACGGTGGCGGTGCTGGGGCCGTATCGTCGCGTGGAATTGCAGGACATCGCCGCGGAGAGTTCGGAAGCGGAGCGCAGAGCCGATGCGGCGGAGCGCGAATTGCTGGAATGGAAGACGGCGCAGTTCATGGAAGGCCATCTGGGCGAGGAATATTCGGCGCTGATCATTTCGGTGCAGAAGTTTGGATTTTTTGTGGAGCTGGTGGAACTTTTCGTGGAAGGCTTGGTGAGCATTGACCGGTTGGAGGAATTTACCGGGCAAAGATGCGCGTATCACGACCGCGACCATTCGATTGTTTGTGAGCCGTATCGCGGTTCACGCCGAGGCGGCGGAGCGAGGCGGACATTTCGGTTAGGGGATCGCGTGCGGGTGCGGGCGGAGCGGATTGACCCTTTCCGGCATCGCGTGGAGTTTTCGCTGATCGAGGACGCTGCCAGCGATCGTAGTTGATACTGCGGAGGTGGCAAATGGCGACGAGACAATGTCCTAATTGCGGGGCGGCGATGCCGGCGGGAAGAGTTGCCGCGTATTCTTATGATTTGGTTTGCGCGAGTTGCCAGCATCCGCTGGCAATTTCCGAGCTCAGTCGAACTTTTGCGGCATTCGCGGGGCTGGCTGCGGGAGCGATCGTGTGGTGGATTGCGACGCTGAGATTTGCAAGCGAGCCGGGAGCGCTGGGCTGGGTGTGGCCGGTGTTTCTCGCCTATCTGGCGACCAGCGCGGTGGCGGCATTGACGTTGATGCTGGCGGGCACTTTGCAATTAAGAACAGGCGATCCCGCGCCGCAGCACGAAAGGGTTACGCATCAAATACCACATTAATAACACTACGTGATTTATTTATTGATTTGTATATACTGCCGCAGTTACCGCGTAGGCTGACGTTCGTTATTCGGCCGACTGAGGTGGAATGGCACGATACTCCGCACTGCTGGGCAAGCGCGTAGAAGCGCATTATCGCGCGGGAGATATGCAGCTCTCGACGACTGGGACGTTGGCGTCCGACACCGGCAAAGTGATTTTCGTCGAGGAGCATTTTTCGTCGGGCGGAAAAGAGAAAACGATGCGCGTGGAAATTCCCTATTCCTACGTGATACGGCTGGCTGAGGTGCGCGACGAGGCCGCCCGCCCACCGGGCGTGCCGAAGTCCACGAAGAAGAAATAACGTCGCCGCCGGAGAAGTTCCCGCCTCGTGTTTCGCAACCCGCTCGAGAAACCTGAAATCTCACGGTCCATTCGCATTTGTGTGTCCGCGCGGGTATATTTTTGTCCAGGTTTGGGAGGCGCGAAATGAAAGCGACGGTTGGATTGATTGGGCTGGGACTGATGGGCAAGCCGATGGGGCGCAATCTGCTGAAGGCGGGATTTCCGCTGGTGGTATGGAATCGTACGGCGGCGCGGGCGCAGGACTTGGTCAGCGAAGGCGCGAAGCTCGCGGCGAATCCGCGCGAGACAGCGGCGGCCGCGGATGTGTTGATCTCCATCGTGAGCGATCCGCCGGCGTTGGAAGAAGTGTTGTGGGGCGCACAGGGTGCGATGGGTGGATTGCGTCGCGGAAGCATTTATATGGATTCGAGCACGATTTCGCCGGAGCTGGCGCGACGGGTGGCGGGGGCGTGCGGCGAACGCGGAGTGGATTTTCTAGACGCGCCGGTGACGGGCGGAGACTGGGGCGCGAAGAAAGGCGAGCTGGTGTTCATGATTGGCGGGAAGGCGGAGGTCCTGGAGCGCGCGCGGCCGGTGCTGGAAGTGCTGGGGAAGAAATTTTTCTTGCTGGGACCGAACGGGGCTGGACAGACAGTGAAGCTGGCGATGAATTTGATTTTGGCGTTGGAGGTGGAGGCGTTGGCGGAGGCGCTGGCGCTGGCTACTGCAGCGGGCGTGGCGGGCGAGAAGTTGGTGGAAGTGATGCAATCGAGCATGGCGCGAGCTGGAGTGCTGGATGTGAAAGCGCCGCTGATGTTGAAGAAGGAATATGCGGCGAGTTTTCCGTTGCGGCTGATGCACAAGGATATGCGGCTGGCATTGGAGCTGGCGCGGCAGCAGGGGGTTAGTTTGCCGGCGGCCGCTGCTGCGTATGGGACGTACAGCGCGGTGAAAGATGCGTCGAAGGATGATCCGGATTACTCGGCGGTGGCGCGATTTTGGAGCAAGGGCGCAGGTTGAGGTCAGGGTTTGGCGTTGGGTGGGAAAAAAGTGAGGGGAAGTTCGCGCGAGGTGCGCAGGCCGGCGTTGGCGGCGAGGATTGCGGGGATGGAATTGACGACGACGGCGGCGGTGGCGACGTCGCCGTGCGTGCCGCCGGGGATCGTCAGCGTGAGGTGCGGTTCACCTTTTAGCACGACGGTGTCGGCGGGATGGCGGGCGCCGACGTACATTTTTAGCTCCATGAAGATTTTCTCTTTGCCGGCGGAGGTGCCGCGCGCGATTTGATGCACGCCGGCGACTTGTCCCGACGCAACCGCTAGAAATTCCGTCGTGATTGTCTCATCCGCGATTACCGGCTCGATGGTTTCGGAAATATCGTCGAGAGCAAACCCCAGGCCATCGGCCACCATGGCGATGGATTCCGGCAGGCCGTGATGTTTGATGACGCCGGCAGCGACCTGCGCGTGAAATTCTTCAGGCGTCATGCCAGCGCCGATTTTTTTCTGGAGGGGGAGGCGCCGCTTGGAAGCGTCCACGATGCGCACGGCACTGAGCCAATCAATGCGCTGCGCGACGGCGCTGAGTGTGAGCGCGAGCTTGTCCATCACGAAGCCGGGATTCACCCCGGTGCCGACGAGCGCGACGCCTTCTTCTTTTGCCGCGGCGTCTAGTTTTTGGGAAAGCTCGGGATGTTTGCGGAAGGGATAGGCGAGTTCTTCGCAGGTGGAAACGATGCAGCAACCCGCCGAGATGCATTCAAGAAGTTGATCCATCACGCTGGTGAGGTAGGAAGAGGTGGAGTGGACGATTACGTCCAGCGGCTTTTCGCGCACGGCTCTTGCGTCCGGCGAAACCACGACGCTCCAGGGCGCATCAGGCGCGCCGACGACTTCGCCTAGATCGCGGCCGGCTTTGGCGGGGTCTTTGTCGATCGCCCCGATGATTTCGAGCGAATCTTTTTGGCGCATCAGGCGGACGATGGAAGAACCGATGGGGCCGAGGCCGTATTGGGCGACGCGGATTTTCTTTTTCACGATGCAGTTCCTGGGTGGTGCAAGGAGCCATTACGTTAAAGGGTTAGCGGGCGGACTGCAACCGAATTTGCGGTGAATTTGCGGTGATTGCGAGGCGCGCGCAAGCAGGGGCGTCCTGGCGTCAACAAACCGCGGGCGCGAGCCGCGCTGACGTGGCTGTCGTCGTGGCGAGCTGGGGCGCAGCGAGCAGCGCCCCTGCCGAGCGATTAGCGTGCTGGGCGGTGCAGCACACTAAACTGCTCCGCTAGGAAAACCCAGTCAAAGGCGCCCACCTGAAGGTGGCCGCTACAGAGTCAATACCTGAGCCTGCACGTACTCTGCTGCCAGCCTTAGCGCATCCCGAATTCGCAGCACGTGTCTCGTCGTCGGTTGAGCCGACCTTCTAGTGTACGGTGGAATATTTGGAATAATCCGGGTAGGCCGGGCGCTTGATTGGCTGGGGCGGATTTTTCGCCAGTTCCTGCATGGCTACTTCGACGGCTTTTTCGAGTTGCGTGTCGTGGCCTTGCCGCCAAGCGGCGGGTTCCATTTCGATGTCTATGTCGGGAGCGACGCCGTGATTTTCCACTTCCCAGTTTCCTTCGGTGGTGAAAAAGGCGAAGCGGGGAGCGGTGACAAAGCCGTCATCGAGCAGGCTGGGGTAGCCGCCGATGCCAACGAGGCCGCCCCAGGTGCGTTTGCCGACGAGCTGGCCGAGGCCCACGTGACGGAAATACCAGGGCAGCGCGTCGCCGCCGGAGCCGGCAAATTCATTGGTGATCATCACCTTGGGGCCGTAGATTCCGCTGAGAGGCGTGGAATAATCGCCGCCTTCGCGCGCCGTCCAGTAATTCCAAATTTTTCGCTGCATGTACTGGATGATGTAATCGGCAGCCTGGCCTCCGGAGTTAAAGCGCTCGTCAATGACGGCGCCCTGTTTGCCCAGTTGCGCGAAATAGTAGCGATTGAAATTGGTGAAACCGCCAGCGCCGGTGTTGGGAAGATAGACGTACGCGAGCTTGCCGCCGCTGAGTTCAGTAACTTTATGGAGGTTGTCTTCCATCCAAGCGCGATTGCGCAGAGCGGTTTCGTCCGGGACGGGAACGACGGTGACTTCGCGCGAGCCGGAGGCGTCGGCGTGCGCTCCCACTTTTAGGACCGTCTGCTTGCCGGCGGTTTCCTGAAAATAGCTGTAAACGTCTTCTTCGGCGCGAACCTCGCGGCCGTTGACGGCGAGGAGATATTCGCCGGCAACGACGTTGACGCCGGGCTGCGTGAGCGGCGCGTGGAGCTGCGGATTCCAGTTTTCTCCGTTGTACACGCGGGCGAAGCGGTAGCGGCCGTTTTCGATACTGTAGTCGGCGCCGAGCAGGCCGACTTGCAGCGGCTGCACTTCTGGGACGTCGCCGCCTCCGACGAACATGTGGCCGACGTTGATCTCACTGAGCATTTGCTGAAAAAGATAATTGAGATCGTCGCGCGTGGCGATGCGATCGAGATAGGGCTCATATTCCTTGGCGAGAGCCCGCAAATTCACGCCGTGGTGATGCGGGTCGTAGAAGAAATCGCGTTCGATACGCCAGATTTCGTCGTACATCTGCTTCCACTCGGGGCGAGGTTCGACCCAGACTTCCATGGCGTCGAGTTTGAGCGCGCCTTCGCCGGGTTTGGCGGCCGCCGCGGTGGGGGCGATGAACCAGGATTCGCCCTGCTGATAGAGAAATTTCTCGCCGTTGAAGGAGACTGAGGCATTCTGGATCCCGGCGATGATTTGTTCGGATTTGCGTTTGCTGAGATCGAATTTTGCGAAGACCAGGCTGGGCGGGCCCTGAGAATCCTGTGCGGGCGGAAGTTCGAGAGTGAAAAGCTCGCCGGTCTTGCCGGGAGATAGATCTACATAATTTCTGGCAGGAAGCGGTAGAGCAAGGATGCGCTGGCTGATATTGTCGAAGTCAATCGTGACTTTGACTGGTTCTTTGTCCTTGTCTTTGTCCTTATCCTTAGCTTTGTCTTTACCCTTGTCCTTACCCTTGTCGCTATCCGCGTCCTGATCCGATTTCTTGTCGGCGTCCTTCTTGTCCTGATCGGATTTGGATGTGTCCTTGGAACTGTCAGCGTCTTTTTTATCCGTGGCGGGCTTTTCTTCGTCGCTTTCGGGCGCGAGCGGCGAGGGAAGGTCCTTGCGAAGAACCATCACATACACGCTGCGGGTGACTTCCTTACCGTCGGAGGACATGTCCAGGCCGCCAATCGCAGGGCCGGAATTGGTGCTGGCGGCGAAATAAAGGTATTTGCCGTTCTTATCGAACACTGCGAAACGAGCGTCGCTCATGCCGTCAGTGATTTGCGTGGATTTTCCGGTGTCGAGCGAATAGACAAAGACGGCGCGGAAATGGCTGGGCAGGAGCTTGGTGTAGGCAATCCAGCGATTGTCGGGAGACCACGCGGGACGGAGGCCTTGGGCATCGTAATAATCGGTGTCCACTTTGACCTGCGTGGGTTTATCCAGATCCACGTACCAGAGATTGAGCCACTTGTCGGTGAAGGCGATTTTTTTGCTGTCTGGCGACCACGTAAGACCGTAGAAAAAGGATGGCGGATTTCCGAGATTGATTTTGCGAACCTCACCCAAGCCGTTCTGCGCGCGCAGGTGCAGCGCGTATTCGCCGGATTCGTCGGAAAAATAAGCGATGGATTTTCCGTCGGGAGACCAGGCTGGGCCGCGGTCAGCCACGCCCGGAGAATTGGTGATATTGCGAATGTCGCCCTTTTCGGCGGGGACGGTGAGAATTTCACCGTGGGCTTCGAAGACGGCGCGCACGCCGGTGGGCGAAATCGCAGCGTCGTTGATGTGCTTGGCGACTTTTTCGAAATGGGGGCGGACTTCGACGAGGTCGGGATCGATATGGACCTGGATCGCTTGCTGGTGATGAGTAGAAAGATCGTACAGATGGAGCGAGCCGAATTGTTCGTACACGATCGCGCCGGGACCAGCGTCAGCGGATTTAATGGGCAAGCCGGTATTTTCGATGAGCTGCGATTCCGTCTGGGATTTTGTGTCGTAGGCGAAGAGGGTGTAGGCGCCGTTGCGGTCGGAGAGGAAATAAATCGTGTCGCCGACCCAAAGCGGATTGAGATCGTTCCAATCGTCGTGCGCGAGTTTCACGATGCTGGAATCGGCCAGATTCGCGATCCAGATGCGCGGGGAGGTGCCTCCGCGGTAGTGGCTCCAATTGCCGAACGGCATGGGGGTGGGGCGATAGGCGAGATATTTGCCGTCGGGAGAGTAGGAGCCTTCCCAGCCGATGGGGAGCGGAACGTTGGTGGGGAAGCCGCCGGCAGCAGGAACGGTGAACAGAGCCAAGGTATTATTGGCGAAGCTATCGCGCGGCGAGGCGAACAATATATTTTTTCCGTCCGGGGTCCATCCGGCGACGATATCCGGGCCGGCATGGAAAGTGACGCGGCGCGGCGTGCCGCCGCTCGCGGAAATCACGTAGACGTTCAGCTTGCCGTCGTACTCGCCGGTGAAAGCGATCCACTGACCATCGGGCGAAAAATGGGGGCCGCGCTTGATGCCGGGCCCGGCGGTGAGGCGGATGGCTTCGCCGCCTTCGCGGCTGACTTTCCAGAGGTCGTTACCGTACATGAAAGCGACGTCGGTGCGGCTCAATGTGGGCTGGCGCAGCAGCAGCGGCTTGGCGTCTTGCGCGAACGATGCGGACGCGAACGAAATCGTAAGGATGGCGAGGGCGAGCGCAGCCTTCTTCATCGAGCAGTCTCCTGGAAGTCACTTCGTTGCTTTTGGATGATACGTCAGCGCGGGCAAAACCGTTTCAACCGGGATTAGACGCGGGTGAAGGGCGCGGGATAGCGGGATTTTAGATGCTGCGAGTCGCGGAGCGCGAAATTTTACGTTTTGGAGACACACGACACCCGTGGCCAGGGTTGGTCGTGGGCTTTTGCTGTGCGAAAAGACGCCGGGATACGCGCGTCAGGAGATTTAGATTAGAAACGCGAGCGGCTGGAGCGGTAGAACTCGCGGAGCGTGGTGACGTTGGGACCGTAGGAGCCGACTCGGCCGGCGTCCACGGGCAGACCGAGATATTCCGCTTGTTCGATGCTCAAACCGGCCTGGTCCAGTTCGGCGAGGCTGTAGCCTTCGGTGGGCACCAAGCGATTGCGGTGAGACAGATCCACGGGACGCGGAGGGCGATGCGCGCTCCACCGTTTCCGGACAATCAAGAAGAAGTCGTCCCAGTCTCGTCTATTCCACATATCTTTCTCCCCTGCTGCCCTGGTGGATCAATTGGATGCACGCCGGGCGATTTGGGTAGCATGAACTTTCGCGCCAGCTTGCTGTCCATTTCTGGCATGGCCGGGAAATTACCGGGCCAGGCCAGACCGGGCCGCTCCAGGGACGGGAGCGGTGCCGATAATAACCCCATAAGTAGTGGAATGTCGCGTGCGAACATTTGCTGTATCCATAAAGTTATCGGCGGATTGTACGCGCGCGTACCGGCCTCGGAAAACACGTCCGACCGGAATGAATCCAACGCAGCCCGGGTCATCCGCCGCGGGGGCGGCAGCGGGGTGTTATACTTTGTGGAAGACCATACTGCATGAGCGCCGCGTGAAATTTTCATGAGTAATCCAATCATCGTTGTTCACTATCACGAGCTGTGGCTGAAGGGCCGCAACCGGAGATTTTTTCTGCGCAAGCTGCAGACGGCGCTGCGCATCGCGCTGCAGGGAATTCCGGTGGAGCGAATCGAGCAGCCGGGCGATCGCATGGTGGTGTGGCTGGGCGATGGAGCGTCGCTGGAGGAAGCGGCGGCGCGATTGGACCGCGTGATGGGAGTGGCATTCTACGCAGTGGCGCGGGCGGTAGAACGGCACATGGAAGAATTGTGCAAGGCGGCGTGGGAAGAGATGGAGCCGCTGCGTTTTGAATCGTTTGCGGTGCGGGCGAAGCGCAGCGACAAACGATTTCCGACGACGAGCCTGGAGGCCGAAGTAATCATCGGGCGCTACCTGCTGGAAAAACTGCGCGCGGAAAATCGCAACGTGCGCGTGCGATTGAACCAGCCTGAAATGACTTGTCACGTGGAAATCACCAAGAGCATGGCGCTGGTTTACGCGCGGAAAATTCAGGGCGCGGGAGGTTTGCCGCCGAACACGGCGGGGCGAATGATGTGCTTGCTCTCCGGCGGCTACGATTCGGCGGTGGCGGCGTACCACATGATGAAGCGCGGGGCGCATCTGAGCTTCGTACATTTTTACGGCACGGGCGCGAAGGCGGGGGAATCTTCGTTGCATGTGGCGAGCGGGCTGGCACGCAAGCTAGTGCCGTATCAATTTCATGCGAAGCTTTACCGCGTGCCGTTCGAAGCGATTCAGCGGGAAATTGTGCGCTACGCGCCGGAAGATTATCGCGTACTGCTTTACCGTAGGATGATGTTGCGGATTGCGGAAGCGCTGGCCAGGCGAGATCGCAGCTTGGCGCTGATCACCGGCGATAGTTTGGGGCAGGTGGCGTCACAGACTTTGCGGAATCTGGTGGCGGTGGATGCGGCGTCGCGCCTGGTGGTGTTCCGACCGCTGATCGGCACGGATAAAATGGACATTCTCGCGACGGCGAAAAAGATCGGGACGTACGACATTTCGTCGGAGCCATTTCACGATTGCTGCCCGGTGTTTCTGCCGAAGAACCCAGCACTATATGCATCCGCGGAAGATTTGGCGGAGGCGGAAGCCAAGTTGGATGTTGGCGCTCTGGTGGCGCAGGGAGTGCGTGGCGCGACGCTGCTGCGCTATGAGTACAAGGGCGGCGAGATCACAGAAGTGGAAACGCCGATACGGCGCGCTTTGGCGCAGGAACGTAAGGCCATCGCATAGATGTGTGTTCGGCGGTTTTTGAAAAAAAATGAGCCGGCGAGATGTCCTGCGACCCTGCCAGCAGGCTCGCACGACGAGCCGGCGCGCCTGAGACGACAACGGGCGCGCAAGGTATGCGCGCCCGTCGAACCGGAATCAGATATTATCGGAGTGAATTAGCGATCGCGGCCGCCACCTCCGCCGCCACCACCGTAACCGCCGCCGCGTCCTCCACGACCGCCGCCACCACCTCCGCCGCCGTGACCGCCGCGTCCTCCACCACCGCCCCCACCAGCGTGGCCTCCACGTCCGCCGCCGGCACCGCCGCCTTCACGCTGGGGACGCGCTTCGTTGACCACGAGCGCGCGGCCCAGAAAATCCTTGCCGTTGAGCGCTTCGATCGCTTTGTCCGCTTCGGCGTCGTTGCCAATTTCGGCGAAACCGAAACCGCGCGGCTGTCCCGTGAAACGATCGCGCAAAAGCGTGAGCGAATCAGGCTGCACACCAATTTCCGAAAACAACGCCGCTATCTGCTCTTCGGTGGCCTTGAACGACAGATTACCCACATACAATTTCTTCACGGTCGTTCTCCCTTTGCGTCCGGCACGTGCGCGGGCGCAAAACACGAGGCTGAAGAGACAGGAAATCGGCCGCGCGGCCAGCTACCCCTGACCACAGCCGGCTGAAGCGAGCGCTCCAGTTGCTCAGGAGCATCTTGCTGCAATAGGCTTCGGCAGTCAACAACAGCGGCTGGGAAGCGGGCTGCGCGGGCTAGGTGCGATAGCTGGCGTTGATGTGAACGTACTCAGCGGTGAAATCGCAGGTCCAGACGCGCGCGCGGCCGTCGCCGGAATGCAGCGAGACGACGATGGGAACGTATTTCGCGAGCATTTTGCGATGCGCGGCGCGTTCGTCGAAGGGATTTTCGCGGCCGCGGCGGCAGACTTTCACTCCGGCGAGGGAAATATCCGTGCGCTCGAAATCGAACGCGATGCCGGAGCGGCCGGCGGCGGCGAGGATGCGGCCCCAGTTGGGATCTGCGCCGGCGATGGCGGTTTTCACCAGGGGCGAATTCGCGATGGTGAGCGCGATTTGCTTCGCGGCGCGATCGGTGGGGGCGCCGCGAACTTCTATTTCGATTACGTGGCGGGCGCCTTCGCCATCGGCGACGATTTGCAGGGCGAGGGATTGGCAGACGAGTTCCAGCGCGGCGCCGAATTTCTTCCAGTCATCATTGGGGCTTGTGATTTGGGGGGCGCCGGATGCGCCGTTGGCCAGCAGTGTGACGGTGTCGTTGGTCGAAGTGTCTCCGTCCACGGTAATGGCGTTGAAGGTCCGCTCGACGACGGCGCGTAAGGCGCGCGCGAGCAGCTTGGGAGAAATGCCGGCATCGGTCGCGAGAAAGCCGAGCATCGTGGCCATGTTGGGCTGAATCATCCCCGCGCCTTTGCTGCAGCCCAGAATGCGAACTTGCTGGCCGCCGATGCGGCATTTTGCAGCAGCCCATTTGGGACGCGTGTCCGTGGTCATGATGGCGCGGGTAAATTCCGCGAAGGACTTGGCCATGCGATGGCGGGCGCGGACCAGGCGCGGGATTGCGTTGACGATTTTTTGCCAGCGTAGCGGCGCGCCGATCACGCCGGTGGAGCACACCAGAATTTGCGAAGGGTGCAGCCGGCCCAGTTCGCGCGCGAGCTTCAGCGCCGTGGTGGCCGCGGCGGAAAGGCCTTCGGAGCCGGTGCAGCAATTGGCATTGCCGGAATTGACGATCACGCCGCGCATGCGATGTGCTGATTGCCGCAGATGCAATTGCGAGGCGATCACCGGCGCTGCTTTCACGCGATTGGTGGTGAAGACGGCGGCGGCGGACGCGGGCGTCTCGCTGATGAGTATGGCCAAATCGAGTTTGGATTTTTTCAGGCCGCAGTGAGTGGCGGCGAATGTGAATCCTTGCGGGATGTCGGCATTGGATAGGCGCGTGGTCATGAGTTTGTCGATTAGCAGGCCGGAACCGGGGCGGCGGACTCGGAGAGGATGGGCAACAAGACGCGTTCGGGAATTACCGTGGCGATCACGGCAACGAGTTTGCAGGTGCGCTGCTGCGAGCAGGTGCGGCAATCACGTTCGATTTTTTCGGTGAGGGATTGGCGCGCGGCCGCGGTAAAACCTTGGCGTTCGAAAAATTGCGGAGCGTGAGTAACGGCAAAAACCCGCGCGATTCCGCGGCGGCGAGCTTCTGCTAGAGCAGAGGCGATCAGGCGCGCGCCGAGTCCTCGGCCGCGATTTTCGGGGTCCACGGCGATGGAGCGGATTTCAGCGAGGTCGGCGCCGTAACTTTCGAGGGAAAGGCAGCTGACGACGCGATGACCATCTGCCTGGACGATGAAATGGCCGATGTTGGCGCGAATTTCTTCCGCGGCGCGGGGAAGCAGGAAGCCCTGCGCGGCATAATGCGCGACGAGCGCGTGAATCGCAGGGGTGTCTGAAATTTTCGCGCGACGCATTCTCATGGATTTTCCTCGAGCTTGGCGAGACGCGCTTTGAAATCCTGAAGAGCGGAGCGGACGGCGCCCGGAGCAGTGCCACCGCGAGTGGCGCGGCGAGCCAAAGCAGATTCGAGCGTGAGCACCGTGGCGAGGCTCGGCCCAAACGCCGGGGAGAACTCTCTTAGCCGTTCGAGCGGCATTGCGCGGATGGAGATTCCTTCCTGTTCGGCGGCGCGCAGGACTTTTCCGACGATTTCGTGGGCCTCGCGAAAGGGGACGCCGAAAGTGACGAGATAATCCGCGACTTCCGTGGCGACGAGCGCGGGATCTTGCGCCGCCTGGCAGAGGCGGTCGGCGCGGAAACCGGTGGCCGCGAGAGTGGCGGCGGCGATCTGGATCATGGAGAGCGCCTGATCGTGCGCCGCGAAGAGCGGTTCTTTATCTTCCTGCAAATCGCGCTGGTAGCTGGAAGGCAGCCCTTTGCACGTGGTGAGCAATGCGACGAGCGAGCCGTAGATGCGGCCGGTCTTGCCGCGAATCAATTCCCAGGCGTCGGGATTTTTTTTCTGCGGCATCAGACTGCTGCCGGTGGAAAATTCGTCAGGGAGTTCGATGAAAGCGAATTCGGGCGACGCGAAGAACACAAAATCTTCGGCCAGGCGCGAGAGATGCATGGCGAGAGTGGAGAGCGCGAAAAGAAATTCGAGGGCGAAATCGCGGTCGCTGACCGCGTCCAGGCTGTTGGCGGTGGTGCGGGAAAATCCCAGATCGCGCGCGAGAGCATTGCGGTCGAGCGGAAAAGCGCAGCCGGCGAGGGCGCCGGAGCCGAGCGGGCAATCGTCGGCGCGCGCTGCGGCCGCGGCGAGGCGTTCGGCGTCGCGATGGAATGCTTCGCCGTGCGCCAAAAGCCAATGCGAGAGCAGAATCGGCTGCGCATGCTGCATGTGCGTCGTGCCGGGCATGGGAGTTTGCAGATTGCTCTCGGCTTGCGCCGCGATGGCGCGTTCGAGGGAAGCGAGCGCACGGCGGAGGTCTTGCGCGGCTTCGCGCACATACATGCGAAATTCGGTGGCGACCATTTCATTGCGGCTGCGGCCGGTGTGCAGCTTCGCGCCGAGCGCGCCGAGCTTTTCAATCAGCGCGGATTCGACGAAATGATGAACGTCTTCGGCTGCTGAAGCGGCAAGCCACGCCGCATCGGACTGCGCGCGCAACGCGATTTCGCCGAGCGCCGTGGCAATCTTCTGGCTTTCTTCCTCAGTGAGAATTCCCGCGGCGACGATGGCGCGCGCCCAGGCGCGATCGAGCGCGAGTTCCTGCGGGAGCATGCGGCGATCGAAGCTCCAGGAGCGCTCGAATTCGTAGAAAGACGCGTCGGGGCCGCGTTCGAAGCGGCCGCCCCACATCTTCTGTTCGCGGGGAGCAGTCATCAGGCGTTGGCCTTCTGCGGAACTTTCTTTGCTTCGGTCAAGGCCGGTTCCTGCGGCACAGTGATGGGCAGCGCGAAAAGATTGATGAAGCCTTCCGCGTCTTTGGGGTTGTAACCGGTCATGGTGAAACTCGCGAGATTGGTGCGGTACAGCGAATAGGGCGAGTGGCGCGAGGCGACGTTTACGATGCCTTTGCAGAGCGTGAGCGAGACCGAGCCGGTGACGCGGCGCTGGGCGCTTGTGAAAAACGCATCGAGGGCTTCGCGCAGCGGCGTGAACCACATGCCGTAATAAACCATTTCGGCGTAGCGCAGTGACAGGAGCTGCTGGTAGTGTGCGGTTTCGCGGTCGAGCGCGAGCGATTCGAGTTCGCGATGCGCGGTGACGAGCAAGGTTCCGCCCGGAGTTTCATACGCGCCGCGGGATTTGATGCCGACCAGGCGATTTTCGACGATGTCCATGCGGCCGACGCCATTGGCTGCGGCGATTTCGTTCAGTTGGTCGAGCAACGCGACCGGCGCGAGATTTTTTCCGTTGACGGAGACCGGAGTGCCGCCCGCGAAACCGATTTCCACTGTGGTGGTCTGCGCGGGCGCATTCACAGGTGAAGTGATCCATTGCCACATCGCTTCGTCGGGCGCGTTCGCAGGATCTTCGAGCACGCCGCCTTCGTGGCTGAGGTGCCAGATGTTGCGGTCGCGGCTGTAAATATTCTTCTTGCTCTGCTCGACGGGAATATTGTGCGCCTGCGCGTAGGCGATGGCTTCTTCGCGCGAGACGATATTCCATTCGCGCCACGGCGCGATGATTTGCAATTCCGGCGCGAGGGCTTTGGCGGCCAGCTCGAAACGGACTTGATCGTTGCCTTTTCCGGTGCAGCCGTGCGCGACGGCATCGGCGCCGAGTTCCTTGGCGAGCTGCACCTGGCGCTGCGCGAGAAGCGGGCGCGCGAATGAGGTACCGAGGAGATATTTGTGTTCGTACACGGCTCCCGCGCGCAGCGTGGGCCAGATGTAACCGGTGATGAATTCCTCGCGGAGATCTTCGACGTAGGCGGAGCTGGCGCCCGTGGCCAGAGCTTTTTTTCGCGCTGCTTCCAAATCTTCCTGCTGGCCAAGATCGCCGATCATCGCGATCACTTCGCAGCCTGGGTAGGTCTGCTTGAGCCAGGGAATAATGATGGAGGTATCCAAGCCTCCTGAATATGCGAGCACAATTTTCTTGGGCAATGCGTTCTCCTTAGTTTGGCGGCGAAATTAATTGAGCAGCGTCAGCAAAATCGCTTTCTGCACGTGCAGGCGATTTTCGGCCTGCTCGAAAACGATCGAGCGCGGCGAATCCATCACGGCTTCGCTGACTTCCGAGCCGCGGTGGGCCGGAAGGCAGTGCATGAAGATTGCGTCGGGCGCGGCGTGGGCGAACAGTGCGTCGTTGACCTGGTAGCCGGCAAAAGCGGAGTCGCGCGCGGCAGCTTCCTGTTCCTGGCCCATGCTGGTCCAGGTGTCGGTGTAAATCGCTTGCGCGCCGGCGACTGCTTCGGCGGGCGAGCGGTGGATTTCGATTTTGCCGCGAGTTTCGCGCACTACGCGCTTGGCTTCGGCGACGATATTCGGATCAGGCTCGTAGCCCGCGGGCGTGGCGACGCGAACATGCGCGCCCGTGCGCGCGCCGATGCTGAGCAGCGAGTGACAGGTGTTATTGCCATCGCCGACGTACGCGACTTTCAGGCCGCGCAGATTTCCGAAGCGTTCTTCGAGCGTGAAGAAATCGGCGAACGCCTGGCAGGGATGATAGAGATCGGAAAGCGCGTTGATAACCGGAACGCCTGCATTGACGGCCAGCAGGTCGAGCGATTCCTGCTTGAAGACGCGCGCGACGATGCCGGTGACCCACCGCTCCAGGCTTTTCGCGACGTCCGGGATGGATTCGCGCTCGCCGAGATGCGTGACGGTGTGATCGAGGAATACGGAAGAGCCGCCTAGGCTGGCGATGCCGACTTCGAAAGTGACGCGGGTGCGCAGCGAGGGCTTTTCGAAAATCAGCGCGAAGAACCGGCCGGCGAGCGCGCCGCGGTAACGGTCGGGATGCGCTTTTACGTCCGCAGCGAGATGCAGGAAGCTGCGGACCTGCGCGGGGCTCCATTCCATTCCGGTAAGAAGGTCGCTGGTCAGAGCGACATGTGCGGCGGCAGCAGTGGTGTTCATGTTTACATTTACCTCGCGGCAGCCAGGGCCATCGGCTGCGCTTTCGATTTTGCATTTTGGGTGGAGCTGGGTTTTGTTGCTTGTTTCAGGGCCTTTTCGAGCTTAGAGAGAAATTCCTCGACGTCCTTGCGCCGGATGATGAACGGCGGCAGCAGGCGCAGGATATGTTCGTGCGTGCAATTGATGAGCAAGCCGCCGCGCAGGGCTTGGCTGACGATCGCGGCTCCGTCGATCGAGAGATCAACGCCCAGGATTAGGCCTTCACCGCGTACTTCGCGGATAAAATCGAACTTGGTGGCAAGCTTTTCGATGCCCTGGCGCAGCTCGGCGCCGCGTTCGCGAATGTTGGCGAGCAGCTTCGAATCTTCGACGACGTTCAGGAATTCCAGTGCGACGGCGCAGATGAGCGGACCGCCGCCGAAAGTGGTGCCGTGCATTCCGGGGACGAACGCGGATGCGAATTTTTCGTTGGCGATGATGGCGCCGAGCGGCAAGCCGCCGGCGAGAGGTTTCGCCACCGCGAGGATGTCCGGGCGCGACGTGAATTTCTGGTACGCGAAGGGGCGCCCGGTGCGGCCCAGGCCGCATTGAATTTCATCGGCGATCAGCCCGGCGTCGTGTTGCGTCGTCAGGGCACGCGCGCGTTGCCAGAAAGCTTCGCTCACGGGGAAAATGCCGCCTTCACCTTGGATGCTTTCAAGCACCAGCGCGCAGATGGTGTCGTCGAATTTGGCTTCGAGATCGGCGACATCGTTGAAGCGCACGAATTCGACGCCAGGAACTAGCGGCGCGAACGGCTCGCGATACTTGGTGGGATAGGTGATGGAAAGCGCGCCGAACGTGCGTCCGTGAAAGGAATTTTCCAGCGCGAGGATGCGAGTTTTCGGCGCGGCACCGGTAGTTTTTGATTGGGCGTGAGCATAGGCGCGGGCGAGCTTCAGCGCGCCGTCAATCGCTTCGGTGCCGCTATTGGTGAAGAAAACGCGGTCGAGGCCTGACCACTCGACGAGTTTGCGGGCGAGCGGCGCTTGATAGGGATTCTGGAAGAGATTCGAAAGATGGATGGCGCGGCCGGCTTCGCGGCGAATCACGCGCACCAGGCGCGGATGGGCATGGCCGAGCGCATTGACGGCGATGCCGCCGAGAAAATCGAGATATTCGCGGCCTTGCGAATCGTAGAGACGGCAGCCGCGGCCGTGCGTGAACACTACCGGAGGCCGCCGGTAGGTGTTCATCAGGTAGCGCGCTTCCGCTCCGCGGATCTGCGCCGGAGCGAGCGGCTTCGCTTTCGCCGAATTTCTTTTTCCCGCCATTTTCGACGTTCTCAACACGGGGCTCCGTGGGCGGCTTTCGCGGCCTCATGAACGATGGGCAGAACGCGCGTGCCGGGGCAACGTGTGCCTTGCACGGCAGAGACCAGCGCGCGGGAAACAGTGCCGCCGACGATGCGCACTTCGGAGACGCCTCCTGAAAGCGCGCGTTTGGCGGCTTCGAGTTTCAGGATCATGCCGCCGGAAACCTTGTTCTGGCGGATAAGCTGCTCGATTTCGCCGCCGCGCACGGCACGCAGAACTTTTTGGCCGTCGAGAACGCCGGCGACGTCGGTGAGAAAGATCAGGCGATCGGCGCGGATGAATTCCGCGGCGGCTGCGGCCATGTGGTCCGCGTTAATGTTGTAAAGCTCGCCATCGGCGCCCAGGCCGAGGCACGAAGCGACCGGGACGATGCCGGAACGCCACAGGGAGCGCAGAAAATCCACATTGACCTCGGTGAGATAGCCGACGAAACCAAGGCTGCCCTCGCGTTCATCGAGCTGCATCGGCTCGGCGAGAAAACACGCCGCATCGGAAGCGCTGATGCCGACGGCGGGCTGTCCGGCGAGGGAAATCGCGCCTGCCAGGCGCTTGTTGAGCAGGCCGCCGAATACCATCACGGCTGCGTCGCGCGTTTCGCGATCCGTGACGCGCAAGCCGCTGACGAAGCGGCTGGTGATGCCCATGCGCGTGAGAGTTGCCGTGAAAATTTTTCCGCCGCCGTGAATCACCAGCAATTCGTGGCCGGCGCGCGCGAGCTCGGTGATTTGCCGCGCGATGGCCTGCACGGTTTCTTCATTTTCGAGAAGCGCGCCCGCAATTTTGATAACCAGTCTCATAGTAAACCTGCCGTTTCCGGGTAGCCCCACATCCGGTTCATGTTTTGAACTGCCTGGCCTGCCGCACCTTTGCCCAGATTGTCGAGGCAAGAGACGACGACGAGCCGTTCGCCCGAGGGGTCGAGCGCGAATCCGATGTCGCAGAAATTGGTATGGGTTACATGCTGCAGTTCCGGCAAGCGTCCGTGCGGGAGAATTCGGACCAAAGGCCGCGTTGCGAAGAACTCGCGATAGAGCGCTTCGATTTCATCTGCCCGACGAGCGGGATTCAGCCACATATATAAGGTAGAAAGAATCCCGCGCTCGACCGGAAGCAGGTGCGTGCTGAATATGAAATTTTCCGGCGCGAGGCCGCTGTGTTCTGTGATTTCCGGCGTGTGCCGGTGCGTGAACAGCCCGTAGGCGCGAAAATTTTCATTCACTTCGACGAAATGGGTTTCGCGCTTCGGTTCCTTGCCTGCGCCGCTGACGCCGGATTTGCAATCGCAGACGATTCCGCGCGCAGTGTCGATCCAGCCTGCTTTTACGAGCGGCCGCAGCCCCAGAATCACCGAGGTGGGATAGCAGCCGGGATTGGCGACGAGGCGCGCCGCGGGAAGAGCGTCGGCGTAAAGTTCCGGCAAACCGTAAACGGATTCGGCAAGCGCTGCAGAATCCGGCGCAGCTAGCTTGTACCAATGCGCGAAAGTTTGCGCATCGCGAAAACGATATGCGCCGCTGAGGTCCACGATGCGCAGAGCAGGATTCGCCGCGAGCAGCGCGGGCACGATTTCGAGCGATGCTTCGTGAGGCGTCGAAAGAAATACAACCTGCGCGCCGCTGGCGGCAATGGCTTCCACGGAAAGCAGTTTGCAGGGAGCTTCGCCCCATCCGCGCAGCTGCGGGTACAACTCTGTAAGGCAGCGGACGCCGGCGTGGCCTTCGCGGAGATAGAAAACCGGCTTTTCTATTTTTGGGTGTCGAAGAAGGAGGCGGGCCAGCTCAAATCCTGCGTAGCCCGTTGCTCCGACGACGGCGACCCGTAAAGGGTCGTTCATCGGAGCATTTCCTCCACGCGTTTTTGGATGGCGCCGCGAGCAGTGCGCGACGGAGCGATGATCAGAACGGTGTCGTCACCGGCGAGAGTGCCGGCAACTTCTTTCCAATGCTCGGAGTCCACCGCGGCAGCGAGAGGCTGCGCGCCGCCGGGGGGAGTTTTCAGCACGAGCATATTCTGCGCGGGACGGATATCGAGCAAAAACTCTTTCAACGCACGCGCCAGAGCGGGGACTGGCGACGATTCGTCAGATTTCGCCGCGGCGAGAGGTTTGTAGCCATCGACCGTTTTCACCAGGCGCAGCTCGCGCAGGTCGCGCGAGAGGGTGGCTTGCGTGACGCGCACGCCCAAATGAATGAGCTGGCGGCGCAGATCATCCTGACTGGCGACTGCTTCGCCGGTGAGGAGCTTCAGGATCTGGCCCTGCCGGAATTTTTTATGAGCGCCCATGTTTGCTTATGCACATTTATGCATAACACTGCATAATCATACAGCATCCGCCGCGCCTGTCAAGCATTGCATGAAAATAATTGCAATGGATTTCCAGCGCGAGCGATTGCTGTAGCAGGATGCCGCGAGGAAGCAAATTTCTGCCGGACAACTTCGCGCGGGAAGGATACAATCCCACGCGCTGCGAGATTCGTCATGAAATCGGGAGGTACGGGAATGAAGCGTCTGGGAATTCTGGCTGTCCTAGTATCGAGCATGGCGTGGGCGAGCGCTGCGCAAACGGCGAGGAACGCGGCGCCCGCGGAAATTGCGATCCACGCGGGAAAAGTGCTGGATGTGCGCACGGGAAATTATCTGAGCGATCAGACGATCTGGATCGAGGGCGACCGGATCAAGGCCATCGGAAAGACGGCGGAAATTTCCGGCCAGTTGCCCGCCGGGACGAAGATGATTGACCTCTCGAGTGCGACGGTGCTGCCCGGCCTGATTGATTGCCACACGCACTTGACCATGACGCCATACGATTCCGGCCCGGCTGGCTTGCACGCGTCCTATCCGCGGCAGGCGCTGACGGGCGCACGCAACGCTCGCGTGACTTTGGAGGCTGGATTCACGACGGTGCGCAACGTGGGAGCAAACGGATACTCCGACATCGCGCTGCGTGACGCGATCAAGGCCGGCGACGTGCCAGGCCCGCGCATGTTGGTGTCCGGCCCGGCGCTGGGAATTACGGGCGGCCACGCGGACAACAATTTTCTCGCGCCGCAATATCATTGGTCGGACGATGGCGTTGCCGACGGCGTGGATGGCGTGACGTTGAAAGTGCGCGAGGACATCAAATACGGCGCGGACGTGATCAAGTTCATGGCCACGGGAGGCGTGCTGTCCGAAGGCGATAATCCGGCGCTCGCGCAGTACAGCCCCGAAGAAATGAAGGCGATCGTGGACACGGCGCACGGATTGGGACGCAAGGTGGCGGCGCACGCGCACGGCGCGACGGGGATCAAATTCGCAGTGCTGGCGGGAGTGGATTCGATCGAGCACGGCAGCTATATCAATGACGAGGATATTGCATTGATGAAGCAGCACGGGACGTACCTGGTCCCGACGGTGTACCTGGAAGACTGGCTGACGGAAAATCTGCAGACTCTGGGATTGACGCCAAGCATGATCGAGAAGGCGAAGCTGGTGCTGCCCATCGCGCAAAAAAATATCTCGCATGCGTTCCAAGAAGGAGTGAAGGTGGCGTTTGGCACGGACGCGGCGGTGTATCCGCACGGATTGAACGCCCACGAGTTCGGCAAAATGGTCTCGATGGGGCTGACGCCGCTGCAATCCATTCAGGCCGCGACGGTGAATGCGGCGGATTTGATCGGATGGTCCGACCGTGTGGGGACGCTCGAGACTGGGAAATTTGCGGACATCGTAGCCGTGCAGGGCGATCCGCTGGTGAATGTGCGCGTGCTGGAAAATGTGCGCTTCGTGATGAAGGGCGGCGAAGTGATCAAGAACCAGTAGCTGCGACGGGCGAGCGGTGCGCCGCCGCTGTGTTAATATTGTGAGCAGTCAGTAGGCCCGTAGCTCAGTTGGCTAGAGCGCCACCTTGACACGGTGGAGGTCTGCGGTTCGAGCCCGCACGGGCCTACCATCTAACTTATTGACCTGCTCCTGTTTGCTACTTCCACTTTTTGG